>NZ_CP028487.1:3739500-4362750 GCF_003048255.1 Yersinia massiliensis
AGAAGCGCACTGTGATGTTGTCAAAATTTAAACGTAGTAAACATCAACAACACCTTGCACAACTGCCCAAACTCCCCCAGCCAGTTGATGATGTCCAAACGCTGTATTGCCCCAAGGTTTTCCGCTCTACACTATTGGAATTAATAGGTCAGGCGACCAACCGTATTTATCTGGTGGCGCTTTATCTTGAGCAGGATGATGCAGGTCGCGACGTGATGAACGCCCTCTATCAGGCCAAACAGCGACAGCCTGAACTGGAAATTTGCGTGCTAGTAGACTGGCACCGTGCCCAGCGTGGCCGTATCGGAGCAGCAGCAGTCAATACTAATGCTGATTGGTATTGCGAGATGGCAGCACAACATCCTGATGTTTGCGTTCCAGTTTATGGTGTTCCGGTTAATACCCGAGAAGCCCTTGGTGTCCTGCATCTCAAAGGTTTTATCATTGATGACACCGTGATCTACAGTGGTGCCAGCATCAATGACGTCTATCTGCATCAAAACGATAAGTATCGTTATGATCGTTACCAGTTAATCACGAATCCATCATTGGCCGGTATTATGGTTGATTACGTGAAACAGCGAGTCTTGAGTGCCGGTGCTGTTCAGCGCCTTGATCGTACGGATCGACCCACGAATCCTGAAATCAAAAACGAAACTCGGCAGTTTCGCTCCTCGCTGCGTGACATCGGATATCAATTCTCTACGCAAGCAAGCAATGATGAATTAGCTATCACACCCTTAGTTGGCTTAGGCAAAAAAAGCCCGCTGAACAAAACGATTCATCACCTCATGTCTTCCGCTGATGAGCGCCTGACGATTTGCACTCCCTACTTTAATTTGCCTGCGTTATTAGTTCGCAACATTATTTATTTACTGCGAGAAGGTAAACAAGTCGAGATTATTGTCGGCGACAAAACAGCAAATGATTTTTATATTCCGGAAGATCAGCCGTTTAAAATTATTGGCGCATTACCTTACTTATACGAAATCAACTTGCGTCGTTTCCTCAGCCGCTTACAACGCTTTGTGGATAACGGACAACTTATCGTTCGTTTGTGGAAGGATGGTGACAATACCTACCATCTGAAAGGGATGTGGGTAGATAATAACTGGCAATTGATCACCGGTAACAATCTGAATCCACGTGCATGGCGTTTGGATCTTGAGAATGCCATTTTGATTCATGATCCTAAGCATGAGATGCATGAACAGCGAGCTAAAGAGTTAGAGTGTATCCGCACTCATACCAAAGTCGTCTCGCACTACCTTGAACTTGAGAATATTCAACAGTACCCCGTCAAGGTTCGTAAACTGATCCGTCGCTTACGCAGAATTCGTATCGATCGCTTAATTAGCCGCATACTATAAACCTAAATAAAACCGGTCATACCTAAATTGATAAAATGATCCCAATACCCTGTGAGCCTTGAGCTAACAGGGTATTTTTTTGGGAACCGTACGCCATTACGTCCTCTAGCTTCACTTCTGAGCATATACAGCCAGTCATTATTGAGTATTGCCCCTAATCAGTCCCAACTAACTTTTGCCCTGTACTTAAAGGCACCAGTTCTGATATCCAAAATACGAGATTAACAATAGGTAAATGGTAAATGGTAAATGGTAAATGGTAAATGGTAAATGGTAAATGGTAAATGGTAAATGGTAAATGGTAAATGGTAAATGGTAAATGGTAAATGGTAAATGGTAAATGGTAAATGGTAAATGGTAAATGGTAAATGGTAAATGGTGAGTGGTGAGTGGTGAGTGGTGAGTGGTGAGTCTCGATTTTAATCGATTCAATTGTCATAACAATAAATCAATTTTTTAGTTTTTTATAATGCAAAAAACCCCTGAATCTGCGATTCAGGGGTTTTGCAATAAGTGGCGGAACGGACGGGGCTCGAACCCGCGACCCCCTGCGTGACAGGCAGGTATTCTAACCAACTGAACTACCGCTCCACCGATTCTGTTACGTGTATCTTCCTGATACTTACCCTTTACAGGGCCAGCGCTCCTCGCTGTGCAAAACCGTCTCTGACGATTTTGTCAGTTACCAGATGTCACTCTGATAACTCGTGTTTGATGCCTGGCAGTGTCCTACTCTCGCATGGGGAGACCCCACACTACCATCGGCGCTACGGCGTTTCACTTCTGAGTTCGGCATGGGATCAGGTGGGACCACCGCGCTATGGCCGCCAGGCAAATTCTGTTTCAATCAACCCGCTACACGCTCTCTCCGCGCAGCCAGTCAACCCAACCTCGGAACTTCGCTGAAAATCTCTCAATACCACCAAAACACCTTTGGTGTTGTAAGGTTAAGCCTCACGGATCATTAGTACTGGTTAGCTCAATGCATCGCTGCACTTACACACCCAGCCTATCAACGTCATCGTCTTTAACGTTCCTTCAGGGGGCTTAAAGCCCCAGGGAAGACTCATCTCGAGGCAAGTTTCCCGCTTAGATGCTTTCAGCGGTTATCTCTTCCGAATTTAGCTACCGGGCAATGCCATTGGCATGACAACCCGAACACCAGTGATTCGTCCACTCCGGTCCTCTCGTACTAGGAGCAGCCCCTCTCAATCTTCCAACGCCCACGGCAGATAGGGACCGAACTGTCTCACGACGTTCTAAACCCAGCTCGCGTACCACTTTAAATGGCGAACAGCCATACCCTTGGGACCTACTTCAGCCCCAGGATGTGATGAGCCGACATCGAGGTGCCAAACACCGCCGTCGATATGAACTCTTGGGCGGTATCAGCCTGTTATCCCCGGAGTACCTTTTATCCGTTGAGCGATGGCCCTTCCATTCAGAACCACCGGATCACTAAGACCTACTTTCGTACCTGCTCGAGCCGTCACTCTCGCAGTCAAGCTAGCTTATGCCTTTGCACTAACCTCACGATGTCCGACCGTGATTAGCTAACCTTCGTGCTCCTCCGTTACTCTTTGGGAGGAGACCGCCCCAGTCAAACTACCCACCAGACACTGTCCTCACCCCAGATAATGGGGCCGAGTTAGAACATCAAACATTAAAGGGTGGTATTTCAAGGTTGGCTCCATGCAGACTGGCGTCCACACTTCGATGCCTCCCACCTATCCTACACATCAAGGCTCAATGTTCAGTGTCAAGCTATAGTAAAGGTTCACGGGGTCTTTCCGTCTTGCCGCGGGTACACTGCATCTTCACAGCGAGTTCAATTTCACTGAGTCTCGGGTGGAGACAGCCTGGCCATCATTACGCCATTCGTGCAGGTCGGAACTTACCCGACAAGGAATTTCGCTACCTTAGGACCGTTATAGTTACGGCCGCCGTTTACTGGGGCTTCGATCAAGAGCTTCGCCTTGCGGCTGACCCCATCAATTAACCTTCCAGCACCGGGCAGGCGTCACACCGTATACGTCCACTTTCGTGTTTGCACAGTGCTGTGTTTTTATTAAACAGTTGCAGCCAGCTGGTATCTGCGACTGGCTTCAGCTCCGAGAGCAAGTCTCTTCACCTAGCGCCAGCGTGCCTTCTCCCGAAGTTACGGCACCATTTTGCCTAGTTCCTTCACCCGAGTTCTCTCAAGCGCCTGAGTATTCTCTACCTGACCACCTGTGTCGGTTTGGGGTACGATTTCATGTTACCTGATGCTTAGAGGCTTTTCCTGGAAGCATGGCATCAACTACTTCTGCACCGTAGTGCATCGTCATCACACCTCAGCGTTGATAAGCAACCGGATTTACCAAGTCACTCCGCCTACATGCTTAAACCGGGACAACCGTCGCCCGGCTAGCCTAGCCTTCTCCGTCCCCCCTTCGCAGTAACACCAAGTACAGGAATATTAACCTGTTTCCCATCGACTACGCTTTTCAGCCTCGCCTTAGGGGTCGACTCACCCTGCCCCGATTAACGTTGGACAGGAACCCTTGGTCTTCCGGCGTGCGGGTTTTTCACCCGCATTATCGTTACTTATGTCAGCATTCGCACTTCTGATACCTCCAGCAGTCCTCACAGACCACCTTCAACGGCTTACAGAACGCTCCCCTACCCAACAACGCCTAAGCGTCGCTGCCGCAGCTTCGGTGCATGGTTTAGCCCCGTTACATCTTCCGCGCAGGCCGACTCGACCAGTGAGCTATTACGCTTTCTTTAAATGATGGCTGCTTCTAAGCCAACATCCTGGCTGTCTATGCCTTCCCACATCGTTTCCCACTTAACCATGACTTTGGGACCTTAGCTGGCGGTCTGGGTTGTTTCCCTCTTCACGACGGACGTTAGCACCCGCCGTGTGTCTCCCGTGATAACATTCTTCGGTATTCGGAGTTTGCATCGGTTTGGTAAGCCGGGATGGCCCCCTAGCCGAAACAGTGCTCTACCCCCGAAGATGAGTTCACGAGGCGCTACCTAAATAGCTTTCGGGGAGAACCAGCTATCTCCCGGTTTGATTGGCCTTTCACCCCCAGCCACAAGTCATCCGCTAATTTTTCAACATTAGTCGGTTCGGTCCTCCAGTTAGTGTTACCCAACCTTCAACCTGCCCATGGCTAGATCACCGGGTTTCGGGTCTATACCTTGCAACTAGACGCCCAGTTAAGACTCGGTTTCCCTACGGCTCCCCTATTCGGTTAACCTTGCTACAAAATATAAGTCGCTGACCCATTATACAAAAGGTACGCAGTCACACCACGAAGGTGCTCCCACTGCTTGTACGTACACGGTTTCAGGTTCTATTTCACTCCCCTCGCCGGGGTTCTTTTCGCCTTTCCCTCACGGTACTGGTTCACTATCGGTCAGTCAGGAGTATTTAGCCTTGGAGGATGGTCCCCCCATATTCAGACAGGATGTCACGTGTCCCGCCCTACTCATCGAGTTCACAAGCAGTGTGTTTTGGTGTACGGGACTATCACCCTGTACCGTGCGACTTTCCAGACGCTTCCACTAACACACCACTTGATTCAGACTCTGGGCTCCTCCCCGTTCGCTCGCCGCTACTGGGGGAATCTCGGTTGATTTCTTTTCCTCGGGGTACTTAGATGTTTCAGTTCCCCCGGTTCGCCTCGTTAGACTATGTATTCATCTAACGATAGTGCAACGAATTGCACTGGGTTTCCCCATTCGGGTATCGTCGGTTATTACGCTTCATATCAGCTTACCGACGCTTTTCGCAGATTAGCACGCCCTTCATCGCCTCTGACTGCCTAGGCATCCACCGTGTACGCTTAGTCGCTTAACCTCACAACCCAAAGATGTTTTATCCTGAAGATAAAGACCTTCATGCTGTGATTATTGAGAGACTCTCATACAGGTTACTGATTATCCCGATACTTCTACGGTGAGATAATGTTCAGCTGTATGGTTTCAATTTTCAGCTTGTTCCAGATTGTTAAAGAGCAATAGCTTAAACACGACTTGTGAAAGTCATCTTTAAGATATTTTCGGTTTCGCAGAACCGGTGATAATGTCTTTCACACATTATCGGATTGGCGTCCCCAAGGGGATTCGAACCCCTGTTACAGCCGTGAAAGGGCAGTGTCCTAGGCCTCTAGACGATGGGGACACGAAAATACCGATTAAACCGAAATCTAACCGTTTCGCATCAGCATGAGTCGAAACTCACGACATCAACAGGTGCTTTGCTCTATTACATTCATCAGACAATCTGTGTGGACACTACGCAATGCGTATCGTGAGGTAAGGAGGTGATCCAACCGCAGGTTCCCCTACGGTTACCTTGTTACGACTTCACCCCAGTCATGAATCACAAAGTGGTAAGCGCCCTCCCGAAGGTTAAGCTACCTACTTCTTTTGCAACCCACTCCCATGGTGTGACGGGCGGTGTGTACAAGGCCCGGGAACGTATTCACCGTAGCATTCTGATCTACGATTACTAGCGATTCCGACTTCATGGAGTCGAGTTGCAGACTCCAATCCGGACTACGACAGACTTTATGTGGTCCGCTTGCTCTCGCGAGTTCGCTTCACTTTGTATCTGCCATTGTAGCACGTGTGTAGCCCTACTCGTAAGGGCCATGATGACTTGACGTCATCCCCACCTTCCTCCGGTTTGTCACCGGCAGTCTCCCTTGAGTTCCCACCATTACGTGCTGGCAACAAAGGATAAGGGTTGCGCTCGTTGCGGGACTTAACCCAACATTTCACAACACGAGCTGACGACAGCCATGCAGCACCTGTCTCACAGTTCCCGAAGGCACCGAAGCATCTCTGCTAAGTTCTGTGGATGTCAAGAGTAGGTAAGGTTCTTCGCGTTGCATCGAATTAAACCACATGCTCCACCGCTTGTGCGGGCCCCCGTCAATTCATTTGAGTTTTAACCTTGCGGCCGTACTCCCCAGGCGGTCGACTTAACGCGTTAGCTCCGGAAGCCACGCCTCAAGGGCACAACCTCCAAGTCGACATCGTTTACAGCGTGGACTACCAGGGTATCTAATCCTGTTTGCTCCCCACGCTTTCGCACCTGAGCGTCAGTCTTTGTCCAGGGGGCCGCCTTCGCCACCGGTATTCCTCCAGATCTCTACGCATTTCACCGCTACACCTGGAATTCTACCCCCCTCTACAAGACTCTAGCTTGCCAGTTTCAAATGCAGTTCCCACGTTAAGCGCGGGGATTTCACATCTGACTTAACAAACCGCCTGCGTGCGCTTTACGCCCAGTAATTCCGATTAACGCTTGCACCCTCCGTATTACCGCGGCTGCTGGCACGGAGTTAGCCGGTGCTTCTTCTGCGAGTAACGTCAATCACTGCGGTTATTAACCACAATGCCTTCCTCCTCGCTGAAAGTGCTTTACAACCCGAAGGCCTTCTTCACACACGCGGCATGGCTGCATCAGGCTTGCGCCCATTGTGCAATATTCCCCACTGCTGCCTCCCGTAGGAGTCTGGACCGTGTCTCAGTTCCAGTGTGGCTGGTCATCCTCTCAGACCAGCTAGGGATCGTCGCCTAGGTGAGCCATTACCCCACCTACTAGCTAATCCCATCTGGGTTCATCCGATGGCGTGAGGCCCGAAGGTCCCCCACTTTGCTCTTTCGAGGTCATGCGGTATTAGCTACCGTTTCCAGTAGTTATCCCCCTCCATCAGGCAGATCCCCAGACATTACTCACCCGTCCGCCGCTCGCCGGCAAAGTAGCAAGCTACTTTCCGCTGCCGCTCGACTTGCATGTGTTAGGCCTGCCGCCAGCGTTCAATCTGAGCCATGATCAAACTCTTCAATTTAAGATTTGTTTGATTTGCTACCGAAGTAGCGATGCTCAAAGATTACTTTCTGCAAATATGCATTCGAACCGAGGTTCAAATGTTTACTGCTTTGGTCACTCTTCAAGACTTTGATATTGCTTCTGCCTGCCGAAACAGGCTTCGATATCGTCTTGCGAGTGCCCACACAGATTGTCTGATAAATTGTTAAAGAGCGTTCGTTACCTGTTAACCTTGCGGTCAATCTGACGGTAACGCGGGAGGCAGATAATACGCTTTCCCGCTGAAGAGTCAAGGTCCTATTTGCTTTCTTTCGAACTCAAACTAATTCTTTTCTCTTCCTAACCCGGCGAAGTCTATTTCGTTGTTCCCGGTCAGTGGAGGCGCATTATAGGGAGTTCCTGACAGGCTGCAACCCCTAATTTCAAAAAACTTTTCAACCGCTCACTAATTCAGCAAAAACATCATTAATGGCGAAATATAAAACAAGAAGGGGCGATTTCTCGCCCCTTCTTGTTTTAAGCATTACTGTTTGGCAGTAATATGCCCATTCTCTACATCCAAAATCACAGGTACACCTGGTATCAACTTGCCAGAAAGTATCTGTTGTGACAGCGGGTTCTCGATTTCCTGCTGGATAGCGCGTTTCAATGGCCGCGCACCATACACAGGGTCGAAACCAGCTTCGCCCAAGAACTCTAATGCAGGCTGAGTAATAGTGACTTGGTAGCCACGCTCCTCCAACCGTTTATACAGCCGCTCCAGTTGGATATTGGCGATAGCCGCCAAATGTGCTCGGCCTAACGGATGGAATACAACAACCTCATCAATACGGTTAATGAATTCAGGACGGAAATGATGGCTGACGACCTCCATCACCATATCTTTCATTTCGGTATAATTTCTTTCGCCGAAACGTTCCTGAATCAAATCTGACCCTAGGTTAGATGTCATGATGACAACCGTATTGCGGAAGTCGACTGTTCGACCCTGCCCGTCAGTCAAACGCCCATCATCCAACACCTGCAAGAGTATGTTGAAAACATCTGGATGCGCTTTTTCCACTTCATCTAATAAAATCACAGAATAAGGACGACGACGTACTGCTTCTGTCAGATATCCACCTTCTTCATAGCCAACATAGCCTGGAGGTGCACCCACCAGCCGAGAGACAGAGTGTTTCTCCATAAACTCGGACATATCAATACGCACCATGGCATCGTCGCTGTCGAACAAGAATGTGGCCAGCGCTTTACACAGTTCGGTTTTACCTACCCCAGTCGGCCCTAAGAATAAGAAGGAGCCAATTGGGCGATTCGGATCTGACAAACCAGCACGACTACGGCGGATAGCATTGGATACTGCTTCAACCGCTTCATCCTGCCCGATGACTCGCTTATGGAGATCTTGTTCCATACGCAGCAGCTTATCCCGCTCACTTTCCAACATGCGAGACACAGGAATACCGGTCCAGCGCGCCAGAACATCCGCAATCTCCACCTCGGTGACGCGATTACGCAACAGCTTCATGGTTTTCCCTTCCAGCGCAGTTGCCGCTGCAAGCTGTTTTTCCAACTCAGGAATTTTACCGTACTGAAGCTCTGACATTTGCGCCAAATCACCGACACGACGAGCCTGTTCTAATGTGATTTTGGCTTGTTCTAGTTCTGTTTTGATATTCTGGGTCCCAGTGAGTGAGGCTTTTTCTGCTTTCCACTCTTCTTCTAACTCAGAATATTCACGCTCTTTCTGCTCTAATTCCGTATTGAGCATTTCCAGACGTTTTTTACTGGCATCATCGGACTCTTTCTTCAGCGCCTGCTGTTCCAATTTCAACTGGATAATCCGGCGTTCCAATCGGTCCAAGGATTCTGGTTTTGAATCCATCTGCATGCGGATGCTAGAACCCGCTTCATCAATAAGGTCGATAGCTTTATCCGGCAACTGACGATCCGCAATATAGCGGTGTGACAATGTTGCCGCGGCAACAATTGCTGGGTCAGTGATCTGCACATGGTGATGCAGTTCATATCGCTCTTTCAACCCACGCAAAATAGCAATCGTGTCTTCAACACTAGGTTCTGCAACGTAAACTTTCTGGAAACGCCGCTCAAGCGCCGCATCCTTTTCTATATACTGACGATATTCATCAAGTGTTGTTGCCCCTACGCAGTGCAGTTCTCCGCGTGCTAACGCTGGTTTCAGCATGTTACCGGCATCCATTGCCCCGTCACCTTTCCCAGCGCCGACCATGGTATGCAACTCATCAATGAACAAGATGACGCTACCTTCTTGTTTCGATAAATCGTTCAGTACACCTTTCAAACGCTCTTCAAATTCACCACGATATTTCGCACCAGCGATCAGTGCACCCATATCAAGGGAAAGGACACGTTTATGTTTCAAACCTTCAGGCACTTCACCATTAACGATACGTTGCGCCAGACCTTCAACGATAGCCGTTTTACCGACACCGGGTTCACCAATTAACACGGGGTTATTTTTGGTACGGCGCTGTAAGACTTGAATAGTACGACGAATTTCTTCATCACGGCCAATGACCGGATCGAGCTTGCCTTGCTCCGCACGCTCAGTCAGGTCGATAGTGAATTTTTTCAATGCCTGACGCTGATCTTCAGCCCCTTGGTCATCGACTTTGTCACCACCACGCATATTTTCAATTGCCTTATCTATATTATTAGTTGTTGCCCCCGCAGCCTTTAACATATCAGTTAAAGTGCCACGATCTTCCAGCACTGCCAGAACGAACAGCTCTGAAGAGATAAATTTATCTGCGCGTTTTTGCGCTAATTTGTCACAAAGGTTGAGTACTCGTACCAGCTCGTTTGATGGTTGAACATCACCGCCGGTCCCCTCAACTTGTGGAAGACGGCCTAAGGCTTGCTCAATATCGCTACGTAAATTAGCAACATTAATCCCCGCCGAGGCCAGTAATGGGCGAACCGTACCCCCATCCTGATTGAGCAATGCGCTCATCAAATGTAATGGTTCAATGAATTGATTATCGCGCCCAAGCGCTAAAGATTGTGCATCGGCGAGGGCAAGCTGGAATTTACTGGTAAGACGATCCAGACGCATAACACCTCCAATATTGGTCAAAATTGCTACTGGAGATTAGATGAGGTCATACCTCAAATTTTCAAGGTTATTTTGACACTATATTTAAAGTAATTCGTTATGCGCCTGCGGATCGTCCTAATTCAGTAGGTTATATCAGCCAGACTAAACTTGCCATACGTCCAGTCATCCCATCTCGCCGATAAGAGAAAAATTGCTGTTTTTCAGTCACTGTACAGTGATCACCACCATAAATAGCATGAATACCCGCAGCCTGTAGGCGCATGCGAGCCAATGAATAAATATCCGCAAGATATTTGGAACCGGAAGGGATAAAAGCTGAAGCGGCTTGAGTATCGATATCACTAAATGCTTGTTTTACATCTTCACCCACTTCGAACTGTTGTGGGCCAATAGCTGGGCCTAACCAGGCCATAATAGAAGCAGGTGCCACATTAAACTGCGCAAGCGTCTGTTCAAGGACGCCAGCACATAGACCACGCCACCCCGCATGGGCAGCCGCAACTTCATCACCCTTTAGAGAGCAAAATAGCACCGGCAGACAATCGGCTGTCATGACAGCACACACTTGCCCAGCGACACGGCTATAAACCGCATCGGCCCGTACATCAGGGGTAACTTCGCCGTCCAGATGCAAGACACGAGTGCCATGTACCTGCTCTAGCCACACAGGCATTTGCGGTAAGCCCGCCAGCGCAACTAAACGCTGGCGATTGGCGATCACACTTGCAGTGACATCGCCCACATGGGTGCCGAGATTTAATGAATCATAAGGCGGGGTGCTGATACCACCATGACGTGTCGTGCTACATGCCTTCACGCCTGCAGGCATCGGCCAGTTGGGGAGTATCAGCTCGTTCATTACCAATCCATTTGATCTTTAAATTCCAAAGTATCGGCTTTCAGCGCGTTAATCAGCTCAACCATATCGTCTGGTAATGCAGCATGCCATTCCATTTGAATGCCACTGATTGGATGATACAAACGCAGCATGGTTGCATGCAGCGCTTGGCGATCAAAACCGCGTAAAATCGCGATAAAGTCGTCAGAAGCCCCTCTTGGTGGACGAGGGCGGCCACCATATAGCTGATCACCGACTAGCGGATGGTTTATATGGGACATATGAACGCGAATCTGGTGCGTACGACCCGTTTCTAAGCGCAGGCGTAAACGGGTATGGGCACGGAAATGCTCCATGATGCGATAATGGGTCGTCGCTGGCTTACCCATTGGATGCACAGCCATATGAGTTCGTTTGGTGGAGTGACGTGAAATAGGCTCGTCAACTCGCCCACCTGCCGTCATATTACCGATAGCCACAGCTTCATATTCACGCGTGATTTCGCGTGCTTGCAATGCTTCAACCAAACGGGTTTGCGCAGGAACTGTTTTCGCTACCACCATCAAGCCAGTCGTATCTTTATCCAGACGATGGACGATACCCGCCCGAGGAACATCAACGATTTCTGGATAATAATAGAGCAACGCATTCAAGACAGTTCCATCCGGATTACCTGCTCCGGGATGAACCACTAAACCGCGGGGTTTATTAATCACCAAAATATCGCTATCTTCATAGACAATATCCAGTGGGATTTCTTGGGGCGCCCAGCGGGCATCTTCCTCAATTTGCGCGTCAATTGCGACGAGCTCACCACCCAACACTTTTTCTTTAGGCTTATTAATTGTTTTACCGTCGACTGTGACCTTGTTTTCCAAAATCCACTCTTTTATGCGAGATCTTGAATAATCAGGGAACAATTCGGCCAAAGCCTGATCTAACCGTTGACCGAGTTGTGATTCGGCCACCGTTGCGCTGAGTTGTACTTGTTGTGCCATATGCAGCTTCTTGTTCGTTAACGTTGGGTTTTGACGGCGATGCCGTTTAATATAATGTGCTATTGTATCTAGATCTTTGTCGGGAGCTTAACGGACAGTCTCCCGGAATAACACTTCGAGGATAATCAAAACGTCATGACGCGTATGAAATATCTGGTGGCTGCCGCCACGTTGAGCCTGGTGCTGACCGGTTGCTCCAGTAACAAGGATGTGGTTCCCGATAACCCACCTTCTGAGCTCTATGCTACCGCTCAGCAAAAACTGCAGGACGGTAACTTTAAGGGAGCCATTACGCAACTAGAAGCGTTAGATAACCGCTATCCTTTCGGGCCTTACTCCCAACAGGTTCAGCTTGATTTAATTTATGCCTATTATAAATCTGCTGATCTGCCGTTGGCTCAAGCCTCAATTGATCGCTTTATGCGCCTGAATCCCACACATCCTAACATCGATTACGTATTATATATGCGTGGTTTGACTGACATGGCTCTGGATGACAGCGCATTACAAGGCTTCTTCGGGATTGACCGTTCAGATCGCGATCCACAACATGCTAAAGCCGCATTCCGCGATTTTAACCAGTTGATTCAAAGCTATCCGAACAGCCAGTATGCAACCGATGCGCAAAAACGCTTGGTGTTCCTGAAAAATCGTCTGGCCAAGCATGAACTGGCCGTGGCGCAATATTACACTAAACGGGGCGCTTACGTCGCGGTAGTTAATCGCGTAGAGCAAATGTTGAGAGATTATCCTGATACTCAAGCAACACGTGATGCGTTGCCGTTGATGGAAAATGCTTATAAGCAGCTACAGCTCAATGCTGAAGCCGACAAAGTGGCCAAGATAATTGCGGCGAACCCAGCTTGATATTATCTAGATCACAACTTATCTAAATCACAAACCATTTGAATGACTTGTGATTTGGATAGTTAAGATACCAAACGGCAGCCTAGGCTGCCGTTTTCAATTTGGGCTATTGCGAGTAGAAAATAAGGGGATGGGAGACATCAAACGGATGCACTGACACCATAGCCAAAACAGAAAAATAGCGTCTTTTTTATCTATATTCAGGCAATATAACTTATCGATAATGCGACATTGTAATCAATGATTCAAGCCCCTCCCCCCTATTTCTGACGCTAACTCACAGTTCCCATGACCTTTGCAAAAAGTGACAAAAAAAAGTGACCTTGATCATACATTTTAGGAAAAAGCGGGGTATGCTGAAGTTATCCAAGACGGAGTAGACAGAGAGGTAAGCCATATGACAGTCAACATTACCAGTAAGCAAATGGATATCACCCCAGCAATTCGTAAACATGTTGAAGACCGTCTCACCAAACTGGATAAATGGCAGGCCCAGTTGATAAACCCGCATATTGTACTGTCCAAAGATCCACAGGGATTCGTTGCCGATGCAACTATCAGTACACCGATGGGCCCCTTGGTTGCCAGTGCCAAGCATGATGATATGTATGCTGCAATTAACGAACTAATCACTAAACTAGAACGTCAATTAAATAAAGTTCAACACAAAGGTGAAGCTCGTCGCGCGGCAAACAGTGTTAAAGAGACTAATCTGGCGTCAGTCGATGCAGAGGAAGAAGAATCGGAACAAGAGCAATAGTCCAGCCATTCCATCTTATTTCGGATCTAACGCGCTTTCGGGCGCGTTTTTTATTGACAGCAATTCAGGCTCGCGGTTAGTTTAGAGGCAATCTATTAACTACCCATATCAAAACAGGTCGCCAATAACGATGATCAATAAAGTGTTTTTCTTCGCATTCTTTTTTACCTTCCCCTGATTGGGAGGCGTTTCGTCGTGTGATAAAGAATGCGAAGACGAACAACAAAGCCTCCCAAAACGGGGGGCTTTTTTTATACCGATTTTGCAAATAACTTTCAGGATGATAGAAGGCAAACCCTATGAGCGATAATCCGTTACTGGTGCTACGTGAACGCATCAGCGCACTCGATTTAAAATTGCTGGCATTGCTGGCTGAACGGCGAGAATTAGCCGTGGATGTTGCTAAAGCGAAGCAACTCCACCATCGCCCGATTCGCGATAAAGAGCGTGAACGTGACTTGCTAGAAGCGCTGGTAAAAGCGGCAAAACCATATGATCTAGATGGATTCTATGTTACACGCTTGTTCCAACTGATTATTGAAGACTCTGTATTGACGCAGCAGGCATTGTTGCAACATCAACTTAATCAAACCACACTGCATTCTGCCCGTATCGCTTTTCTTGGCCCAAAAGGCTCTTATTCCCATCTAGCGGCCCGTCAGTATGCAGCACGGCATTTCGAGCAGTTGATTGAGTGCGGTTGCCATAAATTCCAAGATATTTTTACCCACGTTGAGACTGGGCAAGCTGATTACGCTGTTTTGCCGATAGAGAACACCAGTTCCGGTTCGATTAATGACGTATATGATTTACTGCAACACACTAGCCTGTCCATCGTCGGTGAAATCACTATTCCTATTGACCACTGCGTACTGGTAGCAACCGATACCGACCTAGACAAAATCGAAACTGTTTACAGTCATCCACAGCCCTTCCAGCAATGTAGCCAATTTATCAATCGCTTCCCTCATTGGAAAATTGAGTATTGCGAGAGTACTGCGGCAGCGATGGAAAAGGTGGCACAACTGAATTCCCCAACAGCGGCTGCATTGGGCAGTGAGGCTGGCGGAGCACTTTATGACTTGCAGGTACTGGAACATAATCTGGCAAATCAGCAACAAAACATCACCCGCTTCATTGTTCTTGCTCGTAAATCCATTGATGTCTCTGAGCAGATTCCAGCCAAAACAACCCTAATTATGGCCACAGGCCAGCAATCAGGTGCATTGGTTGAAGCGCTATTGGTGCTGAGGGATCATGGCATCATTATGACAAAATTGGAGTCTCGGCCAATCAATGGCAATCCGTGGGAAGAGATGTTTTATATCGATGTACAGGCGAATTTACGTTCTGAAGCCATGCAAAAAGCATTGGCTAATCTGACGCCGATGACTCGCTCACTAAAAGTATTAGGCTGCTACCCAAGCGAAAACGTCGTGCCGGTAAATCCAAACTAAAATGCAAAAAAGTCATCCCAACACTTTTGGGATGACTCATTAAACTCGCCGAACAACTCACTGATATCAATTACTGGCGGTTATCGTTAGCCTGACGCAGTAATGAACGGCTCTCGACTAAGAAACGCTCTGCATAGTCACCAAACCAGTGTTCAACTTTTTGGAAGCTTTTGACAAAGGCCTTTTTATCACTTTGTTCTAGCAAGGTAATTGCTTCTCCAAAGCGCTTATAGTAACGCTTAATCAACGCCAAATTATCTTCGGATGACATAATAATGTCAGCGTAAAGCTGAGGATCCTGCGCAAACAAACGCCCTACCATCGCCAGCTCCAAACGGTAAATGGGTGAAGACAGAGCCAGCAACTGCTCTAACTGCACGTTTTCTTCTGCCAGATGCAGACCGTATGCAAAGGTCGCAAAGTGGCGCAATGCCTGAATAAATGCCATGTTCTGGTCATGTTCGACGGCACTAATGCGGTGTAATCTCGCCCCCCATACCTGCAATTGCTCTAGCAACCACTGATAAGCTTGCGGGTCACGACCATCGCAATACACCACGACTTGCTTCGCCAAGCTGCCAACATCCGGGCCAAACATCGGATGCAAGCCCACAACAGGCCCGTCATGGGCTGCCAACATGGCTTGCAGCGGCTTATTTTTCACGGAAGCCAGATCCAATAAAATACAATCTGATGGCAATTTAGGTAACCGGCCGATCACTTCTTCAGTGGTATGAATGGGCACACTGACAATCACCATTCCAGCATCTGCCAGAATCGACTCAGCCTGTGGCCAATCTTGCTGTTCCAGCGTCTTCACCTGATAGCCCGACAAATTCAGCATCCGAGTGAACAAGCGCCCCATCTGCCCGTGCCCACCAATAATGACGACAGGTCGCAAATTAGGACATAAGGTTTTAAAACCTTTGTCATTTTCGCTGGTATAAGACTCTCGCATTATCCGACGCAATACGTCTTCTATCAAATCAGGTGGTACGCCTAAAGCCTCAGCTTCCTGTCGACGTGAGGTCAACATCGCCGCCTCACGGTCTGGCACATAAATAGGCAAGCCATAGCGGCTCTTAACTTCACCGACTTCAGCAACCAAATGCAGGCGCTTAGCCAGCAAATCCAACAGTGCTTTATCCACTTCATCAATTTGATCGCGCAAAGCGGTCAGTTCAGCCACCATACTTACTATTCCTCTACAGTCCGGGCCGCCAGCGCTGAACGTAATTCCTGGTGCATGCTCCGTAACAGCGTTTCGGTGCTTTCCCAGTTAATACAAGCATCGGTCACTGAAACACCGTAGTGCATCGCAGCACGAGGTTGCTCAGAAGATTGATTACCTTCATGGATGTTACTTTCCAGCATCACACCCGTGATAGAACGATTGCCCGCTTTGATCTGCTCAACCACAGATTCAGCGACCGCAACCTGACGGCGATAGTCTTTATTCGAATTACCATGGCTGCAATCTATCATTAAGGATGGAATGAGTCCCGCATCCTGCATCTGTTTTTCACACTGAGCGACATCTTGTGCACTGTAGTTAGGCGTTTTGCCGCCACGTAAAATGACATGGCCGTGCGGGTTGCCCTGAGTTTGCAATAGACAAACTTGCCCTGATTGGTTAATCCCCATAAAGCGGTGTGGCATAGCCGCTGCACGCATTGCATTGATTGCCGTGCCTAAGCTGCCATCGGTCCCGTTTTTAAAACCAACGGGCATAGACAAACCTGAAGCCATTTCACGGTGGGTTTGTGACTCAGTGGTACGGGCACCAATTGCAGACCAACTGAACAGGTCACCTAAGTATTGCGGGCTGTTAGGGTCCAATGCCTCAGTTGCCAATGGCAACCCCATTCCCACTAAATCAAGCAGTAACCGGCGAGCAATATGTAACCCAGCTTCGACATCGAAAGAACCATCCATAGCAGGATCGTTAATTAGCCCTTTCCAACCGACTGTCGTTCTTGGTTTTTCGAAATAAACGCGCATGACGATATACAGGCTATCACTCAATTCGGCAGAGAGTTTTTTCAAGCTACGCGCATAGTCCAAAGCAGCATCCACATCGTGGATCGAACACGGGCCACACACGACTAATAAGCGTGAATCTTTACCCTGAACAATATCAGCAATGGTTTTGCGGGCGTTGGCAATCGCATACTGATCATCGTCGCTCAAAGGGAACTGATTTTTCAGTTCTTCCGGAGTTATCAGTATTTGTTCGGCACTGATATGGACATTATTGAGCGCATCTTTTTGCATGATCATATTCTTTACCTGTCTCTGTTTAGCGGATGCTAGTTTAGCGTGTATATCGGTTTGAGGTCACCACAATACCATGGTGTGTAAAGTTTTCAATCCATATGTGTAAATAAATAATTACCGCTAATTTTACAGACTCTTTCAACGCGACTTTTGCGGTGAGTCGCAGTTTCTGCAGATGGTCCCATTGTCCTTTTGACACCATGATAAGATGCGGGAAATTTGTGGAGGCTGTATGTTAAGAGTCATCATCGTCGACGATGAACAACCCGCGCGTGAAGATTTACGCGAAAGATTGATTGAAGAACAAGATATTGAGATCGTCGCCGAATGCAGCAACGCATTAGAAGCTATCCCCGCTATCCAGCGCCTGCAACCTGATGTGGTATTTCTCGACATCCAAATGCCCAGAATTAATGGCTTGGAATTGGCATCAATGCTAAACCCTGAAAGTATGCCGCACATTGTTTTCGTGACTGCTTATGATGAATATGCCATCCGAGCTTTTGAAGAGCATGCTTTTGACTATCTGCTAAAACCACTCGATCATCAACGCCTAGTAAAAACGTTGAATCGTTTAAGACGCGGCATGAGTGTAAATAATAATTTACATAAAATCACCGAACCCATGCTTCGGCATATTCCCTGCTCTGGGCATAACCGTATTTTTTTGCTGAAGATTGAAGAAGTGGAATATCTCAGTTCTGAGCTTAGTGGGGTACATGTTGTTGGGACGATACAATCAGGCTATACCCAGCTATCACTGAAAACTTTGGAAGAGAAAACCCCGTTTATCCGCTGTCATCGGCAATATATGGTCAATACCGAGCAATTGGGGGAGATTCAGCTTATGGACAATGGCGCTGCCGAAGTCATTACCCGCAGCGGTAGGCACATTCCTGTCAGTCGCCGCTACTTGAAATCCCTGAAGGAAAAATTAGGGATTAGTTGAATAACTTTCTACGTCCAACAAACTCAATCTTGCTTCGATGAATCTGTTAATTGATCATCATATCGGCCTGCCTAGGGAAGAAGGCTGAAATAGAGAGTACTCAATTTAGATAAGATGAATGAATGGTGCATAAAAACGAGAACAGAGAAAGTAAAGTCAGTAGACGTTATCAGATAATTATTTCATTCATTAATTTAAAACAATATTAATACATTACTTTTACAACCCATCTTTATATTCTAATCCACACAATTAGTGCCACTTTAATTAATTAGAAAAGTCTGGTCTGACATAAAAATAGAGACAGGTCGCAGATTTAATTAATTACATAACTAAACAATACTCCCTTGATATTAACCAAGTTTTAATCAATGCGATCTGTGCTCTGATAGAGAAAATGAAGTAAGAGCCTTACTCATTGCTTAAAACCAGTGAATACACAACCGAATTCTATTCATGTTGGAAGCAAGGTAATATTATGATAACACTACAATTTATAATTATAATTCTATGCTTATTGGTGGGTACACGCTATGGCGGTATGGGGTTGGGGTTAATAAGCGGCATCGGCTTATTTATTCTAACCTTTATTTTTGGCCTGGAACCCGGTAAACCCCCTGTTGATGTGATGCTGACAATATTAGCTGTCATTGGCTGTGCGTCTGTATTACAAACTGCGGGTGGATTAAATGTCATGATGCAATTTGCTGAGCGATTATTACGTCGTCATCCTCAGCATATTACGCTGCTAGCTCCATTCACAACCTGGTCATTAACCTTCTTATGCGGTACAGGGCATGTTGTTTATACCATGTTCCCTATTATTTCAGATATTGCGATTAAGAAAGGTATTCGGCCAGAGCGGCCAATGGCTGTTGCCTCTGTTGCTTCACAAATGGCTATTACGGCTTCTCCCGTTTCGGTCGCAGTGGTGTCATTGGTATCAATTATAGGGGCCAATCACGGTATCGGTCATGCGTATAGCATTTTGGAAATTCTAGCGGTATCAGTCCCTGCTTCATTAGTTGGTGTATTGATGGCGGCACTGTGGAGCTTACGCCGCGGTAAAGATCTGGATAAAGATCCCGATTTTCAAGAGAAAATCAAAGATCCAGAGCAACGCGCCTTCATTTACGGCTCCACAGATACACTTTTAAACCAAGTTTTTCCGAAGCAAGCTTATTGGTCTACTTGGATATTCTTCGTCGCGATTGCCATCGTGGTGATGCTAGGTGCCTTTGCTGACCTACGTCCTGCCTTTGAAGTTAAAGGTAAGATGCAAGCACTGTCGATGAATCTGGTTATTCAGATGATGATGCTGATTGCCGGTGCAGTGATTCTTATTGGCTGTAAAGTAAAACCTAGCGATATTTCTAACGGTGCGGTGTTCAAAGCCGGTATGGTCGCCATCTTCTCAGTATTCGGTGTTGCCTGGATGAGTGATACCTTCTTCCAAGCTCATATGGGAGATTTGAAGTTAGTATTGGAAGATGTGGTAAAAAGCCAACCATGGACCTACGCCATTGTTCTCTTCCTCGTTTCCAAACTTGTGAATAGCCAGGCTGCAGCGCTAGCAGCAATCGCACCAATGGGTTTGCAACTCGGAGTGGAGCCTAAAATGCTGATCGCATTCTTCCCTGCTGCATATGGGTACTTTGTGCTTCCAACCTACCCAAGTGATCTGGCTTGTATCGGTTTTGACCGCTCCGGTACGACTAAGATTGGTAAATTCATTATTAACCATAGCTTCATCATTCCAGGGCTTATCGGTGTTATCTGCTCATGTATCACCGGTTACTTGTTAGTCACGACTTTTATGTAATCACGACATAAAGTTTTTACTGATGATGTGCAAAGAGACCAGTTAATATTTCTGGTCTCTTTATTTATATGGCAGAAAAATCCCAACCAGCAGAGGCGCTATTTTAATGGCGTCAATAAGCTCATTCAAAACTCTACATTGTGCTTTTTACTAAATTTTAAGAATGAACTCGTCATTAAAACCACCTTATTATAATTAATTATTCAATCTGAAATATCTTCTGAATAAGTTGGATCACAACTGCTACAATGCGGGCCGCATCACAAACATCATTTTTTTCACCATGGACTTATTATGTTTTCTTCGCGTCATACCAGGGCGTTGCCGTTCCATATCAGCACACTCGCTTTATCTCTCGTCAGCCTTTCTGTACTTGCTGACGCGACTGTCTTCACTGCCTTAGACGATCCAGCCACAGCCAAAAAGAGCTTCGATGGGACAGTTGAGGCAGGTTATACCGCTCAGTCAGGAAATACGACTAACTCAACACTGACCGCTAACTCAACATTAACGTGGTTCCAGCCCAATACGGCCTATAGCTTATGGGGAGCAGCACGTAACACCAGTGCGAATGATCAGCGTTCCTCTGAACGTTATCAGCTAGGTGCACGTACTCGTTATAATCTGACTGATAGCAATTATTTATTTGGCCAAGCGAGTTGGTTAAATGATCGTTATAACGGTTTTGATTCCCGCTCTGTATTGACCACAGGTTATGGTCGCCAGATCATGACCACGCCACTGCATAACCTGCGAGTGGAATTTGGTCCGGGTGTTCGCCATGATGAATTTTACGAAGGTGGACGCGCGACTAAAGCATTGGCTTATGGCGGTGCAAACTATACTTATCAGTTAACGGATAACACAGTATTCAGTGAAGGGGTTTCAGCATTAGCGAACGAAGAAACGACGCTAAACTCAGAGACCGCGTTGAATGTCGCCATCAATAAAAGCTTCGCGCTGCGCTTAGCTTATATCGTGACCTACAACACCAAGCCCCCTGCCAGTGCGCCAAAAAACACTGACACCACAACGTCTGTCACATTGGTCTACGGCCTGTAATTAGCTCAAAATCTATATTACTCAAAATCAATTTTAGCGTGGTGTCATGCCACGCTAGTTCCCTCTCGTTTCTTCCCTATCCCACAACTATTTATCGCGCAATAGCGCTCGCGGTCTCGCGATAAAGTCAATAAAAAAGGGGTTAGCATATGGCTAACCCCTTTATCACTATTAACTTTTGGATGAAGCCTGAGCTATACCTTAGTTAACGCGGTTAAGACGCTCTTTGATACGAGCAGACTTACCAGTACGCTCACGCAGATAGTACAGTTTCGCTTGACGAACGGCACCACGACGTTTCACAGTAATGCTGTCGATTACTGGGGAGTGAGTTTGGAATACACGCTCAACACCTTCGCCGTTGGAAATTTTACGAACGGTGAACGCAGAATGCAGACCGCGGTTACGAATAGCGATAACCACGCCCTCGAATGCCTGCAGACGCTTTTTAGCACCTTCAACAACCCATACCTTAACTTCCACGGAATCACCCGGACGGAACGCAGGTACGTCCTGTTTCATCTGCTCTTGTTCGATTTGCTTGATAATATTGCTCATAATAAGTCTCTTACCCTAGGTAAACTGATATATCAGGAAAATTGGCACTGAGTGCAATGTTCCTTTCATAGTTCTGTTGCTCAGGGCTTATGTTCCCGTTGGAACTCAGCCAGCAACACCATTTGCTCGTCAGTCAGAGCTAGGCTTTCTAGAAGTTCAGGTCTTCTAAGCCAGGTACGGCCCAGCGACTGCTTTAAGCGCCAGCGACGAATCTCGGCATGGTTGCCCGACAGTAATACTGGCGGAACTTCCATTCCTTCTAACACCTCAGGCCGAGTGTAGTGTGGGCAATCCAGCAAACCATCAGAAAAAGAATCTTCCTCTGCTGAGGCTTGATGACCCAGCACACCCGGAATAAGTCGGGAGACTGAATCGATCAACGTCATTGCTGGTAGCTCACCACCACTGAGAACGTAATCACCGATTGACCATTCTTCATCAATTTCGGTTTTGATTACGCGCTCATCCACTCCTTCGTACCGGCCACAAACCAGAATCATTTTCGGGTTCATCGCCAGTTCGCAAACGCCCTGTTGGTCCAGTTTGCGCCCTTGAGGTGACAGATAAATCACCTTTGCTCCCTCGCCTGCCGCTGCTTTTGCTGCATGAATGGCTTCCCTTAGCGGTTGCACCATCATCAACATTCCCGGGCCACCACCATAAGGGCGGTCATCCACGGTACGATGCCGATCGTAGGTGAAGTCACGCGGACTCCAACACTGCACGCTCAGCAGGCCATTTTTTACTGCCCGGCCAGTCACCCCGTAATCGGTTATTGCGCGGAACATCTCTGGAAATAGGCTAATAACACCGATCCACATTGTTTTGTTCCACTCATCATTGCCGTTTAATTCGGAGGTCAAAAACCAGGATCCCAATCTACTTCAACACGTTGAGCAGTGAGATCGACATTCTTGATAACCTGCCCATGAAGAAACGGGACCAACCGCTCCTTCATACCGAATGCATCTTTCAGGTTTGCCTTCACGACCATCACATCGTTAGAACCGGTTTCCATCATATCGATGATTTTCCCCAGTTCGTAACCTGCGGTTGTTACTACCTGACAGCCCATAAGGTCTTTCCAGTAGTAATCATCCCCATCTAATGCGGGCAGTTGTTTTGAATCTACGATAATTTCGCAATTAGTCAGTAGATTCGCGGCATCACGATCATCAACACCTTTAACTTTGATGATCAGATCCTGACTGTGGCGCTTCCAGTCTTCCAACTCGACATGCTGCCACTTACCGGCCTGCTGGATAAACCACGGCTGGTAATCGAAAATGCTTTCGGCGTTCTCGGTGGATGAAAATACTCTGAGCCAACCGCGAATGCCGTAAGTCGAACCCATTTTACCGAGTACAATCGGCTCATCGGGAACCACTGGATTGAGTTGCTTGCTCATAATAACCACCACCGCGACAGATTAAGCTGCTTTCTTAGCGTCTTTGATCAGCGCAGATACGCGATCAGAAACGGTAGCACCCAGGCCGACCCAATGTTCGATACGGTCCAGGTCTAAACGCAGAGCTTCAGCTTGACCAGATGCGATCGGGTTAAAGAAGCCTACACGTTCGATAAAACGACCGTCACGAGCATTACGGCTGTCGGTCACTACTACTTGATAGAACGGACGCTTTTTAGCGCCGCCACGAGCCAAACGAATTGTTACCATAACATCCTCTTTAGTTAATAAAACAACTGGACCCCATCGGGGAACGGGGTCCAGTTGCAATATAAAAAGCCCGAAAATTTTACTCATTTTGGCGCAAAAAGCAATCTAAAGCGTAGATTCCTGCGCGCTAGTTTTGTAATGAGTACTATTTTCTTCGTTTACCACTGTTTTCAGCGGGAAATCTTTGCTCATATCACTCTGGTGGACCCACAGAGCAATATAACGCTTAGCGGCCTGGGAAACCCGGTGGCATCATGCCTTTCATGCCACGCATCATCTTGGCCAACCCGCCATTTTTCATTTTCTTCATCATGCGCTGCATTTCGTCGAATTGCTTAAGCAGGCGGTTCACGTCCTGCACCTGCACTCCCGAACCGGTGGCAATACGGCGCTTACGCGAACCCTTGATGATTTCTGGCTTAGCGCGCTCTTTCAGCGTCATCGAATTGATGATGGCCTCCATGCGCACGGTCACTTTGTCATCCATTTGCGATTTTACGTTATCTGGCAACTGACCTGCGCCCGGCATTTTACTTAACATGCTGGCCATACCACCCATGTTACGCATTTGCTTGAGTTGGTCGAGGAAGTCATTGAGATCGAAGCCGTCGCCTTTCTTAAGCTTGGTCGCCAGTTTTTCCGCCTGAGCGCGGTCAACTTTGCTTTCAATATCTTCAATCAGAGAGATAACATCGCCCATCCCCAAAATACGGGAAGCCACGCGATCAGGGTGAAACGCCTCTAGCGCTTCAGTTTTCTCACCGACGCCAAGGAATTTAATCGGCTTGCCGGTAATATGGCGAATGGATAAAGCAGCACCACCACGGGCATCACCATCAACTTTGGTCAGTACCACACCAGTGAGGGGCAATGCTTCATTGAAAGCTTTTGCCGTGTTGGCAGCATCTTGGCCGGTCATGGCATCAACGACAAACAAGGTTTCAACCGGATTAATCGCGGCATGAACTTGTTTGATTTCGTCCATCATCGCTTCATCGACGTGTAAACGACCGGCGGTATCGACAATCAGGACATCATAGAACTTAAGCTTCGCCTGCTGGAGGGCACGATTAACAATTTCAATCGGCTTTTCTTTTACATCAGACGGGAAGAAATCAATTCCAACCTGTTGCGCCAAGGTTTCCAACTGCTTGATCGCCGCAGGGCGATAAACGTCGGCAGACACCACGAGTACTTTCTTCTTGTGCTTTTCTTTCAGGAACTTACCGAGCTTGGCCACACTGGTGGTTTTACCCGCACCTTGCAGACCCGCCATTAACACCACTGCTGGCGGTTGCGCAGCCAGATTCAGTTCGTTATTGACCTCGCCCATCGCGGCAATAAGTTCATTTTTAACTATTTTGACGAATTCCTGCCCTGGCGTAAGGCTTTTATTCACCTCGTGACCAACAGCACGCTCTTTTACCCGGTTGATAAAATCACGAACAACCGGTAGAGCAACGTCAGCTTCCAGTAACGCCATGCGCACTTCACGTAGCGTTTCTTTAATATTTTCTTCTGTCAGCCGGCCACGGCCGCTGATATTGCGCAATGTGCGCGACAATCGATCAGTTAAGTTCTCAAACATTGGCTCATACTCAACGTGGAAACAGGCCGCTCGGGCGACACAATGGGGGGATTATAACACGAAGCTTAAACGATCTCTGCCCTCTCGTCGGAGAACGGTTGGAGCGAGACGCGCTCAACGCTATACTGGCAATATTATTCACTTAGCCGATGTTCATATAACGCTATGCCCGTGTTCTCTATTTTGGCTTTGATCGCTTATTCACTCAGTTTGGGCTTGATTGTCCCAAGTCTGGTGCAAAAAAACAGTGCTTACCGTCGGTTAGCGCTGATTTCTGCTGTCGTAGCGCTAGTGTGCCACGCTATTGCACTGAAGCATCAGATATTTGATGTTGGGGGTGGTCAAAACCTCACTTTGTTAAATATCGGTTCGATCGTCGGGTTGATGATCTGTTCAATCATGACCATCGTCGCCTCGCAGGGTCGGGGTTGGTTCCTGCTGCCGATTGTTTATAGTTTTGCCATGATCAATCTGGCGCTCGCCAGCTTACTGCCTGGTGAGTTTATTACCCACCTCGAAACGAGCCCAACAATATTTATCCATATTGGGCTGGCACTTTTTGCTTACGCAACACTGATCATTGCAGCACTTTACGCCCTGCAATTGGCTTGGCTTGATTACCAGTTAAAAAATAAGAAAGTGACCTTTAATGGCGACATGCCACCATTAATGAGTATTGAGCGTAAAATGTTCCACATAACTCAGATTGGCGTCGTGTTGCTTACTTTAACGCTGTGCACTGGCTTGCTCTACATGGACGACATATTCAGCAAAGAAAATGTTCATAAAGCGGTGTTATCGATCATGGCTTGGTTTGTTTATATTGTTTTATTGTGGGGCCATTACCATGAAGGCTGGCGTGGGCGTAGGGTGATTTGGTTTAGTTTTGCAGGTGCATTCCTCCTGACACTCGCTTATTTCGGCAGCCGCCTAGTTCAGGAAATCATGGTTCCTTAATTATTATCTTAACCCATCGTTCATGACCCTCTTTGACCTGCAGGGTCCCTATCGTCATAAAGGAACACTGTGTTGGATCATGTTTCAACTAGCACGCTGATCATTATTCTTGTCGTCATGGTCGTGGTTTCGGCATATTTTTCTGCTTCTGAAACCGGCATGATGACGCTTAATCGTTATCGTCTGCGCCACTTGTCTAAGCAAGGTAACCGCGCCGCTCGCCGAGTTGAGAAACTACTGCGCCGTCCTGACCGCTTAATTAGTTTAGTGTTGATTGGTAATAATCTGGTCAATATTCTGGCCTCAGCACTTGCAACGATTGTCGGTATCCGATTATACGGAAATGCAGGGGTTGCCATCGCGACAGGGGTATTGACCTTTGTGGTACTCATTTTCGCCGAAGTGATGCCAAAAACCATTGCAGCACTTTATCCTGAACGTGTTGCGTTCCCCAGTAGTGTTCTGCTAGCTCCTCTCCAGAAAATCATGCTGCCACTGGTATGGTTGCTCAATACCATCACTCGTGGGCTGATGCGCTTGTGTGGCATACGTGGAAATGTGCACAGCAGTGATGCGGTCAGCAAAGATGAATTACGCAGCATCGTGAATGAATCCCAATCCCAAATCTCTCGCCGTAATCAAGATATGTTGATATCCGTACTTGATCTGGAAAAAGTCACGGTGGGTGACATTATGGTTCCCCGTAATGAGGTGGTTGGTATTGATATCAATGATGACTGGAAATCAATCATGCGTCAGCTCACCCACTCCCCCCATGGGCGTATCGTGTTATATCGTCAATCGTTAGATGATGCGATTGGCATGCTGCGAGTGCGAGAAGCCTACCGACTCATGACGGAAAAGAAAGAATTCAACAAAGAAAATCTGCTGCGAGCAGCAGATGAAATTTACTTTATTCCTGAAGGAACACCGTTAAATGTGCAGTTGGTGAAGTTCCAGCGGAATAAAGAGAAAGTCGGCATGATTGTCGATGAGTATGGCGATATTCAAGGGTTGGTTACTGTTGAAGATATTTTGGAGGAGATCGTCGGTGACTTCACGACATCAATGTCCCCGACACTTGCCGAAGAAGTTAACCCGCAAAGTGATGGTTCAGTATTAATTGATGGTAGTGCCAGCGTACGAGAACTTAATAAAGCCTTTAACTGGTCGTTGCCCGTCGATGCTCGCACAATCAATGGCATGATATTGGAAGCACTGGAAGATATTCCACAAGTTGGCGCCCAAGTACATATAGGTCACTATTTAATTGATGTGCTGGATGTACAAGAAAATATGATTAAGCGTGTCAGGGTAAAACCGATTGTTCATCAAGAGCATTCCGTTCTATAAACAACGCAGAGTAAGCGCGCAGCACGAGTTTTGATATCCATAAAAAAGACGCTTTTCAGCGTCTTTTCACATCGTGAAACTCACGATCAAACCAACATTGACTGAAGACTAGATATGCAACTCAGTCAGTTTTTCTTTCGGCAATGCCAATTCTTCGTTGTGATTAATACGAACACCACGGTCAATAATACCTTTGGCAATTTCCTGCGCTTCTTCCAACGAGTGCATATGATAAGTCCCGCACTGATATTCATTCAGTTCAGGGATCTTCCGTTGATCAGTTACTTTCAGCACATCGGCCATCGCCGCTTTCCAAGCATCCGCGACCCGTTGCTCATCCGGCGTACCAATCAGGCTCATATAAAAACCGGTACGGCATCCCATCGGCGAGATATCGATAATCTCAACACCGTTACCATTAAGATGGTTACGCATGAAACCAGCGAACAGATGTTCCAGCGTATGAATCCCACGCTCTGGCATCACTTCCTTGTTTGGCACGCAGAAGCGTAAATCAAATACCGTTATCTCGTCGCCATGAGGGGTTTTCATCGTCTTAGCAACACGCACTGCCGGTGCTTTCATAATGGTATGATCTACGGTAAAGCTATCCAATAATGGCATTTAGTCACCTCCTCATAAAAAAAGTAATTTTTATTCGATCTTTTTTCGCAACCAGTGAAACTTTTTTCTATCCCTCGCGTCTTAATATGTGAAAGACGCGCATTTGTTATCATCATCCCTGTTTTACCAGAGATGTTAATTTGGCCACAGAAGTTATGTGGCCTTTTCTTTTTACTGGCCGCCGTGCAACACCAAATACTCTTCAAAGCTTAGCTTATCTTTCAGTTCCAGCTCACGTTGACGTTGCCATGATGCTTCACCTTCTTCGGCCAACTGCTCTTCTGTCAGCAATTCCAAAGGCTCACTTTGCAGCATTGTTCTATAGTGCTCAGCTAAATCAAGGCCAACACCACCAATGCCACCGTCTTTCATCGCTTGCAAAATACGTGCAGAGAATGTCAGGCTCGGGTCATCAAAGAATGCGACTAATTCGTCACAAACCTGTTGATATTGCGTACTCTCTTTACCGTCCAATACTTCTGCAACGCGGCGTAAATCCGCAAACAGATCTTTGCCGACTTTTTCCAGTGGCTCACGGGTATCGTTACATCCCATGCCGATCGTTTGCCCAGGCTTACGCCCTTCCAAAATGACTCGATTCCAGTTTTTGCGAGTACACAGTAACTCATCACTGCTCATTTCAGGCGCATCAGCCAGCACACACCAAATCAGGAATAGATCGAGGAAACGTGCTTGAACCGCATCCACACCAATCGGTGAGAAGGGGTTAATGTCCAGTGAGCGTACTTCGATGTATTCAATGCCACCACGCAAGAGCGCATCAGAAGGCGACTCGTCCGCACGAGTTACCCGCTTAGGCCGGATAGGGGCATACAGCTCATTTTCAATCTGTAATACATTGGTATTCAGTTGCAGATGACGATCACCATCTTTCAGCCCCAGCGCTGCATACTCTTCTGAAGGTGTTTTAATCGCACGTTTCAGCGCAGCAACATAGGTATTAAGATCATTAAATGTAATCCCCAAGTTGCTTTGCGATTTATTGGTATACCCCAAGTCACTCAACCGTAATGAGGTGGCGTAAGGTAGATAGCACATCCCTTTATCATTACGTTCAAATGGCAACGCGGTTTCACGCCCTTGCAGGAATGATGAGCAAATCGCGGGTGATGCACCAAAGAGATAAGGAATGACCCAACCAAAGCGGTAGTAGTTTCGAATTAGGCGGAAATAGCCTGCTGAAATTTCTTCTTTACCGCTTTTTTCATCGGTGACACCCGCCCATGCCTGCCAGAACTCCAGCGGCAAGGAGAAGTTATAGTGCACACCTGAAATCGTTTGCATCAACGCACCGTATCGGTTTTTTAAACCCTCACGGTAAAGCGTTTTAAAGCGACCAATATTAGAAGAGCCATATTTAGCGAGTTCAATATCCTGCTCAGCGCCGATAAAGCAAGGCATGCTGAGTGGCCACATACGCTCATCACCCAATTTACGTGCTGTATAACGGTGTATATCACGTAAAAATGTCAGCAGATGGTCAATATCACCATCAACCGGTGTGATGAATTCCAGTAATGCCTCAGCAAAATCAGTGGTAATCCATTGATGTGTAAGTGCGGCACCCAAGGATTCTGGGTGGCCCGTCGAGGCTAATTGGCCATCGGCAGTCACTCTCAATGTTTCCCGCTCGATACCGCGACGGATCCCTTTTAGGGCTTTAGGGTGCGCTTCCAACCAAGTTAGCGCGTTTGATACATCCGGGATCAAATCGACCTCCCGCTCTTGAAAACCATAACTCGCCAGCATACTGAAGCTGCATAGAGATGACTATGTACGTTTATCATACTCTTTACTGCCACCAAGCAATGCCTTGCAGCGTCACTATCGTTAACACGATATAACGCACCGCTTTTCCCAAACACAGGAAAAAAGCCACAAGACCCCAGGGCATACGCAACCAGCCTGCCAACACACACATCAAATCGCCCACTATCGGTAGCCAACTCAGCAGCAAAGCTGCTGGGCCAAAACGTTGAAGCCAGCCAAGTGCTGTGCTCATCCCACGTTGTGGCTTTAATTCCGGTAATAAACGGCCTATAACAACATTTGTTAGCCCCCCTAAGGTGTTCCCGACGGTGGCAGATAACACCAGCATCATGGCGGGTGCACTGCCCGCGGTTAATAGGGTGACTAACAGAATTTCAGAATTTCCGGGTAAGAGCGTCGCGCTGAGAAAACTACTCCCAAACAATGAAGCAATCGCTAGCGTACTACTCACAGTAGGCGCACATCAACTATTGCCATCTTCGCCCTTTTCGCTGCCTCAACGCCGAAGTCAGCATCTTCAAAGACCACGCATTGTTCCGGACGTACGCCAAGCAATTGCGCGCAACGCAAGAATGTCTCAGGCTCTGGTTTATGTTGGGTGACATCATCTGCGCCAACAATCACATCGAAATAGTCACGTAGCCCCAGATGCCGTAAAAGCATCTCAGCCATCGCGTGTTCGCTTCCTGTCCCCACAGCCATAGGTTTACGCCCATGATAGGCTTTAACCACGTCTATGAGCGGTAGAGGCTTCACATTATCCAAAAGCATCGTTCTTACCAGCGCAGTTTTTTCCGCAGCCAGTACATGGGGATCCAGATCTGACTGATGGTTCGCGATAATGACACGAGCAATCTGCCAAGTAGGTGAACCATTTAAAGCGACCATGGCTTGTTCGTCGAAATGCATCCCATAAGGTGATAATACTTGACGCCATGCCTGACGATGCGTGGACTCTGTATCCAGTATGGTGCCATCCATATCAAAAATCAGGCCATCATAATGATCGTACATCGTGACCCCACGACCAAGGAGAAAATGAAAAGCTACTTTATCGCAAACTAACTAAATTGTCGCTCACTGTATAATCACATGAATTTTATGAAGAAAAAGTCATTTTCATTGTCGGGTTGCCGTATTTATTTTAGGTAAAACAGTGGGTTTGATAGTAGGTAGCAGGATAGGAGAGTTAAATGATTTCAAACAGTTGAGCGATACGAAGCTCAGAAAGCAAAAACCCCGCCGTAGCGAGGTTTCTTAATATGGTGCACCCAGGAAGATTCGAACTTCCGACCGCTCGGTTCGTAGCCGAGTACTCTATCCAGCTGAGCTATGGGTGCGATTTTTATTTCTGTTTTTACGGAGGCGTTTCAGCGAGTGAAACTTAACAACAAGATGTATGACCTAGAAGATGGTGCACCCAGGAAGATTCGAACTTCCGACCGCTCGGTTCGTAGCCGAGTACTCTATCCAGCTGAGCTATGGGTGCAATTAATTCTTTGACACTACCTGATGTTCATTTGACTATTTCACCATACTGCAAAATATGGTGCACCCAGGAAGATTCGAACTTCCGACCGCTCGGTTCGTAGCCGAGTACTCTATCCAGCTGAGCTATGGGTGCATAGTAAATGGCGGTGAGGGAGGGATTCGAACCCTCGATACAGCTTTTGACCGTATACTCCCTTAGCAGGGGAGCGCCTTCAGCCTCTCGGCCACCTCACCATACGCTTCTTTCGAATTGTGCCTAACTTGCTTTTGAAGAAGCTCATCGGCACTGCGTGGCGCACATATTACTTTCCCGCACTTATAAGTCAAACAATTTTTCCCAACTCACGTCCATTTGCACAATTCGCACGCAACATGACTAGTTTGACGGCTAAAAGAGTGTTTTATCAACAGACAAGATAGCGTTTATTGAAATGCATGCGGCATGGATAAAAAATAAAATTATCCGTATTGCTCACTAAATGGAGCGAGAAAAGGAATGATAACGAGAAGATAAACACAAAAAGGGAGTAAAGCATCAGAACGGGGGGAGTAAACAGCAGTAGCGCCTCGTGAAACACGAGACGCTGCTTCAAAATCAGTAAGTCGTCGGTTGAGACTTTTCTGCTTGGATGCGCTGGTAGATTTCTTCACGGTGAACAGAAACTTCTTTCGGAGCATTTACACCAATTCGAACTTGGTTGCCTTTAACTCCTAATACAGTAACCGTAACCTCATCGCCAATCATGAGTGTTTCACCAACTCGACGAGTCAGAATAAGCATTCTTTGCTCCTTGAAAAATTAAAAGAGTCGGGTCTCTCAGTTTCCCCGCCATTATCCATCATACACCGTGAAAACGTAAGCTATCACATTCACATAAAATGTAAGTAGCTTGGTCGAGTCTTTAACTAATACCTAATGCAAGTTTAGCTGAAGCAAACAACTTTGCGTTTAACTTTGTTATCGAACTATGACAGGAAAATTGAAAAACGCCATATCCAACACAGTGATATGGCGTATTGATTTAGTCGATCATTATTTTGCTTATAAGCGAGATGCTACCCATGCCTCTACGCTGGCTAATGCTGATGGCAATGCTTGCACATCCGTACCGCCTGCTTGAGCCATATCAGGGCGTCCACCGCCTTTACCGCCTACCTGTTGGGCGATATCTGCGATTAACTCACCTGCTTTCACTTTACCCGTTAGGTCTTTGGTGACGCCAACAATCAGGCTGACCTTATCATCTGCTATTGTTGCCAGCACGATAATAGCCGAACCTAGCTGATTCTTAAGATCATCAACCATAGTACGCAGCATTTTTGGCTCAACGTTATCCAGTTGGCTAACCAGAAGTTTCACACCATTAACCAGTTTTGCACTGGATGACAGTGATGCACTCTCCTGAGCCGCCTGCTGATCTTTGAGTTGCTGTAGCTCGCGCTCAAGCATTTTGCTGCGATCGAGCACCGCACGGACTTTATCGGCCAGGTTATGAGTATCACCCTTAACCAGATGAGCAACATCCTCAAGCAAGTCACTTTGCTGATGCAACAGTGCAATTGCGCCTTCACCCGTGACAGCTTCAATACGGCGAATACCCGCAGCCGTGCCAGACTCTGACAATATGCGGAACAAGCCAATATCACCGGTACGACTGGCGTGAATGCCACCACAAAGTTCAGTTGAGAAGTCACCCATGCTCAAGACTCGCACTTGATCATCGTACTTCTCACCAAACAAGGCCATCGCGCCTTTTTCTTTCGCCGCATCCAGTTCCATCACTTCAGTTTGGATTGGCAAGTTACGGCGAATTTGTTCGTTAACCAAATCTTCAACCAAGCGAATTTGTTCTGGCTTCATCGCTTCAAAATGCGAGAAGTCGAAACGCAGATACTTGTCATTCACTAAAGAGCCTTTCTGCGCAACATGCTCACCGAGCGTTTTGCGTAATGCTGCATGCAGTAAATGCGTTGCTGAGTGGTTCAGACGAATACGGTTACGACGAGTAGTATCAACCTGAGCATCAATACTGTGGTTAACCCGTAATGTGCCTTGAGTTAATTTCCCCAAATGCCCAATGGCTTGACCATATTTTTGAGTGTCAGCGACGGCAAAGGTGGCGGTCGAATTTTTCAGCTCACCAGTATCACCGACCTGCCCACCAGACTCACCGTAGAATGGTGTTTGATTCAGTACGACAACCGCTTCTTCGCCTTCATGGATTTCATCGACTGATTCACCATTGCGGAACAAAGCGGTAACCGTTGCTTGCTGATGAACATGGTCATAACCGGAGAATTGGCTGGCGCTATCAACACGGATCAAGCTGTTATAATCTGCGCCAAAACCACTAGACTCACGAGCACGACGGCGCTGAGCTTCCATCGCTTGTTCAAAGCCGGCTTCATCCACTTTAAGATTACGTTCACGACAGACATCTGCGGTTAAATCAACCGGGAAGCCATAGGTGTCATATAAGCGGAAGGCAGTTTCACCATCGAGGGTGTCACCAGTTAATTTGCTGAGCTCTTCATCCAGCAGCGTCAAACCACGTTCTAATGTCCGTGCAAACTGCTCTTCTTCAGTTTTCAGGACTTGCTCAACCATGGCCTGTTGCTGCTTTAATTCATCCGCAGCAGATCCCATTACGGCAATCAGTGGCGCAACCAATTTATAGAAGAATGTCTCTTTTGCGCCCAGCATATTGCCATGACGAATTGCACGGCGAATGATGCGGCGTAAGACATAGCCACGGTTCTCATTTGATGGGATCACACCATCGGAAATCAAGAAGGCACAAGAACGGATATGGTCCGCGATAACACGCAGTGACTTACTTGAAAGATCGGTAGCACCAGTGACTTCAGCTACCGCAGCAATCAAATCACGGAACAGGTCAATATCGTAGTTAGAGTTAACATGCTGCAATACCGCGGCAATACGCTCAAGCCCCATACCGGTATCAACTGACGGTTTCGGTAATGGCAACATGGTGCCATCTGACTGCCGGTTGAACTGCATGAAGACGATGTTCCAGATCTCAATGTAACGGTCGCCGTCTTCTTCTGCTGAGCCTGGAGGGCCCCCCCAAATGTGATCGCCATGGTCAAAGAAAATCTCTGTACATGGGCCACAAGGGCCGGTATCGCCCATTTGCCAGAAGTTATCTGAGGCAAAAGCGCCACCTTTGTTGTCACCGATACGGATGATACGTTCGCGAGGTATTCCTACGTCGTTAGCCCAAATTTCATGCGCTTCATCGTCAGTTTCATAAACAGTGACCCAAAGTTTCTCTTTAGGTAAATTAAACCACTGCTCACCGGTTAATAACTCCCAAGCAAAACTGATAGCGTCATGCTTGAAGTAATCACCAAAGCTGAAATTACCTAACATTTCGAAGAAAGTGTGATGACGCGCGGTGTAACCGACGTTTTCTAGGTCGTTATGCTTACCACCCGCTCGTACACAGCGCTGAGATGTCGTCGCACGGGAATAGGCCCGTTTATCCAAACCTAGGAATACATCCTTAAACTGGTTCATCCCGGCATTGGTAAACAACAGCGTAGGGTCATTATTAGGGACCAAAGAGCTGCTTGATACAACCTGATGTCCCTTGCTATGGAAGAAATCGAGAAACGCTTGACGAATCTCAGCGGTGCTCTTGCTCATAATTGTCCCGGAAACAAGCTAAAAGAATAGTCCGTGAACGCTATCGCGTACCGATTATGGGCAACACGATGTGTAAGCTCACGAACAAAAAGTGGGAATAAGATAAATTTTCTTCGAGGGGAAGTAAAATCCCGCGTGCATTCATTCGCCAAAATCATTGTAAATCGACTGAATTTCTTCTTGGAAGAAGCCGCGATAGAGAAGATAACGCTGAACTTTGGCCTTTTCTTTCCATTCAACCGGTAAAGTTTCACTAAATTTACGTTGTGCGACTTCTTTTGCGAGGATACACCAGTCGATTTCACTGATTTCAAAAGCGGTCTGAATTTTATCTTTATCGACCCCTTTTTGCATCAATTCTGAGCGGATACGTTGCGGGCCATATCCTTTGCGACTGCGACTATTAATATACTGGGTCGCAAAGCGCGCATCGTCTAACCAATCATGTTGGTAGCAATAGGCAATAACTTGATCGATAACTTTTGGGTCAATCTCGTCAGCGAGTTTGGCGTTGTCACTGGTTGTGCGTTTACCCCAATTTCCTTTTGCTGAAAATGGCTGTATCGCAAGTTTTCGTCGTAGTTCAGCTTCGCTGTGATCGCGCAAGGAGAGGAGTCTCATGGCACGATTTAGTAGGTCATTCATATACCCTTCTTACTTGAAGTGGCAGCTGCGTTAGCTACTCTCATTCACCCGAATCACTGACGGGTGTCAGCTCATCGGGATTTATTCGTTTGCTGCCTTGCTGTCACTCCAATTACTTTGGGTAATACCCTTCTTACTTGAAGTGGCAGCTGTGTTAGTAACTCTCATTTACCCTAATCACTGACTGATTGAAATAGCGGTGGTTTGTTGTCTTGAGTGTGAATGCGGGGATGGGGAAGACTGCTTTATACCACTAGAGACTGAAATGGCCCAGAGATTGGGCCATTTGTTAACTATTCAACTTACTGATGCCGTTAAACCTACGAATTAAAACTCTTCGCTGGTTTCATCCGTCTCGTCAGCAATTGTTGCGGTGGCAACAGCTTGTTCACCGTTACCGCCGTTGAGCAACAGTTCACGCAACTTTTTATCTAACTCCGCAGCAACCGCTGGGTTTTCTTTTAGATAGTTGCTGGCATTCGCTTTACCCTGACCAATCTTGTCACCGTTATAGCTATACCATGCGCCCGCTTTCTCGATCAGTTTGTGCTTAACGCCCAAATCAACCAGCTCGCCGTTAATGTTGATGCCTTCGCCGTACAGGATCTGGAATTCAGCTTGCTTAAATGGCGCAGCAATTTTGTTCTTCACCACTTTGACGCGAGTCTCACTACCCACTACCACGTCACCGTCTTTGACGGCACCAATGCGGCGGATATCCAAACGAACAGAAGCGTAAAATTTAAGCGCGTTACCACCGGTTGTGGTTTCAGGGTTACCAAACATCACGCCGATTTTCATACGAATCTGGTTAATGAAGATCAGTAATGTATTGGCATTCTTCAGGTTACCGGCCAATTTACGCATCGCCTGGCTCATCATGCGCGCTGCCAGACCCATGTGAGAGTCACCAATTTCGCCTTCAATTTCAGCTTTTGGCGTCAATGCAGCCACGGAGTCAACGATGATAACGTCAACGGCACCTGAGCGGGTCAATGCATCACAGATTTCCAATGCTTGCTCGCCGGTATCTGGCTGAGAACACAATAGGTTATCGATATCTACGCCCAATTTTTTGGCATAAATTGGATCAAGCGCATGCTCTGCATCGATAAATGCACAGGTTTTACCTTCACGCTGTGCAGCAGCGATAACCTGCAATGTCAGCGTCGTTTTACCTGAGGATTCAGGCCCGTAAATCTCAACAATACGCCCCATTGGTAAGCCACCCGCCCCCAATGCGATATCAAGAGAAAGTGAACCAGTAGAAATGGTTTCAACATCCATTGAGCGGTCTTCGCCAAGACGCATAATAGAGCCTTTGCCGAATTGTTTTTCAATTTGGCCCAGTGCTGCTGCTAACGCCTTTTGTTTATTCTCATCAATAGCCATTTTTACTCCCTCTCTGGGATGCTAGGGTTGCCCCAACCATCACCACTGAATATTGTTTTGTACAGGAAATTAACGCTAATTATACTGTACAATCATACAGTATCAAGCCTATTTTTACAGAAAATCATTAAGCAGTGTTTGTAGTGCAAAAACAGTCGCTTGCAGTCTCACGGCATCACGATCGCCAGAAAAAACCTGTTTATGCGCCTCAATCTGCCCTTCACGCGTGGCAAAAGCAAACCAGACTGTCCCCACCGGTTTATCTACGCTGCCACCCTCTGGCCCCGCAATACCGCTGATCGATACTGAAAAATCTGCATTGGCAGCACTTAATGCGCCTTGCGCCATCTCTCGTACCACGGGTTCACTCACCGCACCATAATTTGCCAACGTGGTTTCATCGACACCCAGCAAATCATGTTTTGCGGCATTGCTGTAAGTGACGAAGCCACGGTCAAAGTATGCTGAGCTGCCTGCTATATCCGTCAGCGCTTTAGCCACCCAGCCGCCGGTACAAGATTCAGCACAAGTCACCCAAGCGCCACGCGCTTTCAACTTATCACCGACTGCAATACTGAGTTGGCGTAGTTGTGTTTTGCTCATTGTTGCCCCCGCAGTCATTAAATCTATCGCCGCCGATAGTAGCACTTCTTTAGCCCCAAACGACAACTGCTGTCAGATATGCGAAACACTTCGCAGGAGATAAAGAAAAAAAGTACTTTTCGGGACAAAGCTTTACCTCAGGGTCTCAGCTGTTAGTATCAAAACAAAGGGTTCCCGTTGGCGACATCTGTGGTGCCGGTCATTTTTTCGGGATGATGAGCTTTTTCGGGATGATGAACTAAGGACGTGACAGTGAAAAAAATTCTTAACGCCTTCTTCCCTCTCTATAGTGCGACCGTATTGATGTTACTTGGCTCTGGTTTGCTGACGACGTATATCTCGCTGCGTTTGACAGCTATCCATGTCTCAGGGGCATTGATCGGGGCAATCATTGCCGCAAACTATATTGGTTTGGTGATCGGCGGCAAAGTCGGTCACTTCTTGATAGCTCGGGTGGGCCATATCCGTGCCTATGTGGCTTGTGCCGGTATTATCACTGCTGCTGTGCTGACTCACGGGCTGACCGAATATATCCCGGCATGGGTCGTTCTACGCTTGATTATTGGCCTGTGTATGATGTGCCAGTTTATGGTACTGGAAAGCTGGCTTAACGATCAGGCAGAATCTAGTCAGCGCGGAAAAGTATTTGGCTTTTATATGGCTGCGACCTACGCCGGTATGGCATTAGGTCAGGTGGTCTTAATGCTTCAGCCTGAGTTAGGGTTGAGCACATTAATGATTATCGCGCTATTTTTTGCCCTTTGTCTGGTCCCTGTCGCACTCACCACTCGCAGCAATGCTCAGCAAATGTCTCCAGCCCCCATGGAGTTGAGATTTTTTATCCATTCAATTCCTAAAATACTGGCGTCAACCTTAGTGGTGGGCATGATCGTCGGTTCGTTTTATGGGTTAGCACCGGTCTACGCCAGTCTACAATCGCTATCAACACAAGAGACCGGGCTGTTTATGGCGTTATCTATTTTTGCCGGTTTAGTGGCCCAACTACCACTCAGTTGGTTATCCGATCGCTATAACCGGACGTTATTGATCAGAATTAATGCGTTATTGTTAGCGTTAACCGCCCTCCCCCTAGCACTGGTGCCACATATTGCATTTCATTTCCTGCTCGTGCTGGGTTTTATCGTCAGTATGCTGCAGTTTACGCTGTATCCACTGGTCGTCGCGTTGGCGAATGACCTTATTGCGCCAGAGCGGCGAGTGTCACTGGCAGCATGTTTACTGATGTCATTCGGTGTCGGTGCCAGTATCGGCCCACTTGCTGTTGGTGCCCTGATTGCGCCGCTAGGGGGCAATATTCTGTACGCATTCTTTGCTCTGTGTGGTTTGGGCTTAATCGCGCTCAGTCGAACCGTGAAGCAAGATCAAGATGAGTTTGTTAACGATGCGCCACTGCCACACATGGCCATACCCGATAGCCTCGTCAGTTCGCCACTGTCTCCCGCACTGAACCCCAGCTTTGACGAACAGATGATTCACGATGTCATGCCGCCGCTCGATCAACCTGATATCACTGAAGAATCGGAAAACAATTCCGTTGCTGGGACAAGTAAAGCGCAAGACCTCGAGCCGTGATAGAGGTGTGTTGATCCCCATGAATGAGGTGTAGTGGTCTTTATTGATGGATGTCAGGGTCGTTATCAAGCCTCTGAATTCGTAAGCATAGGTACTGACAGATAACAGGCTCGAAACAGTGTAAAGATTGCAGATTGCAGATTGCAGATTGCAGATTGCAGATTGCAGATTGCAGATTGCCGCGTCGATAAGTGACAATTCGGTACTGCTTGTTATTTATTCGGCTTTGAATAAAAATACCGACTCAGGTATTTAGCGGGATGGAACCATGTCGAGACAAGATGAACAACGGTTATTGGTGAAAATAGCGACGCTGTATTACACCGAAGGCATGAAGCAATCTGAGATTGCTGATAGCCTGCATTTGTCTCAGTCTTTCGTCTCCCGCGCGATAACCCGCTGCGTCAAAGAAGGCGTCGTGAAAATCAGCGTCATCCAACCCCCCAATATGTTTATTGGCATCGAATCGCAAATTCAAAAGCGTTACGGCATCGATCAGGCCATTGTGGTTGATGTCGCTGATGACGCCAGCCCCGCCCAGTTAAAACAGGCTATTGGCTCTGCGGCTGCCCACTACATGCAAACCAGTATTCGACCCAATGACATGGTGGGTATTTCCTCATGGAGCAGCACTATTCGGGCGATGGTCGATAATCTGCACCCCCTTAACATTAAAACCAGCGGTGTGATTCAGTTGTTAGGTGGCGTAGGCCCGAACGGTAACGTGCAAGCCACCTTATTAACGCAAGCCTTAGCCAATATCTTAAATTGCCCGGCCTACTTGCTCCCCGCACAAAGCATTGAACGCTCGACCGAAGACCGCGCACGCCTTATCTCCAGCGGCGAAGTTGCCGATGTGGTCAATAAATTTGCTGAAGTTGATCTGGCCTTGGTAGGGATTGGTGATTTGGAGCCATCACAGTTGCTGAAAAACTCGGGCAACTATTACCATGAAGAGATGCTTAAATTACTGGCAGAACGGGGCGCCGTGGGGGATTTATGTCTGCATTATTTTGATGCTGCGGGCAATGCCGTTCTCAGTGACGAAGAAGATCCGGTGATCGGCATGTCTCTACCGCAATTACGTGCTTGCCCACGCGTCGTGGCACTCGCTGGAGGAATAGGAAAAAGCGCGGCGATTCGCGGTGCACTCACCGGCCATTATATTGATGTTTTGATTACCGATCGCGTCACAGCCGAGAGCTTGCTGTAGTCCAATAAAGAACGGTCCACTCAACTCAATAGCGCCTACTGAATAGCCGCACCCTCCTTGGTGCGCTATTGCGTAATCCCTGTAAATTAACCTTTCAGTTTCGCGCCCTTGCCCTTACTTGCCATGCCAGTAGCAATCAATCCCCAAATACTTACTGAAGGCTTCTTGGAGCACTTGAGCTGTCGCAGAATGATTCATTGCCACGTGGTGCTCAAAACCGTTGTTACAGATATGCGTGAGTAAACTTTCCAGTTGCGGCACTTCCACCACGGCACGGCAGCCCACAGTATCCAGCTCATCACTGACCGAACGCCCCTCACCCACATAAGCCCGTACCTGCCCCGTAAAATCATCAGACGAGAGACGGAAATAGGTCAATGGACCCGATTTCATGCGGCCATGGACGGCCCCACAGGTATTCTCGCAACCCACCGTTGTACCGATAATATCGGCCGTCCCCATGGTTGAGCTCTCCAAACTTTCGCTGGCAAAGTTACCACAGTGGAAAAGTACGCATTTATCGCGTTCAGCGCCAAAATTGTTATTCCAGTCAGCAATAGATGCCGGTGCCAGCGAACTACTGGCTAGCGCATACATCGACAGCGCCCCCATCACATCAACCTCACAAGCACTTGGCATCAACTGCCCCGACATCACGCTCATGATTGAGCAGACGTTGATCCCCAAATTCTGTTGCAACGAGGTCCAACACTGCATCGCGGTCGTATCGATATCATTGGCGATAATCCATTCGCTGATGACCACGAACAGCTTCGCCATGGTGTGCAGCTTATCTTGTGGGATCGCGCGGGTGTCACCATTGGCTTTTAATAGCGCCAATTTTTCCCCGACACGGATATCGTCATCGCTGAGATTAGCGACGCGGAAGAACACTTCAGATAAATCGAGGGTTTCAACTGTAATCCCCAAATTCTCTAATAACTTTTCGCTGTAGCGCACCGTATTAAAGTTAGTCGGACGCGCACCGATAGCCCCAACACGTACCCGTTTCATGGCGTGAACCACACGGCACAACTGCACGAATTGCTCGACATCCTGACTGAACACCTCACTGTTCAGGCTACAAACATGCTGTTTAGTCAGGGTGAACGGAATGCCATATTGGCGCAGGTTATTACACAGAGAAATTTTACCGCAGAAACTATCACGGCGAGTCGCCAATCCCATTTTGTCTAGGGCATCTTCTTCTGCTTGTACCAAGACGGGGACTTTCAGGCCAGACAGGCGGATAGCATCAGAGACACTTTTTTCATCGCCAAAGTTAGGCAGAATCACAACCACACCGTGGATCTCTTCACTGTGCTGGCGGAACAAATCAGCACAAACTTTAGCGTCCCGCCAGTTTTCGACGCCGCCCAGCGGTGTTTGCTCTTCATTGAGCATAATGATGTTGATACCTAATCTTTCAAACAGCGCCTGTGCATCACGGCGCGCATCGGCGACCAGATAACTTGGAAAGAAACCCCGATTGCCGATAATCACCGCGAAAGTTAACTGACGAGGTATTGCTGACATATGCTGACTCCTAGTGTGGGTTATTTCGGCTGAAAACGCGCACGCGCGATGGCCGTTTGCCAGAGGCTATAGTTATCTTGCATCTCCGCACTTTGAGCGCGCGGTTCGATGTATTCCACTTCGCGGGGGAGCGCCGCGAGTTGCTGGCTGTCCTGCCACCAGCCAAGGGTTTTCCCGCCTAAATAAGCCGCCCCCAATGCGGACACTTCTGCGGTGTGATTGCGTATTAATGTGCGTTGCAATAAATCGGCTTGAAATTGCATCAGCCAGTGGTTGCTGGTAGCACCACCATCGACTCGCAGCCGTTCAAGGCGATGATTCCCTGCCCGCTCCATGGCAAAAAAGACATCCGCGATTTGATAAGCGATGGATTCTAATCCTGCGCGCGCGAGCACTGCCGGTGTCGTCGCATCGGTCAGGCCACAAAACATTCCCCGCGCTTGACTGTCCCAATAAGGTGCACCTAACCCCGATAACGCTGGGACGAAGTAAACCCCTTGATTACCCGATTGGCTTTGCGCCATGTCAGTGAGGCGAGCGAAATCGGTGATGCCCAGCATGCGTGAAACCCATGCCACACCGGAGCCGGTATGCGTGATATTGCCTTCAAGGGCATAACGTAACTCGCCGTCGTGCCACGCAATGGTGGTACTCAGACCATGATTCTGTGTGACGGCTTGTTTGATTGTCGTCATCAAGGAAGAACCGGTGCCATAAGTGGCCTTGATTTCACCGGCACGGTCACCGCCTTGCCCATACAGCGCTGCATGTGAATCGCCAATTTGCGCCACAATCGGGACACCCTGAGGTAAACCGAAAATACCGGTATTTCCGGTGTGTCCGTGAATCGCCGCCGAGGGCAACACTGCTGGCAAGCAAAGACTTGGAATACCAAATAACGCCAGCAGATCAGGGTCCCATTGCCCCAAATGGATATTAAACAGTTGAGTACGCGCCGCGTTGGAAAAGTCGGTAGAGAAACTTTGTCCCCCCGTGAGTTGCCAAGTCAGCCAGCAATCAATGGTCCCGACGCACAATTCGCCGTGAGCCGCCCGCTCAACACCCCGTGGGATGTCAGCAAGCAGGCCGTGGATTTTGGCGGCAGGGAACAAGGGATCAATCTGCAAGCCAGTACGCTCGGCGATAATGGCCGCTTCGGGTAACTGACTTAACGCCTGACAGAACGCCTCAGAGCGGCGACATTGCCAACTCACGACTTGCGTTAATGGGACTCCCGTTTCACGTTCCCAAATCAGTACCGATTCGCGTTGATTGCTGATAGCCACGCCAGCAATCCGCGCCCCCGCTAATTGGCTCAGGCAGCCTTCTATTGCTTGCGCAACCGCATGCCAGATAGCCAGCGGGTCCTGCTCTGCCCAGCCGGGTTTAGGGTGGTCCAACTGTAATGGCACCGATGATTTCGCCAGAATTTGCCCAGCCGTATCTACCGCGATGGCTTTCGCATTGGTGGTTCCTTCATCAATCGCCAGAATAATCGGCATCGACATCATTACTCTCCTCGGCAAAACCGCAGAGCATGCGCGACAATGCCTGCCGTATCAAAACCATGATAGGCGCGCATATCGGCTCTATCGGCCGCTATCGCATAACTGCCATCAGGAATACCGAGTCTGACCAGCGGAATGCCACAGCCCGCTTCGGCCAATACTTCAGCCACCAGACTCCCCACACCGCCATTGATATTGTGCTCTTCGATGGTTATCACCCGCTGGCTGTTTTGGAGGATGCTTAACAGCTGTTGAGTATCACACGGCCTGATCGAAGAAACATTGACCACCGCAGCAGAAACGTTGTTGTCTGCCAGCACGGCTGCTGCACTGACAGCCTCATGCACTGTTGAACCCATCGCTACCAGAGCAATATCCTGCCCTTGCTGTAAAACATCAATTTGACCGGGTGTGAATTGGTAGTGTTCATCATGCAGCGATGGCAGTGCTTTACCGTCCAGACGGATATAAACCGGCCCCTGATGCGCAATGGCGTAATCAATGATCTGGCGACATTCTTGCGGATCAGAAGGTGCATAGATTTCGATATTGCCAAAGCCGCGCAAGATAGAAATGTCATCGATACAGTGATGAGTACTGGCCAACGGCCCATAACTGGCCCCTGAGTTAAGGCCAAACAGTTTTACGTTGCTGTTGTTGTAGCAAACATCAATTTTCAGCTGTTCATTGGCGCGTGAAATCAAGAAGGGTGCAGCGTTACAGGTCACGGCCACTTTGCCGCCCATCGATAACCCCACTGCCGTTCCCACCATCGCCTGCTCGGCAATACCCACGTTCACTAACCGGTCAGGGAAGCGAGTGATAAACGGCCCGATTTTGGCTGTCGAGGTAGAGTCAGCCACCACCGGCACCAGATCGACACCGTTATCCACCGCTTTAATAAACTGCTCCACCATCACTGAAGCCAAATGTTCTGCATTACTCATCATTTAATTCCTCCAGTGCCAGATCAATTTCAGCACCTTTTGGCACCCGGTGGTGCCACTCCACACGCCCTTGAATAAAGGAGATGCCTGCACCTTTTTCGGTGTTAGCAATCACCACATTGGGTTTACCGTTTTGTTGTAGCCCTTCCAGCGTGTCCACCACTGATTGCATGTCATTGCCCTGACATTCAGTGACTTGTAGGCCAAATGCTTGCCACTTATCTGCCAGTGGATCGGTGTTCATGATTGATTTTGTGGTGCCCGCAAGCTGGAGTTTGTTTTTATCGTTAATGATTATCAGGTTATCTAACTGGTAGTGAGCAGCGACTAACGCGGCCTCCCAGTTGCTCCCTTCGGCCAGTTCGCCGTCACCGGTCAGGACAAAGACCCGGCGTTTGCTGTTGGCGCGCTTGGCCGCCAGCGCAATGCCCACCGCAACCGGCAAACCATGACCCAGCGCACCGGTATTAAGCTCAATGCCCGGCGTTTTGTGTTTTACCGGATGACCCGGCAGATGAGAGTTGGCGTGCTGATAAGTCGCCAGCCACTCTTCAGGGAAATAGCCTGCTTCAGCCAGACAGCAGTAATAGCCGCCCACCGCGTGGCCTTTAGATTGCACATAGATATCGCGCTCAGGATCAGCAAGACGATCAGGTGCACAATTGAGGAGGCGAAAATAGAGTGCGGTCAGAATCTCTACCTGCGAAAGATCAGCACCGGTATGCCCCCCTGCGGGGCTGTTCGCATTAAGCAGGACGATCCGGCGACGGATAGCGCGCGCCTTTCTCACCAGCTCATCGACTGACAGTGAATACGGATTCATGACATTACCTCTCTTTAATTTTCATCCGACAATGAATTTTTACTCATTACCGAATATTTATTCCTGATGGCACTAAAAAATAGCTTTCATCAAGCCTGTCCGGAAACGCCCTCCGGCATGACATCTTCAGTGCTCTGTGGCCTTACAGGTCACGGCATCACCCGTCTGCCCGTTATGCGTTCTACTATTTGTTCATTGCTGCTATTTGTTCATTTCTGGCTGTTCGTACACTTTCTGCTGCTGTGCTTTTTCGTTATGGCTGCCGATGTGTGACCCGCCTATTCACTTTTTAGCTGCTCTCCCTTACCTACGGGTGGCACTGCGGTTGATTTTTGCGAGACGATCGCCGCTTTGTGCTGCATGCGGTTTTGCATTTGGTCGATGATGACCGCCACAATGATGACGATACCTTTGATGACCATTTGCCAGAATTCACTGACGCCCATCATGACCAGTCCGTCAGCCAAGATACCGATAACAAATGCGCCAATCAGCGTGCCGAGAATAGTGCCACGGCCCCCTGCGAGTGAGGTCCCACCGAGAACAACGGCGGCGATGGCGTTCATTTCAAAGCCACTGCCATTGGCGGGATGGCTCGCCACCAGTTGCGCAGAAACGATGATCCCGGCGATAGCAGCACAAAAACCAGAGATGGTGTAAACCCAGACTTTGACCTGCCGAACTTTGACGCCAGAAAGCTCTGCGGCGCGTTCGTTATCACCAATGGCATATACGTGGCGGCCAAAAGGTAGGCGACGTGCCACATAAGCAATCACCAGTGCCAACACGAACATGATCCAGATGGCAATGGGCAACCCCAACAACGTGCCGGAACCCAGCCAGTCAAACCCCGTATTTCCCAGCTGTGGATTCCCTTGTAAACCGGGGAAGGTTTCGCCACCGGAAATCAGCATCGCTGCGCCGCGTACCACGTACATGGTGCCGAGGGTGCAGATAAACGGGGCAACGTTATAGCGCGTGATGATCCAGCCATTGACCGCGCCAATCAGCGCGCCGATAACCAAAACCACCGGTACCACGACCCAAACACTGGGGAAGATAGCAATGCCAAACATCGGTAATACAATGCCTTGGGTGATCATCCAGCCGGCAATCATGCCGCATAGTCCCAAGGTCGCACCGATAGACAGATCGATGCCGGCAGTGATAATGACAAAGGTGATGCCCAACGCGAGGAAAGCATTGATCGCAATATGCTTCACCATGATGATCAAACTACCGGTTGCCAAGAAGCCCGGCACCATCACCGAGAAGAAACCAAGAATCAGGAACAGGGCAATAAAGGTGCGCATCTTGAGCAGAAGCAGCAGCATATTTTCCCGTGACCACGACGCTCCACCGGGCTGGTGACTCGCCAACGCAGTGCCAGTTGTTGCTTTCATCATTCAAACCCTTGTGCGCTTGCCGTAACCAATGCCGATTCATTCGCTAACTGACGAGAGACATTTGCCGTCAATTTGCCGTTCGACATCACCAAAATGCGGTCAGATACCGCCATGATTTCTTTCAGATCTGAGGTAGAAAAGAGAATGCCAATCCCCTGCTCAGAGAGTTTCACCATCATTTCAAACACATCTGCTTTCGCACCGACATCAATCCCTCGCGTCGGCTCATCCAGCAGCAAGATATTGGGGCTGGTGAGTAACGAACGGCCAATCACTACTTTCTGTTGATTGCCGCCACTGAGTGCCTGAATCTCCACCTCCGGCGAAGAGACTTTGATGGAGAGGTCACCGATCACCGTCGCCACCACTTGCGATTCACTTTCCTGCCAGATCGCGAAACGGTTCTTTAACCGACGCCACAAGCTGGAAATGGTGAGGTTATTTGCCACCGAAGAAACAGGGAAAATCCCAGTTTTTTTGCGGTCTTCTGGCACCAAACTCATGCCCAAGCGAATACGCTCTGCGGTGGAGGTTTTGCCATTAATCGCCGTCCCATTGAGCCGGATCGTGCCGAGATAGTTCTGCTGAGTACCGAGCAAGCATTCAAATAATTCAGTGCGCCCCGCCCCCATCAGACCGTAAATACCGACAATCTCCCCCGCCCGCACTTGCAGTGAAACTTGATTCACCACCGTGTTACCGGACTCATTGATCAATGTGACGTTATCCACTTCCATCATGGGTGCGCCAAAAGTCCGGTCGGGATGAAGGAAACTCGATACCGGATCGCTCCCCAACATTTCGCGCACAATCCACGGTACATCGATGTCTTTGACGGCTGCTTCAGCCTGAAAACGACCATCACGTAAGATGGTGATGTAGTCGCCGATCGCCATTAACTCTTCCAGTCGATGCGAAATGTAGACGATGGAAACCCCTTGCCGAGTCAGTTCACGGATCACCCGAAACAGAATGTCGACTTCGGTTTTGCTCAACGCAGAGGTCGGTTCATCCAGAATCAAAATGTCCGCTTGCTCAGCCAGCGCCTTGGCAATTTCAATCAATTGTTGCTGGCCTACTTTCAGGTTGGACACCATCTCTTTCGGGGAAATGGCCTGATCCAAACGCACCATCAATTGTTCGGCGATCAACTCCTGCGCAGCCTGATTAATCGGTTTTAGCCCTTGTTGGATCTCGCGTCCTAGAAAGATGTTTTCCGCGACGTTCAGGTTTTCCGATAAATTTAATTCCTGATGCACCATGCCGATACCCAGCGCTGCCGCCTCGCGGGTATTGGCAATCGTCACTAATTGCCCGTTCAGGTAGATTTGCCCAGAGGTCTGTTGCTGCACCCCTGCGAGGATCTTCATTAGCGTCGATTTGCCGGCACCATTCTCACCGATGATGACATTCACTTTGCCGCGATAAACATTGTAACTCACGGAATCGAGTGCCAATGTGCCGGGAAAACGCATCGAAATGTCCTCAGCACGCATGACGATGTCAGGTCTGTGGTCCATTAGGGGTTCTCCTTATTCAAACTGAGCGGCACCGCATTGCTCAGGCCGGTAGGGGTTACTGTGACCGCCGCCAAGACCTCAACTTGTTGCCCCACCCAACTGCCATCTGGTTTTGGCACATCCTGCAAAGCACGTTTACTGAGCGCCTTAGAAAGCTGCGCGTATTGCACTTGATTTTTAAAATCTTCGAAGCGGATAAAGGTGGACGCATCACGGATAGCATTGCCTTTGACGATTGGCCCCAATTGCAGCGCTTGTTCATCGCCTTCCACCGCGATTTTAATCGTTCCTTCCCGCCCTTCTGTGTCTACCGCCACCACTTTTCCGCTAAAGCGAACAAAATGACTTTGGCTATTTTTCCCTGTTGCTGGCTGGCTTTGTTGCTTCACTTGTTGCCAACTGAGCGCATTGCTGTTGGCGAACGGCATGACTTTGCTGACCCAAATAGTGGAGGCGACTTTGTCTGAGGGCTGGTTGTAGTCACTGACGACGGCATTGGGATCAACCGGCAAGATCGGTTTGCCGTTTTCATCCAAATCCACCACAGTACAAGCCACCAGCACGGCGCTAATCACCAACAAACCGCCTGCTTTCGATAGGGTACTGAACCACATACTGCCTCCTGTCAGGAGGGGCTGTGACGCCCCTCATAGCCTTTACATCGCGCGTTTAGTTAACCCACTCAGAGGGTTACTCTTTCAGCGCAAAGACATTCAGGTTTTTGGCATTGTTTTCATCAATCAATACGCAATCCATCAGTTGTTTTTCTTCCTGACCCGTTGAACCGGTTTTCAGGTATTTATCCGCCTGAACCACCGCCATCTGGGCTTGTGCCCAACCTGGTTGAAGCACAGTCGCTTTGATGTTGCCCTTGTTGATGATGGAGTCACGGACATAATCGCTGCCGTCAAAACCGACCACGATGACATCATTACGGCCCGCAGCTTTTAATGCGGCTTCAGCGCCTAATGCCATGGTGTCGTTACCGGAAATGACCCCAGTAATATCTGGGTTAGCCTGCAAAATGGACTCCATACGGTTGAAGGCTTCCGTTTGGCTCCAGTTTGCCGTCTGTTGGGCGACCATTTTCATGTCGCTATGTTCGTCAATCACATCGTGATAACCCTGCGAGCGAACATGGGCGTTGGTGTCAGATTCACGGCCCAGCAATTCAACATATTTGCCTTTGCCGCCCATCAAGGTGACAAACTTCTCTGCGCCCAATTGCGCGCCTTGATAGTTGTTGGACACGATCTGTGAAACCGCAATCCCTGTTTCATTGATCTCGCGATCAATCAGGAAAGTCGGGATCCCTGCTGCTTTGGCTTTTTTCAATGGCCCGATGGTGGCATCAGATCCCGCGTTATCGAGAATGATGGCCTTCGCTTTGCGCGCGATAGCCGTTTCCAACAATTGGTTCTGTTTGTTCACATCGTCATCATGAGAAGCCACCAGTACGGTGTATCCCAGCTCTGTCGCTTTGGCTTTGGCACCTTCCGCTTCAGCTTTAAAGAAAGGATTATCGTGTGAGGGGGTGATGATGGCGATCAGACCGTTGCTGGCGGCACCAGCAACACCCGCCATTGAGATCAATGCTGCGGTAAGACAGGATTTCAGTAGGGTATTTTTCATTATTTTTCTCCGCATTGAATATATATTCACTATTAAATTTATATTCAATCTAATAATACAAACCCCGCTCTGCTTGTCCAATCTGAGAGCAAGGAAAGTAGAAGCCGGTCACAAATTGGTCAACTATGGGTGGGGATAGGTTGGCGAAAATTTGCTTTGTGGGCCGATAACCAGAGAAAAAATGAATTGATTGGCACTCATTAATGTATAAAATTTTATACAAACATCAAGGAGTGATGAATGAGTAGAAAAGTAATAGATTGGCGTGGCAGCGCACTTGAAGATTTAAAGGTTTTTCCGGAAAGTGCACGTGCCGTTGCGGGGAGGCAATTACGAAATATCCAATATGGCCTAGAACCTAACGACTTCAAACCCATTAATAATTGGGGATCCGGTGTTATTGAGATACGTTTGGACGATAATTCAAAAGCTTATCGCGTAGTGTATATTGCTAAATTTGAAGAGAAAATTTACGTTTTGCACAGTTTTCAAAAAAAATCACAAAATACCAGCCAGAAAGATGTCAACATTATTAAAACACGTTACAAAGAAGTTATTCATGAGCGGAGAACAAAAAATGACAGATAAAATTGATACAGCATCACGTCATATTACGACGGCTGAAGACAACATTTTTACTGACTTAGGTTTCTCTGATGTAGAGGCGACTCAGTTATTGGCTGAATCAAATGCCGAAATTGAACAGGCTTTAGCAATGAAAATAGCCCTGATGGCGTCCATTGCCAGTTGGATCAAATCAGAAGGAATACGACAAGTGGACGCAGCAACACTCTTACATGTTTCGCGCCCTAGAGTTTCCGATGTCGTTAATCAAAAAACTGAGAAATTCACCCTTGATTCATTGATAAGCATGGCTGGAAATATTGGTAAAAAAGTCACACTCGTGATCGAATAGCTCAGCAAATAAATATTCAACGATATAACTCAACCACCGTTGGCGTGACCTGCAACTGATGCTGCCAATGCGTCAGCGTCAACGTCGTCAACGCTGCCAACCCTTGATAAAACGGGTGGTTGGCATCCGCTTGCAATAAAGCCAAATAACGATACCCCCAAGGGAGCAAGTGATCAGCCAGTAAAACGGGCAAATCTGCGGGCTGATGCTCGGCTAGCCAAGCGGCCATCATCAACAATAAGCCGATATGATCCTCTGGTTCTTGCTGCGCCAAAGTGACCTCCACTTGCTGCTGCGCCATCCAATCGCGCAGTTTTACCGTGGAATCACCAAACAGCACATTCTCTTTATCCAGATAGACCGAACCCCAAGGTGGCGCGGGCAGCGCATAGGGGCCGATAAACAGACGCTGCCATGCTGCTTCTAATGTCTCTTCTGGCGAGACTTGCGCTAAACGCGCCGCAATAGGCATCAGTTCGGTCTCGAGGCCATAGGGCCACTCGCTCACCCATGTGCCCGCTTGTAACTGCGCCACAATCTCGCTGCATGCTGGGCTATCGGGTTCACAATAGAACAGCGCACCCAGTACCCGCCCTGTCAGCGCAATCTGTTGATAATTGAAATCCGTTCCCATGACTCATGACCACCTTGAATGAAATGATTGATAAACATGCCCTGTTCAGCCCATCACCAGCAAAACCATTCTGGGCGCGCAGCACGCAACCCAGAATGGAAAATATCCCCCCAGTGAGTACTTACCCACCCACCGCCATACCAACCGTCATATGTAGCCCATAAAACACACCACGACCAATCAGCTCACCGGCCATCATCAACAGCACGGCAAAGACCATACCGAGAGTCATTGGCGCGCGCCCTCTGATCAGCGGACAAATCCAGCACCCTAGCCCCAAGACCAACAACACCAATCGCCAAACCATTAGCGTACCGTACAAGGGGATCAGATCCGTAGCCTGCTGGACTGAGCTGTAAATCATCGGCAAACTTGCTGCCTGCATGATGACACTGGCGACACTGATAATCACCGCCAATACACTGATCAGCGGCAGTTGCTGCATCATGTAGCCATTAACCCCCGACCATTGCAGCAATAGATACCCCAACATCGGCCCAATAATCAGCGTAGTTAATGCGAAGCCCAGCGGCGTATAGAGATTGTCCCAGGTTGGCACCGTATCTATGGAATAGACGCGACACATGGCATACACAAATACCACGCCCAAGATCATCGCAATCACCAACCATATCTTGCCGAGCACGACGGGCATTTTATCGAATACCGCCAACAACCAGTAAATCCCCGCCACGGCGAAAAAGGCTGAACCCGCAGCGATCTCATTACTGAGTGCAGATTCCCCCACTTGATTCAGTGAGTTGAACGCGCGCATCGGGGAGCCTAAATGCAGCGTCGAGGCAATAAAGGCCAGCGCCATCAGCACCCACAATACGAACATACTGCGATGTAATCGCTGCTGCTGCCCACGATTCAAATCGCCCAATATCAATGCCAAGCCGAGAACAATAAAGCCCCCCACTACGCACTGCCCCAAAACGGTAAAGACCATCAGTGGCCACTCATGCCATCCCATACCCATGTTATACCTCCTCCGGATTGGCTAAATGACCGGTGGTATCACGCACCGGGCGGCTATTGGCATTCGGTTTCACGACGATATTTGGCAGCGTGAAATGGGCGGCAGGCAGTGGTGCAATTTCAGCCAACTCGCCATATTTTTCTCGCAGCTCATCAATCGGGGCCATATCCAGCGCTCGCAGTGGGCATGAATCGACACAAATAGGCTTCTTACCGGCGGCGACACGCTCGTAGCAGCCGTCACACTTGGTCATATGCCCTTTTGTTTCGTCATACTGCGGTGCACCATATGGACAGGCCATATGACAGTATCGGCACCCAATGCAAATATCTTCACTCACCACCACAAACCCATCGTCCCGTTTATGCATGGCACCACTGGGGCAGACTTTGGTGCAGGCCGGATCACTACAGTGATTGCAAGCAATTGATAGGTAGTAAGCGAACACATTCTGATGCCATGTGCCGTTATCCTGTTGCCAGTCACCGCCGGCATATTCGTAGATACGCCGGAAACTGACATCGGTAGATAAGTTTTTGAAATCCTTGCACGCCAGCTCGCAAGTTTTGCACCCTGTACAACGGCTGGAGTCGATGTAAAAACCATATTGCGTCATCAGTTAGCTCCTTATGCCTTGGTAACTTGAACGAGGTTGGTGTGGGATGGGTTCCCTTTCGCCAACGGAGAAGGACGTTGCGTGGTCAGGACGTTAATGCTGCCCGCCCGATCAATGCGTTTCTCATCGGGGCTGTACCACGCCCCCTCACCCAGCGCGACAACCCCCGGCATCATGCGTGGCGTCACTTTGGCGTTAATCTGCACTTCACCGCGCCCATTGAAGATGCGCACGATATCGCCATTTTTGATGTCACGCTCTCTCGCATCTATCGGGTTAATCCACATCTCTTGGCGGCAGGACGCTTTTAGTACGTCAACGTTGCCGTAAGTAGAATGGGTTCTGGCTTTGTAATGGAAGCCGGTGAGCTGTAATGGATATTGCTGATTAAGGGGATCGTCAAAGCTCTCAAAACCGGCGGCATACACCGGCAGTGGATCGATAACGTCGTCTGGTGGCAATTCCCAAGTCGCGGCAATTTGCGCCAACGCAGCAGAATAAATCTCGATCTTACCCGACGGGGTTGTTAACGGATTGGCGATAGGATCGGCGCGGAAGGCTTGATAGGCCACATGGTGCCCTGCCGGATCGCGTTTTTTGAAAATACCTTGTTCGCGGAATGCTTCAAAAGAGGGTAACTCAGGAATGGCTTGCTGCGACTGCTGATAGAGATGACGCAACCAGCCTTCTTGCGTGCGCCCTTCGGTGAACTGCTGCTCAACCCCCATGCGTTTCGCCAGCTCAGAGGTCATTTCATAAATGTTTTTACATTCAAAGCGCGGCGCGATCACCTGATCGGCAAAAATGACATACGCCATATTGCCGCTGGAGGCATCAAGGCAAAAATCCATCTGCTCTGAGGCGGTACAATCGGGCAAAATGATATCGGCGTATTTGGCCGAGGACGTCATATGATTATCAATAACCACAATCATTTCGCATTTCTTATCGTCTTGCAGAATGTCATGGGTACGATTGATTTCAGCATGCTGATTAATCAGGCAGTTACTGGCGTAGTTCCAGATAAACTTAATGGGTACATCCAGTTTATCTTTCCCCTGTACCCCATCGCGTAGCGCCGTCATTTCTGGGCCACGCTCGATAGCATCCGTCCACAAGAACATGGAAATGCTGGTTTTGATGGGGTTTTCTAATGTGGGCATGCGGACAAACGGCAAACCATAAGAGCCTTCACGGGCACCGGAGTTGCCGCCATTAATCCCTACGTTACCGGTTAAAATAGCCAACATCGCAATGGCACGGCTGGTATTTTCACCGTTAGAGTGGCGCTGTGGCCCCCATCCCTGCGCGATATAAGCCGGTTTGACCGAACCGATTTCCCGCGCCAACTGAATGATTTTTGCCGCTGGAATACCGGTAATACTGGCTGCCCACTGCGGGGTCTTGGCCGTTTTATCGGCACCTTGCCCCAGAATATAAGCTTTGTAATGACTATTGGCCGGCGCACCTTCCGGTAACGTTTTCTCGTCATAACCCACGCAGTAAGTGTCGAGGAAGGGTTGATCCACCAAGTTTTCACTGATCAACACATGGGCGAGAGCCGAGGCAAGCGCAGCATCGGTACCGGGCCGCAAGGGGATCCACTCATCTTCACGGCCTGCGGCGGTGTCGGTATAACGGGGATCAATCACAATCATCTTGGCGTTGGATTTTTCCCGCGCCTGTTCAAGATAATAAGTGACTCCACCACCACTCATACGTGTCTCGCCGGGGTTGTTACCGAACAACACCACCAGCTTGCTGTTTTCAATATCGGACGGGCTATTACCGTCTGCCCAGCCGCCATAGGTGTAATTCAGACCGGCGGCAATCTGCGCGGTACTGTAATCACCATAGTGATTCAGATAACCACCGCAACAGTTCATCAAACGCGCAATTAACGTTGAACCCGGTGGCCAAGAACGGGTCATGGTGCCGCCCAAGGTCCCCGTGCCATAGTTCAGATAGATAGCCTCGTTACCATACTCTTTGATGATGTGCTGCATGCTGGCAGCCAGCGTGTCATAAGCCTCTTCCCACGAAATTCGTTTGAACTTGCCTTCGCCACGTGCGCCAATGCGTTTCATCGGGTATTTCAATCGGTCGGGGTTATAGACTCGGCGGCGCATAGAACGCCCACGCAAGCAGGCGCGCACCTGATGCAGTCCATCAAAATCGTCATCGCCGGTATTATCGGTTTCGACGTATTTTATTTCGCCATCAACCACATGCATGCGCAGCGGACAACGGCTACCACAGTTGACGGTACAAGCACTCCAGATCACTTTGTTATCGTTGGCATTGCTTGGATTAATGGCGGATTGAACAGCCTGCGCGGTGCGGCTAAAGGGGAGCGAAAACGCCCCCGTTGCCACGGCAAGGCCGCCGACCAGAGTTGTTTGGACCAGTTTTCGGCGAGTGACTTCTGCCGTTAACAGCCGGGATTCGTTGGTCTCATTCATAATGATTCCCACTTGGTTGCATTCCAGAAAAGGGGCTTTCTCCGTAAGAGATAAACACCGATTAATTCAAAAAAATGAGTAATTCAGCGGGAGGGGGAGCATCTTCGGCAGAGTGCCACGACAGCAGTTGTTATATTTAGGATTTATGAATAATACCGCCCGCTCATTCGAACCTAACCCTTTTGGGTGGGGCGGGTGTTGTTTGGTATCAATAAAGCAATGAGGATTGTCCTTATCTCACTGCTTTATGCTGGATTTGTGATGAATAACCGTTCTAGTCAACAAGCTTGATGATATAGCGCCTTAATCTCATCTACCGTTGCATCACGCGGGTTACCTCCCGTACAGACATCAGCAAATGCAGCTTCTGCCAGTGCCGGAATATCCTCCGCCACCATCCCCACCGCACTCAACGAGGACGGAATGCCGATGTCACGATTTAAGGCGATGACCGCCTCAATGGTGTTTTCTCGGACGTGTTCCAATGGTGAGCTCAATGCATTCTCGACGCCCATTGCCATGGCAATATAGCGGAAGCGTTCACCGGTAAAGGCCGCGTTATAGCGCATGATATAAGGCAATAAAATGGCATTGGCGACGCCATGAGGCATGTTATAAAACGCCCCCAGCGGATGCGCCATACCATGCACCAGCCCCAATCCCACATTGGAAAACCCCATACCCGCGATATATTGCCCAAGCGCCATATCTTCTGTCGCAGCAGCCTCCCCTTTTACCGAGGCGCGCAATGAACGACTGATCACTTCGATGGCTTTAAGATGCAGCGCATCCGTCAGCTCCCATGCGCCTTTCGTCAGATAACCTTCAATGGCGTGGGTCAACGCATCGACACCCGTCGCGGCTTTAAGAGCGGGTGGCATACTGTCCATCATGTCGGCATCGATAAACGCGACGGCGGGAATGGCGTGAGGATCGACGCAAACAAACTTACGCCGCCGCTCTTCATCAGTAATCACATAGTTAATGGTGACTTCTGCCGCAGTGCCTGCGGTAGTCGGAATCGCCAGAATCGGCACGCAAGGTTGACGGGTATCAGCGACGCCTTCCAAACTGCGTACATCGGCAAATTCAGGGTTGTTAATGATGATACCAATCGCTTTGCAGGTATCTTGCGGTGAGCCGCCACCCAACGCTATCAGATAATCAGCGCCACTGTGGCGAAAGGCCGCGACACCTTGTTGCACAATGCTGATGGTAGGATTGGGCTTCACGGCATCAAACACGGCGAAATCCAAGCCCGCTTGTGTCAATCTGTCGAGCAGGCGATTTGCAACGCCACATTCGAGCAGCATTTTGTCCGTCACCACTAACGCTTTTTGATAGCCGCGCCGCTCAACTTCATCGGTCAGTGCTGCTAATGATCCCCGACCAAACCACGACATTTCATTTAAAATCATTCTGTTCATGATTGATTCCTCGGTATTTTTAACCCTAAGCTAATCTGTGGCTCACACGTTTTAGCCCCAAATTTACGCTTCGACGCGCAAGCCGTAGGTTTTAAATTTCTCCAACACCACGCTGATCTCTTCTTTGGATAGCACCGGCACCTCATCGACAATCGGCAGGATGGCCAATAGCAGTGTTGCCAGCACTTCAACCTCATGGGCCAGCCACAATGCTTTCGCCAAATTCTCCTCGCAGGCAATCAGCCCGTGGTGTTGCAGTAACGTCGCCTTGCGGTGTTTCATTGCCACGGCAACATGTTCCGACAGCGCTTTGGTGCCAAATGTGGCATAAGGCGCACAGGGAATATCGTTGCCTCCCGCGGCGGCAATCATGTAATGAATCGCGGGGATGGGGCGGTTAAGAATCGACACGGCAGTGCAATGTACGGAATGGTTGTGGACCACTGCATTAGCATCAGGCCGAGTCTGATAGACCACCTGATGAAAACGCCACTCGCTGGAAGGGACCTTACCCTCCTCATGATGACCGTCCGCATCGATATAAACGATGTGTGACTCGGTGAGTTTGTCGTAGGCGATTCCGGATGGCGTAATGAGAAACCCATCTTGATAACGCACGCTAACATTGCCGGCGGTTCCCTGATTCAGACCCAAGCGGGTCATTTCCAGACAAGTATTAATAATATCGCGCGCCAGTGCTTCTCTCTTCATTTGTTCCTCTCTTTGGATGCAGATACCGAAATATAAAATAAATTCAATAATGGATATGAGCTCAGGATCATTAATGATGGTGAGTATGGGCGTTATCTTTCGCCTATTTAATTCAGGTGAAAACTAAATCACATAAAAATGTGAGCCATGTCATGACTATTCAGCATTCCAATAAAAACTCATGATGATTTATTTTTATAAAATGTCCGTTTGAAAAAACAATATATTTAAACGGTCAACACCCAGTTTACGGGTTAAATAATTGTTATTTAGCATTGTTGACCGTTTGTGATGGAAATAGATAAATCGGTCATTCTCATTGTGTGTTTGAAACATAATTTATTTCAAACGGTCATGAATTGTTTTTATTTAAAGTGACTATCATCACAAAATATCAGCATTGAGTTACCTATGTGATTCAGCTCATACTTTTTAACGATTTTTACCTTATAAAGAACGGGACTTAACGCAATGAGGATATTTTCAATGTTGTCATTCAGACGATATCCATTCGTCAGAGAAACAGAAATATCATTCATTAAATAAAAAACTTCTGTCGAACATTAAGTATTTTCGAATTATACCCCGAAACATTGGCGTGACGGGTGGGAAGCAAAAAACACGTCAAGCACGAAAGGTATAGTGAAACATCTGACGAGGGCATCATGGCAAACATACTCATACAAACAGATAGTGCCAAAATTTCCGCCTCGGTAAGTGACGAGTCGGCCAACAAAAAAAGGTATCTGATTCCTTTTGCATTGCTTTGCTCACTGTTCTTCCTTTGGGCAGTCGCAAATAATTTAAACGATATCTTACTCCCCCAGTTTCAACAGGCATTTACCTTAACGAACTTTCAGGCTGGTTTGATTCAATCTTCCTTCTATTTTGGCTACTTTTTGATTCCGATTCCTGCGGGGATCTTGATGAAAAGATTCAGCTACAAAGCAGGGATCATCACCGGCTTGCTGTTCTATGCTTTTGGTGCCGCGCTATTCTGGCCCGCCGCTGAAACCATGAACTACACGTTGTTTTTAATCGGTTTATTTATCATCGCAGCGGGATTAGGCTGCCTTGAAACGGCAGCTAACCCCTTTGTTACCGTGTTGGGGCCAGAGAAAACCGGTCATTTCCGTATCAACCTGGCCCAAACCTTTAACTCTTTCGGTGCCATTATTGCCGTGGTATTCGGGCAAAGTTTAATTCTGTCTAATGTTCCTCATCAAACGCAGGAAGTCTTAGATAAACTCTCTGCCGAGGATTTAAATAGCTACCATCATAGTTTGGTGAAAGCGGTTCAATTACCTTATCTGATTATTGTGGCGGTGGTCATTTTTGTTGCCCTATTAATTCTGATTACCCGTTTCCCAACGATAAAAAGTGAATCTGACGACACTCATAATGGTTCCTTCTTTTCTTCATTACCACGGTTATTAAAAATAAGTCATTGGCGTTGGGCCGTATTAGCACAATTTTGTTATGTTGGTGCTCAAACCGCCTGCTGGAGTTATTTAATTCGTTATGCCATTGAAGAATTACCGAATATCACTCCAGGCTATGCTGCTAATTATCTCACGGCGACCATGGTATGTTTCTTTATCGGTAGATTTAGCGGCACTTGGTTAATTACTCGATTCGCACCAGAAAAAGTATTAGCGGCATATGCGTTTATTTCCATGTTGTTATGTATTGTCTCTGCCGCATTTGGCGGTCACATCGGATTATTGGCGCTCACATTATGCAGTATGTTTATGTCGATACAATATCCGACTATTTTCTCATTAGGCATTAAGAACCTGAATCAAGATACAAAATATGGCGCTTCTATTATTGTCATGACCATTGTCGGTGGCGGTATTGTCACCCCGATTATGGGTCTGGTCAGTGATGCTGCGGGGAATATTCCAACAGCCGAACTAATTCCGGCACTGTGCTTCGCCATTATCTTTATTTTCGCCAAATTCAAAACTGCGCCGATAAATTAATACCATCGGTTACTGAAAAATTAAATTTCGCTAAAGAACACAAGGATCAATGATGAAAACGACCACTAAATTACCCAAAATTGGTATTCGCCCTGTAATTGATGGACGCAGAATGGGGGTGCGAGAATCACTAGAAGAACAAACGATGAAAATGGCCCGCGCCACGGCTGAATTTCTGCAAGAAGTCGTGCGCCATCCCTGCGGGACACCGGTGGAATGTGTCATTGCCGATACCTGCATCGCCGGAATGGCTGAGGCTGCTGCTTGCGACGATAAGTTCAGCGCACAAAATATCGGGCTGACCATCACCGTGACACCTTGTTGGTGCTACGGCAGTGAAACTATTGATATGGACCCGTTCCGCCCAAAAGCCATTTGGGGCTTCAATGGTACTGAACGTCCGGGCGCGGTGTATTTGGCGGCGGCACTGGCGGCGCATAATCAAAAAGGCTTACCTGCTTTTTCTATTTACGGCCATGACGTTCAAGATGCTAACGACACCCGTATCCCAGCCGATGTGCAGGAGAAACTGTTGCGCTTTACCCGTGCAGGTTTAGCGGTTGCCAGCTTAAAAGGCAAAAGTTATCTCTCCCTCGGTGGGGTTTCAATGGGGATTGCCGGTTCAATTGTTGACCATAACTTCTTTGAGTCTTGGTTAGGGATGAAAGTACAAGCGGTTGATATGACTGAATTGCGCCGCCGCATTGATAACAAAATTTATGATGAAAAAGAGTTAGAACTGGCGCTGTCATGGGCGGATAGCAACTTCAAATACGGGCCGGATAAAAACGCCGAACAGTACCGTCGTTCCGCCGAAAGTAGCCGAACAGTACTGCGTGAAAGTCTGCAAATGGCCATCTGTATCCGCGACATGATGCAGGGTAATCCCTCACTGGCGGCCAAAGGTTTTGGTGAAGAAGCACTCGGCTATAACGCCATTGCGGCCGGTTTCCAAGGGCAACGCCACTGGACGGATCAATATCCAAACGGCGATACCGCAGAAGCGTTGCTCAACAGTTCATTTGACTGGAACGGGGTGCGCGAGCCAATGGTGATCGCCACTGAAAATGACAGTCTCAATGGCGTTGCGATGCTATTTGGTCATACCTTGACGGGCACCGCGCAAATCTTTGCCGACGTTCGCACTTACTGGTCACCCGAAGCAGTACAACGGGTCACAGGGCATCAACTGGAAGGTGAAGCGCAGCACGGCATCATTCATTTGATCAACTCGGGTTCCGCTGCGCTGGACGGGACTTGCCGCCAAAACGACGCTCAGGGCAAACCGACCATTAAGCCCCATTGGCAAGTCAGCCAACAAGAAGCCGATGCCTGTTTAGCGGCGACCGAATGGTGCCCCGCTATCCATGAATACTTCCGGGGCGGCGGCTTCTCTTCTCGCTTCCTCACCCGTGGCGGCGTGCCATTCACCATGAGCCGTATCAACCTGATTAAGGGCGTCGGCCCCGTACTGCAAATTGCCGAAGGTTGGAGTGTTGAATTGCCGAAATCGGTCCATGACACCTTGGATAAACGTACCGACTCAAGCTGGCCGACGACTTGGTTTGCGCCACGCCTAACCGGTAAAGGGCCTTTCAGTGATGTGTATTCCGTGATGGCAAACTGGGGAGCAAACCACGGTGTATTGACCATCGGCCATGTGGGCGCGGACTTAATTACCTTGGCCTCGATGCTGCGTATTCCGGTCTGTATGCACAACGTGGAAGAAGAAAGTGTCTATCGGCCAACGGCTTGGGGCGCACACGGCATGGATATCGAAGGGCAGGATTATCGCGCTTGCCAGAACTACGGCCCGTTATACAAAAAATAATGTGTCGCGCGAATAGCAGTCAGTGCAATAAATAAAAATCAGTGAAATAACCTGACTCAGGTGTCGCTAACGTATACCTGAGTCAGCTCATCATCCTTGCGGTTAGCAGGAGCATTTATGAAGCGCGATGTGGTCATTGTTTTGGATTGCGGCGCAACCAATATCCGGGCGATTGCGGTCGATCCTCAAGGCGTCGTCATCGCCAAAGCCGTTTTGCCCAACCAGAGTTTACCGGATCCGGCTAATCCCCATTGGCAACTCTGGCCATTGGACGGTATTTTGGACAGTTTCGCCCAATGTTGCCGTCAATTATTGCCACAAATTCATCAGGATAAGATTCATGCCGTCACAGTCACCACCTTCGGTGTGGATGGTGCGTTAGTCGATGCCAAGGGCAACATGCTGTACCCGATAATCAGTTGGAAGTGCCCAAGAACGGTGGCCATCATGGACGATATCGCCCGCTATATGCCCGCCGAAAAGCTACAACAAATCTCCGGCATCGGTCAGTTTAGTTTTAACACCTTGTACAAACTGATTTGGCTGCAAGAAAACCGCCCAGATTTAGTGGCGCAAGCCCATGCCTGGCTCTTTATTTCGTCTTTAATCAACCAGCGCCTCACAGGGGAATTCACCACCGACCGCACTATGGCGGGCACCAGCCAGTTGTTGGATGTGAAACGCGAACAATTCAGCCGTGAAATTTTACAAAAAATAGGGGTTCACGCCGATTTATTCCCACCGATGGTAGCCGCCGGTGACATCATCGGCCCGCTGCTACCCGACAGTGCTGCTAAATTGGGGTTACCGGCGGGTATCCCAGTGATCTCGGCCGGTCACGACACCCAATTCGCGTTGTTCGGTTCCGGTGCCGAGTGTGATCAACCTGTGCTGTCATCGGGGACTTGGGAAATTTTGATGGTCCGCACGCCGCAGGTTAACACCGCCCTGCTGCCGAAATTTGCCGGTTCCACCTGTGAGTTAGACAGTTGCCAGCGACTGTTTAACCCCGGTTTGCAATGGCTCGCCTCAGGCGTCTTAGAGTGGGTTCGGCAGTTGTATTGGCACGATGCCGCCTGCACTGACGTCTATCAGCAAATGATTGCCGAGGCAGAACTTATCGCACCGGGAGCAGAAGGTGTCCGTATGGATTGCAATTTGCTGGGTAACACACGCCATCATTTATCGGGGGGCTGGCAAGGCGTCTCACTGTCGAGTGGGCGCGGGCATTTTTATCGCGCGGCACTAGAAGCACTGGCGTGGCAATTAAAACGTAACTTAGCCGTGCTGGAAAAGATTGGTGAGTTTCGTACCCGAGAGTTACTGCTGGTTGGCGGAGGTAGCCGCAATGGGTTATGGAATCAAATCAAAGCTGACGTCCTCAACTTGCCGATAAAAGTGATTGATGAAGCGGAAACCACGGTGTTGGGTGCAGCACTGTTTGCTTGGCATGCCACCGGCTACTACGCCAGCGCAGAAGAAGCCCGATCGCAGGTGAATTATCGCTACCAATATTATCAGCCGGGCCAACAGCAGCCTCTTTATCAGGCACTCATCGCCAGCCCGACTCAGATAACTGAAACTCAGCCCTTGGAAGGAGAATGTCATGCTTAAAACCCTCTCGCCGTTGCTGTCACCACAACTGCTAAAAACATTAGCGGAAATGGGACACGGTGATGAAATCATCTTCTCAGACGCCCATTTCCCTGCCCATACCTTGGGTAAAAATGGTGGGCCACAGGTGATCCGTGCTGATGGGTTATCCGTCAGTGCCTTGCTAGCCGCGGTCATTCCCTTATTCGAGCTGGACAGTTACGCGCCACCACTGGTGATGATGGCCGCCGTTGAAGGTGACACTCTCGATGCTAGCGTTGAGGAACGTTATTTAGGTGCGCTGTTTGGCACGCAAAAAGCCATGCCAGTGGAGCGCATTGAACGTTACGCGTTTTACCAACGTGCACAGCAGGCATTTGCGATCGTCATCACAGGTGAAACAGCCAAGTACGGCAATATTCTGTTAAAGAAGGGGGTGACGCCTGTTTTTTAAAGAAGTGATCACGTAACCTCACCCTTTTAGCCCTGTATTTTATGTCGGTATTCATCTGGCATGAAACACGGGGCTTTGCTGACGGAGAGGATCATGAAAGCGTCTCGTCACCAGGAAATTCTGCAACAGATTAAGCAGCAAGAAACACTGACGACGGCTGATCTGGCCCACTTACTGGGTGTCAGTCAGGAAACTATTCGCCGTGATCTGAATGAGTTACAGGCGCAAGGGTTGATCATCCGCCAGCACGGGCGGGCTAAAAGTATCAAACGCGCGACCAAAGATAGCGGCGATCCTTTCACTACGCGGCTGAAAAGCCATCTCTCCAGTAAAGCCAGTATCGCGGATCATGCGCTGTCACTGATTGAAAGCGGGATGGTGATTGCACTGGATGCCAGCTCAACCTGCTGGTATTTAGCGAAAAAACTGCCTGATATCGATATCACGGTGTTTACCAATAGCGTGCGGATTTGTCAGGAGCTGGCGAAACATCAAAATATCGAACTGATCAGCGCTGGCGGCCACCTACAACGCAAATATGCCTGCTATGTCAATCCGGCGCTTTTCTCGCTGCTGAAAACCATCGAGATCGATCTGTTTATTTTTTCCTGCGAGGGCATCGATACCGATGGCATTTTATGGGACTCGAACCCGTTTAATGCTGAATTCAAAACCATGCTACTTAAGCGCGCGACGCAATCCATTCTGTTGATTGATAAAAGTAAAATGTGCAGAACAGGGGAAGTCAAAATAGGCTCATTGGAAGATGTAGAGCAAGTTATCTCGAATGCGAGCAATGAATAAATGCCATCAATGAATAGATGAACAGATAACTCACTGAGCGGAGACGTAAATAGCCTCTTTACGTCTCCCAACTGCCGTTACTGGCCGTAATAGGCTTTTGCGCCGTGCTTACGCAGATAATGTTTATCCAATAAAGTTTGCTGCATTTCGCCCACTGCCGGTTGGAGCTGGTGAGTGAAAAGATTCATATAGGCGATTTCTTCTAACACCACAGCATTGTGTACCGCATTATTGGCATTGCTGCCCCAAGCAAAGGGGCCATGACCATTCACGAGCACCGCGGGGACTTGCGCCGCACTGAGCGCTTGTTGGGTAAACGTCTCGACGATGACATGGCCGGTTTCTCGTTCATAATCACCGGCAATCTCAATATCGGTCATCAAACGGGTGCAAGGGATCGGGCCATAGAAATAGTCAGCATGGGTGGTACCGAGGGCGGAGAGCGGCTGACCGGCTTGTGCCCAAATCGTGGCATGGCGCGAATGGGTGTGCACAATGCCGCCTATCTCAGCAAATGCGCGATATAGCACCAAATGAGTGTCGGTATCAGAAGAGGGCTTTTTATTCCCTTCCACCACGTTGCCCGTCACCAAATCCACCACCACCATGTCGTCTACTGTCATGCCATCATATTCAACGCCGGAGGGTTTAATGACCACCAAACCTCGTTCGCGATCGATACCGCTGACATTCCCCCACGTGAACGTCACTAATTTATATTTAGGTAAGGCTAAATTAGCCTCAAACACCTGCTGTTTTAACTGTTCTAACATGATGCCACCTCATGAAGTGATATTCAGTATGGGCAATGAATAAAAGTCACTATGGGTTATAAAAACAGTGACGGATAAAATTAATTTATGATTTCACTTTATCCATGCTGTTAATAACGCTTATTAATAACTTTGGGTTGATAACTTGTGGTTGATAACTTTCAGCTTATAAATCCTGCTGATAAACAGTAGGGCTAATAAAAAGACAATGTTTCACTAAGGCATATATTTAAATAGCGATTAATCAATAAAAGAGCCTACCTGCTTGCAAACTAACCTAACCCTATTTAGGGCTAAATTAAAGCCGACGAAGAGAGACAACGCATCAAACAAACTCATTCGGTCTAACTCGGGCATAATCGGTCATCAAGTTAATGCCCGACTATGACTTTTTATTACCAGAGTTGACCTATTTACAGGCCAATAACCCTTTTATATGAGATTAATCGCACACATTAAATGAAATTAACCATCAGTACTCACTCATCAAAGTGATTGTGGTCACATTAATTTAGGGTGAAACGGGCCTTAAAGTAATACTTGAATTCAATCACTGTATAAACAGCAGATAAATACCAATATAGCAGCATGAATGGTATGGGTGTGTTTTACGATAAACGCGAAGACGAAGATTGAGGTCAGCATGTTACAAGTCGAACGCTATAAAATCATTTGTAGCCATGTACAGCAGCAAGGATCGGCGCTGGTGACTGAGCTATCGGTCTTATGCCAAGTCTCGCAAGAGACCATTCGCCGTGACCTGACCGTGCTGGAGAAAAAGCAAAAGCTGATTCGCAGTTTTGGCGGTGCCGTCGCGCTGGATGGCCCAGATTTGTCCGTCATCGACATCAAAGAAACCCACTACAGTTTGAATGCCATTGACCGTGCTGAGTCTTTCCGTAAGCGGACAGAGGAACACCCTGATACGAAAATGAAAATCGCTAAAGCTGCCTTACAATTTATTCATCCGGGCGACTGTATATTGATGGATAACAGCAGCTCTTGTTGGTTTTTGGCACGGCAAATCCCCGATATTGAGATAACCGTTGTCACCAATTCGGTCAAGATCATTCAAGCGCTGGCCTGTCGCGATAAGGTTCGGATTATCGGTATTGGGGGAGAATACTCAGCGCGTCACGATGATTTTCATGGCCCGGTCGCGGAAAATGCCATCCGTAATTTCCAGATAAATACCTTTTTCTTCTCCTGTCAGGGGATTAATCAGGAAAGTGGTGTTCGCGATGGCAATGATATTAATGCGAAATTAAAACAAGTGATGCTACAAGTCTCAGGGCAAAAAATACTTTTAGCGGACTCCAGTAAATTTGACCAATATGCATTTTGCAAAATATGCATGTTGGATGAAGTGGATATTCTGATTACAAATAGATTAGTGTCACAAAATTATCGCAGTGATAATCCTAAATTAAGCATTATTGAATCGGACAAATAACAGAATTATTCATCTGAATAATAGCGCCAACACCAGAGAAAGAGCCACACAATAACAATAAATGTATCTACCCCTATCTATTTCCGAGAACAGGAAAGCGGCGAATAGCCAATATCCCTGTTATTTGAAAGATAACGGGTGCTGCTTGCCAATCGTTTTTTCTGAGGACCTAATAATGAAAAAGTTAATCTTACCCTGTTTAATCACAACATTAATTGCTTCTCATGCCGCTTGGGCTGATGACAGCAAAGTCCCACAAAAAGCCAATAAACCTTTCACGATGGGGGTGGTGGTGAAAGTGGGCGGTATTCCTTGGTTCAACGTGATGGAACAAGGCATTAAAGAAGAAGGCCAAGCGCTGGGCGTCAATGCGTGGCAAGTCGGCCCAACCACCGCAGACCCTGCTGAGCAAGTTCGTGCCATCGAAGACTTGATTGCCAAGAAAGTCGATGTGATTGGGGTCGTCCCGAATGATGCCAAAGTGCTGGAGCCGGTGCTGAAACGGGCGCAGGAAGCGGGCATTAAAGTCATTACCCATGAATCACCAGGCCAAACCAATGCTGACTGGGACTTTGAATTGCTCGATACCCAAAGCATGGGTGCCAACCACATGAAAGATATGGCGCAATGTATGGGCGAAGAAGGCAAATACGCCATGTTCGTCGGTAGCCTCACCGTACCATTAGTCAATGAGTGGGCGGATGCCGCCATTGCCTACCAGAAAGCCAATTACCCGAAAATGGTGCTGGTTGAAGATCGTTTCGGCGTCGCGGAATCCGTGGATGACTCCATGCGTACCGCCAACGACTTGCTCTCTAAACATAAAGATCTGAAAGGCATTATGTCGTTCGGTTCGCAAGGTCCGATTGGTGCCGGTCGCGCCATTGATAAACGTAAGAAAAACGATACCACCTGCGTATTCGGTACCTTCACACCGGGCCAAGGCATCAAACTGCTGGAAAAAGGGGCCATTGACGGCGGCTATATTTCCAACCCAATGGTGGCCGGTAAGGTCTTTGTGCAAGTCGCGACCGCCATGATGAACGGCGAGCCGATTAAAGACGGCGTGAAATTGGGCGATATGGGTGAGATCAAAACCAAAGGCAATACCATTCTCAGTGATAACCCTGAAAAACTGGACGTCGAAAATACCAAACGTTTAGTCAAGCTCGGCTTGTAAGCCAAGCCCAGCGATAAAAAGCAAGGAATAAGCCGGGTCATGACCTGCCCGGCACTTATTTCGGCCCGCAATGTGAGGCCGTTTTCCGGGGAACTGCACGATGACTTATATTTCTGATGCTGATAGAGACGTGCCGCTCATCACGCTGAATACGCTTTCGAAAAGCTTTGGCGGACATCAGGCACTCAAAAATATCACTCTGACGTTAAATAAAGGCGAAGTGCACTGTCTGGCCGGTGCCAATGGCTGCGGCAAGAGTACGCTCATTAAAACCATCAGTGGTGTCTATGCTCCTGATGATGGCAGTGAAATTATTATCGACGGTAAATCACACCCCCGTTTGACGCCCGATCGCGCCCGCGATTTAGGGGTACAAGTGATCTATCAAGATTTGTCGCTATTCCCTAACCTGACCGTGGCAGAAAACATCGCCTTCGAATACAACCTGAAAGGCTATTTCGGCTGGTTTAGTCAGCGCAAAATCAAACAGAAAGCCGATCAGATATTACAAGAATTGGCTTTTACCCTCGATCCCGACGCACTGGTACAAAACCTCCCGATTGCTCAACGTCAACAGGTCGCTATTTGCCGTGCCTTGGTAGCGGATGCACGACTGGTGATCATGGATGAGCCGACCGCTTCGCTGACCCGCACCGAAGTGAACCAACTGCTGCGTACCGTCACTTATCTGCGCGATAAAAATATCACCGTGGTGTTTGTTAGCCATCGGCTCGATGAGGTGAAAGAAATCTCAGATCGTATCACCGTGATCCGTGATGGTGAGAAAGTGGGGACTTGGCCTGCCGACACCCTTTCAGTGGGTAAAATTACCGAATTAATGACCGGCCTCACCATCACCCACGAACAGAAGTTACCCAATGCCGAGCTGGGTAAAGTGGTATTGCAGCTCGATAATCTGAGCCGTAAGGGTCAATTTGAGAATATCTCCTTTAGTTTGCATCGCGGTGAAGTGCTGGGGTTATGCGGCCTACTGGGTTCAGGGCGTACTGAGTTGGCCTTGAGTCTGTTTGGCATCACGCATCCTGATCGTGGCGAGATGGCCATCGATGGCAATACCGTGCATATCAAAAACAATACCCATGCGATTGATTTGGGCATTGGCTATGTCTCTGAGGACCGCCTGACGCTGGGTGCCGTATTGCCGCAATCGGTGGGCGACAACATGATGCTGTCGATTTTGCAACGGATCCGCACGCCGCTTTATCTGATTGATGAAGCCAAACAAGCAGCATTGGTGCAAGAGTGGGTGAAGGATTTAGACATCAAAGTCACCGATCCCGATAACCCGCTGTCGACCTTATCTGGCGGCAACCAGCAAAAAGTGGTGCTGGCAAAATGGATCCTCACCAAACCGAAAGTCCTGATCCTTGACTCGCCAACCGTCGGGGTCGATATCGGCGCGAAAGACAGCATTTATAAGCTGATCCACCGCCTGTCTGGTGTCGGCATCTCTGTCTTGCTTATCTCCGATGAAGTGCCTGAAGCCTATTACAACTGCGATCGCATCCTGCACATGAAACAGGGGCGCATCGTCAACGAACTGATCCCAAATCAAATGACTGAACAACAGCTTGCGGAGGTCATCAATGGCTAATCTGAGCAGACTCAAACCGCAATCCGTTGAAGGGTGGCTGGCGTGGGTTATCGTCATGATGTTGGCCCTGTTCTCGCTGCTGAGCAGTGAGTTTCTCTCCATCCAAAACCTGCTAGACCTGACGGAAAGCTATGCTGTCACCGGGATATTTGCACTCGGGCTGTTTGTGGTTTTGGTGACGGGGGGTATTGATATCTCCTTTGCCGCCGTGGCTTCCGTGGTGCAATACGTGGTGGCTTCGCTGCTACTTAATGAGGTGATTGCCAGCCCGATATTGTGTCTGGTCATCGCCATCTCCATTGGGGTGCTACTCGGTTTCGTTAATGCGGTACTGATTTACTATCTGAATATTGTTTCCATCATTATCACCATCAGTATGCAGTCACTGCTATTCGGCATGTTGATGTGGATAACCAACGGCCACAGCATTTATGACTTGCCGGACTGGTGGATAACCCAACGCTCCATTCTGCCCTTTACCGTTAATGGCGAGAGTTACCAGATTGGCTTGCCACTGGTGGTGATGCTCGCTATCGCGCTACTGACATGGCTATTGCTAAACAAAACCCATATTGGCCGCCAATTGTATGCCGTTGGGGGTAGCCCTGAATCTGCCCGCCGCATCGGTATTCGTGTATCGCTGATCTATCTGTTCGCTTACGGCTATTTAGGTGCAGCCGCGGCCATTGGTGGCATGTTGCAGACCTATCGCATGAGTGAAGTGGTGCCGAGTGCTTTAGTGGGGGGCGAGTTAGATGTGCTGGCCGCCGCCGTGTTAGGGGGCGCGAGTTTGTCCGGTGGGCGTGGCTCGGTGGTGGGCACCTTGATGGGCGTTTTCCTGATCGGCATCCTGAAAAATGGCCTCAACTTGATCGGCGTTTCCAGTTACTTCGTCAACATTGTGATTGGCATGGTGATCGTCGCCGCCATTTGCGTCACTCATTACAAAAAACGCAAAGAAACTGATGTTGGCTTTGTCTGACAGGGGCATTTTATGAAAAAGAACGCGTTCTTCCATCTCGACGGCACCATCTCTGGCTTATTAGGCATTTGCATTCTTGCCACACTGGCGTTCAGTTTAGCGATGCCCGGCCGCTTTTTAACCGAGAACACCTTTCTGAGCATCGCCTTCCAATTGCCAGAGCTCGGGCTGCTGACCTTTGCCATGTTCGTCCCCATGCTCAGTGGCGGGTTAAATCTGTCGATTATCGGCACCGCTAACCTCACCGGTCTGTTTATGGCTTGGCTGCTTATCCAATATGTGCCGGCAGATGCCAGCACCGCCACGCAACTGCTGTGGCTGGTGCTGGCCCTACTTGGCGCGGCGGTGATTGCCGTCATCATCGGCACGTTGACGGGGTTGATGATCTCTCGCATCGGTGCTCACCCTATTTTGGTGACGCTGGGCAGTATGACCATTATTAGCGGCATCGGTGTTTATCTGACCAAAGGGGCGGCGCTCAGTGGCATGCCGCCCATTGTGCGCAGCATCGGTTCCGAGGTGGTGATGGGCATCCCCATTCCGATGATCATTTTTATCGTCGCGTCACTGCTGCTCGCCCTGCTGTTAGGAAGAACTCGGCTGGGGAAAACCATTTATATGTGTGGCAGCAACATCAACGCCACCTGGTTTAGCGGCATTCGCACCGATCGCGTGATGATGGCTATTTACTCCATCTCCAGCCTGCTGTGTGTGTTGGCGGGACTGATCATGATGTCGCGCTTTAACTCAGCACGAATGGGTTATGGCGACTCTTACTTGCTGTTGACGGTGTTGGCTATCGTGCTCGGTGGCACCAACCCCTTCGGTGGCGTGGGTAAAGTCAGCCATGTGTTCTGTGCCTTGCTGGTTTTGCAAGTGATCGCCACAGGCCTGAGCCTATTGGGTGTCAGCTTGCACTTTAATCTCGCGGTTTGGGGGATCACGCTCATCTTCGCGCTGGCCTTTAAGTTCTTTAAAGAGAAATGGAAAGCCAAACGCGCCATGAAACAGAATCGATTAAAACATCTAAATAAATGTTACCCAAAGTAATTGGCGTCACCGTGAGTGAATCAGGTGCGAGAGCACCGCTAAAACGTCAAGTCGTCAGGGAAACAGGGAGAGCCAAATAATGCGAATTCACCCCTTGGGAATTTATGAAAAAGCGCTGCCAGCAGGCACCAGTTGGGTTGAAAAGCTGGCAATAGCAAAATCCTGTGGTTTCGACTTTGTCGAAATGTCAGTGGATGAAAGTGACGAGCGGTTAGCCCGCTTGGCGTGGTCGCGTGAAGTGCGCATGAGTGTGATTGATGCCATCCAGCAAACCGGCGTAAGAATTCCGACCCTTTGCCTGTCAGCACACCGGCGTTACCCGTTTGGCAGCCGTGATCCCGCTATCCGTGAGCACGCACGCACGATCATGTTGCAAGCGATTCGATTGGCACAAGACCTTGGGATCCGCACCATTCAATTGGCCGGATACGATGTCTACTATGAGCCGCAAGACAGCGAAACCATCGCCCGCTTCGAAGAAGGCATGGCATGGGCAGTGCAGCAAGCGGCGGCGGCACAAGTGATGTGCGCGGTGGAAATCATGGACACCCAGTTTATGAATTCCATCAGCAAATGGAAGGCGTTGGACCGCAAGATTGGTTCACCGTGGTTTACCCTGTATCCCGACATTGGCAACCTCACGGCGTGGGGCAATGAAGTCGATGCTGAGCTTGCAAGCGGCATTGATCGTATTGCGGCGATTCACCTGAAAGATACCTTCGCGGTCACTGCTGATTGCCCGGGGCAATTTCGCGATGTGCCTTTTGGTGAGGGTTGCGTCGACTTTGTGAGTCTGTTTAAAACGCTGCGCCGCCTGAACTATCGAGGCACCTTCCTGATTGAAATGTGGACGGAAAAATCAGCGGAACCCTTGTTAGAAATTATTCACGCCCGCCATTGGATCGAAGACAAAATGCGGCTGGCGGGATGGGGTCAAGACGTCTTACCGGCGGCACATTAAGGAGCCATCATGAGCCACTATTTCCTCGGCATTGATCTGGGCGGCACCGTGACCAAAGCCGGTATTTACACCGCCGATGGCCGCGAGATTGCCGTCACCGAACAGGCATTGCCAATGCTATGCCCACAGGCGGGATTTTGTGAGCGCGATATGGAGGCGTTATGGGCGGCAACTTGTCAGGTTATTCGCCAAACGCTCCAGCATGCCCATGACGTGGCTAAGGTGTCAGCAGACCAACTGCAAGGCATCAGCTTTTCGGCTCATGGCAAGGGACTGTATTTGGTGGATAAGCAGGGCCAGCCGGTCCGGCACGGGATTGTCTCCTCTGACTCCCGCGCTCAAACACTGGTGAGCCGCTGGCAAAAAGAGGGGAAAGCCCAGCAAGCCTATGCACGCAGCTTGCAACAATTGTGGCCTTCTCACCCAGCGGCCCTGTTGCGTTGGCTAAAAGAGCACGAACCCGAAAATTATCACCGGAGCGGTTATGTCCTCATGGTCCATGACTATATTCGCTACCGCTTAACCGGCGAGTTCACGATTGAGGAAACCAATATCTCTGGTAGTAATCTTTATAACCAGTACAGCGGGGATTTTGACGCGCAGTTGATGAAGATTTTTGCCATTGAGGAAGTGGCGGATAAAATCGCCCCCATCATTGGGTCGGCTGATCTGGCCGGTTATGTCAGCGAACAATCGGCGGCGGCTTGCGGCTTAAAGACCGGTCTACCGGTATTCGGCGGGATGTTTGATGTCGTCGGTGCGGCCTTAACTTCAGGTTTACATGACAGCCACCAGCTCAGTGCTGTGGCGGGCACTTGGTCAATCGCCACGCGCGTATTCGATGAGGTCCAAGCCTCTGACTACCCCTATGTATGGGGGAAATATTGCATCCCCAACCGCTATTTTGTCCACGAAGGTAGCCCCACCTCTGCCAGCAATTTGGCTTGGTTTGTGAAGCAATTCTTGCCGGACTTGCCAGACAGTTATCAAACACTCAATCAATGGGCCGCGCTCGGCTATGAAAAGTCAGACAGCATTCTGTTTTTCCCGTGGCTGTATGGCTCAAATTACAGCGCCAATCTCAGCGGCGGCCTGCTGGGGTTAAGTGGTCATCATCGCATTGAGGATATTGTTTATGCGGTGTATCAGGGGATCGTGTTTTCCCATCTGTTGCATCAGGACAAAATTCTGGCGCTGGGTGGCGGTACTGATAGTATCCGCTTTACCGGTGGTCCCACTCATTCAACTATCTGGATGCAGATGTTTTGCGATGCCAGCAATCTACCCTTGGATATCGTCGATATTCAGCAATCGGGCTGCCGTGCTGCCGCACTGTGCGCCGCGGTCGGTAGCGGCTATTACGCCGGTTTCGAAGAGGCGATCCTTGCCTCTGAACCGCCCATCACGCGCCTACTGCCTAATGCCGAAAAACATCAGATTCTACGAGCACGTTTTGACCAGTTTAAGCGCATCGCCGACGCACTCAGCGCGGTCATGTAGTCACACGACATTCAGCATTTAGCCGTGATAAGCGGGCAGATCGCAGTGAAATATATTGGGCGGTCGGACAGTCTCCCACCGCAATGCTGCTAGAGCCATCGATAAGTGCGGAAAATGAGATCCACCCTTTATAAAGAGGGTGGAGCCGTCGCTTAGCCCGGACAATTTATAGTAAGATCATGACCAAAGTCATTGACCCCGCTTTTGGGGGCATTGCTAAAAATAGACCGGCTTGGTTTTGCTAATGATTGTTTCTGTTATCGAACGCTTTCGCTAACTGATGTTGAATGTGAGAAAAATATGTCAAATAAACCGTTCCACTATCAGGATCCCTTTCCGCTAAAGGAAGACGATACTGAGTATTACCTTGTCAGTGATCATCACGTCTCGGTGACGCAGTTTGAAGGCCACGACATACTGAAAGTCGAGCCTGAAGCCTTGACCCTCCTCGCCCAACACGCTTTCCACGACGCCTCATTTTTACTTCGCCCCGCGCACCAAAAACAAGTTGCTGCCATTTTGGATGACCCAGAAGCCAGCGAGAACGATAAATACGTGGCACTGCAATTCCTGCGCAATTCAGAAATCTCTGCAAAAGGGATTTTACCGACCTGTCAGGATACCGGCACCGCCATTATCGTGGGGAAAAAAGGTCAGCGCGTTTGGACCGGTGGTAATGATGCCGAAGCGCTATCCCGTGGCGTGTACAACACCTTTATCGAAGATAATCTGCGCTACTCGCAAAATGCGGCGCTGGATATGTACAAAGAAGTGAATACCGGCACGAACTTGCCGGCGCAAATCGACCTCTACAGCACCGAAGGGGAAGATTATAAATTCCTGTTCGTCACTAAAGGTGGCGGCTCTGCGAACAAAACCTATCTGTATCAGGAAACCAAGGCACTGCTCACGCCGGGTAAACTGAAAGACTATTTGGTTGAGAAAATGCGTACCTTGGGCACAGCCGCTTGCCCGCCTTATCATATTGCGTTTGTTATCGGTGGCACCTCCGCCGAAAGCACCCTAAAAACCGTCAAACTGGCCTCCACCAAATATTATGATGGCCTGCCAACGCAAGGGAATGAGCACGGGCAAGCCTTCCGTGATATCGCGCTGGAACAAGAGCTGTTAGAAGCCGCACAAGACTTAGGTTTGGGCGCGCAATTTGGCGGCAAATACTTTGCTCATGATGTGCGTGTCGTTCGCCTCCCCCGCCACGGTGCATCCTGCCCAGTGGGGATGGGCGTGTCCTGCTCTGCTGACCGTAATATCAAGGGCAAGATTAACCGCAAAGGCATCTGGCTCGAGAAACTGGAGCAAAATCCGGGCAAATATATCCCAGAGCACCTGCGCCAGAGCACAGAAGGTAAAGTGGTTCATATTGACCTTAACCGCCCAATGCCTGAGATATTAAAAGAGTTGTCGCAATATCCGGTATCAACTCGTCTGTCGCTGACCGGCACCATTATTGTTGGTCGTGACATTGCCCATGCCAAATTAAAAGAGCGGCTGGATAATGGCGAAGGCTTGCCGCAATACATTAAAGATCATCCGATCTACTACGCTGGCCCCGCCAAAACACCGGAAGGTTATGCGTCTGGATCACTGGGCCCCACCACGGCGGGCCGCATGGACTCTTATGTCGATCTGCTGCAATCCCACGGTGGCAGCATGATCATGCTGGCGAAAGGTAACCGTAGCCAGCAGGTGACTGACGCCTGCCACAAACACGGTGGCTTCTATCTGGGCAGCATCGGTGGCCCTGCGGCAGTATTGGCACAAAACAGCATTAAGAGTCTGGAGTGCATCGAGTATCCAGAGTTGGGTATGGAAGCCATCTGGAAGATTGAAGTGGAAGACTTCCCCGCCTTTATTTTGGTTGATGATAAAGGCAATGATTTCTTCCAGCAGATTCAAGCGGCAAAATGTAATCGCTGCGGTTAATCTCAGTCACCCTCCGGTGTCCTCACCGGAGGGTTATTTCCGCTAAAATTTTGAATATTTTTTAAGCACCTCGCTGGTGCAATTCATTAACCTCTTACGCCCACTTCCGTCTTGCCTTTGCCGATGATTTTATCCTCTCCCCTTTTTCGCCCGCCGTGAGCGCCGATCGCCAGCCGCCGAGTTAATGAGCTATTTTTGTGCAACCGAAAGCCCCGATTTAGTGCAACGATTTTCAATTTTACTATTTGATTTTTATTGAAAATTCTTCGTTGACAACAACGCGAATTGCTTTTTATAGTGACCCTGACTTCTCCGCAAGAACGCCAACGTTGTCGGCTTGTGGTTATGGCAATAGAGCCCTCGCAATGTCTTCCAGACTTTGCTGGGCTTTTTTTTTGGCTTTTTTTCAGACCCACCTTTTAACCAATGCCAGGGGTACTTATGTCCAGAATGAAATGGTCCAAAATTAAATGTCATTACGCCACGCTCCCTATCGCGCTGGCAGCTGCCTTTGCCGTCACCTACTCGGGGATGTCGATAGCGGCAGAAAATCCGGTCAAAATTGGTTTGCTGGAAGATGCATCAGGTAACTTTGCCCTGCCCGTTATCCCCAAAATTCATGCCACAGAACTGGCTGTTGAAGAGATAAATGCCAAAGGCGGCATACTCGGACGCCAAATCGAGTTAGTCAAATACGATACGCAATCCGATAACACCCGTTTCCAACAAATGGCACGCCGCTTAATTAAAAACGACAAAGTGGATGTGATCTTCGGCGCGTTCTCCAGTGCCTCACGCGAAGCTATTCGCCCGATTATGGATCGCGAAAAACAGCTCTATTGGTACAACAACCAATATGAGGGTGGCGTGTGCGACTCCAATGTGTTCGTCACTGGCGCAGTGCCAGAACAACAGTTCTCAACCTTGATTCCTTGGATGATGGAGAAGTACGGCAAAAAAGTTTACACCATTGCCGCCGACTATAACTTTGGTCAAATCTCGGCTGAATGGGTGCGTAAAATTGTGGAAGAGAATGGTGGCACCATGGTGGGTGAAGAGTTTATCCCGCTGAGTGTCTCGCAATTCGGTCAAACCATTCAGAACATTCAAAAAGCCAAACCAGACTTCGTGATGACACTGCTGGTGGGCGCAAACCAATCGTCTTATTACGAGCAACAAGCCGCCGCAAAACTCAATTTACCGATGGGTAGCTCCGTCAACGTGGGTCAAGCCTATGAGCACAAGCGCTTTAAAGCGCCCGCACTGAAAGATATGTATATCACCGCTAACTACATTGAAGAGGTGGATACCCCAGCCAGTAACGACTTCAAACAGCGTTTCCACGCCAAATTCCCGGATGAGCCTTATATCAATCAGGAAGCCGCGAATGCTTACGATGCGGTTTATCTGTACAAAGCGGCCGTCGAGAAAGCCGGCAGCACTGATATGGAAGCCGTGCGTAAGTCACTGGAAAGCGGTGATATCTGTACCGATGGCCCTTCCGGTAAAGTCTGTATCGATCCGAAGAGCCACCATTTGAGCCACACCATCTATCTGGCCCATGTGAAGGATGACCACTCCATCGAGATCCCGAAAGTGTGGACGGACATTAAACCCTATTGGTTAGGTGAAGCCGGTTGTAACTTGCCGGTAAAACCGGATAACAGCCAGTACACACCGTCATCTCCGCCTAAAAAAGCTTAACTTTGGCGACCTTGGAGGGAAGTGACCGCCGCTGGCGCGCTTCCCTGTGTTATCCCTTTTCTAGGGTGTCCATCAGGACACCGAGGATTGCCAAACGATGTTAACGCTATCCTTTCTCTATTCGGTGATTTACCAGTTTGGCGATAACTTCGCCTATCTGGTGCTGGCAGCGCTGGGGCTGGCGGTTATCTTTGGCATGATGGGCGTGATTAATCTGGCACATGGCGAATTCATTATGTGTGGCGCTTACGTCACCATTTTAATGAATAAAGCAGGCTTACCACTGCCTTTTGCCATGTTGGCGGGTACTTTAGCGGCGGCATTTTTCGGCGGTGTGGTTGAGCGTCTTGTCGTGCGCCACCTCTATGGCCGCTTATATGATTCGGTGGTCGCAACTTGGGCGATCAGTTTGATTGTGCAGCAAAGTATGCTGCTAATTGCTGGCCCTTCATTGGAAGGTCTGTCTACCCCCTTCGGTTCTTTCACCCTCGGTGAATACTCGTTTGCCACTTATCGCGCCTTACTGCCCTTCTTCGCGATCGCCATCCTAATGGTGCTCTATTGGCTGTTCTTCCACACCAATTACGGCGTCTGCGCCAGAGCCACTATCCAGAATGCGCGCATGGCGTCTTGTCTGGGGTTGGAAACCGACCGCATTTATACCCTGACATTCGCACTCGGCGCAGGCTTGGCTGGATTAGCGGGGGCCATTTATGCCCCAACATTGACCGCCGTCCCCACCATGGGTAGCAGTTTTATTGTGCAAGCCTTTGTTTCGGTGGTTGTTGGTGGCGCAAATGTTCTGGTTGGCACCATTCCTGCAGCAGTGGCGTTAGGTGCAATACAAACTGGGCTGAATTCTTGGTATGGGCAACTGGCGGGTCAAATTGGCTTACTGGTCACCGCTGTACTGGTTATCCGCTTACTGCCAAACGGTGTTGGCAGCCTGTTTACCCGTAACCGCTAGGAGCCGCATGTGACAACGACCTCTCTTAATATATCGGCGGATGGCGCGAAGAAACGCCCGCTATCCCAGACTCGACTAATAGCCCTGTTAGTGCTGGCGGCTGCCCTTGCTCTGCCACTGGTGATAGACAGCGCCATGGTCGGCGATCTCTCCTACTTCCTACTGTGGACATTCTGCGCCATTGGGTTAGCGGCCATGTGGGGCCATGGCGGCATTTTATCTTTCGGGCAGACCGCGTTCTTTGGCCTTGCTGGTTATACCTACGGCGTGATGACGCTCAATTTTGGTGATGGCGTGCTCTCCACGTGGTCCGGCTTAGTGATGGCATTGCTTGTGGCGGCTGCCGTGGCGGCTGCACTGGGCTATCTGATGTTCTACGGTGGGGTAACCGGCATTTTTATCGGCATTGTGACTTTATCGTTCACGCTGGTATTAGAAACCTTTATGTCGCAAACCGCCGGGCCGCAATGGGCTATCGGCAGTGCGCGATTGAATGGTTTTAATGGGATGTCCGGCATGCCGCCGCTCTCTTTGCCGTGGTTTGATGGCCAATTACTGACTCTCGAAGGCAATAGCTTCTACTACCTGATTATTGTGCTGCTGGCTGGTGTGTATTGGGGCGTTCGGCGGTTATTGCGCTCTGATTTTGGCCTGACCTTGGCTTCCATCCGCGAGAACCCACGGCGGGCAGAAATGCTAGGAATTGATATTCGCCGCTACCAACTGTTGGTGTTTGTGTTGGGTGGCGTACTTTCCGGTTTATCTGGCGCACTTTATACCCTGTGGGGCTCTTATATCACGCCATCTTCGATGGGGCTGACCGCCGCCGCCATGCCGGTTATCTGGGTCGCCACCGCTGGGCGTAAGAATATCTTTGGCACCGTGGTCGTCACCGCCTTGCTGGTGTGGTTATCCCAATGGTTAGCCATTTATGGCAGTGAATACGCCATGATCCTGCTTGGTGCCATTCTGCTGTTTGTGGTGCTTGCCGCGCCTAATGGCTTATTACCTTGGTTAGCGGAGAAATTCACCCGCTTATCTGCCGCGCGCCAGAAAAAAGGGGCATCACTATGAGTCAAGCATCGCAAGAACTGATCCTTGAAACCCGTGGACTGAGCAAACGCTTTGGCGGCATTCAGGTGATCAATCAAGTCGATATGCAAATTCGTCGCGGTGAAGTGCGCTGCGTCATTGGCCCCAATGGGGCCGGTAAAAGTACCTTTTTCAAGTTACTCACTGGCGAGCATGCCCCGAGCGATGGCGATATCCGTTTCTTTGATCGGCGGTTAAATACCTTGGCTCCCTTTCAGCGCATTCGGATGGGGATGAGCATTAAGTTTCAGATCCCCGGCATCTTCCCTGAGCTGACCGTTGAGCAGCATTTGCAATTGTCACTCAGTCACTTGCGCCCTGAAGTGCGCTCGCAGGCCATGAACGTCGATGCCCTGTTAGAGCGCTTTAAGCTCACCACTGAATACCGTCAGTTGGCTGGCAATTTATCTCACGGCAAAAAGCAGTGGCTGGAAATTGCCATGGCGGTGTCACTACAGCCGACTTTATTGATGCTGGACGAACCGGTCGCGGGCTTATCTATCGATGAAACCTACCTCACCGGTGAACTGATTAAGCAGATGCAAGACGACGGTCTGACACTCATGGTGGTGGAGCACGACATGACATTTGTGCGCCAAATTGCCTCGCAAGTCACGGTGCTACATGGCGGGAAAGTGTTCGCCGATGGCAATGCCGCCGAGGTGCTCGCCCGTGAGGATGTGGCAGATATCTATTTGGGGAAATCAGTATGAATAGCGTGGTATTGCAAATAGAAGGGCTGACAGGAGGCTATGGCGGCGGCCAAGTGCTCAATGGCGTCACACTGCAACTGCATGCAGCGGAAGTGCTGGGATTGATTGGCCGTAATGGCGTGGGGAAAACCACGCTGATGCGTACCTTGATTGGGGCCGTACCGAGCAAACACGGCAGCATTTTATTAGGGGAAATCGACATCACACAAGCGTCACCGCAGCGCCGCGCCCGCTTAGGCATTGGTTACGTTCCGCAAGGGCGTGAAGTGTTTGCCGGTTTAACCGTGGCTGAGAATCTGCAAGTCGGGATGCAATTTGTCCGTGAACACCGCGAATTCGCCCAAGACTTGCTGGAGCGCGTACTGGATTACTTTCCGATTTTGCGCCAACGGCTCAAACAAAAAGCCGGCACCATGAGTGGCGGCGAACAACAACAATTGGCGATTGCCCGCGCGTTAGTCGGTTCGCCCAAAGTCTTGCTGCTGGATGAACCCTCTGAAGGCGTTCAACCCTCTATCGTCAATATCATTGCCGATACCTTGGTGCGCATTGCTCGCGAGCTGCATGTTGCCGTGATTCTGGTCGAGCAGGACATCGCCATGATCCAGCGCGCCGCACAACGTTGCGCCGTGATGGATAAAGGCCAAGTGGTAGAAACCCTGACACAACAACAACTTTCCGATGATCTTTTAATGCGCCGTCATCTGGCTCTGTGACCGGATGCCCTTAATACATGGAGAATTGCTAATGAAATGGCTCGAAGAATCAATCATGGTCAAACGCGGTGTGGGTGCTGGGCGTAAACCGGTGACCCACCATCTGACGGAAGAGATGCAAAAAGAGTTTCACTACACCATCGGCCCTTACTCGACGCCGGTGCTGACCATTGAACCGGGCGATCGGGTGATTGTCGATACGCGGGATGCCTTTGAAGGGGCGATTAACTCAGAGCAAGACATTCCAAGCCAACTGCTCAAAATGCCGTTTCTCAACCCGCAAAACGGCCCCATCATGGTTAACGGTGCCGAGAAAGGCGATGTGATTGCGGTTTATATCGAGTCCATGCTGCCGCGCGGCGCTAACCCCCACGGCATCTGCGCCATGATCCCTCATTTTGGTGGACTGACCGGTACTGACTTGACCGCCATGCTCAATGATCCGCTGCCTGAAAAAGTGCGCATGATTAAGCTCGACAGCGAAAAGGTCTACTGGAGTAAGCGCCACACCCTGCCCTACAAACCTCATATTGGCACATTGAGCGTGTCGCCAGAGATTGACTCGATCAATTCACTGACACCGGATAATCACGGCGGGAATATGGACGTGCCGGATATCGGGCCGGGCAGTATCACTTATTTGCCGGTGCGAGCGCCCGGTGGCCGTTTGTTTATCGGCGATGCGCATGCTTGTCAGGGTGATGGGGAGATTTGCGGCACCGCCGTGGAATTTGCCTCAATCACCACCATCAAAGTGGATTTAATCAAAAACTGGCAGCTCGCTTGGCCACGGATGGAAAACGCCGAAAACATCATGAGTATCGGCAGCGCACGGCCGTTAGAGGATGCGACCCGCATTGCCTACCGTGACCTTATTTATTGGTTGGTGGCCGATTTTGGCTTCGAGCAATGGGACGCTTATATGCTCCTGAGCCAATGCGGCAAGGTGCGCTTAGGCAATATGGTCGACCCTAAATACACCGTCGGTGCCATGTTAAACAAAACACTGTTAGCCCAATAACAACGGCACACGTCGTTATTCTCCCCCGATCTCGGTCGGGGGAGGAACTGAGTACTGATTATCACGCTTTTTCACCCAATTCAGACGCATAAGTAGGTGCATATGGGATCCGATACCCCAGTCAATATTGGCTTACTGTACTCCTTCAGTGGGGTGACAGCGGCACAAGAGCGATCACAATGGCGTGGCGCGACGCAAGCTATTGCCGAAATAAACCAAAATGGCGGTATCAACGGCAGGCCACTGCATGCCATTCATTTTGATCCACAATCTGATGATGTGCAGTTCCGTGCATTGGCAGAGCAGTTAATCGTCGAGCACGACGTGAATGTGATCTTTGGCGGTTACACCTCCAGTAGCCGTAAAGCCATGTCGCCGGTAGTGGAGAAATATCGGCGGCTACTGTTCTATTCGCAACTGTATGAAGGTTTTGAGTTTTCAGAAAATATTTTCTATGGCGGGGCCGCGCCCAACCAAAATTGTGTCCAGTTGGCAGATTACCTGACGGGGCAATTTGGCGCGCGAGTGTATTTGATTGGCTCGCGTTATATCTACCCGTATGAATGTAATCGCAACATGCAGGAACTTATCCTGCAACGCCACGATGGCGCGGTGATTGGCGAGCGCTACCTTGACCTGAATGCGCCCTATGAAGCGTTTTTGCCCATCATCGAGGAGATCGCCAAAAAGCAGCCGGACTTCATTTTCAGTACCGTGGTAGGGCAAACCGTTCCCTTTTTGTATCAGGCTTATCAGGCGGCAGGTTTAGATCCCGCCCGTATGCCCATTGGCAGCCTGAATACATCAGAAACTGAGATTGCCATTATGGGGGCTGAAGTAGCGCAAGGGCATTTCAGCTCCGCCCCCTATTTCCAAAGTGTCAGCACCAAGGCGAATCAAGCGGCACTGAAACAGTTCCATCAGCAATTCGGGCCGGAACTCACCACGGACATGAATTGGGAAGCCACTTACAGCCAAGTGCACTTGTTTGCCAAAGCCATGGCCGAATGTGGCAGTGACCATATCTATCCACTGTCTGCCGCCCTGCGAGGAAGCCAATTCGATGCGCCACAAGGCCGTATTCGAATTGATCCTCTGAACCAGCACACCGGACTCTACCCACGAATTGGGATGGCGAATGAACAGGGGCAATTTACCGTGGTGCAGGAGTCACGCCGGATTGTCGAACCCGACCCGTATATGACGAACCAGATTCAGGGGGATTGGGTCACGAAACTCACGACAGTGGGGTATCCCCATGCGACCTAGCGACAGCAGAATCAGCGCCACCGCGTTATTACTCAGCCGAGGGATTCGTTGCGTAGTCTTGCACCCCGACGACGAGGACGGCGAAACGCTCACCAATCATTTACGCCGTATGGGGTTTAAGGTGCAAGCCTTCTGGCCCATCCCTGAGCAACTCCCCGCGGATACAGACCTGATTTTCTATGCATTACAGTCTGATAACCCCGAACCGGATGTGTCATGGCTTAACCCCCACAAACACGCCCTGATTGCGGTTATCGCGTATGAGAACCCAACGTTTATTGACCAAGCGCTCAGCATGGGGGCGGGGGCCACGATAACCACCCCCCTTCGCGCCTCAGGGCTGCTCTCGGCCATGGTATTTGCCTTACACCATGCCCAACAGCAACGGCAAATGCGCGATCAAATAGAACGGCTAGAAAAAAAGGTGCAGGGGGTCCGCCAAGTCAGTGAAGCCAAAGCCATCTTGATGCGGATGCACAGTATTGGCGAAGAGCAAGCCTACGAGATCTTGCGTCATCAAGCCATGGACAAGCGCATCACCGTTGAGGAGATCTCATGCGCATTAATTCAGGCCAATGACATTTTCTCTTGGACAACACCCGCCGCACCCCATAACCGAAAGAACTGAACACGGATCGCTCGGTCAATCGCCGAGCCTAATATGACTTTTTCGAGTCTCATATTGCCCATTAATGAGGATAATCATGTCGATAGCCCCTTTTACTGCAGCCGCCATTCAGTTTGAACCCTTAATGTTTGCCAAAGAGGCAAATGTCCGTCAATTACTGGCACTGGTCGAGCAGGCGGCGCAACAAGGTGCACGTCTGATTACCACGCCGGAAATGGCAACCACCGGCTACTGTTGGTTTGATCGACAGGAAGTTGCGCCGATGGTCGAAACCGTTCCCGGTGAAAGCACAGCCCGTTTTACTGAATTAGCACAACGTTATCAATGCTATATCGTCTTGGGTATGCCGGAAGTAGACCCTGCCACTTCGCTCTATTACAACAGCGCCGTGTTGATTGGGCCGCAAGGCGTGATCGGTTGCCATCGCAAAAGTCACCCCTATATTTCTGAACCTAAATGGGCGGCCGCGGGTGACGTCGGGCATCAAGTGTTTGAAACCCCACTGGGGCGCATCGGTATGCTGGTGTGTATGGATATCCATTTCCCAGAAACTGCCCGTTTATTGGCATTGGAAGGGGCCGATATCATCTGCCATATCAGCAATTGGCTGGCAGAACGCACTCCCGCCCCCTATTGGATCAGCCGCGCCATGGAGAATGGCTGTTATTTGATTGAAAGTAACCGCTGGGGACTGGAGCGTGGCGTCCAATTTAGCGGAGGCAGTTGCATCATTGAACCCGATGGCTCGATTGCCGCCGTGGTCGATGGCGGGGACGGCATTGCCTACGCCGAAGTCGACATTCTCCGCAGCCGCCAGCGCCAAGTCTTGGGGGAACCGGTTTTTGATCAGCGCCGCCCTGCCGATTATCACGCGCTACTCTGCGACAGTTTCCTGTGGAATCCACAAGATTTCTTTGGTCTTTACGGACAAAAACCGTTGCCTGCGGGTAAGCAAAGCCGCCTGACGGTGGCGCAGTTCCCCTCCGTTGAGCAAGTTGAAGCCAATCTGGCGACGATAACCGCCATGGCCGAAGATGCGGTGTTGCAGCAAGGCAGTGAACTGATTGTGTTCCCTGAATTAGCCTTAACGGGTTATCTCGCGGGCGCGGCTCAGGCTCAAACACTCGACAGCCCCGCCGTGCAAGCGCTGACTCGCCTCGCCATGAGATTGCGGGTCTATCTGGTGGTGGGGATGGCCGAACAGCAGCAGGATAGAGACTACAACACGCAAGTGCTGTTTGGCCCCGAAGGGATAGTCGGCACTTACCGGCAAATGCAACTTTCTCAGGCGCATCAACAGTGGGCCAGCGCTGGCGAACAATGGAGTGTCTTCGATACCGCACTGGGCAGAGTCGGATTGCTTTTAGGCCATGATGCCTTATTACCGGAATCAGGCCGCATTTTGGCGTTGATGGGCTGCGATATCATTGCCTGTTCTGCCGCCCTGCCCGCCGGTTTTACCGCCGCCCATGTCGGCAGTACCGTCCAGCAAAATTACCCTATCCCGACAGGGGCCGATCCGCTGCACTGGCACTTATTCAGAACCCGAGCGGGGGAAAACAATCTGTATTTTGCCTTTGCGAATGCGGTTGATGAAACTCATGAACAAGGTGGATTTAGCGGTATCTTTGGGCCTGAAACCTTCACTTTCCCACGGCAAGAACAAGTGCTATGGCAGGCATCGCAAGCGGTCACTCAAACCATTGATACCCGTTCTCTGGCGGGTAGCGTCTATCCTACCAATGTGGTGCGCCGCAAAGACCTCGTTGCCATGCGCCAGCCGCATCACTATAAGTTGCTACTGAGTTAAGTTGCTACTGACTTAAATTGCTACTGAGTGAAGGCCCAAAACGCGCTCAATCCCAGTGATGTTGGCTGGGGTTGAGGCGAAAAAACCACCCCATCTGCACATATGTGCAGAACCCACCACATCACGCAAAATAAAAATGTGATCACAATCCAAAATTTGTTCGGAATAATCCTCGCCAACACAAATTACCCATTTTCATTTATTTAATATAAATCAATCCATTAAGTATTTTGGCACATCTGTGCAATATCGATTCGGTATTAGGGCGTTTGTTTTAGATTAATTAGGCGAGATAGAGGCGGGATGCGTTATTTCATGCTTTTGACTTAAAAAATGGAAAGTGATTATATCAAGTCATAGATAACCTAATGACATTTGCACAAATGTGCAAGAGGCTGAAATGGAAAAGAGCGATGATCTACGCCTGATGGTGAAAATTGCACAAATGTATTACGAGCAAGATTTCACGCAAGCTGAGATAGCGCGGGCACTGGGGATTTACCGTACCAGCATCAGCCGAATGCTAAAAAAAGTCCGCGAACAAGGCATCGTCACGATTTCAATTAATTACAACTATAACGAGAATTTGTTGCTGGAACAGCAATTGAAGTCGCGCTTTAAATTACGCGAGGCGATTGTGGTTTCTTCAGAAGAAGATCAGTCGCCAGAACATCAACTCCAATTAATGGCGAAACATTGCTGCGCACTGCTGAACCGTATTATTGAAAATGGCGATATTCTGGGCTTCTCTTGGGGCAGTGCGATTGCCACCTTAGTTGAGCAAATGGACACGTCAGCGGTATCACGCCAATTAACCTGTATCCCGATGGTCGGTGGCCCATCAGGTAAATTAGAGAGTCGCTACCATGTGAATACCTTGGTTTACAGCGCCGCCATGAAATTAAAAGGCGAATCACTGCTGATTGATTTCCCCGCGATTCTGGAGAAAAGTGTTATCCGTGACGGTATTGTGCAATCTCAGCATTATCAGGCGATCGCCGATTATTGGCAGCGACTAGATATTGCCATATTCGGTATTGGCTCCCCGAATATTTCCGGCAATTCCACTTGGCGTGCATTTTATGGCAGTGATGTCATTGACCACTTTAATGAAAGACAGGTTGCCGGGGATATCTGTTCACGCTTTTATGATTTACAGGGTAATCCTGTTGAAACTTATATTTCCGATAAAACCATTACCATCGAGTTAGATAAAATTAAAAAAGCCCGTTATTCCATTGGTATTGCCCACTCACATGACAAAATCAGCGGAATTATTGGCGCCATCAAAGGGAAATACATTAATAGCTTGGTGACGACGAAAGAAACCGCCGAGGAGATACTCAAGCTCACGGCATAAGCATGACGAAAATAGTATTAATCACGCCGACTGGCGTGTGGCTAACCATAATCAAAATTTGGATAAATAGAGTATTGAATGAATGATTGGCTTAATTTTAACGGTCACGTTAATGCGGGGGAAATAAAATGGTAAATGTCATTTTTTGTGCTCACGGTGATTTAGCCGTTTCAATGCTAAATTCCGTCAATATGGTGTATGGCGAGACACAGAATATTACTCCGCTGCTGTTTAACCGTGGTGAGAATGCTGAGGATTTGGTCACGAAAATGCAGAATGTCATGGCGAAGAATGAAGAAAATGCGTGGCTGATTGCGGTCGATTTGCAAGGTGGCAGCCCCTATAACGCCGCCGCTCGGCTGGCCTTTGGTGACAGCCGCATTCAGGTCGTCAGTGGCTTATCACTGCCGCTGGCACTGGAAATTGCCGATAACCAACACAGCATGGATGCAGAAGAACTGACAGATTATTTACTGGAAATCGGCGCGCAATGCGTGCAGTCATTCCGCCATCAACAGAATATTGCAGAAGAAGAGGCAGACTTTATATGAAAATCAATCTGGCAAGAATTGACGACCGGCTGATTCATGGCCAGGTCACCACCGTCTGGGCGAAAGAAGCCAAGGCCGAGCGCATTATTATCTGTAGCGATGAAGTCTATAACGATGACATCCGTAAGACGCTATTAAAACAAGCGGCGCCTCCGGGTATCAAAGTGAATGTGGTCAATATTGAAAAAGCCGTCGCTGTTTATCACAACCCCAATTATAGCAATGACACTGTTTTCTATTTATTCACCAATCCAACCGATGTTTTACGGTTAGTGGATGAAGGGGTGAAAATTAATGTCATTAATATTGGCGGCATGGCGTTTAAACAGGGAAAACGGCAATTAACAAAAGCCGTTTCTGTTGACCAAAATGATATTAATGCTTTTTATGCCTTAGGTGAACGCGGTGTTCATTTAGATTTGCGGGTAGTCACTTCCGATCCACAAGTGGATGTGATTAAAAAATTAAAAGAACTGGAGTCTAAAGAGCGAAACTAAATATCAAAAACAAGTATCAGCAAATATTAATCACTCAGGTCTTAATAAACATTTAAATCCGATTACTTAACCTGGGCAATGACACTATTTAATATATCTCCTCGGCCATTTCAGCCAAGGGGAAATAGGGGCATATTGCCGAAAGGGGTCCACCATGGAAATCAGTTTACTACAGATTATCTTAATATTTATTTTCGCCTGCATCGCCGGTATCGGCAGTGTGCTGGATGAATTCCAAACGCATCGGCCATTAATCGCTTGTACCATTACCGGCCTGATCCTCGGTGATATGACGACTGGCGTGATCCTTGGCGGGACGCTGGAGCTCATCGCCTTGGGCTGGATGAACGTGGGCGCGGCACAATCCCCCGATTCTGCGCTGGCCAGTATCATTTCCACCATCTTAGTCATCGTTGCTCACCAAAACATTGCCACAGGGATTGCTATCGCCCTGCCAGTGGCGGTAGCCGGTCAGGTTCTCACTGTCTTTGCGCGTACCATCACCGTGGCTTTCCAACATGCCGCAGACCGCGCGGCAGAAAGCGCCAATTTTGCGATGATTGATTTAATGCATGTCTCCGCGCTGCTGGTTCAGGCGTTGCGCGTCGCCATACCGGTGCTGATCGTCTCTATTTTTGTCAGTGCTGACACCGTCACCCACATGCTCAATGCCATTCCAACCGTGGTCACTCACGGGCTACAAATCGCGGGCGGGTTTATCGTGGTGGTCGGTTACGCCATGGTGCTCAACATGATGGGCGTGAAATACCTGATGCCCTTCTTCTTCCTCGGTTTTATTGTCGGCAGCTACCTCGGTTTCAGCCTGCTCGCGTTCGGGGGTATCGGCCTGATTATCGCCCTGCTGTATATCCAGTTAAATCCTCTTTATCAGAAACCGGCGGCCCCAGCAGCCCAAGGCAATCACGCCAAACTCGATGAATTAGAAGACTAGGAGACGCCGACATGAGCACACCAAGCAAACAAATTACCCGCTCTGACCTGTTTAAAATGTTTTTACGCAGTAACTTGCAACAAGCCTCGTTTAACTATGAGCGTATTCATGGTCTGGGCTTCTGCTATGACATGGTGCCCGCGATTAAGCGCTTGTATCCGCTGAAAGCAGATCAGATTGCTGCGTTAAAACGTCACTTAGTGTTCTTCAACACCACACCTGCCGTCTGCGGCCCAGTGATTGGTGTGACCGCCGCGATGGAAGAAGCGCGTGCCAATGGTGCCGACATTGATGAAGGCGCGATTAATAGCCTGAAAGTGGGGCTGATGGGGCCTTTGGCAGGTGTGGGTGACCCACTGATTTGGGGGACATTACGCCCCATCACTGCGGCATTAGGGGCTTCATTAGCGCTGAATGGCAATGTATTGGGGCCGATTCTGTTCTTCCTGTCATTCAACGCTGTCCGTCTGGCGCTGAAATGGTTTGGCTTGCAATACGGTTTCGCCAAAGGGGTCAATATCGTGAAAGACCTCGGCGGTAACCTGCTGCAAAAACTGACCGAAGGGGCGTCTATTCTGGGCCTGTTTATCATGGGGGTGTTGGTCACCAAATGGACCAGTATCAATGTGCCGCTGGTGATTTCGAAGACGCCAGCACAGGACGGCACCACCGTGACCATGACCGTGCAGAACATTCTGGATCAACTCTGCCCCGGCTTGCTGGCATTGGCGCTCACTCTATTAATGATGCGTTTACTCAAACGCAAAGTTAACCCTATCTGGCTTATTTTCTCCCTGTTTGGCCTCGGAATTGTAGGCTCATGGCTTGGCATTCTTTCCTAATTAATGCCGGGGAGTTTTTTTATTCGCACTGTTGTTTTAATTATTCATGATTATTGAGGTGGTTCCGCATGAAAACGAAAGCGTTACGTTTATATGGAAAAAATGACTTACGTCTAGAGAGTTTTACTTTACCGGAAATCGGCGATGATGAGATTTTGGCGACCGTGGTGACCGACAGTATTTGCCTCTCGTCATGGAAGGAGGCCAATTTGGGCGCGGACCATAAAAAGGTGCCCGATGATGTGGCAGAAAACCCGATTATTATCGGTCATGAGTTTTGCGGCGATATTTTGCAAGTCGGCAAACACTGGCAGCACAAATTTAAGCCTGGCAGCCGTTATGTGATTCAGGCCAATTTGCAGTTACCTGATCGCCCAGATTGCCCCGGCTACTCTTTCCCTTATATCGGCGGTGAAGCTACCCACGTGGTGATCCCGAATGAGGTGATGGCGCAAGATTGCCTGCTGCCCTATGAAGGCGAGAGCTATTTCGAAGGGTCACTGGTGGAGCCACTTTCTTGCGTTATCGGCGCATTTAACGCCAATTACCATCTGGTTCCCGGTACTTACCAGCATAAAATGGGCATCAAGCCCAATGGCCATGTGTTGATTCTAGGCGGTACAGGCCCGATGGGGTTATTGGCCATCGATTATGCCCTGCATGGGCCAGTGAATCCGGCCTTGTTGGTCATCACTGATCGCCACCAGCAAAAACTCGATTATGCCGCTCGCCTCTACCCGAGCGAGCCGCAAACGCAAGTGCATTACCTCAATACTCAGCACACCGAGGACCAATTTGAGCGCTTAATGGCCCTGACCGACGGCAAAGGTTACGACGATATTTTTGTTTTCGTGCCGTCAGCGGAATTGGTCACCTTGGCATCGAGCCTGCTGGCACCGGATGGCTGTTTTAATTTCTTTGCCGGTCCGCAGGATAAGCATTTTATGGCGTCGGTTAACTTCTACGACATTCACTATTCGTTTACCCATTATGTCGGCACCTCCGGCGGTAATACCGACGATATGCGCGAAGCGGTGAGTTTGATTGAAGCGAAGAAAGTGAATGCAGGCAAAGTGGTGTCCCATATTTTGGGGCTCAATGATGCCGCTACAACCACACTGAATTTGCCTAAAATTATCGGCGGTAAAAAACTGGTGTATACCGGCAAAAATATCCCGCTGACGTCATTGAGTGAGTTAATGAGCCAGCCGCAAACTTTGCCATTATTGCAGGAGTTACAGACTATTTTGCGTAAAACGGAGGGGTTGTGGTCGAAAGAGGCCGAAGATTTCGTGTTGGCTTACGCCCCCGAGATTTAATTTTTCCGCATCAAAAACGCAGGGGAAGCCAACGGTTATCGCGCTTCCCCTGCGCCCTTCACGCGATCTCTTTATCTTCTTTATCTTCCGGCAAATGCTTCGCCGTTGACTCATCAGTGGTGGCATCATTCTCGACAGCACTGAGTAACACATCCAGCAAGCCGGGGAAGCGGGCATCAATATCCTCGCGCCGCAGCGATAATAGACTTTCGCGCCCGCAGGGCCGCTGCCAGATAACACCACTTTCACGTAATACGCGCCAATGGTGGGTCAGGGTTGACTTAGATAACCCGTGCACCAAAGTGCCGCAGGCATGTTCACCCCCTGCCGCCAATCGACGAACCACCGCTAATCGCAGCGGGTTTCCTAGCGCCGTCAGCACATTTTCCAACCTGATCTGCTCACGTTCAGGGTGATTTGCAATCATAGCGTTCCTATCAATAAACAGCCGTTCCCGTGCCAATTGCCCGACAAACTACCTGATCGAGCCATCTCAACTGATCCTTCGCGGGCGGCAATATAGCCTATACTTCATCTCGACCCTACGACTAAATGCCGAGTCTACTCTCATTCTAGTGCAATGCTGTTAAGCCAGTACCTGCTGAACAGCCCCCTCAAACCCGATTCATCGCCATTATTGCATAGTTTAAGAACAAATAATTAAATTGTACGTGTATATTCGTACAATAGGCCTATACTGATCGCGATCAGGTGACCATTCGAGGTCACAGGACATTTAACCAAACAACTTCCCGGTGGCGCGTCAAATCGCCCGCCCCGAAATTGCCATTATCTACTAAGGACTTCATATGGCACGTAAAACTCCTATCGAGCGCTATCGCAACATCGGTATCTCAGCCCACATCGACGCCGGTAAAACTACCACTACTGAGCGTATTTTGTTCTACACCGGCGTCAGTCATAAGCTGGGTGAAGTGCATGATGGCGGCGCGACAACTGACTGGATGGCTCAGGAGCAGGAACGTGGCATTACCATTACATCGGCTGCCGTGACCTGTTTCTGGAAAGGTATGGATCGTACCTTGCCGGAGCACCGTATTAATATTATCGATACCCCTGGGCATGTGGATTTCACCATTGAGGTGGAACGTTCTATGCGGGTGCTCGACGGTGCAGTCATGGTGTACGACGCAGTGGGTGGCGTACAGCCACAGTCTGAAACCGTGTGGCGTCAGGCCAATAAATACCGTGTGCCGCGCTTGGCATTCGTCAACAAGATGGACCGCCCAGGTGCTGATTTCTTCCGCGTGCGGCAGATGATGATCGACCGCTTGAAGGCGAATCCGGTGCCGATCGTGATCCCGATTGGCAGTGAAGATAATTTCACCGGCGTGGTGGATTTGCGACTGATGCGCGCCATTATCTGGGATGAAGCCTCTCAGGGCATGACGTTCAGCTATGAGCCGATTCCAGAAAACCTGCTGGCAACCGCCAATGAGTGGCGCGAGAAGATGGTGTCCGAGGCGGCTGAAGCCTCTGAAGCGTTGATGACCGAATATCTGGAAACGGGCGACCTGACGGTGGAGGAGATCACTCAAGGTCTGCGTATTCGCACCATTGCCGGTGAAATCCAGCCGATGATGTGCGGTAGCGCCTTTAAAAACAAAGGGGTGCAACGCATGCTGGATGCGGTCGTTGAGCTGATGCCATCACCGGTCGATATTCCGCCGGTCAGTGGCACCGACGAAGACGGCAACGAAGTCAGTCGTCAGGCCGATGATAATGAAAAATTCTCGGCGCTGGCGTTCAAACTGATGACCGACCCCTACGTCGGCCAACTGACTTTCGTGCGCGTCTATTCGGGTGTTTTGCGTAAAGGCGACAGCGTGTATAACCCGATTCGCGGCAAGAAAGAGCGCATTGGTCGTATTGTCCAGATGCATGCCAATAACCGCATCGAAGTGGACGAAATACGCGCCGGTGATATCGCCGCTTGCGTCGGTTTGAAAGATGTCACGACCGGGGAAACGCTGTGTGATCCAGATGCGGTGATTACGCTGGTGCGCATGGAATTCCCTGAGCCGGTGATTTCGCAAGCCATTGAGCCTAAAACGAAAGCGGATCAGGAGAAAATGAGCCTCGCCCTGCAACGGCTGGCTTCGGAAGATCCGTCATTTAGAATTCGCACGGACGAAGAATCCGGCCAGACCATTATTTCCGGTATGGGTGAGTTGCATCTGGAGATCATTGTCGACCGCATGAAGCGTGAGTTTGGCGTCGAAGCCAATATCGGTAAGCCGCAAGTGACCTACCGTGAAACCGTGCGCAAAACCGTGACAGATGTGGAAGGTAAATTTGTTCGCCAATCCGGTGGTAAAGGGCAATACGGCCATGTGGTCTTTACTCTTGAACCTCAGGAAGCAGGCAGCGGCTTTGCCTTTGTCGATGCGACAAAAGGCGGCGTGGTCCCCCGTGAGTTTATCGGCGCAGTTGAAAAAGGGGTGCTTGAAGCCACCAACACCGGTGTACTGGCCGGTTATCCGGTAGTGGATGTGAAAGTGACGCTGACGTTCGGTTCCTATCACGAGGTCGACTCCTCTGAACTGGCGTTTAAAATGGCCGCCATCTTTGGTTTCAAAGAAGCGGTTAAGCGTGCATCACCGGTGATTTTGGAGCCTGTCATGAGCGTTGAGGTGGAAACACCAGAAGAGTACGCCGGTAACGTGATGGGGGATCTTTCGTCTCGCCGTGGCATGGTGCAAGGAATGGAAGAGATGATTGGTGGCGGGAAGATTATCCGCGCAGAAGTGCCGTTATCCGAAATGTTCGGTTACTCCACCACACTGCGTTCGATGTCCCAAGGCCGAGCAACTTATACCATGGAATTCAAACATTACGCCGAAGCACCGCGCAATGTTGCTGATGCGATTATTGCCGCTCGCGGCAATAAAGGTTAATTCGCTTTAGCCCGCAGTTAGCTTCATCAAACAGTTAACTTCACCAAACAAAACCGCCGGTAGATATTGACTGGCGGTTTTTTTATGGGCTAAAAAGTCACTGGCGTATTGACCCATAACACCCTCGCGGTGGACTCGCCGATATTACGGTAACCATGGGGTACATGGCTGGGGAAATAAAAAGAATCCCCCACATTGAGCAGATAAGTCTCCTCACCTAAATACAGCGCAATTTCCCCCTCAAGCACATAGCCCATCTCCTCACCATGATGTTCGATTTGCCCATCACTGGCGACACCAGGTTCGATGATGTGAATGTTTCCTTGCAGCAGTCCACCTTTGTGATGATGGGTGAGATTCTCCAGCTCAATACCGCCCTTCTTACTGCGGTGAACAAAACGCTTACGAACGCGTTGTTCTGGCTTCAGAACCGGTGAATCTGCCACCCAACTCTCGGCCATCAAATCTGAAATATTGGTTTCCAGCGCGCTCGCCAACCGGTGCAACATAGCAAGGGAGGGTGACGCGACTTCGTTCTCCAGTTTGGACAGCAAACTCTCAGAGCACCCGACTTTCTGCGCCAACTGTTTGAGCGTGATGTCCTGCGCCAAACGAGCATGACGTAAACGCATCCCTAAATCAGACAAAACAAAACCGCCGTTATCACCGTTTTTTTTCATAAGTTGGTATCTGCTACTGAAAGAGGCTCAAACGCCCAGCGTTTCCGTGCCGGGCAATATTTATCACATCGGTACTAACAGCCAAAATAGCCGCTTATGCCGTCACACTAAAATGCACATCCTGCGGGTTACAGCCATTAATGGGCACGATGTCTTGTGGGCAAGCCGACATGACGACAATACAATCCAGCTCGGCGCGGATTTCAACGTAATCCCCCGCTTTGCTCACCGTCGGTAACCACGAGATGGTGTAATCCGGATTAACCGGCGTATTCATCCACAAATTCAACGGTTGCGGAACTTCACGCGCCCGTAACCCGATCGCATTGAGCGCCAGCCGCATATTATCGGCGCAACTGTCGTGGTATTCAGTGATCCCCATATTGCTATAGCGATAAAGGTCACAGGCGGCAATCAGCGTATCGTGTACGCCCGGTGAGGTATCCGTTATCAGCGTCCCTATCGCACGACGCTGATTGGTGACTAATGCATCTCCCGGTTGAGGAATGATTTTATCAATAAATGCGCGCGTGTGTTCCATTGATGAGAACTCACTGAGGTCAGCGCTATTAAACAGCCATGTGTCGCACACCTGACTGCCAGGAGTATTAGTAATGCGGATAACCTGCCCTTTACTCAGCTTCACCGCCCGACCACAGCGGGCAGGCACGGTATACACCTCACCTAATACCGGCGTACCGTCGGCAGAAATAGGGGAAGATAACGTGGCATTCGTGCCCAGCGCGCTACCATTGTCTTTGTCACAGCAAGCAGGATAAGTGTGAGTGCTCATGAGGAACTCCTATGGGTTGATTTGCCAGTTCTGTCAGGCAACAGGCTAATGCCTTCGCGCCGAGGTACAGATACTGAGGGTCGGTGTATTCAGCCGGGTTATGGCTGATGCCGTTATGGCTAGGAACAAAAAACATACTGGTGGGGCAATGGCTGGCCAGATGCATCGCATCATGAAATGCCCCCGAGGTCAGGGTGGCGGTATCGATTTGTAGCGCCTGCGTACAGGCATATTGTTGCGCCAGTAATTGAGTATTGAACGCCACCGGCGGGTGGCTAAAGACGCACTCGACCAACACATTGTCAGCGGCAATCTGCTGCATCCAGTCATCAAACTGCGCTAAAACCGCAGGATCTTCGTGGCGAAAATCCAGTGTAAAAGTGGCACGACTGGCAATCGTATTGATGGCATTCGGCTCCACTTCCCAACGGCCAAAGGTCAACCTTAATTGGTCAGCGGGCAGCGTTGCTGCCTGTTCTTCTAACTGTTGTGCCATCTGGCGAGCCAGTGACATTGCATCTTTACGATCGCCCATTGGCGTGGTGCCAGCATGGGCGGATTGCCCCAAGCAGCTCACTTGATACCAGCGAACGCCCTGAATGCCCTGCACCACGGCCAAGGGTTGATTCGCTTTCTCGAGCACTGGCCCTTGCTCAATATGTAACTCGACAAAAGCGGCCATCGGCACTGTTCCGCGCCGAGGCAGATGCGGGAAACGCTGGTGACAGCGCGCTAACGCTTGCTGGAGCGAGATCCCCTGCGCATCCTGATGATGCTGATAATCAGCCAAGCGCTGCGGCTGAACAAAGGCACTCGATCCCATTGCCCCAGGTGAAAAACGACTACCCTCTTCGTTCATCCAGATAGCCACTTCAATCGGGCGCAGCGTGGTGATCTCGGCCTGAGCTAAGGCACTTAAACATTCCATACCGGCAATCACGCCGTAACAACCATCAAGATTGCCGCCACAGGGTTGCGTATCGATATGGCTGCCGGTGACGACTGGCGGTAAATCTTCACGGCCAGCACGGCGGATAAACAGGTTGGCGCAATCATCGGTGATCACTTCGCAACCTAATGCGAAAGCCCAGTCAATCAACCACGCTCTGGCAGCTAACTCTTCGCCTGACAAGGCCTGACGATTGACACCCCCGTGAGGTAATGCACCAAATTCAGCCAGTTGTGCCAGTCGCGCCATTAAGCGTTGCTGGCTGATATAGTCGGCGACCTGTACGCCTACGCCCTTAAGCATGCCCGACCTCCGACTCATCCAATTGCAGCGGGCGTTTAAACCACGGCGCTAAAAATGCTTGCAGGCGTGCAGTCTGCGGCTGACGGAACATCGTGGCGGGGGCACCACTTTCCACGATGCCGCCATCGGCCATAAACACCACTCGGGATGAAATCTTGGCGGCAAATGACATCTCATGGGTCACCATCACCATGGTCATTCCCTCGTTAGCCAAGGCTTTTATGACGTCGAGCACCTCTTCTACGCGTTCAGGATCAAGTGCGGAAGTCGGCTCGTCGAGCAACAGGAGTTCCGGCTCAAGCGCTAATGCTCTGGCGATCCCGACCCGTTGTTGCTGCCCGCCAGAGAGGCGGGATGGACGCGCTTGCGCTTTGTCTGACATCCCGACTTGCGCCAATACCGCTTGCGCTTTTTGGCGCGCCTGATCTCGTGACCACTTTTTCCCTAATACCAAGGGCGCACAAACATTTTCCAGCACGGTCATGTGCGGCCACAGGTTAAATTGCTGGAACACCATCGCCAGTGGGCGGCGTACTTCAGCAATTAAGGCAGCGCTATCACGATGTTTTTCCTCACGCCCCACTCCGCTGTAGCCCAGTAGTTGCCCTTTGATCAAGACTTCCCCTTCGTCATAGGCTTCGAGGAAATTCATGCAACGTAACGCGGTGGTTTTTCCTGAGCCGGATGGGCCAATTAAGGTGACAATTTCTCCGGCATTCACCGTCAAATTAATCCCTGCCAGTACCCGATGATGGGCAAAAGATTTGCCGACGTTGCGCAATTCAATAATGGGTCCGGTATTCATCATGTTATCCCTCTATGGCCTGACGGCTGAGTAAACGCACACTCACACTGATACCCTGCGCCAACAGCCAATAACTGAGGATCAACAAGGTATAAGGCACGATGTAGGTATAGGTATTCGCCACTATCTGCCCGGTGGTCATGGTCAGTTCAGGCACGGTGATAATGGATGCCACCGCACTCTCTTTAATGGTCAAAATAAATTGGTTGCCCAGTAGCGGCAGGCTAAAACGCAAAGCTTGCGGCGTTTGGATGTGCCAAAAGCATTTCCACGCCGAGATATCATGTACTTGTGCCGCTTCTAACTGCCCTTGCCCGATGCTTTTCCAAGCGGTACGGAAGATCTCGCCAAAATAGGCAGAGCTGTAGATAGTCAGTGATAACACCGTGGCTTCAATGGCGGTTAACGTCACGCCAATCGCCGGCAGACCAAAGTAGAACACTGCCAGTTGCGCCAGATAAGGCGTGCCTCGGATAATCCACACGTAAGTTCGCCACGGCCAATACAACCAAAGGTAATGTCGACATAGCGCCTGCAAAATAAACCCTGCGATAGCCCCAACGACGGCGGCACTCATGCTGATACCCAGCGTGACGCCTAAAGCTCGGGCATAATCCGGCAAATAAAGGAAAAAATCGTTCATCGGCTCTCCTTATGCCAGCGCCGTTCAACATAGCTACCGAGCAGTGCCAACAAGCTGGTCAGCACCAAATACGACAGTGCAATGGCGATATACACCTCTAATGGCCGATAAGTCGCCGAGGCTAATTGCTGTCCCACTCGCATCAAATCGGTTATGGCTATCACCGACACCACGGCAGAGGCTTTAATCACGTCAATTAATTCTGAAATCAATGACGGCAACGTTAAGCGCAGCACTTGTGGGATCTGGATATGCCATAGCGTCTGGCGCGCACTTAATCCGCACATGGCCGCCGCTTCTAGCTGCCCTGCGGGGATTGCCGCAAAGCCACTGCGTAAAATTTGTGATTGATAGGCGGCGGTATTGAGCGTCAGCGCCAATACCGCGGCAACATAACCCGGCAGTGATAACCCCAATTCGCCGGGCAGGTAGTAGCACAACAGCACCTGTGCCAGCACGGGGGTACCACGAAATAAGCTGATATAGACACGGGCGAATCCTCTGCTAAAGCGTGAGCGGCCACTTTCCATCCGGTCAATCACGACACCGATAAAAAAGCCAGCCACAATGGCAACGGCGCACAGCGAGGCAGTCGTTACCGCGCCGTCTATCAACATCGGCAGCCAGCCCGTCAGCAATTGAAAGAAATCCCCCATCGTCTTACCTCTTACAAGCTAGGTGCTGGCATCTGATCAGCGGGGACATCCATCACGAACCCAAACCATTTCTGCTGTAACGCTTTCATGGTGCCGTCACGGTTGGCCTCACTGATACCGTCGCTGAACAGTTTGACTAACGTAGCGCTGTCATCACCTTGACGCCCGACCCAGCCAAAATAGGTGGTTGGCCCTAACATCGGTTTCAGCGTGGTAAAGACGCCCGGACGGGTTTTGATTAAGGGGCCAAGGTTGGCGAGTGATTGAGCGACGCCATCCAAGCGTTTGTTGGCTAAATCGGCATAAGCCTCATCGAAAGAGACGTACTGTTTGATCTCTTTGATACCGGGCTTGCCGCTGGCTTTCAGTTTTTCATCGAACGCTTGTAGCACTTGGAGTTGGCCGGAACCCGCTTGCGATCCCACCACTTTGCCACTCAGGTCTTCGAGGGTGTTGATCGTGCTATCGTTCTCACGTTTAAGCAGCGCGACCGTTGATTCGGCGATCGGCACCGTAAAAGCAAAGTGGTCCATGCGCTGCTTATTCACGGTGACCGCAGTCACCACAAAATCGAATTTTTTGGCATCCAAACCGGGCAAGATGCCTTGGAAAGGCAGGTCGAGCTGTTTGACCTCCACACCCGGCAGATTCTTGCTCAAGATATGATTCATTAAATCAACGTCATAACCCACTATCTTGCCATTCTCTACCGATTCAAAGGGTGCATAACGCGCTTCAGTGGCGATCGTTATCGCCTTATCCGCTTTAATGCGATCCAATAAATCCGCGCTATGCGCACTGGCAGAGAAAACGCTGGCAACACAAAGCATTGCCCAGCACAGAGGTATCGCCTGTTTATGTCGTGTCATGATTGCCGCCCTATTTAAAGTGGTGTGAAGTGCATTCAAGTAACTTGAATGTAATGACATAAGCATGAACTGTGCCATTCACAAAAAAGTGAACAGCAAAATAAAATGAACGCGGATAACACACTGTTATCGCTGCGCTATTTATGATGAATGGTGTGATGGCAACAATGAGAAAGGCGAGGGGATGACAGGAAAGTCAATTAATGTGATGCCTGCTTATCGGCTTCACGCACAGTAAAAGTGCAAAATTGCGCGCTTACTGTGCAGCCTAATAATTGATGAGGCCATTAAGCTTGGGGATAAAACCGGGAAGGAAAAAGCGAGCACAGGTTGATTTTAAATAACGGTGTACTTTTATTTTAAATAATGCTGCCAGTCAGGGTTGACCGGCAGCCACGCGATTGATATCCGCAAAAATCAGATCTTGGCGGCAGCGAGATATTTCGCCATCTCTTCAGCAGGCACCATTCCTCCGCCGGTCGCCCAAACCAGATGGGTCGCGTTTTGCATTTTCTCGGCGCTCAGGTGATGACGGCCCAAATAATCCGCATTGGCGCTGACCCTTGCCGGGCCCGGCATACCGGCTAATGCCGATGGCTCCAATTGGATACCCTCGTGTCGGTTAAGTAACCCGAGTAAGTCATACATTTCGGCATCACTTAAGGTGTAGAAACCTTCCAGCAAACGTGCCATTGCACGGCCAACAAAACCCGATGCGCGGCCAACAGCCAAACCATCGGCGGCGGTCATATTATCAATCCCGATATCTTGTACAGAAATTTCATCATGCAGGCCGGTATAGACCCCCAATAACATGCACGGCGAGTGCGTCGGCTCGGCAAAAATACAGTGAACATGGTCGCCAAAGGCCAGCTTCAACCCGAAAGCAACACCGCCGGGGCCGCCCCCAACCCCACAAGGAAGGTAGACAAATAAGGGATGATTTTCATCAACCAAGATTTGTTGTTCGGCAAACTGCTTTTTCAAGCGATTGCCGGCCACTGAATAGCCCAAGAATAAGGTGTGCGAGTTTTCATCGTCGATAAAGAAGCATTTCGGGTCAGATTCTGCCTGCTTGCGCCCTTGTGCCACGGCGACGCCATAGTCCTGCGCATACTCCACCACATTCACGCCGTGTTCACGCAGTTTACGTTTTTTCCATTCTCGGGCATCCGCTGACATATGCACGCTGACACTGAACCCCAATTTGGCACTCATGATGCCAATCGACATGCCCAAATTACCGGTAGATCCGACGGCAATGCTGTACTGGCTAAAGAACTGGCGGAAATCATCGGAAAACAGTTTGCTGTAGTCATCGGTTTCCACCAATAAACCGGCCTGTAACGCCAGTTTTTCAGCATGCGTTAAGACTTCATAAATACCGCCACGGGCTTTAATCGAGCCGGAAATAGGCAAATGGCTGTCTAGCTTTAACAGCAAGCGGCCGGTAATAGCCACCCCGTAGCGCTGTTGCAGCGCTTGCTGCATGGCAGGTATTGCGACAATATCAGACTCGATAATGCCTTGGGTCTTTTGCGTCTCGACAAAGGCTTGGCATAAATAAGGAGCAAAGCGTTGTAACCGAGCCTCGGCATCGTCAACATCCTGTCGCAATAATCCGACGTAAGGTAAGCCGACTTCAACCGTGGTAGCTTGCGGGTTAAACCAGGATACCTCTTCTAAATTGATAAGCTTTTTGACCAAAGGATAATCGGTAATTAATTTATCAATTTCAGTGCTTTTCATAGAATGTCTCTTTTCAATCATATGATGTAAGAAAGTAGGAAAGTCGTCCCTAAGGCAATCACCGACGCGATAAAGGTCGCGGTCGTATAATATTTGAATGTTTCACTCAACGTCGCACCACAGTATTGCTTAACCAGCCAAAAGAGTGAGTCAGTGACAATGGTGAAACCAATGGCGCCAGAGCCAATCGCCAGTGTAATAATTTCAGGGCTGACGTTGGGGTACATCGGTAATATCGGTGAAACAATGGCGGTTGCGCCCATCATCGCCACCGTCGCCGAACCCACCGCAGCATGGAGTATCAGTGCCACCAGCCATGCGAGTAAAATCGGGTGCATATCCAAGTTAGACAAAATCACGGCCAGTGAATCCGCCAAGCCGCTGGCTTTTAAGATGCCGTTAAAGGCCCCACCGGCACCGATGATTAACAGAATATTGGCGATAGAAGAAAAGCCTTCTTCTGTTTTCGCCAGCAGTGTTCCCATGCCCATATTCTGCCGAATACCCAAGGTGTAATAAGCCACAAACACCGCGATAAACATGGCCGTAATCGGATTGCCGATAAACTCGAAGAATGAATAAAGCGTCGTGCCTTTAGTCATATTCAGCTCTGCGGCGGTCTTCATTAACATCAAAACAATCGGCAGCAATATCGTGAATAAGGTGGCTTTCAGGGACGGTAATTCATCCTCATGGCGCACTTTCAGTTCAGAAAAAGCGGGCGGCACCACTTTAAAGGGCAAGCGTTTACCGACAATACGCAGGAACAACGGCCCACCGATTAATGAAGCGGCTAATCCCACCACCAACCCATACACAATAACGGTGCCGACATCCGCCCCAAGTGTATTAGTGACATACATGGCAGCCGGATGAGGCGGCACCACGCAATGAACCGCCATCAAAGCGGTACACAGCGGGATAGCCAATTTCAGCAACGAGGTATTGGTTTTTCTGGCGATGGAGAAGGCTAATGGAATCAATAAGACCACGCCCACTTCGACAAAAAGAGTAATACCGCAGATTAATCCGACCAGCACCATGGTGACATCAGGTGATAGCCAGCGGCAACGCTGTAAGGTGATACCGATGCGTTCTGCCGCGCCGGAGACCTCCATCATTTTCCCTAAAATCGTCCCCAGTCCAATGACTGCGGCTAAGAAACCTAATGTGCCGCCTATGCCGCCTTCAATGGCATTCACCATCTCCAACGGATTCATTCCCATCAATAGCCCGACGTAAAAACTGGCTAATAACAGTGCGAGGAAAGGATGTATTTTCAGTTTTACGATGGTGAAAATAATAATAATGATGCTCGTTAATAACGTCCCCACTACCCATATTTGTGAGTCCATAGCCAACCTCTTCTAATAATAAGTTCTGTCCATATTGAATAAGAATTGGCCGATGCTGACAAATGATATAAAACGCCCGTTAGATGATCCAGATTGAATCAAACGTGTAATATTCGTCATAGTTTTGTCATTAAGTCTGATTTGCATCACACTGACTCACCCTAATGACAGATTTTATGGCTGACTGCAGTATGCTATTGGCTCGTATTGATTGCCCGAGTGAGCGCTATGTACCCAGAAAAAAGCTATATCACCCGCAATAAATTGTTGAATGGCTATCAACTTTCTAAGCTCTATACCTTTGAAATTGCGGCGCGGCATAGCTCATTTGCACTGGCTGCCGACGAGCTATCAATCAGTCCCAGTGCCGTTAGCCACCGCATCAATAGCCTCGAAGAAGAATTAGGCTTCAAGCTGTTCCAGCGATTTCATCGTAAAGTGACGCTAACCAGCGAAGGGGAGCGGGTATTTTGGGTATTGAAATCCTCACTGGAATACCTGAATCAGGAAATATTGGAGATCAAGAATCAGGAGCTGTCGGGCACCCTGACCGTCTATTCTCGCCCCTCCATTGCCCAGTGCTGGCTGGTACCTAAATTGGCCGATTTCGCCCAGCACTACCCTGCCATCAGTTTGAATATTCTCACCGGCAATGAGAACGTCAACTTCCAAGGCGGCGGCATTGATTTAGCGATCTATTTTGACGATAAAACGCCAGAGAAATTGTCCTATCAGCATCTAATGGATGAATCGATGGTGCCGGTCTGTAGCCCAGAATATGCAGAAAAACATCAGCTTCATGGCAACCTGATCAATCTACGACAATGCACCTTGCTGCATGACCGCCAAGCTTGGAGTTATGATTCCGATAGCAGTGAGTGGAATACATGGAGCCAGCAAGTGGGTTTTGATATCGATCCTTTGCAGCGCAGTATGGGGTTTGATCGCTCCGATTTGGCGATCATTGCAGCCATTAATCATGTTGGCGTTGCTATGGGGCGTAAGAGGTTGGTGACCAAACGGCTGGAGAATCAAGAGTTGATTATGCCGTTCCCCGGAATGGAAATCAGATGTGAGCAGCGTTATTACATCTCCACCCTGTCTGACCGGCAATGGCCGAAAATTAATGCGTTTATCCAGTGGCTCAAGAAGATGGCGCAAGAGAATTGAGCAAGAAGCGCTTCCTGTCCAATTGCCCAGACGGCCAACAAACACCGATGACTCGATCGGGAACGGTGAGGACAGGCAGAAGAGTAAAGCGTCCGCGCCAAGGATGGCGCGGCTCGAGCCTCCATGGATGGATTCACGGCGTCTTTACGATCTGCTTGTCCTCTCCGCAATGAGCACCTTGTCAGCTATCTCAAGCGCTTCCTATTAGAAGCGCCTGAGCATCACGCCATTTGCGCCGCTTTTTGGGCTAAGTCGCGGCTATATTGGCGGCTAGCATCCACCAACATGTGGGTATAGGCGGTTTTCTCGCAGTCAGTGGTGAGGTCTGCGGTATTCAGCGTTTCCAGAATTCGGCCATGTTGCATCACCGCCACACGATGGCAAAGATGCGCAATCACGCCTAAGTCATGGGTCACCATCAGATAGGTGAGTTTCTCCCGCTGTTGTAGCTCTGCCAACAGATTCAGAATTTCAGCCTGTACCGACACATCCAGCGCCGAAGTAGGTTCATCCAGCAGTAAAACACGTGGCTCTAAAATGAGCGCCCGAGCTATCGCCACGCGCTGGCGCTGACCACCGGAGAGCTGATGCGGGTAACGCTGACGAAACTGATTGTTGAGGCCCACCTTTTCCAAAATACTGTCAATCCGTTGATCGCGATCCCCGATACCGTGAATGCTCAAGGGTTCCGAAAGAATATACTCGACGGTATGGCGAGGATGCAGCGAGCCATAGGGGTCTTGGAAGACCATTTGAACGTGTCGGCAACGATCACGCTCAATGCGGTGCGCCAATGGAATTTGATTGAGCGTGAGCTGCCCCGTCCAGTGGTTAAACAACCCCGCAAGGCATTTCAATACGGTGGTTTTGCCGGAACCCGACTCCCCCACCAAACCGAAAATTTCACCATCGTTGACCGCCAGATTGACATCAAATAGCACCTGATTTTGCTGGCTACCCTCGCCAAAGATCAGGTTGAGATTGTTAATTTCAATCATCGCATTTGCAGACATAGCAGGCTCCTTAACCATTCATCCAAGCGGGATCACGCACCATCACAGGCAAGCGATCTCGGCGATTATTCAGATCAGGCAATGCGTTGAGCAAGCCACGGGTATAGGGGTGCTGCGCATTATCGAGGTCACAAGCCGCAATGGACTCCACCACTCGTCCGGCATACATCACCAGCACGCGATCGCAGAAGCTGCGCACGAGGTTGATATCATGGCTGATAAAAATCAGCCCCAGACCGCGCTCCTGCACCAAATCATCCAGCATCGCCAACACTTGTAAGCGTACCGAGACATCAAGCGCGGACGTTGGCTCATCGGCAATCACCATTTCTGGGCCCGTGATCAACATCATGGCGATCATGATGCGCTGCCCTTGCCCACCGGAGACTTCATGGGGATAGAGATGATAGACCCGTTGCGGCTGGCGGATACGCACCACCTCAAACATGGATAACACTCGCTCCCGCGCCTCTTGGCGTGAGACTTTATGGTGGGCCAAATAGGCTTCCGCTACCTGATCACCGACACACACCACCGGATTCAATGAGTATTTCGGATCTTGCATAATCATCGACATCCGTTTGCCACGTACCTCACGCATTTTGGCTTCGCTGGCGCGCAATAAATCCACTTCAGCAAAACGTAGCGTGTTGGCCTGTATTTGCGCGCTGTTTGGATGTAGCTTGAGTAACGCTCTGCCGACGGTGGATTTACCTGAGCCGGATTCTCCGACGATGGCGAGCTTCTCTTTGCCCAGTGCAAAGGAGACACCGCGCACCGCATCCGTCACCTGTTTACCATTGACGAAGCTGACCCGCAGGTCGTCCACTTCCAGCAAGGGCACTGCTTTATTCTGTTCTGGGATCGAGGATGTCACGTAGGCCATCTCCTAGGAAGTTAAACGCCAGACTGTTGAGCAAAATCGCCAAACCGGGGATAGTCACCAGCCACCAGCACTCCATCATGTAACGTCGGCCACTGGAGATCATCGCCCCCCATTCTGGGTCCGGTGGCTGCGAACCTAAGCCGAGGAACCCCAAACCCGCCGCCGTCAAAATGATACCGGCCATATTCATGGTGATGCGGATGATCACCGAGGGCAGGCACAGCGGCACGATGTGACGGGACAAAATACGCAGTGGCGAGGCACCTTGTAATTTCACCGCTGAGACAAAATCGGCGTTGCGTAATGAAAGGGTTTCAGCCCTTGCCAAACGGGCAATGGGCGGCCACGCCGTCAAGGTGATCGCAATAACCACGTGCTCCAAACCGGGGCCTAAAGCTGCCACGAACGCCAGTGCCAGAACCAAGCTGGGGAAGGAGATAAAAATATCGGTGATACGCATCAGCACGCTATCGACTTTGCCGCCGAAATAGCCCGCGACCACGCCCAGTAATAGTCCGATGGGCCCCACGGTCACCGATACCAGTGCCACGATGTATAAGGTGGTGCGTGCGCCATAAATTAACCGGCTATATTGATCACGGCCAAACTCATCGGTACCAAACCAGTGTTGGCTGCTCGGTGCCTGCAAAGCGTTGCCCAGATCTTGCGTCAATGGGTTGTGCGTGGCTAACCAAGGGGCAAAGAAAGCCACCACCAATAGCAAACCAATAATCGCGACGCCGATCGCCGTCAGCGGGTTTTTCATTAAGGTGCGCATAAAGTTCAGCACCCGCCGTAGGCCGCGTTTCCAGCCCTGACTGTTGCGATCAGGGCGTGCCACGGTGTTATCAGGTTCAGAGGAAAGCATCATTGATTCGTCCTCGGGTCAAAGATCTGATACAGCATGTCAGACAGTAAATTCAGTGAAACGAAGATCAGCCCCACCAGCAACACGCACCCCATCACCGCATTCATATCACCGAGTAATAAGCTGCCGGTGAGATAGGAGCCAAACCCCGGCCACGAGAAGACGGTTTCAATCAATACCGCCCCTTCGAGTAATGAGCCGTAGGCCAGTGCGACCACCGTCAGTAATTGCACCAGAATATTGCGAAACGCATGGCCCCATAGCACCTGAAACTCGGATAATCCCTTCACTTTGGCGGTGATAATGTATTCCTGCGACAGTTGCGCCAGCATAAAGCTGCGGGTCATACGACTGATGTACGCCAGCGAATGGAAGCCGAGGATCGTCGCCGGTAACAGCAAGTGATTAACCGCACTGCGGAACACTTCCCACTCACCGGCCAGTGCGGAGTCAATCAGCAGTAAGCCCGTGCGGCGATCAACCAAGCCGTCATAGGCCATATCCACCCGACCTGCGCCGCCAACCCAGTTTAACCAAGCGTAGAACACCAGCAGCCCCATCATGCCGACCCAGAAGATCGGGGTTGAGTAGCCTGCCAAGCTAATGAAACGCACCACATAGTCAGCAAATTTGCCACGGCGGGCTGCCGCCATTACCCCCAGTGGGATACCCAAACCGGCCCCGACCAAAATGGCCATGGTGGCAAGCTCAATGGTGGCAGGGAAGACGCGAATGATGTCATCCACTACCGGCCGTCCAGTGAGCAAGGCATTACCGAGATCACCGTGAATGAGCGAGTTAAAATAGATAAAAAATTGTGTCCATAACGGCTTATCCAACCCCAATTGCAAGTAAACCTGCTGATAGGTGCTTTGGTCCGCATCTTGGCCCACTATCGCCAAAACAGGGTCGATGGGCATCACTCGCCCAATAATGAACGTCAGAATCAATAAGCCGAATAACGTCACCGCCACTTGCAGCAGGCGCTTGGATAAACGCCGTACAATGCCATGGGGGGCAAACCAGTCTGAAACCTTCATGCTATCCTCCCGTCATGGGCAAGGCATGCTCATGCCCTGCCCGTTAGGTTGCGTGCAGTGAATTTATCGCTGCTTATACACCTGTAGCAGGCGGGTGGTGGTGGACGGATGCGGCACGTAATCCATGACGTCCTTGCGCACCACAACGGAGTCAACCATTTGTGAGATAGGTAAAATGGCAGGGTAAAGCGCGTCGTAACGTTCCTGAACGGCCACGTACATTTGCTTTTGCTTAACCGGATCTTTTTCGATTAATGCATTATCAATCAGATCGTTAAGTTCTTTATCGTAGAAAGAGGTGCGCCAGCCTTGGAAGTTGGTCAGTTTGGCGGCATCACTGTTATCAGGGTTGTAGGCGACCGAACGCAGGCTAGAGTGTGGGTGCGGGTCAACACCGCCACCACCACGGCCAACCAACATGTCGAATTGGCGGTCGCGCATCGCGCCATAAACCTGATTCCCAGTGCCGGTCAGAATCTTGGCTTGTATCCCCGCCTGTGCCAGTGTGGATTGCACCGATGTCGCCACATTGATGAACGGAGGATCAGACAGGACACGCAGCGTGGTGGTGAATCCGTCTGGATAGCCGGCTTCGGCTAATAGCGCCTTGGCTTTCGCCACATCCAACTGATAGCCGGGATCAGGCAGCGTGACATCCATGCCTTTCTGAATCGGGCGTTGGTGGAAAATGCCATAGCCCGGCATGATGGTGTTATTGATACCGGCATAATCAATCAGATAACGTACTGCTTCGCGCACTTTTGGGTTAGCAAAATGCGGCTCTTTCAGGCTCATCGCAACATAGTAAATGGTGCCACGCTGAACTTCATCGACCTTGATATCAGGGTTGTTTTTCAGCGCATTGATATCTGGCACTGACATGCCACTGGCAATATCAATGTCCCCTTTTTCGATCATTAAGCGCAGTGCTTGCGACTCGGTCATATGGCGGAATATCGCCCGCTTAATTTTGGCATCGCCTTGCCAGTAATTCTCGACTCGGCTCATCCGCAAGACATCTTTTGCCTGCCAGACGTCAAGCTTGAAGGGGCCAGAACCCGCTTCGTTGGTGGTCAACCAACCGTTACCCCAGTCGCCATTTTTCTCATGTTGCATCACGGTGGCTTGGTCCAAAATCGAACCACTGCCCAAGGTGCCCAGTGAGTAGATCACCAGTTTTGGGTCGGTCGGTTTTGGCAGTTCAATTTCCACCGTTAAGGGGTCTTTGGCACGAATCAGTTGCGCCACGTTATCAGCGGTGAAACCGTAGGATTTCCACGTCGTGGCTTGCGCCAGATTGAGGTGCATCAGGCGATTCATCGACCAAGCAAAGTCGGCGGCCGTCACCGGATTACCGGAGTGGAATTTCATGCCATCACGCAGGGTGAAGGTAATTAATTTGCCGTCATCACTAATTTTCCATGCCGTGGCCGCGCCGGGCAGCACCTTACTGGGGGTATGCGGGTCCAGTTCGACCAAGGAGTCATACAGGTTAACGATGATAGCCACCGCATCATTGCCGGTCATGGCGGCGGGATCGAGGGACAGCAGGTTATTCATGTTCATGCCAACAATCAGTTGGTCATCGGGTGTTTTCGCCACACTGACGCCAGCCGACGTCAGGGTGACCATAAGGGTAAGGAGGAGTGTTCTAACTATTATTATCGCGTTCATGGACCATCTCCGGTAAGAAAAGGCTAGATCTGAATGCTTGTTTTTATAGTCGATACAACGGGTTATCACGACCCAAAGACATTGGTGTTGTCAGTTAGCAAGCAAGCTAAACGTTATTCCGGGCGTAAGGTATGTGCTTGGATATAATCGAAATTAATATCCTCACCTAAACCTGGGCGAGTCGGCAGTGAGACATAACCTTCACTGTCCATCGGGTCGATAATGCTGTTGAGGTAGGCAGCAGGTTCATCGTAATCGAGGAACGGATGCAGCAGTCCGCGCTCATACCAGCGGCAGTTGCGAATAGCACCGACCACGGCCAAGTTAGGCGCGCCATTGCCATGAATCTCGCAATCCATGCCGAAAGATTCCGCCAAATGAGCCACTTTCAGGCAAGGTGTAATACCGCCTACCCCTTGCACACCCGCGCGTAAAATATCGCAGGCACCGGCTTTCACCCAGTCGGCACGGCTGAAGTATTTACCCGCCAAGCTTTCAGGCCCGATGATGTCAATCTGTAGGTTTTCACGCAGCCAGCAATAAGAGGCCATGCTCTGCTCTTCCATCGGCTCTTCGAACCAACTGAAGTTCAGTTTTTGCAGCTCGCGGCCAATGTAGAGTGCGTCGCTGCGGCTATACCAGTGGTAGCCATCAAGCATCAACGCGACATCTGGCCCTACCGCTTCACGGACAGCAGCGCAAGCACGGACATCCATCTGTGGGCTAGGCGCGAAGGAAACCGGCGGCATCCATGTATGCAGCTTAATCCCCTTATAGCCTCTGGCGACCAACTGCTCGGCAAAGCGGGCGTATTCATCTGGCGTAGATAAACCACCGGCCAATTCGTCCCCACACATGGTGCTGCCGTAAGCCAATACTTTATCGCGGTAGCCACCGAGCAATTTATACACTGGCTGGCCCAACTTGCGCCCGAGCAGATCCCAGATAGCTTGTTCCGCAATGGCCAGTGCTCGGTCAGTGAGTTGATTCGCGCTGCCCCGTTGCCAATGCACTAAATCATTCCACAGCCGCTCGCGATCAAAAGGATTCTGTCCAATCAGGACTTTTTTAAAGAAGCTATTAATAATGTGTGGACGGATCACTTCAGGGGGAGCGAAAGCATAACCGCAATCACCTTCGTCGGTGGTCAAGGTCAGCATGGCCATTTTGGCCTGCGATTCCTCACCGGGATGGGAATGCCCTGCGGTATCAGACACACGCCGAGTGGGATAAGAAAAAACGGTTACCTCTACTGAGATTATTTTCACCTGATTACCTGCCTTTATGGTTCATCTCGTTTGCAATCGAAACGGGGTCGATCGTTAGCCTATTCTGATGCCAGGATTTTTTTCATTCGGCACTAGAAAGGCTAATCCCTTATTTTTAATAATGATTTACTCACTTCAAATACTAGAACGACGGATCTTTTAAAATGGAATGTTATTTCACTTGCTCAGTATTGAAGATAACCATCTAATAGTCATTAGGAGAATCGCTGCAAAAGCAGTAATAAAGACGCACTTTTTTAGGCAAACGCCCAGTTTATTGTGAGCAGTATCACGATGAATTTGGTGGAGAGTGTCGGACGTCACAAAACACGGCCGCGCCGCGAGTGCCTCAACGGCGGTTTAAAGCCAGGCTCTGCCATCAAACAAGGCGGTATGAGTGCAGTGATTCGTCAAAGGATAAAACCGCACCGCACGGATATCAGACAGATAAGAATTATCTTGTAAGTCACTGGTAAAGAATGGATTTAGGCTAAAACATATTGATTACAAATATGACCTCGGGCTATGCTCAATCTCACTTATAACAAAATGTAACAGAGGTTCTCTCCCCCACAGATTTCAAGCCATCGGACGGCAGCGAACCCGTTTCCCTCGCCGTTTTATCCCTTGAATGGGCGGAAGAGACCGAGGAAATGAGCATGGATCGTCGTACACTTTTAAAATCGTCAGGGTTATTACTGGGCGGCTTAACTTTTGGTGGCTTGGTTTCTCGGGCTCAAGCCAAAAGTATTGAGATTGTCTCCCCGAAAATGACACCGAGTGAGCAACAACCTTTGCTCCTCAATTTTAATGAAAATTCGTTAGGGATGTCGCCGAAAGCGCATCAAGCCATTATTGATGCCCTGCCTACCGCCTTTCGCTACCCTGATGCCGCTCGTGAACAGTTGATTAACGATATCGCCGCCGAGTATCAACTTAAACCCGAAAATGTTTCTCTGGGGAATGGCTCATCTGAGACCATTCAGGCTGTTATCCAAGCGGTGATTCGCCAAGCTGAACAAGACCGTACGCCGATTCAACTGGTGGTGCCGGACCCGACATTTAACTATGCCGAGCTGTATGCCAAGCCCTTTGGTATTCCCATTGAGAAAGTGGTTCTCACCCCAGAAATGACGTTCGATCTGCCAGCCATGAAGCAGAAAGTAGCGAGTTTTAACGGGCGATCGATCGTCTATCTGTGCAATCCCAATAACCCAACGGCGACCATCACCCCCGCCAATCTTATTGATGCATGGGTTAAAAGTGCCTCACCGGATACGCTGTTTATTATTGATGAAGCCTACGCGGAGTTTGTCAGTGATCCTGCGTTCCGTAGCGCGATTGAGTTGGTTCAGGCAGGCCATAAAAATCTGTTGGTGACCCGTACTTTCTCGAAAATATTCGCACTGGCAGGGCTGAGAGTGGGCTATGGTATCGCTCATCCGGCACTGATCGCCCAAGTTGAAAACTTTGTCTCACTGGATAACACCAATACCGCTGGCGCGGTGGCCGCATTGGCCTCATTGCAAGATAAACCTTTTGTGCATTACAGCCGCCAGTCTACCGATCATGCGCGCCGTATCGTGACCGAAACACTGGATCAACTGAAATTGGCTTATGTGCCGTCTCAGGCAAACTTTGTTTTCCACCAAGTGACTGGCGATGTGAAAACCTACCAAAACCGGATGAAGCAATATCACGTGTTTGTTGGCCGAGAGTTCCCGCCGGCTGTCGGTTGGAACCGCCTAACGTTGGGTACGCCAGAAGAGATGACCGCCTTTGTCACCGTGTTAAAAATGTTCCGTAGCAAAGGTTGGGTGTAAGCGCCCGCCGTGGTGGCATGGGATTGATAAAGTTGCAAATTAAGTGAATGGGAGGGGGGAGCTCCTCCCGAATTGCCCTACGCGCCCTACGCATAGGTTAATAACAATAATAGGAATGGCTATGAAGAAATTATCACTGGGTATCATGGTATTAGCATTAATCAGCAGCCAGCACGCCTTCGCTAAAAGCTGGCAAGACATTAAGCAAAGCGGTGAATTACGTATCGGCGTGCCGGGGGATTACGCACCTTTAGCCTTCCACGATAAACAGGGCCAATTGGTGGGCTATGACGTTGATATGGCAAAATCGCTGGCGGATAGCTTGAAACTTAAGGTCACCTTCGTGGCAACCAGTTGGCCGACGCTATCGGAAGATTTAGTGGCTGATAAGTTTGATATCGCCATGGGTGGAGTGACCGAGACAGCGGGACGTGCGGCGCAGTTTGCGTTATCCAGCCCCGTGGTTAAGAACGGCAAAATTGCCTTAGCCAACTGCCAGCAAGCCAAAAAATTCCCCACGCTGGATGCCATTGACCGTGAAGCCGTCAAAGTCATTGTCAACCCAGGTGGCACCAACCAATCATTTGTCGATGCCAATATCAAAAAAGCGCAAATTATCCGCACCAAGGATAACGTCGCGAACTTGCAGGGTGTCCGAGATCAAAGCGCAGATATTATGTTCACCGATTTGATTGAAGGGGATTATTACCAGAGCAAAGAGCCGGGCGTATTTTGCGTCGCGACACCGGAAATATTACCCGGCACGGGCAGCTACAAAGTTTATATGATGGCGAAAGATAACCAGCCACTGTTAGAGCAAGTGAACCAGTGGCTAAGCGGGGAGACAAAATCTACCCTCGCTCATAAGTGGCAGATCTCCGAGTAGCGCGAGATAAAAGTAATACGAGATAAATCAAGCGGCGGCAGACTCGTTGATCTCAATACGACCAATATGTAGGCCGGCCCTTGCCATAATAGAAATCAACTTGTCGATACTGAAAAGCTGTATTTTGCCGTGCATAAGTTCAGACACTCGGGGCTGAGTCAGCCCGAGTGCATTAGCCGCTTCTGTTGGGGTTAACCCTTTCCGCTCAATCCAAGCATTCAATGACGGAAGAAACCCCATGGCGGCCCTTTTTTATTGAATGAAAAAACCGTGATTGATTGGCATCTCACTTAAGCCGTTAACCCACCGTCTAGCACCAGTGTCTGGCCGGTCATATAACGGCTGTCATCGCCAATCATAAAGGCACTCACGCGCGCCACTTCTTGTACATCCCCTAAGCGACGTAACGGGATCTGCTTACGCAGGGCTTTTAAGGCATCAGTTGGCATTGCACGCGTCATATCGCTGTCGATGATCCCCGGCAATAGGCAGTTCACCCGAATGCCAAAACGCCCCATCTCTAGCGATAGCGAACGGCCAAGGCCAATCATGGCGGCTTTACTGGCACCATAGGCGCTCTGCCCGATGTTGCCTTTGATGGCAGTGACCGACGACATCAGTAGCACTGCGCCCTCACCCTGCATCATCATTGACGGCAGCACATGCTTATTCCAGTAGAAAACCGCATTCAGATTGGTCTCCAGCACATTGCGCCAGTTATCGCCATTCTGCTGAATGTGTAAGCTATCACCAGTTATGCCCGCGTTATGGATAACCGCCCCTGGTGGGCCGTACTTCTCCAGCAGCAACGGTGCCAGTTGGTCAACATCCGCTTCATTGCTGCCATCACAACGGTAGCCAGTGACTGAACCGGCCAGCCCTTCGCAACTTTTGATAACCTCGTTGCTCTGTTGCTCGCCACTGCGCCAGGTAAAGACCACATCCCACTCTTTAGCGAGTTCTTCGACCAATGCGCGGCCAATGCCGCGACTGCCGCCGGTAATTAATACCCACTTCCTGCTCATCATATTACTTCTTCTGTTCAGCCAGTTTCTGGCATAACTCGCCTAAGGTCATGTCTGGGTTTTCCATAAACATTTCGGCATTCATCGTGGCACCAAACTCGCGTTTTGCCAGCACCATCAGTTCGACGTAATCCAAGCTATCGAGTTTTAACTGATGTAATGGCATCTCAGGCGATAACGCTGACATGTCCAGATCTTTGGCGTCACACAGCATTTCGCAAACAGTGTCATAAACGTGTTGATACTTTTCCATGGTCAAATCCTTAGTTAGTGCGTGGCTAATGGCCACGTTTTTAATGTTACGGCGGTGGTAATTAATGGCCCAGCATCTGACCGGGCCTGAATAGCGGCACGCAATACCCAGCCGTCTTCGGCATTGCCGACGATTAATGTCGGTTCGATGGTGTATTGCAGCCCACGACGGATAAATAAATGCGCGTCAGTGCGCAGTAAATCCGCACTAAAATGCACGTCGTGATGGGTTTGAATAACGGGTACGTGCTTGAAAATATCAATCAAAGAGTCCGCTTGAATACCCGGTAATACCTGCTTGGCCGATGCCAAGGTTTCTGGCGCAGCCACCAGCAACTTGAACAGTAGCGCGTCGAAAAACCCCCAGCACTCAGTGGGTTCAGCGGCATTGCCGGGGAATTGCTGGCTAGACTGATAAACCTCTGCTGCCGACAACGTCATCCATTTCGTACTTTCAACCGGTTCTAACGTTGGCCCGCTGCGTAGTTTGCTGTTAAAGCAGCTTTCGCCGTTGGCCATATCCCGCAATTCACCGTTGACCACTCCCACCGCTTGACTGAGCTGTAACTGATAGGCGGTCTGGCACAACACCGGTTGGCGCAGACGCACGTTAAAGCGCAGAAAATCGGCTTGGGGCATCGCGGATAAAAGTGCTGCGCTGAGCTGATATTTGATATCCAGCATTGCACGCATCCCGTGAACGGTCAGTTGTTCCTGACCCAGATGTTGCGCATGGCGCAAATCAAAATGAATCGGGTTATAGTCGCCGGAAAACTTCGCCCAACGTTCCGCATCGTTAACGGTGTAGTTGAATATCATGCTCAATCCAGCCCGATAACCAATGCCGCATTGGCCCCACCAAAACCGAAGCTAAGGTTGAGCGTATTGCGCAGCGCTTTGGGGCGATGCCCTTCGCTGATGTAATCCAGATCGCATTCTGGATCGGCGTTTTTCAGGTTACAGGTCGCAGGCATGATCTGATGCTTCAATGCTTGCAGGCAGATAATCGATTCAAAACTGCCGGCCGCAGCAATCAAATGACCCGAGTAAGATTTTGTGCTCGACAGGGGTGTGGAATAGGCTGCATCACCAAATGCCAGCTTGATCGATTGCGTTTCATTGAGATCGTTAAGTTGAGTCGAGGTGCCGTGCAAGTTGACGTAGTCGATATCATCGGCACTCAACCCCGCCTGCTGCAAAGCGTGACGAATGGTTTTCACTCGCGCCACTTTGTCTTCTGCTGGCGCAGTAAAATCAAAGGCATCGGAATAGTTACCGTAGCCTTTGATCTCGCCGAGGATGTTAGCACCACGCGCGATAGCACCTTCGCGCTCTTCGAGGCACAACACCGCCGCCCCCTCAGACAACACAAAACCGTTACGATCCAAGCTAAACGGGCAACTGGCTTTGGTGACATCATCTTGCTCACGCGCCAATGCCCCTAAAATATCGATATTCCATATCGCTGCATCGCTGCGCAATGATTCACCGGCACCAGCCAGCATCATCGCGGCACGGCCACTGCGGATAATTTCGAAGGCATCGCCAATGGCGATAGTACCGGTGGCGCAAGCCGCAATCGGTGAGTTTTGATAACCTCGTAATCCCCAGTACAAGCTGCATGCGGCAGTCCCCGCGTTTGGCATCGACAGGAAACAACCAAAAGGTGTGCCTAGCCCTGTTTCTAAATAACCTTCGTAGTTATCGTGGGTTTCATCCTGACCCGCCCAGCCGCTGCCAATGATGGTGCCGCAATCGAGCAAATCATAATAATCTTCTGGCGATTGTTCACCGAACGCCATCCCCATCGCTTCACGAGCCGCCGCTAAGGCCAGTCGTGCATAGCGTGGTAAACGGCGACGTATCGCCGCAGGGACCGATTTCAGATTGGGTTCAGCATCAAGCAAGCCAAAAAAGCGCGACTTAACGCCTTGCTCAGACTTATCGTAATAACGGTAACCCAATTGGTAATCCATAATGGCGGCCCAACTCTCATCCGCGGTCATGCCCATCGGGGTCACACTACCGTAACCGGTGACGACAACCCGGCGCTGTTTATCTGTATTGGTCATGATTTGATTCCTTGACTGTCCTTACTGTTATCCACGTCAGCGTTAGCCACCCCGCCGCCGAGGGCTAACCATAATTTCATGGTGGCATTCAGGTAGTTATATTGAAGTTCGAGTAAGCTGGTTTCGCTGGTTAGCAGGGCATCCTGCGCATCCAGCAACGTTTGAAATGAGACGGAGCCCGCTTGATATTGGCTGCTAGCCAAACTCAGCCGGCGCTGGCTCAGTTGCAGGTTCTGCCATTGATTCTGTTTTTGCTGCTGGTAGCTCAGCCGCTGTGTCATTGCGTCATCCACATCTTTGAGCGCGCTATAGACTTTGCGGCGAAAATCGACGGCGGCTAATTGCACATCTACCTTTGATTGGTCGATGGTGAGCTGCACGGTATTCCACTGTAAGAAAGGCAATGCACTGTTGATGCTCAAGGTGCGGCTGGGGTTACTAAACCATTGTGAGAACACCGCGCTTCCGGCATCCAACGAGGCGCCCAGCGACAGCGTTGGGTAGAAATTGAGTTTCGCAACATCTGAACCCGCCAATGCTGCACGTAACCGCCACTCAGCGGCCTGCACATCTGGCCGCTGCGCAATCACTTCTAGCGGCAAACTTTGGGCTATCGGCACCTGTTGCTGCAAATCCAGAGACTGGCGTTCTGCACGGCGATAATCCGGCGCACGGTTAAACAGCAATGCCATGGCATTACGTGCTGCCTCCCGTTGCTGCTCGAGATTTTGGTATTGGTTTTGACGTTCCAGCAATGACTGCTGCCCTTGCAACAGTTCAATTTCACTGGCATCCCCAGCGGCATACCGTGATTGCAAAATCTTGAGCGTATCTTGCGAGATAACCAATGCCGCTTGTTGATAGCTCAATTGCTGATTGAATTTGGCGATCTGCCAGTAGAGATCAGCCGTCGTACCAATCAGTGAGAGCGCCGTTTCTTGGCGATCTTGTTCGGTGGCATTCACTTGCCAAGCTGATTGCTCACGGGCGCGGGCCAATTTGCCCCACAGATCCAATTCATAGCTCAGTGCAAGTGAGGTGCTGTAACTCTCGCGCGGCTGCGTATTTTCATTCAGTGAACGCGTATTACTGCCTGCACCGGTCAGGGTGATATCAGGGGTTAAATTGGTATTGGTCAGCCCCGCCGTTAAGCGGGCTTTTTGTAGCGTCAGCCCAGCGGTCGCCAAGTCATTGTTGCTCACCAGCATGCGATTAATGCTGTCAGACAATTGCGGGTCATCGAAATTTTCCCACCAATGCGCGCTGTGATGCAGATAGCCTGCGCCGCTGTCCTTAACCCGCCATTCATCAGGCACCGACAACATCGGCCGCTGATAATCACTTTTCAGCAGGGAACCGCAACCGGTTAGCAGCAGTGCAATAAAGAGCAGAGTGGTAGGCCCTGCATGGATCCGTTTATTCATTCTCGAGCCAATGCCTCTGTTGGGTGCAAACGTGCGGCATTGCGAGCAGGGAAAAAGCCAAATCCCAATCCGATAAGCGCAGAGAAACTGCAAGCCAACACTAACGGCTGCCAAGTGAAAATCATGGTGAACGTCTGGGTTACCCACGAGAAAACCACCCCCGCCAGCGCCGAACCTGCAATACCGATCAACCCGCCGAGGGTACAAATCACCACCGCTTCAATCAGAAATTGCAGCATGATGTCGCTCTGGCGCGCGCCGACCGACAGCCGGATCCCGATTTCATGGGTACGTTCAGTCACCGAAACCAGCATGATATTCATCACCCCTACTCCGCCAACCAGCAGTGATATGGCGGCGATCGCTGTGATCAGCAACGTCATCGAATCAGAGGTTTTCTGAATCGCTTTGCTCATCTCGTCATTGCTCAGAATAAAGAAGTCACGCTGACCATGGGATTGATCCAATAGCGCCTCAACCTCACGCTGGACTGCATTTAGTTCGTAACCGTCACTGACGCGCACGGAGATCGATTCCAGCGGAGTTTCACCGGAAATACGTGCCGTCAATGAGGTATAAGGCATCCATGCATTCAGCAAGCCGCCAAATTGCATGCCTGATCGTTTGGCGATGCCAATAACGCGTAATGGGATGCCATCGAGCTGCACAATCTCGCCAATCGGGTTCTCTTCACCCACAAACAACGTGCTACTGAGTTCAGGTTGCAGAATAATCACCGGCTCATTGTTGCTGACATGGCTTGGGGTTAATCCCTCCCCTTGGATAAAGTTCAGCCCTTGCGCGCGGAAATAACCGCTGCTGACCCCCGCCAGATTGACCATCACTTTCTTATCACCGCGTACTGCGGTCACCATTCTGCTGACCACCGGCGACAGGCTGTCGGTATAGGGTTGCTGGCTCAGCAGCGCCACATCGGCCTGCGTGAGTGAGCGTTCAAAATCAGGGCGCGGTTTATCCCAACCCAACCCAGGGCGAATATCCAGCGTGCTGGTGCCAAGCTGACTGATTTCACTGAGGATTTGTTGACGTGCGCCCTCGCCTACCGCCATGGATGACACCACCGATGAGATGCCGATAATAATGCCGAGCATGGAGAGAAACGCGCGAATACGGTGCCCGAGCAGTGAGCGCCAAGCCATTTTGATGGCCTCTTTGACGCTCAACCACCAGTGTGGGCGGCCAGTCGCCACGGTGGCCGGTAATGCGGCATGTACCGCAGCCACCTCAGCGAGGTCGTTATGACGATCAGCGACAATCTCGCCGTCGCTGATTTCAATAATACGCTGCGCCTGATTGGCGATTTTGCGGTCGTGGGTGACGATGATAATGGTGTGACCGGACTGATGCAGGCCATGCAAGATCCCCATCAGCTCTTGCCCACTGGCGCTATCCAAAGCACCGGTCGGTTCGTCGGCCAAAATAATGCCTGCGCCATTCATCAGGGCACGAGCGATACTCACCCGCTGTTGCTGCCCACCGGATAACTGCGCCGGTCGGTGCAACAAATGCTGGCTCAGCCCCAAACGGCGCAACAGGTAAGTGGCGCGTTCTTGGCGTTCGGTGGCGCTCATGGCGGTATAGAGTGCCGGGATCACCACATTCTCGGTGGCCGATAAGTACGGCATTAAATGGTAGCGCTGAAAAATAAAACCGATGTACTGGCTTCTTAATTGCGCCAGTTGTTCGCTATTGGCTTCGCGCGTGGGGATGTGATGAATCGACATCTCACCTTGCGTCGGTTTATCCAAACAGCCAATGATGTTCATGAGTGTCGATTTACCGGAACCTGATGCTCCGATAATCGCCACCATCTCACCGCTGCGAATCGACAGTGAAATGTTCTTGAGTACCGCGACCGACTGCGTACCGGAGGCAAAGTGGCGATATATTCCCTTCAGCTCGATCAATGGAGGCGAATCGGCCTGAAGCGCATTATGGCTCATGCTTCACTCCCGATGGTGCGCCCATCAGCACCACCTGATCACCTTGATCCAGCCCCGCTTTGACTTCGGCATATTGCCCATTGCGCAGGCCCAACAATACCCAGCGCGTGGCGGTCTGATTGCCGTTGATCACCTGCACCTGATAGCGTTGATCCGGCTGCTGTTTCCCCAGCGCAGACAACGGGACTCGCAACACATTTTTGGCCTGTGCGGTAATGATAAACACTTGCGCGGTCATCGAGGTCCGTAACAGCCGCTCGCGGTTAGCGATGTTGAACATGCCGTTGTAATAGATAGCGGAGGATTGTTGGTTGGCCTGCTGCCCGCTAATCTCTTCACGCAAGCTCTCGGCTGACGCTTCTTGGATGGCATCCATTTGGCTTTCGTAGCGGCGCTCAGGATCAGCCACCACGTAGAACCATAACGGCTGGCCCACGCTGACTTTGAGGATATCGGTTTCAGAAATACGCGTGTTCACCGTCATGGTATCGACATTGGCCAAGACTAAAATGGTCGGCGCAGTCTGTGAGGAAACAATGGTTTGCCCCTCTTTGGTCACGATGCCCAACACCTCACCGTCAATCGGTGCCATGATGCGGGTAAAGCCCAGATTGGCTTTTGCCGTCTCTAATGCCATCTGGCTCTGCACGATTAAGGCTTCGTTAACCCGCAACTGCGCGACTTGGCTGTCGTATTGAGCTTGCGCTTTTTCTAACGTGCTCTGCACACCTGAGCGTTCTTTGGCTAAGGTTTGCTGACGACGAAGCTCCAGTAAATATTGGCGTAGCAATGCCTGCGCGGCTTGTTTCTGCGCTTGCGCACTCTCTAGCTCCGCTTCGGTTTTACGTAATTCGGTTTGTTGTAACGTGGGATCAATTTCCGCCAGCAATTGGCCTCGGGTCACCCTGTCACCTTGCTTGACGTATAGCTTGGTGAGCTGCCCGTTGACCTGCGCACCGACATTGACCTGCAATGACGGTTTTAAGCTGCCAGTCGCCATGACCGTTCTTTCGATATCACCACGACCGATGGTTTCGGTTAACGGTGGCGCATCCTGCTGGCTATCCGATAGCCACAAGGCCATACCAATACCCGCCACAATGAGCAGGGCAAGCAGCAGAAACAGTGAGATACGGCGCGTTTTTTTCGTCATGTTAATACGCATCAGTTAACCGCCACGGGTGTCAGGTGGTTTGCGGCCAAGGGTTGAGCAAAACGCACTATTTGACCGTCGTCGTTCAAGCGGAAAACACGGTCAAACATCGACAGTACCGTTTCGCTGTGCGTCACGGTGATCAGCGTTTTTTGGTGTTCGCGGCAATGGGACACGATGGTCTGCATGACCTGATGGGCAGTGTCTTCATCCAGATTGGCTGTGGGTTCATCCAACACCAATACCGGACAATCGCTGTACATCGCGCGCGCCAGTAATAACCGTTGGCGTTGCCCTAAAGAGAGCGCCGCATGGCTTTCACGTACCAACGCACTGAGGCCGCCCGGTAACTTATCGATAACGGAAGCTAGTTGCAGACCTTGCAGTGAGCGTTCAATCCGCAGGCGTTTGTCCGCATCCATATGCCCATCAAACAGCGTGATATTGTTCAAGACGGAGGCGTTGAATAGAATGTCTTCCTGACTTTGCAGGAAGAACAGCGCATGGGCCTGCTGAAAATCAACGGGCTCGCCATCAACCAATACCTGCCCTTCCTGCGGTGGCATCAACCCAGCCATCACTTTGAGCAAAGTGCTTTTTCCTGCGCCCGATTCACCCATGATCGCCACACTCTGCCCGCGCATCAGCGATAGCGATAAATCCCGTAATACCGGCTGGCTGGCATCATAAGCAAAGCGGATGTGCTGATAGTCCAATTGGCGCGTAAACGCCGGTACCTTGGGCGGTATCGACGAGTGGTTTTCAGGCGGCGTAGGTTGCTCCGCGGGGAACAAGTCACGAGCGCGGATATCAATCACGTGTAGTTGGTTTTTCTGGATGATCGCAAAGAAAATTTTGGTGATGTACGAGGTGAAAATTTCGCGCACAAAGCTGTAAGCGAAAAACTCACCCAAGCTCAGGGTGCCTTGTTTAAGCAGTGGCAACGCCAACAGCATAAAGAACACCATTTCCAAGCTGCCAATCAATTGATACAGGCTGTTTTTGACCTGATCGTAGATCTTTTTCTTCTGTAATACGCTGAACAAGGACAGCGCTAATGCGGCAAATACCCCTTGGCGTTGGCTGGCTAAACCGGCAGATTTAATGGTCGAAAAACCCTGAATGGTTTCCAAAATAAAATCACTTTGCTCAGCGCCTTTAACCTGCAACTGCTGGGTGTAATAACGGTCGCGATAGATGGCCCAAATACTGATCAGGCCCATCAACATTACGCCAATGGCCGACACCATCGCCAGCAACGGGCTCATATAGCACATCACCGCTAACGCAATAGCGCCGATGATCCAGTCGGTGCGTAGGCCGTTATCCAATTCAATTTTTTGTGTGGCCGCCATCTGCCAGTTAGAGAAACGACTGAAGATGTCGCCGGGCGCGCGCTTGTCGAAGAAATTGAGCGAATGACTGAGCAAACGGGAGAAACCCGCCACACTCTTGAGCACCACAAAGTGTTTGATGTAGCGCTCGGTGATATAGCGTACGCAGAACGCTAATGACGTCGACACCACAAAGGCCAACAAGAAATAGAAGTAGGGGAAGTCTTTATCGCCAGCTGACGAAAACACGTCATTAATGGCGCTGCTAACCATGGTTGGCATAATAAACAGCGTCAGCGAGATTAAAAACGCCAGCGTCATCAGCCAGTAGATGCCACGAACACTTGCCGTCTCTTTCAGACTCATGCAGTCGAGTGCGCTGTGCCGTTTGCTGCGCTCCATCTTTTTGACCGCTTCAGGATCAGCGGGCGTTTCCGAGTCCAGCACCAGTGCATAACCGCTGATATCCGCTTTTAAGGCATCCATCGGTAATAGCTGCTGCCCGATGGCAGGATTCATCACGCAAACGTAGTTACCTTGGCGATAAGCCAGCAGCACATAGTGGCTCGCGCCGTAATGCAAGATGGCAGGCAGCGGAATGGCCGACAGTTCTTGATGCTCAAAGACCACCGGATAGGCTGGAATGGCCAATTCGGAGAGAATAGTGCACAGCGTCGCCAGTGAAGTGCCATGTTGTGAGGCAGGATAACGCTCCCGCAAGCTTTCCAACGGCGCGTTGATGCCTTGCGTTTGTGCCAGCATCGAAATGCAGGCCAAGCCGCACTCATTGGTTTCGCTTTGAAAAACTTGGGTTGGGATTATCGTTTCCATTTTCTACACTTCTTTATGAGTGACATTATTCATTAATAAAAAACAGTGAATGTGAGTGCCATAACAGCCAATCTTGTGGGTGCTGCGTCATTGACGTTTCGATCAATTCAGGTAATTTCTTTTTCACTTCCCGTGCGCTAAGCGCCGGATAGATATGAATTTTTATTTCTTTGTCGTAATACAGGTAATAAAAAACTACCTGAGCTGATAGCGCTCTGGCCATGCGGATAATGCCGCTGTGTAAATTGGCGGGGCGGTTAAACAGCTGACAAGACATTTTGGCGGTCTCAGCCATCCGGTTATTGACGGTGTAATCCGGCGTAATGTCAGGAAAAACCATCATGTTTCGCTTATGGTCAGCCGTTTCCATAATGGCATCCATCAGGTTACCGGCGATTGCGCGGCTATCGGCATGAATGGAGCAATAAGAGATATTTACGCCACCCATTTGGCGCGCCTGTTCTTCATAGGCTTCAGCACTGGCCGAGACCACCACCGTCGCTTGCCCCGGATAAACCCCTGCCCCCACCATGCCAGCAAGCACATCAGACACCATATGCAGCGGGGCTAAAATCACGGGGGAGCCGGCATCATGCAATGCTTTGACGTGGCTATCTAACTGCTGAGTGCAACTCGCTAACTGCGCTAAAACCTGCTTGTTTTGCCCATAAGTGGCGGCCAACTCCAAGATTTGACGCCGTTGAGCGGTACGAATGAAATCCCGAGCCGAAGGGCTTTTCTGTCCGGCGAGCAAACTTTTATGCCCAACTAGCAAACTTTTATGGCCAACTAGCAAACACTGGCTATTCGCGGCGGCCACGCGCGCCAGATTTTTCTGCTGCCGCGCCGTTAAGCCGAAAGCTCGGCGCAAGGCACCGAGCATCAAGAGAAAGCGGTAATCACCGTGACGTAATAACCAAATAGCCAGTTGGGCCTGCCAGCGAGCGAACACTCGCCCACGAAAAGCCAGCTTATCCAGCTGGTTTTTCCAAGCAAAATAGCCCCATACCGCTAGCAGTCTCATTACTTCTCCAGCGCCTTATCGTGCTCAAGTAACGACAGCAGATGATCGGAGAACGCTGAGAACTCTCTGTCCTGCAAAGCGATCCATTTCTTGCCGACAATAAAGGTTGGGGTGGCATCCACTTTGTAATGCGCTGTCACTGCCTTCATATACTCGAGCAGCGCTTTCACTTCTGCAGACTGGCTAACCTGCTGATATTTCGCAACATCAATGCCATTGGCTTTTAACCAAGTCTCAAGCTGGCCCTGATCGCTCAGGTCAATGTTTTCTTCGAGCACCGCCTTGTAGGCACTTTGACGATGCTGTGATTCAATGCCCATTACCGATAAGGTGGCAAACATCGGTGCGAAGCGGCCCAACCCAGAAGTTTTATCACTGCTGATATGCAAGCGAACGAAGCGGCTGCCCTCTGGCATGCGCTTTTCTAAATTGGCGATATTTTCTTCATTGATGGAGCAGTAATGGCAGCCATAGGAGAAAATTTCGATAATCGTTTTGTCGTCTTTAATCGGGCTGTTAGCAACTTCACTGTCGCTAAGAGAAAACAGGGTTTCTTGTTCATCTTGAGCAAACACAAAGTATTGGTAATAAGCTGTTGTTATCAATGCAGAAATAATGATAACCACCAGTGTATAGCCGATAAAGAATCCCTTATTTCTAATTATGCTGTTTTTGATCGACAATTCGTTTTTTATAGACATAAAGGTGTATTCACTTCCAAGGTTAAATAAAGACATAAACAGCGATAAAATCACATTTATGTCGGTTAAAATCTGTATTCATTAACATTAAATTAATGCGAAAATTCTCAAATTTTAAGATTTGTCGGCACATTAATAAAATCAATAAGACAAGCACAGTCAACTACCCTGTGCTTGCCAAAGGTATCGTTAAATATCAATAAAAATTAACGATAACTTTCACGACAACTTATTTGCAGTTAGCAACGTTAGCTGGCGCAGTTGAAGTGCTAGTCACTTTACCGTGCTTATCAGTACAAGTTGTCACTGCTTGGCAAGTTAAAGTGGTGCTACCGGTCAGCCACTGATAAGTATCTTTACAAGTTACACCAGTACCGCCAACGATTGTATTGGCATCAGCCATGTTCATCTTTTTCATGAAAAAATCCTTAAAGAAAAAATAAAGTTAATTACAGCCTATTATTTAATAGCCCAGTGAAGTGCGCGTTTTTAGTTATAATTTAAATATTAACAATCAACCTAAAAACACTGCAATTTTATACTATACAAGCACAACAAATTACAACCAAAATAACATTTATTTATTTTCAATAACAACAACAAATAAATGCCGCGAGCGTTCCCTGCTATATTTAAATAACAGTAAAACATCTCACATAATGAATATAAAAATAGCATCTTAATTCACTATCTTATATTCATAGTTATCATGCACTAAAATAATTAGTGCATATTATTCTTATTTATAGATATGTCATAATCACAACTCCGCTACCACCGAATGTGCCGGTGCTTGGTAAACCTATCGTATGAAGCGTTGATTCAATCTGGAATGAAGTATTCCCCACACCTGCCGTCACAGTGACACCATTGGATAAGTCTTGCCCTGATGTTTTCAAGGTCGATGTGAGGTTACCGCTTTGCCCTAAGTCGATATTTTTACCACCGACCAGCGTTAATATCACCGATGTTCTGACGGTACAATTGATGATTAACGGCTCACTTTTTGTCGCCCCATCAATGGCTTGCTGATTCAAAAGGCCATGATTGATATAGACATCCCCTGTCACTTCACAGGTTTCAGGTGTCGGTGGAACCGCACCACAATAAGAGCCAGGGATCACGCGACCACTTAAGTTACCGTCATTCGCTCCCTGCCAATACATCACACCAAAACAACTCCCCACCGCACGTAATGGGTCCGGTGTAACTGTCCCCCAACTCCCCGACACACCATTTTTTTGCACAAAAGCAGCTCTCATATCTTGCGCAGTTGCCCCATTGGGAACTAATACGCGCGTCAATGCATTTGATGGGTTACCACATATTTCAGCATTGGCTGCATTTGAGTAATGGCATATTGCGACAGAACAAGATGATGAGGTACAAAGTACGCCCGAAGTTTCTTCGCTCGGCCAAGAGAATGTTCCTTGATATTGTGTTCCGACACGCACTTGTGTCGAAACCCAAGCACTGGCTTGGCTATAGAGCGGCAATAAGAACAGCACGCAAGCTATTAGCCAAAAATATCCATGATTTAATCGCATATTAGGCTGTTCCATTTATCTAAGTTCCATTTTCTCTTCAGCACGGGTGCTGTTGATAATAAATTTTAGCGGCAACATATTAATGTCGATGTAGTATCAAACGGGAATAACCGCCGCTCAATAATATTGCAAATTAAAGGTCGCCACGGCATTAAACTCACCGCGCTTAATTGTGCGTTGACTAATGGCGTCTGGTTCACCTTGAACATAGGCTTTCAGGCTAATCGTATTACTGTTATTGCTCAGAATCATTTCGTCACTCGATTGATCTAAAGGCAATAAATTCCCTGCGAGAGTTTCAATACCAATACCCACACCCATATCAGGATCTGACACCGCTAATAACCCCGGTAATTTAGGGTTATTATTTCCAGTAAACTTAATCGTGACGATATTCCCCAAGGTGATATCGCAATCCACCAGATGAATTTCGAATTGCTTACCTAAAGTACGTTGTCTCGAATAGATTAATTTATCGACCACGGGATCAAAACTCATGGTAATAGCTTCATCGCCAGGACGAATGGTGCAGGGTTCAGCCACTAATGCGCCATGAAAACGCATATTATCTGCCCCCCATGTCGGCATCACAAAAAAGAGATTCAGCATCAAAAAGCTAAATAAAATTCGACTAGGGCGCATCAGCAGATTTAATTTTTTCATCATGTGATCCTATTGATAATCCACGAGTAGTGTGGCGGTCGCCTCAAAGCTCCCTTCAGCTAAGGTCGCTCCTGGAGCTTGAACCGGCACCGCTTGAAGTACGGGTGGATTACTTTGGTCATAGGGAATACGCGTATTGAGGGTAAAAGCACTACCATTCTTCAGTATGCGAATACCCAAATTTGGCGTATTCGTTTGGATGGCGGCGGTATCAAAGGTTGTCACCGCACCACTCACGATCGTTATACCCAATTCTGCGCTGCCAACGGGTGAGCTACAGACGGCAGTGTAAGGCACAGCCCGGGTATAATTGATGCCATCAATTTTATTCACCCCAAGATTTTCCCCAAAAGGAACATCAAGGGTATCCCCCCCACTAATGACACAGGGTGCAGGGGTAATTAATGTCCCCATGAACAACATGTCATCCGCATAGGTCAGCGTACTGCTCAATGCGAGAAGCATTGCGATAAAACAACTCGATAACCATAATCTGTTTTTCATTACTGATACTCCACAACCATGGTCGCAGTACCGTAAAACGCCCCAGCACTCAAGGTTGCACCGTTTTGTTTGACAGGCACCGCCTTTAACACGGGGATGGTTGGATAAGAAAAGTTGAATGTGCTATTGAGTGCTAATGCTTGATCATTGCGTAACAGTTTGATGCCCAATGATGAATTATTGGTACTCAATACATTGTTATCGAAACCCGCACCATTACCTTTGATCGTCATTTTCAACGCATTATTGACAGCAGCATTACAGTTCAATGTATAAGTCACGGTCTGCATGTACTCTGTGCCATCAACACGAGAAGTCAGAACATCATTGCCAAAATTGACAAGGATGGTACCGCTGTTGTTGATGACACAAGGCGGTGAATCATTCAACGTGCCGGAAAACATCATATTATCTGCATAGGCCAACGTACTGCCCAGCGCCAGTACCATTGCAACGGAACAGCGCAACATCAGTGAGTGAATGTTCATTACTGGTACTCCACAACTAAGGTCGCAGTGCCGGAAAAATATCCTGTGCTCAAGGTGCTATTGTTTTGTTTAACCAGCACGGCTTCTAATACCGGAAGCGTCGGATAGGTAAAGTTGAATGTGCTGTTCAATGTTAATGGCTGCCCATTACGTATCAGTTGGATCCCCAACTGTGAATTGCTCGTTCTCAACTTGCTGGTATCAAACGTTGCACCATTACCGATGATGCTCATTTTCAATGCATTCGAGGCTGCTGAATTACAGTTCAATGTGTAGTTCACCGGCTGTTTGTAATTAACACCGTTAATATTTGACGTCAGAAGGTCATCGCCAAAATTGACATTAATGGTGTTATTGCTGTTGATCACACAAGGCGGCGCAGCAAAAATAGTGACCGAGACATTGACCGCAGCAACTTTATTCAGCGCCCAGGCAGAACTGCTTAGCAATGTCGCGGCCCCGATAAAGGTCATCATGACCATCGGTACCCATCGGGTAGCAACATTACGACTCACAGAACCACTACAAACAAAAGTCATCCCATATTCCTTTTTTATCATTCAGTCTGACATTCGCCTGTCGTCTCATGTACTCGGCGAAAACCGTGCCGAGCTGCACGGTTATTTGATGCTTTCAACCACTGAGCAGGTGCTGCCGGTACAACCAAAGATCAATTTTGGTCGGCCACCAAAGTCATTGACGTAAGTCAGGACAGGTTTACTGCCTAATGCCGCTGCGCTGACAGACAACATGCTCTGCGATTTTGGTGCGATCATCAGCGGCTCAAAACCAGCTGCCGTTTTGCCCTCTTTTTTGTCAGTGGCGTCCACCAGCGTGACGTAATACGGCGTCGGGTTATTCACCTGATAGCGATCACCTTGACGGGTCAGCTGGAGCTTTTCTTGCCAAGGTGTCGATAAATCGGTTTTCTGCGGCACGATACTTTCTGGCCGATAAAAAAGTTTGATGCGGGTTTGCAGTGCAATCTGCAATGTATTGGCTTTATCTGAACGTGGCGGGATCTCGCGCAGGTTAAAGTAGTACAGTGTTTCACGGTCTTGCGCCAATTGGCTTATCGCAGGCAACGTCTGTACTTTTAACTGGCTGAGTGCACCTGGTTCTACACGCTGAACAGGGGGAACCACCGTCAGCGGCGTATTAATTTTGTTCCCCTGCTCATCTTCAATCCATCCCTGCGCCAGATAAGGCAACTGCTTATTCTGGTTGCTGATGTTCAAGCTCATGGACTTATCGCCACCGTTGAGGATCACCCGAGTTCTGTCCAGCGCAATCGCTGCACTTGCCTGCTGGGCCATCATTGCCGTCACCAAAAGGGCAGTGATACGCAGTTTTTTATTCAATTTCATTACCTTATCCTTCAAATTAATCAAGTCAGAACCCTATGGTGCCTAACGTTTTCTGTTTACTAAACGGGCTGTTATCCGCAGGTCCATTGCTAAACCTTTTTACTGTGATACCGGGGGTTTATCCCCTTCCGTTATCGGCTGACAAGGCAACAGTAAATTCGTCAGCACCGCTGGAGACAGCGTTGTTGGGATCGTTACGCTACATTGCGCAGCCCCGTTCCAGTGCACTGACATGGTTTCGCCGGCATTAATTCCACTGAGATATGTAGAGCCATCATCATTAACAATGCCGGTTTCTTGCTGATTCTTATTTAAAACCGTCGCGCCAAATGGCGGCGCTGAGCCATCGGCCATGCGTAGCATCGCCATCGCTTTATCACCCGAAATCACATTAAAGCGGCGGTAGCCAATCGCGCCTTCAGTCAATGTGACTTGTGCCACCGTGCCTCTGGCTTCAACGTTATCGTCTAAGTTATCGATATCGATACTGGCTCGGTTACGGTAATAACTGTTCACATCACTGACCACGGCTTTACCGAAGTAGTTAGTCCGTACCGTTGAGCCATAACCCTGAACCGGTACATTGCCCACACCTTGGGTATCAAGCAGTAATCGAGTCCCGCCAATGACATTAGACCGATGGAATGCCGCACCTTCAGCCGTAACAGTGGCGCCACCCTGAACACCTAAACCAACAGAAGTGTATTGCCCTTCTTGATAACTGGCGTTGGCGTTGATATCTGCACTATTACCCATGTGGTTATAGTTACCGCTCACCAATGCGCCGCTACGGGCAACACCGGTAGAAACCTGGTAGTTGTTGTGGGCATCTGGACGGTTTGCGTACCCGACCCGATGGGTATTTTCACCGTTGCTCACTGACGCGCTATAGCTCAACGTCGCACTATTACCAAACGGCATTGATAAGGATAAGTACATCCCATCATCATTGTTCTCGTTATACCGGTTGCTGAAAGCAGATAATGTCAGGCTAACGTTCTTAAATTTGCCGATATCAAAGTAGCGCGCGACGGACAGGTTATAGCGGTCATTCGCTGAGCGATCCCAGTAGGTCTGATGGGTATAATTCAGATAGGCACTCAACCCCAGATCACTGAATTGTTGGCTAAAGCTGACGGTGTACATCTCTTTATTGCCACCGACGGTGTCGCCGCGATAACGCGCATTAAGATAGTCGGTCATGGTCATAAAGTTACGTTCGGAGAAGCGATAACCCGCAAACGTCACCTGGCTGCCTGTTTCTTGGAAGTTTTTCGAGTAGTTGACGCGGTATGAACCGCCACTCAAGTTACCTTGGTCCGGTAAGTTGGCCCACGATTGCGTCATATCCACCGACAAAGCACCAAATTCCATCAAATCACGCCCTACCCCGATGGATGCGGCTTGATATTCGTTTTCACCGCTGATCCCACCACCGAACAGTGACCAACCGTTGTTGATCCCCCAAGAGAATTCCCCTGTACCAAATGCGGGCCCTTGGGCACTGTGGCCAATTTCTGAAGGTTTACCGGCCGCGACGCGATATCGCACCATACCGGGGCGCGTCAGATAAGGAATACTGGCGGTATTGACCTGAAATTGCTGGACTTGGCCATCCAGTTCTTCGACTCGTACATCCAACGTCCCTGAGACAAAACTGTTGAGGTTTTGAATACGGAAAGGACCGGCTGCGACCAAGGTTTCACTCAGAACACGGCCTTGTTGACTCACGACAACACGGGCGTTAGTACGAGCAACCCCCATGATTTCAGGGGCATAACCACGTAAATTGGGTGGCAGCATGTTGTCATCAGTCGCTAAACTGGCACCGCTGAAGCGGAAGTTATCGAAAATTTTTGAGTTCAGGAAATCTTCACCCAACGTCAACTTAGCGCCCAGACTCGGTATTGCGCGATACGCGTAATAACGGCTCCAGTCCCATTGGCGGTCAGTTGGTGAACCGGATACTTGGTCAACACGTGACTGCCAATCAGCACGGAACCGCCAAGGCCCCACGTTAGCCCCTGTGGTACCGTTGCCGCTCAAACTGTTGTTACTGGTATTATTTGACTGCTGGCGGTTCAATTGCCCCAGCAAGTTATAGTCGAACAGCACCCCTGGAATCCCATCTTCCCAACGAGAAGGCGGATCCCAATCGGGTTCGCTGTATTCCAACCAAGCTTGCGGCACACTCAGAAAAAGTGAAGATGTTGCCAGATCCCCTTGCACGGTCAAACCGGGCAAGCTGCTGATATCCAAGCATTCTCCGTTGCGCCACCAAGTCAGCTTGTTCAGGCTACCTTCTTTCAACGCCATCAACTCAACCAACTTCGGTGATATACACGCCTCACTTATTTTTGGATCTTTTTCAGAGGCATAGAACATCACGGATTGTTCATTGAGTTCTTGCTTATTCATATGAACCAATAAGTTATAACTCCCAGGCATAATGTAACCACGTTGGGAGAATTGGCTCAGATCGATATTGCTGCGATCATTGGTATCCAATACATCGGTATTAAACTGAATATCATCATTGGCTGACACGCCATAAGCATTGCCACTTAATGCAACTGCAATCAAAAGGCGTAACAAACCACTGCGGGCAATACCGTGAGTGATGGGACGATCGAATAGCATGGGATATGTCACCTTACTCATTGAAATCAGTAATAATCCAATTTGAAACGAACGCTGGAATAGTAAGATCCAGCACGCAGCATCTTGCCATTGCCCACTAATCGCAGGGCATAATTGAGTCTCATCTCATCGGTAGGAATAATGTTAATTTCCGGTGACGCCATGCCAGGAATAGACGAATTTCCTTTATCATCAATAATTTGCATCGCAACACCTTCGGCCTCACCATACACCGCGAAATTATTACCGTCCGCAGCACCGTCAAATGTCACCGTAAAATGCTGGCGGTTAGATTTATCTGGGTCTGCATGGGTTATCGTGCAATCGAGTAAACGAATAGCAAACGGATGCTCATCCCCTACGCCGTTCTCAACCAATTGACCGATGGGCATAATGGCCATATCAATGGTCTGCTCCTGACTGCCAGGATCTATCGCGCAAGATGTATCAGTAATACTTCCTTCCATACTCACGAAGCCCAAGTCTGTCTTCATGGGATCCGCCATTGCGGTAAAACTCATCAATGACACCATCAGTAAGGAAGGAGGTACTATCAAAAAAAATGACCGCAACATAAATCACCTAGCTCATCCAACACGTATCTTTTGCAAGATAAAAAGACATGCGGATAAATCCGCATGTCCCATCAATAAAGGGGTGCTTATTGGTAAGCCAGTGTGAAGTTAGCTACGCTGGTGAAGCTGCCTGGTTTGATAGCGCCAGATGTTGTGCTGCCCTTCAGGTAAGCAGAGAAAAGCAGAGTGTTGTTACCAGCAACCAGAGTTTGTGCTGAAGTTGGTGAGCCCAGAGTAATAACAGAACCACCGCCATCAACGATTGCGATACCAGCACCTTCAGCAACGCCAGTGATACCCAGCAGGCCAGGGACTGCAACTGATTCAGCACCACCGAAAGTGGTAGTTACTGTTTTCAGAGTAGTGATGTCACAGTTTTCCAATTTAATGTTGAAATCTTTTGACTGAGACTCGCCGCCGTTCATCAGACGTACGTTAGAAACCTGACCCAGTTCAACAGTTTGAGAATCAGAACCAGATGCGATTGAACATGGTGCGTCAATGATAGAACCGTTGAAAGTTACAGTACCTTGGCCCTGATCAGCTGCGTTAGCAACAGAAGCGAAACCTAATACCAATGCTGCTGCCAAGATAGTTTTATTCAGATTCATTACATCATTCCTTTATAGACAATTTTAAGTTTAGCAAGCTGAAATACCTTAATCCGATCAAGGTATATAGTGCATCGAAGTAGTTGAAAAATATGAGCTCATACGGCTTGTTTTCGTAATAATACGAAATGATAAGCCGATAAAAATCGAGTTCGATAAATTCAACATGTAGACATTAAGAAGCATCTACATTTTAAAAAAACTTCAAATAACGTTTAAGGCATTCTTTGTTCGCCGCAGATAATACAAACTTCAGTATGTTCTTCATAGCTAATTAATTCAAAAAATCAAAATTCAGAGTCTTTAGCTTTATTGATTACGCTTACCAAATAATATCGATAAGATTGATCGATAAACCCCACACCCTCGACACTTATCTCTCCCAAAAAGAACATACCGACACATTTGATCGTTAAAATGCGATTTTCCAAAATTAACGATTGCTTATTCCATAAGTGAAATTATAATCGAGATTAAATGCTCGCATGGTGCACGCCAAAGGAATAAAAAACTGATTGGTAACATAATTACGTCTCAACAGCCTATTTGGCATCACTAAAACCATCAATTAATCATACAAATAAGATTACATAAGTGATTGATTTTAATCATTAAAAACCAAAAAGACATAATTCATCTATTTAGTGTGAAATAAATCTTCATATTTACCGATGTTGGAGATAATGCTATTTATCTGGTTTTAAATCTTGCAAAACCATTATTTTAATCGTGCTAGTTAGCCTATTAAAAAAAGAATAACAAAAAAAATATAAAATAAATCAGATGCCATTATGCTGACCGTAGGAAACATCTTTTTAGTTTGTGGGAAATTACCTACATCAAGGTGAGAAATACACAAATCAATAAGAGAATATTAGAAATAAAAAATGAGACATTCTTAATATAGATTATATGAGGTAAAAACATGAAAGCTAAAAATCAACGCAAAGAAGAAGTCATGAGTATTTTGGAAGAAAGATGTCTTTTCTTAAAAAAACAGTTTAGCGAGTCAATCCCCCCAGTGGACAGTTGGCCAAAAACCAGAGAGTTGGCTGATAAAGCTGAATTGGATATTTATACTGCAAGGCTAGTCCTGATGAAATTGGTTGATGAGAACAGAGCAAAGATGTCAGAAACTAAGGTCCTGAATTCATTGCGCTGGTTTATTGCTCACCCGGCAGACAAATAAAGATGTGGACCGCGATTAAGTTCCAGCGATGTGATTCGCTTCTGGCTCATAACCACTCATCCAACAACTGCGTATACAAACAAAACTTAACAGTATGATATGTATATTAAATTTAAGCCAATCACCTTGAAGGGATTCAATTTGCCTGCGCAAAGAATGAACACAATAATAATGGTGATGATTGCCGTTACCTTTCTTACCATGCTGCACTATGAAATCAATCGAGGCGGAGCCGGGCTTGATCTTCCAACCAATATCCTCATCTGGGCGATGATGGCGCTCCTCACGATGGCGCTCTATTGGCCCCAGTCTGAGGCAAACCACCCCTTTAGTTCACCCGGTAGTTTATGGCTGTTATCGGGTGCACTGATGATCAGTATCCCTGGACTATGGCCTGAATCATTACGGCATATTGGGGCTTGGTTGCCGCGTCTTCTGGGTCTATGGGGCGGGATAATCCTGTTATTTGGGCTGTTTCGGCTGAAGCTAAACGCAGGAACGCGACAAATGTGGCTAATGCTGATCCTCTTGTCCACTTGGGGACAGGCCGTCTTGGCCCTACTGCAATGGTTTGTTTTTACTGCCGATAACTGGATGGAGTTCGATCCTGCGCAACGCCCTTATGGCATTTTTCAACAAGTGAATGTGCTGGCCAGTTATCTGGCAACGGGTTATGCCTGCGCAGTTTACCTGTTCATGGTTCCAAATAAGCGAGTGGTCCGCGGTATCAGTACCCTGACGCTTTTAGTGTTCCCTGGCTTATTGGTACTACTCCAATCGCGGATCGGCTGGGTTGGTGGGGTTTCAACCTTACTGCTACTTTCTTTCTATTACTGGCGTCAGCGGCAAATCCTTGGGTTATGGTTATTCAGTCTCGCGAGCGTGCTGGCCGCTGTTTATGTGTTGAGCCAGTGGAGCGACAGTGCGCTAGTCCTCAAAGAGGGCAGTAACCGAGAGCGCAGGCTATTACTGCATTACACTTGGCACATGATATCGCAGCACCCATGGCTAGGTTGGGGCTACGGTCAGTTTGAGTTTGCTTTTGCCCGCACGCTCGCGCAAGCAGGGCAAGTACCCGACAACTTTATTTATCCTTCACATCCCCATAATGAAGTTCTGTTTGGCTGGGTGGAGGGGGGGATCGCCGCGCTGATTGGGATGTTGTTACTCGCTATCGGCTATGTCAAACCCCTATTGATGCAACCCAAAACTGTGTTTCCAATCTGGGTCCTCACATTGCCGATCGCGTTGCATCTGATGACCGAATATCCGCTTTACCAATCTGCGGCCCATTGGCTGGTCCTTATTCTTCTTGGGCGACTAATGATTCCGGAGACTCTTTTGGTTGCAGCAACGCCAACGCCGGCACCTTGGCAACGTGGGTTGAACGGTGCGATCATTTTCGCGGCGCTATGCACATTGCTCTTTATGGTGACGGGATTCAAAACGGGTCGCGTACTGACCATGACAGAAAGAAATGGCTTAGTGGACATGAGGCCATTAGATGACTTGATAAATCCGTATATCCAATGGGAAAGATATCAGTACATACGACATATCAACTTATTACTGCAATTCAACCAGCGCCAAGACCCTGAGTTACTGACACAATTTAAGGCATGGGCAGAGCAGTACCTTCAACTGCACAATGACCCGAATGTTTATCAAAGCCTTATCATGATTACTCATTATCAGGGCGATGTTGAGCAAGCGAATCATCTGCGCCTAACTGCGCGAGCGTTATTCCCCGATAATCCCAGCTTCAAATAACCCTATCCCAGCAGCGCGTCCTACTTTGAGGGCGCGCGTTTTTTGGAGCCTAATGACTTTCCCTGTGCTTTAACAAGCAAAAAAAAAGAGGTGAAAGCCTAGGCGATCACCTCAAAAGTCAAAGAAACTGCATTTTCTTATGGGTAAATTTTGTACTTCTCACGCAGTTGTAAGTAACGCTCCACATCAGGTTGCCAGTGGGATTCAAGGAAACTGACGGTTTCATCAACGGAAAGCTTTCTCTCACTTGCTTCATTCATCAATGCCACGAGATTGCTTGCACCAGTGAGTTTGGCTAACCAGAGCGGGCGTAGCAAAAAGAAGGCTTCCTGATAGTCCAGATATTTCGCTTCTTGTGCCGCAGGGATCACCATCGGGTAGCCCGCAGCCTTGAACTTGAACCACCAATCGACGAAGTAACGCACCGTTGGCTTAATTTGACTGATATCGGTCTTAGAAAGATTTTCGCCGCAAACCTGTTTGCCCGCATGAGGCCAACCGGTTTTCTGTTGATTAATATCGACCTGATAGCAGGTATTGACATAAAACTGGTGCGAAGGAAAACCTAATTGCTCAAACGGGTGATCTGAGCCTCTGCCCATATTGACGCTAGTGGCTTCAAACAATCCCAGAGAAGGATAGAGTTGAATCGCCAGATCGCTGCGCAGGTTTGGTGACGGCCGGACCGGCAGCGAATAAGGCATATCATGGGTATAATTTGCCATGCTGATAACCACTAAGTCTTGTGGCGGTAACTGGTAGGCGGGGATACCAAATGCCTGCCAACTGCTGTCATCAAAATGTGTCAACCAGCCCTCCCCCACGATCATGCGAGCGAACTCCCCCGAAGTCAGGCCATGAACCATCGGAATAGGATGCATGCCGATTCCCGACATGTTCTTTTCTTCCAGTATTGGCCCATAGACATGATTCCCCAACGGGTTAGGCCGATCGAACACCATCAACTTCTTCTGGCTGGCTTGCAGGCTTTCCAGCATGTGGTGCAGGGAGAGGGTATAGGTAAAATAACGTACGCCGACATCCTGCAAGTCATAGATCACCACATCGATATTGGCTAACTGCGCTTCAGTAGGATGAGCGCGCGCCCGACCATCTTCATCTCGCCCATAGAGAGAGATGATCGGCAAGCCACTTTGCTTATCAAGGTGGTTATCATCGCCCAAGCCCGCATCGGCCTTACCGCGGATCCCATGTTCAACCGAAAATAATGTCGTGACGGTGAAGCCAAACTTGTCTTGCTCAGAAAGCAATTTATCAATGGTGTGACGGCCATCTTTATTGATAGAACTTTGATTGACCATCAAGCCAACACGCTTGTTTTTGAGCAGCGGCCCGTAAATATCTTCCCGATCAACGCCCAGAACCATGCTTTGTCCCGCATTGGCAGAGCCAATGCTGATAACACACGCAGAACACAAAAATAGTAAAGTCAGCAGGAAGTGTCTCATGCCTTGTTTCTCTCTTATCATAGATGAATTTGCCCGTGGGAAGAGGCCTTAGAAGTTATGCCGCAATTCCGCTGCCCAGAACCAGAAGTTGTTGCTGGTTTTATGCCCATTTATCCAAGTCTGCTCTGGCCGATAATAGGTATCGAAGAATAGCGACGTTTGTTTGGTAAAGGGATAGATCGCCTGGAATCCGTAGCGGCTACGATTCTTCTCTTTAAACAGGGTTTCATTGTTACGCGAGTCGCGGAAACTTTGTGTCCCTTTGGTTAACGCCAGACGGGTGTACGGCATGAGCATGACACCATTATCGAACTTGTAGCGGTAGATCCCCCACAGGAAATGTTCCTTGTTATAAAGCGTATTGACCAGTTGCTCGTCGATATACAAGTAGTTCAGCCACAACGAATTTTTCTTATCAAACGTGAAGTTAGCACCCGCAAAATGCTCGTTGATTTGGCTCCAGTCACGCTTGTAGACGCCATATTCTCCTTTTGCCCGCGCGTAATCCAGTTTACGGTCAATCAAGCGGAAAGAGAGACTGGCATTAAAGCTCACACTGTCGGAATACTTATAGTAAGCCTGTGGACGGATCCAGAATTCGTGCCGCTCTTCGCCTTTGCGCACATCACCCTGATATTCCGGAACAGCCAGCGCGGGGTTGTTTATCGACGGATAATGCCAGTTGTCATTACGATAGCCTATGCGCAGTTTCGTATTGCCGCTTTTCCCATCCAGCGTGAAGGGGAATGTTCTCGTGACCCCTGCCTGCCAGCGAGTACGATCGTACTCTTGCATATTGTCTAAATAGGTTTTCAAAAATTGCACATCATAGAGCCACAGCGAATCATTCTGATAAATAAAAGCACCGAGATAAGGCGAAGTCGCCATGCTCCCTTTCATAAATTTCCAATTATCATCGCTGTCTATTTCTTGCTCAACGCCAATATAGGTATCAAAGTTCCAGACTTTTTTCTCGAGCTTTGTCTGAGCTTCTTTTTTTTCTTTTTCCATCGCTAAAATACGTTGGTTCAGTTTTAATATTTCCTGATCGTAATCGGTTGAAGACTCATCTGCCATTACCGGCGCAGACATCGCTATAGCACTGAGGATCACTAACCCTGTCAAACGATTCATTTTTTATCTTCCATTATTTTATAATATTGTTAATCCATAACCGCGCGGATAAAGCACTTTATTAGCATCAGGCGTTTTAATATCGACGGGGAGTTTCCCTTGAGGTTTAGCGAGAATATCTTGTTTACCTGCTGGCCCTTGGAATAGCGTTCTTAAACCGCTGCGAATATTGGTTTCCAGACTATTACGGACATTATTTGTTACATCGAAACCCGTAATACCATAAATAGCGATATTTGCCTTTACGCCAGATAAATAAGCGATGTCATAGGGGTTACGCGTGGAGATGACCACTAGTGGAATCTTTTTATTATTAGCGACATCGATAATCCGCTGAGCATTCATTGGATTTTCTTTGAGATTATAAGTCGCAAGAATAATGAATTGCTGACCTTCAATTTGTTTTTCAATCTCTTCTGTCGTTAGTGTATCCAGACCTAGCTTGATTACCTGATGCTTAACGTTTAATGAAACTTTTAGCTCATTGGCAATGTCATTCAAATGTTTGCTAATAAGCTCGTTACGTGGCCCTTCATCGGAAAATACCATCATCTCATTCTGTTGTTTAAGACGATAAGGCAGTACTTGGTCGTTTTTAATCAGCGTAATGGCCTGCTCGGAAATCGCATTTTCCAAATCTTTATGTGCCTTGGATGCGACAATAGTTTGTGCCTTGGCGGCATCATGCGGTGCAGGAGAAAGCTGTTTGTTCAGTTTGGTATAGATAACGCGCTGTGCTGACTCCTCAATACGTTGCTTAAGCACCGCATCTTTTCCTGCTTCAGTTTTCAGGTAATGATACAGTTCGCCGAGTTGCTCGATACTGCTCTTGTCTTTAATCGCTAATGGCATCAAGACAATATCATTACCGGCGAGGATCGCTTGCTTGATAGACCACTGGCGATCAAAATTACCGGTGATGGCCCCCATGTCCATGGCATCGGTCAGAATAAGGCCCTCAAACTTCAACTGGTGGCGCAGAAGGTCAGTCAGAATAGGCTTCGATAACGTGGCCGGAGTGCCGATTTCTTCTCCTTTGGTATTGGTCAACTTAGCGTCATCAAGCGCGGGAACGACCACATGAGCGGTCATGATGGCGTCGCTATCCGGCATCACCTCAAGGAAGGGTTTAAGCTCAATCTGCGACCATGCTGCCTTGTCAATATTGATGCTAGGCAGCGCAAAGTGGGTATCTGAACTCACGTTGCCATGCCCTGGGAAGTGTTTTAGCGAGGTCAGTACCGGATATTGCTGAATACCCTCGATATAGCTGCGAGCCAATTTACCGACCAAAATCGGATCATCGGAATAAGAACGAACACCGATAACAGGGTTGTTTTGGTTATTGTTAACATCCACCACGGGGCCAAAGTTAAAGTTAAAACCAAGACTCGTTAATTCATAGCCATGAATTGTCCCTGCTTGTTTAGCTAACTTCGGCGACCCTGTCGCCCCTAAAGCCATATTCCCCGGCATTTCAGTCCCGACACGTAAACGGGTGACATATCCCCCTTCCTGATCGGTACTAATAAATAATGGTAAATTATTGCGTGCATTCTGAATATGATTAATTAATTCTACCGTCTGCGGCGTATCAATTAAGTTTTCACGAAACAGAATCACCGAACCCAGAGAGTAATCTTTAATCATCTTACTGACACTGTCATTTATCGTGATAAATGGCGTCTTATTTTCAGTATTACTTTCATCCCAAGAACGAATATCGACCATCAACATCTGTCCGAGTTTTTCCTCAAAACTCATTTGATTTATTAATGTTTCCGCAGCAGTTTTTGGCGACTGCCACATTTCTTTCAATTGTGAATCTGAAATAGTGGCAGCATAACTTCCGGTACTGAATAAAAAAATAGCAGATATTATTTTTTTCATGAATAGCTCCATGGTGTCAATTTCCCAGCGATTGTACATTCCAAAATGAGTAATAAAGTGACAATTATCACAGCTGGTCGATTCGTGTTTTTGGTTATCAATGGAATAATATTTACTTTCCCTTCAAGATTTTTTGGCCGCAAACTGATTAATTCAAGGAGATGCATAAGGAATAGCAAATTAATTTTTGGAATATATTTCGTTAATTATTTCTGTGGCATTTCAATTTGCAAGAATAGTCTTAGTATATAATCAATAACAATATTGACCGTTAAGCTTTTAGGGCGTTTATCATTGGATATTAATTTGACTGCTCAGATCACTGGCCCCGTAAAAAAGCGTCACATCGTGGCCGAAGAAAAGGAATTTACGGCAATAATGTTGGCACCCGCATACGGTTTGTTTGCGTTTTTTTGCGAGAACCAGCCTCGGCTTGGGTTAATCGTCCAGATTGTTGATGGTCATACTGGCGTTAAGGACCAGTGGTTTGGCGATTTCTTTTCGTCGCTGCAATAGCGCCAAGAAAATAAGATCGGTCAGGGTATTTTGCGCTGTCCGTGATGATATCGAAGAGCTGCGCCATTCATTTTCATCAGAAATACTTTCCAGCACATAATCGGCAAGCTTAGCCAAAGGAGTTTCTTTGTTGCCCGTGATGGCGATGACCGTCGCCCCCTGCGCTTTTGCCATGGTACTGGCCATCCGCATTTCTTTGCGCTTGCCGCTGAACGACAACACGATCTGTACATCTTTCGGCGTCAAAGCCTGAGCAGTGGCTAACTGAACATGAAGATCGGCTTCCGCTAAGCAGAGAATACCTATCTTTTGCAGTTTGTAACTCAGGTCTTTTGCTGTTAATCCAGATCCCCAAATGCCGACAATCTGTACCCGTTGAGCATGATTGATAATGTCCACAACCTGCTGAAATACTGCGAAGTTTATTTTTTTGGTGGTATCAATGATCGCGGCCGTTTTTTCATGTGCCAGCTTTTGCGCCATCACCATCAGCGAATCTTCAGATGAGATAGCATTATGCAACGCCTTATGCGGGTAGGTTTTAAATTGGTTATTTCTGCCCAGTTCTTCACTGATGACAATCTTGAGCGCAGGGAAGCCCTTCATACCAATCTTCTGGCTAAACTTGATGACAGCGGATTGACTCACCCCAGCGTCTTCAGCGAAGCGGGAAGAGGACATGCCTAGAATAGCCTCAGGATTATCCAGAATGAATTTAGCAATTTTTTGCTGGCTTTCAGCGAGTTCAGGTAGCAACCAAGCGATCTCATTTAACACTGACATCAAAAATATCTCCGTTATTTGTAATAGATTATTCCACTCATGACGCCTTTCATTCCATTGACCTATTTGCATGAAAGTATTGAAAATATTTTTTTATTTTATCTTTTTATTCGATGTTTATTCCTCATCAAACAGAGAATCAGAATAGATTTGCTGTGATAATAATCACACTTTAAGAATAAATAATTCCTTAACATCGCCGAAAACCTAATCAAATGGAAGCCCCAATGAAGATTAATTTAAGCAAGATGGTGACCGAAAGCCGCAATCCGGCCAGTTCTCAGATTGATATGCTGCCAACACTGGAAATGCTTGCGGTGATCAACGCGGAGGATAAAAAAGTCCCCTTAGCGGTGGAAGCCACACTGCCAGAGGTGGCCAAATTAGTGGATTTGGTCGTTGAGGCTTTCGCCAACGGCGGCAGATTAATTTATTGCGGTGCCGGTACGTCTGGGCGGCTGGGCATTCTGGATGCAAGCGAGTGCCCGCCAACCTACGGCACGCCTCGTGAGCAGGTGATCGGCCTAATTGCAGGTGGACATACCGCGATTCTGCTGGCAGTTGAGAACGCAGAAGACAACCCTGAAATGGGGAAACAAGATTTGCGTAATCTCGAGTTCAACGCCCGTGACGTTTTGGTGGGGATCGCCGCGAGCGGCCGCACACCTTATGTGTTGGGCGCAATGGCTTACGCACGCAGTGTCGGGGCAACGGTTGCCGCTATCTCTTGTAATCAGAACAGCGAAATGAGCAAGGCTGCTGATATTGCCATTGAACCCGTGGTTGGCCCTGAAGTCGTCACTGGTTCATCACGCATGAAAGCAGGAACAGCGCAAAAACTGATCCTTAATATGATCACCACTGGTGCCATGATCCGCAGCGGCAAGGTGTACAGCAATCTGATGGTGGATGTTGAAGCCACCAACGCCAAACTCGTACAACGCCAAGTCAATATCGTGGTTGAAGCCACAGAATGCACCCCAGAAGAAGCAGAAAACGCGCTCAATGAATGCCAGCGCCACTGTAAAACCGCCATTGTCATGATCCTCGGTGGCCTGACAGCACAACAGGCGGCTGCGGTATTGAGTAAGAATAAAGGCTTTATTCGTAAGGCGTTAGAGGGGATACAGGCATAGCCATGGCGAAAATAACCGTTTCCATGATAGAGCAGATTTTACAGCTCACCGGCGGTAGTGAAAATATCATTATCTGTGGTAACTGTATGACCCGTTTGCGGCTGACGTTGCGCGACCGCGAGCAAATCCAGCTCGATAATCTGAAGAAAATACCGGGCGTGTTAGGGGTCGTTAACGGCGACGATCAGTTACAGATCATCCTCGGTCCGGGTAAAGCCCAGACGGCCAGCGAAATGATGAACACGCTGCTAAACGCGCAACCTCGTCAACCGCAGGGCGGTCACGAGCAAGCAGATTTACAGTCGTTGGCCAGCCAAAACAAGCAGCAGATGAAAGCCAAACAAAATAGTGCGGTGCATAATTTTCTGACCAAGTTCGCCACTATTTTTACCCCGCTGATCCCCGGTTTTATTGCCGCAGGGCTACTGCTCGGGTTTGCGACGCTAATGCAGCAAACGCTGGTCGTTGAAGGCGTGACGCCAGCCGTTTGGTTGAAAAGCCTGATCGCTTATATGAAAGTATTCAGCATCGGCTTGTTTACCTTCCTGAGCATTCTGATTGGTTATAACACTCAGAAAGCCTTTGGCGGGACTGGCGTGAATGGCGCGATTATCGCGTCGCTGTTTATTTTACGCTATGTGCCAGAAGGCACTGTTGGCTATTACGCTGGGATGAGCGACTTCTTTGGCATGGTTATCGATCCCCGCGGCAACATTATTGGCGTGCTACTGGCCTGTATTATGGGCGCATGGATTGAACGGCAGGTTCGTCGGGTGATTCCTGATAACTTGGATATGATCCTTACCTCGACTATTACCTTGCTGATCACCGGTGCGATTACTTTTGTGGTGATTATGCCAGTGGGTGGCGAGCTGTTTAAGGGGATGTCATGGCTGTTTATGCACCTTAATGGCAACCCATTCGGCACCGCCATACTGGCTGGGTTATTCCTGATTAGCGTAGTTTTCGGCATTCATCAGGGATTTGTTCCGGTGTATTTCGCGTTAATGGATGCGCAAGGCTTTAACTCGCTGTTCCCGATTTTGGCGATGGCAGGTGCTGGCCAAGTCGGGGCATCGCTGGCGCTGTTCGCTCGTTCGCCTAAGGGTTCGCTGCTGCGAACTCAGATCAAAGGGGCAATTTTTCCTGGTCTGCTGGGGATCGGCGAGCCACTGATTTATGGGGTGACGTTGCCACGCCTGAAGCCGTTTGTGACCGCCTGCTTGGGTGGCGCTGTCGGGGGGTTCTTTATCGGTCTGGTGGCTTGGATGGGGTTACCGATAGGGCTTAATACCGTTTTCGGCCCTTCGGGTTTGGTCTCTATTCCTCTGATGACATCGGCGAAAGGCATCTTTGCAGGCATGCTGGTTTATGTCGCCGGTATTATTATCTCTTATATTGCCGGTTTCGTTCTGACTTGGCTGTTTGGCAGTAAGAATGTCGATTTAAGCTGATTAGTCGGGTCTTTTTATGACCTCTGCTGGCAGTGTTGCCATCGAAAAAGGCGGGTTGTTATTAGACAGCCCGCCTTTTTTATTACCAGTTCACCTCAAGGGTAGCTGTCGCGGTGGCAGGGCCGGGTTCAGCGGTGTCACGCGGGCACAAGACCCATACCAGCGGATCGGACCAAGACTCCGTTGACGTCACTGAGCGGAGGGCAACTTTCGTGTTATCCATGCGTAAAGACGATGCCTTGTCTGTGCATCCTGCGTCAGAAGTCGCATTTGCACCAATAAAGCCACGAATATCCCCTGCAATACTTCCCCCTACTGTCGACAACAGCGGCAGAGTGTATTGACCTCCAGCCTGCGTTTTCGGCGTGACTGAATAAGTGATAGCCGAGGTAGCACCGCCTTCGTTGGTACAGCTCACACTCAGCGAAGACTGCACGGCAATCCCCTTCCCATCTGTTGCCTGAGCAGGTGTCACGTCTCCAAATGGAACGAGGTTGGCCGTATTCATCGAACATTCCGTTCTGGCGATCGTCAGATTAGAGAAAGACAATGCTGATTGCTTGTTGGCGCCGCTGGTTTTATGAAGTTGGAGATACGTCGTGGGAAGCGCCCCCACGGCAGCCGATGGGGAGACATATACCCCATAGGTCACATTCATCGAGGTCGTTGCGCCATCCAAAATGTAAAAGTTACCGGTTATCTGGCGCTGAATGGCAGCACAATGTGACGGTGATCCAGGCGTCAACCAGTTAGCTGCTATTGCCCCCTTGCTGTCCCAAGTTGCGGAATAGATATCGGTGATAACATTCGTGGTAGCGCTCGGCGTACCTGTTTTTGCCGTTGCACTCAGGCTTCCCGTCAGGATGATGAGTACGCCCGGCTGAATCTGGTATCCGGACCATCCGTCTACCGTGGTATACGGCAGACCGGCAATGGAGCACGTCGCACCATTTGCGTCAGTAGGTGTTGTCTGCCAAGCTGATAATTTCCAGCCCCAGCTATAACTTAACGCTGTGCTGCCATTATAAGGACCATACGCAGTTCCAACGATAGACGGTGTCCAAGTCCCCAGTCTGTTATAACCATCCGTGATAACCTGCGCTGAAGCCATATGCCACGGCATCAATACGAAAGCAACAACCCACTTGAGCCAGTGCCTGCGAGTGGCTTTCACGAAAAAATGAGACAGCAATTGAGAGGTGCGTCCAATCACATTGCCAGTATCAGGCTGCGTGACGATGTGGTTTAAATCAGACATATTGATTCCTATGAAAACACTATTCTTAAGCAAAGCCGCGCAGCGTTACGCGGCCTTTTATCAGCGACATTCGCCATTCAACTGGATAACCGGCATCTGCGGTGTTGGTTCTAGCCCGTTAAGGTTGTAACTGACGCGACACTGTTTATCGTCGCCCTTACCCCACGACACAGACAGTTGGCCCTTTTGCGGCAAACCGGTCAGGTAAACCTGTCCGTCATCACCGACAATACTGCTGATTTCTTCACCGCTGGCGTTATCCAGCAATGAGGCGGTCGCCCCGAACGGCACCACACCAGCCCCACCCGCACGAGTCAAATTAATCAATACTTGATAACCAATACGCGTCGCGAATTTCGTTTTCACCACTGCGCCGTTGGTCGGATAGACCGTCTGCTGGTTCTGCGGCAAATCGACACCGTCCGGTAATGTGCTAGGGTCAAGGCCAATGCTGTTACGTGTGTAATCCGACAGATAAGGCACCACACCGAAACCGCGCGAATCAATCTTCCCACCGCCGTTGGAAAGGCTGACACCTCCGGCTCCCGGCGCACTCACCAACGCCACTGAACTGCCTAATGTGCGTGACAGCGTTATGCCTTCAGCATGGACAACCGCCCCACCGCTCATGTTGACGTTCATCGAACGCATGTCATTCGAGTAGCCGTAACCCGCAGCAATGTTGCCTTTACTGCCTTGATAGCCCAGATTGAGGTTGCTGTTACTGGCCTGACCTTGATTACCCCACCCTTGCATCACACGGTAAGAAAGCGCACCGTCTCGGTCGCTACCAGAAATACCCGCTTGGTTCTGAGTGCGTCCTTGATTGTTATGGGTCACCTGACTGCTCGCGAAAGTATTTTGCAACGCAGACGAGTGACTAAATATGCTGAAAGGCACGTTTAGGTTAAATGAAATCTGGCGATTTTCCGGCCAGTTACCATTGTCTTTCATCCGATCAATCGTGTAGTAAAGCCCATAGCTCACACTGTGATAGCTGCCGTTATAACCTGCCGATAGGCTAGTCAGGGTTTTCGTTGACCCCCAATAATTATCACGGTTAGCACGCAGGCTCACCGAACCATAGCCACCTAATTGTTGGGTGACCTGAGTCTGGAAACTGCTGCGGCGGCGACTCAATGTCCAAGGCGAGACATCTTCCCGCTGGGCATAACCCATGCTGTTGTATTCCGCAAAACTGTAATAATTTCGCGTGGAATAACGCAGCGCAGTCAGGTCCATTGACGTTCCTGTGGTCAACATACTTTTGGAATAACGCATGCGCCATGAACCCCCAGCCTGACGTTCTTCATCTTCAAACTTCGTGCTGGAGAAGGTTCCATCAACGGACATGGCGCCAAAATCACCCATTGAAATACCGGAACCCATACTCAACGCACTGTAGTTTTGTGAAGCCAATGCGCCGCCATACAGCGTCAGGTTTTTCGGTAAGCCATATATCAGCGTGGCCAGCACAAACTCAGATTCGCGCGAACCTTGCGTGGTCCCGCCATCATAGCGGCCCGCCGTGACTTCATATTTCATGGCCCCCGGACGCAGCATCACTGGCAGGGAGGAATAGGGCACCACGAAGGTACGGACACTGCCATCAGCTTCTGTGACCGACACATCGAGGTCACCGGACATGCCTGCCTGAAAGAGATCTTTGATTTCAAATGGGCCAGGTGCCACGTAAGTCTCATACACCACATAGCCATTCTGGCGCACAGTGACACGCGCATTACTGTTAGCCACGCCGTTTATCTGCGGGGCAAAACCGCGCAAACGTGCCGGCATCATTTGTTCTGACGAACTCAGCTGTACACCGAGGAACGGCACACCGTCCAGCACGTCGCTTCCGGTATTGGCTTCACCCATCGTCAGGCGTGAACGCCAACTACGGATATCGCGCGACAAGTAGGTACTGGAGAAATTCGTACTGTCGCTACTCCCATTATTATTCGAATCAGAATGGCTGTGCGTGATGGTACTGCGCAGACGCCACGCCCCCGCATTCGCCCCCGCTTGCACGTTAGCAAAGACGTTGTTAGTCGTGTGTTGTTCGCTATTGGTTGTCTGTTCGTTACGTCCGGCACTCAGGTTGTAGTTAAACAACATTGCAGGGATCCCATCGTCCCACTGAGTAGGATCAAACTGGCTGTCTCTGCCTGGCTGCATCGCCACCTGCGGAATACTGATATCCAGACGCAAGCGCGATAAGTCGAATTTCACCGTGGATTCTGGGATAAGCGCGGACAAATCATCCACTGGCTTATCTTTCGGTAAATCCTTAAACGCGGGCAACTGGTCAACGTTAACGCCGAGTGCGTTGAGTAATTCTGGCGTCAGTTCTGGCGCAATGTTGCCGTGTGTATTTTTGCCAAACATCAGATCACGGGATACTGCTTCGTGCTGGTTCACAAATATGGTGACCAGATAGCGACCTTCCCCCACCCCGCCAGCATGGGAAAATGCCGAGAGATCGACATCAGTCCCCCCCGCCCCCAGCGAAAGTAATTCAGGCTCGAAGTAATCCTCAGCCCAAGTGTTCTGGCAACTCATTAATACTAAGAGCGCAAGTGTATTGCGCGGTAAGGCGCGGTCATTTGTTCTTAAACAGGAAGTCAATTTCTGACTCAAGATCATCCCTACTCTACGATTCATTATTCTCTTTCCCGAGCCCTACAGCGCCTGACGTTGTAACGGCATCAACTGACTATTTTCGGCGATAACTTGCCATTCCACTTCCCCTCGCAGACCACTCGCGAGGGGATAACGCTGTTGCCCTTTAGGCGGAACAAGTCTGCGCATGGCATCAGCAGGGAGTGCTTTTCCCCCCACAGACAGCTGGCTAAAATTGATATAAAAAGGCGTCGGGTTTTCGGCCACTAGCTCATTGTTTTGTAAGCTGAAACGGAGCTGCTTAGATGCTGTTGCCACACCGCCCTCAGGTAATCCTTCTGGGCGATAAAACAACTTCATGTTGTTCACCACCGCGAGCACCAGTTGCCCGCCGGTCTGGCTGGCTTTATCCGGCGTAGAGGGGATCCCTTTTACCGAAAGGTAAAAGACGGACTCCCGGTCCTGCGGCAATGACATTTTTGTGAGGCGAACCAGCAGGGTGAGTTGTTCACCGGGATCTACTCGCTTTAATGGCGGCGTGACCAGCAGCGGAATCGCATCCGTTGGCCCTTTATTATCTGCTTCTGCTGCGGGCAGGCCGGTCGCGAAGTCCATCGGCCGCACCCATGACTGCATCAGATACGCCCGATCGGTGTTATTCGTCAGTGACCACGTGATGCCCTTGGTTTGTGAAGCCGGATACACAACCCGAAACTGACTGATCGAAAGACCCGATGGCTGCTCTGCGGCGGCAAAAAACGGCAACGCGAGCGCGGCGATAAATAAAGGCAGCGTCAGAGAAAACCTCATGATTTCCCCCCGTTCAGCACGTCTGATATGAACAACGGACTGTTGCCGCCATAATCATTAATCACCGTCCACTGTGCCTGCTGAACGCGGCCCGTTACCGGATAACTGGCCTGCGAAAAAGGCGCAATCATCGGCGCGATATCACGCACCGCAACTTCATTGCCATCAAAGGCAAGACGCGAGAACGTCAGGTAATAAGGCGTCGGGTTTTGTACTTGAACCTTTCCGTCCTGAAGATGAAACGTTAAGCGCCCTTGTGCTTCTTCCACCTTCATCGATAGCCCTACAGGGCGATAAAACAGCTTGATCGTGTTCTGAATACCCACCGCAATACGTGCCGATAGCGAGGCGTCTTCCGATTCTGTCGGTTGCGTCATGGCGGGTACGGCGATCGCGGTAATATAAAACACTGACTCACGATCAGCAGGCAGTGCAGCATCGTCCTTATGCAAAATGCGCAGGGTGTTTTTGCTGTTTTCTTCCAGCCGGAACAGAGGAGGCGTGGTGAGAAACGGGGCTGCTTCACGCCCTTGTGGCGAAACCACCACCGCAGACTGCACCAAATAAGGTCGCGAGCCATGATTTTGGATCGTCAGCGTTTGCGCACTGTCTGTTGACTGGAAGATGACACGTGTGCGACTCAGGCTGACCCCGCCTTCAGCGGCGGCCGCGCCTTGAATGAGCACCATCATGATCCCGCTGACAAACAGGCCCCAGCGTAAAAATAGTTGAATAGAACGCAAAGGGAACCTCTTACTGATAAGCAAAATCGAAGGTGATACTGGCATTCAGCTTTCCGCCTTTAGTGGCGGCATCCTTGCATTTGTTGCCACAAGAAAGTGCAGCTTGCAGTGGAATACTGGCGCTACCCCCGTCAAAGCCGGAACCGTCAATCACCGCCGGTAGAAAGGTGGTGTTATCCACCACGTCACCCGTCGAGGTAACGATGCGCACACCGTAATTCACCACATGAGAAGAGGCGGGTTGCAGGAACAAAAAGTCACCGCTCGCCGTGTTTCCCACACCTGAAACTTTCACACCTGGTTTCTGTACTGCGCCAATAAACCCAGCACATTGCGAGAGGGTGATCGTCAGCGGCTTTTCTTGGCTGCCCCCATTTTTGATGTCAGATGACTGCACAGTGCCGAAATCAATAACCGGAGGTGCTGAGACCTGACAGGTTGGTGCCTGAAACGTCGCGGTAAACTGCACATCCGTTGCTGTTACTTGGGTTACCATCGCCAGCAGGCACAGGCAAAGCGAAGCCCTCAAGGCAAGGGTTTGCCCTGATAAAGTGTTGTGATTTTTCATCGTGTCTGTCTGTTGAAAGCGTTAGGAAAAATAAAGGCGAACGTGATTTTTGCGCTGGCCGTTTCTATCGTGAGCAATGAAACACCGCCGCAGTGCACCAGCCGACCAAAATGGCTTCAAGACCAATTAAATCAGTAAGTTATTTAATTCTATCTCTCTAATTTACGGTACCACTGAATTTCTCTACCCCGCCATAATCATTAATGGCTGCCCATTCAGCTTTTCCCTTTCCAGCCGTAATCGGATAAGTGTTTGAGGCAAAAGGCGCAATCATACTGGTGCCTTTAATGACATCGAGTTTGACTTTACTGCCATCAATCTGCAGTTTGTTCAGTGAAATAAAATAAGGCGTTGGGTTCGAAACCTTAATGCCCTGACCTTCTTTGGAAAACTGTAATTTCCCCATCGCCTCTTTGTGAGTGATGGGTAAGTTATCTGGCCGATAGAATAGTTTTAGCGTATTACCTGTCGCAACTTGGAGAGTGCCGCCAACCTTGTCGTCATTGCTATCTTGGCCTGTTTTACCGGTTGGAATTGCCATGATATTCAAATAAAAGACTGACTCTTTATCTTTAGGCAAAGCATTTGATTTTTTCAAAATTCGAACTTTATTCATCGAATCAGGTTCAATACGGAATAACGCAGGCGTGGACATAAAAACGCTGTTCGTTGATTTCGCTGAAAGACTGTCTGAAATACCAACATTAATAAGATAAGGTTGATTCTGTGACCGGTTATTAATGTTAATACTTTGGCTGCTGTCGCTTTCGGCAAAAATAATACGTGATGCGCCAATGCCAATACTGGCCATTGCCGGTTGGAATAAAAACAAACTCAGGCTTAAAATAATGCCTAACTTGCAATAACACTTCATAATATTCTCTATCTATTTAATGAAAAAGAGAGGTGGAAAAGCACCTCTCTTTTCTGACTATTTATTTCTGACTATTAATGTCGAACTAAGAATATCTTACGATTAGTTATTAACGTAAGAGATCTTGATTGGCGCAGTGTAGGCACCTGGTTCGATGTTTGCTGTATCCATTACAGCCATACCCGCAGTGAAGGTATAGGTCAGCGCGCCATTCTCATCAGCAACAACTGGAATGCTCGTGTTATTCGTGACCTGAGTGGTATTGTCTGACTGCTTCAGCATGAAACCAGCGCTCTTAGAGGTATCGCTCAAGAACATGTTGTTTTCAGTACCCACAACGCCAGTCACTTGCAGAGCACCAGCTTCGTCTTCGCTGCAGTTTGCCAGACTAATGACCAGTGGTTCTTGACCGATCTGTTTTTTAGCTGCGTCAAATGCTGTTTTAGAGAACGAACCAACGTTTAGAGTTGCAGCACCGTTATTTGCAGCAACTTCGCAAGTCGTGTCTACAATAGTCCCTTGCAGCTGGACGTCAGTCTGAGTTGCAGCTTGAACGTGACCAGTAAGACCCATAATTAAAGCAACAGGTGCAAGGGCGATAATTCTTTTCATTAAAAAATCCTTCATTAATATATATTAATACGATTGAAATTATATTTAACCAGCAGGTATTAGCTGATGAATAGATAATACTGACCCTCAGATAAATTAAATATAGGCTAAGGATTATTTTAACGAGAGAATTGGACTACACGTGTAGGACGTGGCGGCAATTAGGATCAGACCACCACATTCCTAATTCTGTGGCAATATCCTGTAGCAAAACGTAATGCCATTATAAAATCTATAATGGCATCAGAGGTGGTCAGTGGAAGTGACTTTTATCGAGCGGAAATACCGAATTCGAGTACGTTATACCGAAAAACCGAGATAGAGATAAATGGCCAAGACAATACTCGCGGTTGCAATAGCATAAGGCATCTGTGTTCGAATATGCTCAATATGGTCACAATCTGTAGCCATAGACGCCACAATAGCATCACCAGAGATAGGCGATGTCATGTCCCCGAAAATGGACCCCGCGATTGCCGCACCAATCATATATTCTACTGGGATTCCGACGGAAACCCCCAGTTGAACCCCGATTGGGATCATGATGGCAAACGTTCCCCATGATGTCCCCGTCGCAAGCGACATAATGGCACTGATAATAAATATAAAACCAATAGAGAAGCCGGGAGAAATGACACCGGAAGTTATCGTTGCAATATATTGCCCAGTATTAAGATCGGCCGAGACATTCCCCATCAAAAATGCCAATACCATAATTGAACTGATCTTTACCATGCTGGCATAACCGACATACAGTTCTTTAAAGAACGATTCTATATTCAGGATTCGCCGGCCACAGAACCACACAAAAGAAACGGTTGTCCCAAACATCACGGCGCTATAAACCGACATAGAACCGCTACCTTTAGTAAAATCACCGTCTCCTGTGACATACAGTGCAACCGGAACAGCAATGACGGTCGATAGAATGGGGATTAGGAAGTTAAGTAATGAATTGCATGCCGGATGGTCAATAACTTCATCTTTTTCTTTCTCAACATGTAAGTCTTGCTTGCTGACGAAATTCACTTCAGCTTTCTTCATTGGCCCCCAAGATGCACCAGAGAAAATATAGAACAGCACTGAGGCTAGAGAGAACCACGCCATCAAATTCCACACCATTGATCTAGCCAGAATTTCAAATGGCTGACCATCGATGTATCCTTTCGCTATCTGAACACCTATAACCCCCATCATTGCCGCCCCCCAGCCATTAATCATCGCCGAGGAACAGACAGATACACATGAAGTTTGCACAATGTAAGACATTTTTTCCGGTGACAGGCCGTACCTTTTGGCCAGATCTTTGGTTGATGCCCCGGCAATAAGTTGATTGATAGAACTTTCAATGAAAATAATTGAAGTAATCACCATTGCTAACAGTTGAACGGCTTTTTTATTAGTCACAAATTGGGTCTTTTCTGTTAAAGCCCGAACTAAACTTCTTACGCCTCCGGTAACAACAATTAAGCGCATTATCCCGCCAATCATTACCATAAAGATAACCGTGCGTGTATTCCCAGGAGAAGCAAACGTATCAATAATGCCATTTAAAGTACCACTGATACCATGAATGATATTGTGGTCATTAATAACCGTAAATCCAACGACTATCCCCATTAACAATGACAATATTACCTGTCGGGTAAATATTGCCAAACAAATAGTCACTAATGGAGTAATAATTGTCCAAACGCCATAATCATGCATATGACTACCCTATTAATTATTGTATAAAGGAAAGGGCTTGCTCTGCGTCTTCTATTAAATCATTAATATCTTCGATACCTACTGAAAGGCGTAGTGTTGTATCATATATGCCAATATCCTCTCTCTCTTCTTTAGACATAGAACCATGAGACATTGATGCAGAATGGTTAACCATACTTTCAACGCCACCCAGTGATTCGGCCAGGACAAAATAATTTAACTTGGTAATAAATGTTTTCACCTCCGCTATATCACCTTTCAGTCGGATACTCACTACAGCACCACCTGAGCGCATCTGCTTTTTACATAACTGATGTTGTGGATGAGACTCCAGCCCTGGGTAATGGACATCAAGTACCTTAGGATGCTGTTCTAAGAACTGAGCGATTTTTAAAGCATTACTGCATTGGCGCTCCATACGTACATCAAGCGTTTTCATACCACGCAGTGCCAGATAGGCATCAAATGGAGAGGCGATAGCACCAACTGTGGTTTTACAAAAATCCAATTGTTCTGCAATATCCTGAACATTGGTAATAACTGCACCGCCAATCAAATCAGAATGCCCACCAATATATTTACTGGTAGATAGCATGACGATATCAGCACCCAAGGTGAGAGGACGTTGGTTCCAGGCGCTAGCAAAAGTGTTATCTACACAGGTCATAATCCCCTTATTTTTGGCGACCTGACACACTACCTCAATATCAACTAATTCCAATAGCGGATTAGTGGGAGTTTCAATCCAGATTAGACGGGTATTCTCTTGAATATGGCTATTGACTGCCGCGAGGTCATTTAGATCGATATAACTGAAAGTGGTCCCTGATGTTTGCTTTCGTAACCGTTCAAACAGCCGATAGGTACCACCGTAAACCCCTTTAGTCACTAAGACATGAGAGTCTTTTGGTAGTAGCTCCAATATGAGCGCGGTTGCAGCCATTCCAGAAGCCGTTGCCGTCGCATAGCTCCCACCTTCTAATTCAGCCAAGGCGGTTTCATATGCATACCTTGTTGGGTTACTGCATCGGGAATAACAAAACTCCCCTTCTTCACCTAAATTTGGCTGAATGAAAGAACTGGCGGTGGTAATAGGTGGAAAAATAGCATTATTACCGCGGTCAACTTGATCTCCAGCATGGATCGCCAGAGTCGCAATTGATTTTGTCTTTTTCATTATTTTTTCCCTTAAATTTTAACGATAGTTAGCCGTTCATTATAAATAATGATCCTCGGCCCTACTGCCAAACAGTAATCCTTATTTTATTTACGCGTCATTATACTGATAATTTCCTTATCTGTTTACCTCATCGGAATAATACTAATTTGTATAAGTTATTGATGAATGATCTTTGGCATTTTCAGTCATTATTCAGTCATTATTCAGTCATTATTCAGTCATTATTCAGTGAGGTTACTTATTATTATCTTATGGTTTCGCGAGGAGAAATACTTTGCATTATGTCCTGTTATTTTTGATTTGTAGAGAATTTCATTCTCTTCAAGAAAAAACAAAAAAACACACTTAAATTAATAAAAACACATTGAATACAGATAGATAACCAAAGATAAATCCACTGTAAAAATACTCAATGAGATACTAGTCACAAAACAATAAAGAGAATAATTTCCCCCACAGGACCACTTTTCCACTAATGCTATTAAGCCCCCCGTTCTACAGTTCCTTAGAGGCGATATCGAATACTGTTTGCGCGATGCAATCTGTACCCAGATGTCTCCACTGAAGTGCAGGCAGTCATCGTCTGGTATTCCCAATTAATTTTTTGAAGATTAATGAAAAGTGAAAGCAACACTCTTTTAATCTCGCACGCCCTTTCAGCGTTCTATTGCTTTGATAATGAAAAAGCGAATGGTCTGAATAAAAAGAAGATGGGAAATAATAAAGGAACCTTGAGGATTAGCAGAGCGGTCTCTAAGAGAACATAATCTGCCAACTCATCTGCGAAGTTGATGAAAAGCAGGTTAAACAGGAGTTGGTATGGAATCGATTAACTCAGCCGTGTGATTTTCCTCTGCTAACAAAACTCTCTGGAACTGTGATCTGATATTTTTGGTCCAGCTTGCCACCAGATACGATTTGCCGTTTTCCGGCCCCCAAATCAATGTTGGCGTTATCTATTCGCTTAACCCATGCATGAGCATAGTGTTCGGCCAGAAACAGGTAAAGGCGGTTAGTTTTCACTGCGCGACTGGATTGCAACAACACTTCAACTTTACGTGGACTCAGGTTTACCAGCCCCTGAAACGGCTCCGCAGCGTGCTCAAATGACAGCAAACCAGTGACTGCATTAGCAATCTCGTAAGCAGCTAATTCCGGTACACTCGCTTTAAACCGCTCTCCCTTAATTTCTACCTCTGTCAGATACTTTTCGTCATGCATATTAAGCTTCTGATTAGAAAGTAAAAGCCACTCGACATTGGGAAATTCTTTGAACCACTTTGGCAATGACGCTTTGTCTTCTACGCAGAGCCAAATGGCTTGACGCGTTAAGTGAAGATAATGAGAGCGTCCCTGCCAGGTCAGGCTAGTAAGCCCCGCCAGATGCACAGGAATTCCCTGTTGCCTTTGTAAGCATAGGACGGCATCGCTCCACTGAGGTTCACGCCCACTCCGCACGTATACCCCAGCACGTAGCTTTTGTAACCAGTCGCTGTGCATATACTTATTGGCTAAAGAAGGGCTAATACCGTTTTTGGTCAGCCAAGACTGTAATACCAAGGAACCCGGTGCAGTGTTCTGCAAAAGCTAGTTTAATTTTGATGACATAGATTCACCCTTGGTTTAACAATGAATTGAATAGTAAACTATCGAACTCAAACTATGTCCACACTGCCGCCTTTGGCTTGGTTCTTTCATGCTACTGCTTCTCACCTTTTACCCCGATAACGGGCAGTACCCTTCCCTGATGTTTTTTTCTGCTCTGTTAATATCCCAGATTATTACAAGCAAAGTTTGCGCAGTATTTCCCATTTTTCCTTGTGACAGCCGATGACTCACTGGGCTAGTATAGCGGGGGAAAAAGAGCTTGATCCCCTTAGCATCACCCTTAACATGTAAGCCTCGATTTTCATCGATAGCAGCCTTATTCTTGTCTGTCGACTTCCTCATCTTATGTCTTTGGATGACAAGTGATATCTAACGAGAACCTCGAAAATCACAATTTACTTTAAATTCAATGGAATAAAAGATTAAGTCTATGACTGACAATGTAAATGTAGATTCCCATACCCCAATGATGCAGCAATACCTTCGGCTCAAAGCCCAGCATCCTGACATACTGCTGTTCTACCGGATGGGGGATTTTTATGAGCTGTTTTACAGCGATGCAAAGCGTGCATCACAATTGTTGGATATCTCACTGACCAAACGAGGTGCGTCCGCCGGTGAACCTATTCCGATGGCCGGTGTTCCTTATCATTCAATTGAAAACTATCTGGCGAAATTGGTCCAGTTAGGTGAATCAGCGGCTATCTGCGAGCAAATCGGTGATCCAGCCACCAGCAAAGGGCCGGTTGAGCGTAAAGTCGTGCGGATCGTGACACCCGGTACAGTCAGTGATGAGGCTTTACTGCAAGAGCGCCAAGATAATCTGCTTGCCGCAATTTGGCAGGATGCCCGCGGTTTTGGTTACGCAACCTTAGATATTAGCTCTGGTCGCTTTCGCGTTGCAGAACCTGCCGATATGGAAACGATGGCCGCCGAGCTACAACGTACCAATCCAGCCGAGCTTTTATACCCAGAAAATTTCGAGCAAATGTCGTTGATAGAACATCGACATGGCTTACGTCGCCGTCCAATGTGGGAATTTGAGCTGGAAACCGCTAAGCAGCAGCTTAACCTGCAATTTGGCACCCGCGACTTAATTGGTTTTGGTGTTGAGCAAGCCCATCAGGCATTACGCGCCGCCGGCTGCCTGCTGCAATATGTCAAAGATACTCAGCGTACCTCCTTACCGCACATCCGTGGTTTGACCATGGAGCGCCAACAAGATGGCATCGTGATGGATGCCGCCACTCGTCGTAATCTCGAACTGACACTCAATTTATCCGGTGGCACCGAAAATACGCTGGCGGCAATTCTTGATTGCAGTGTGACGGCCATGGGGAGCCGGATGCTGAAACGCTGGCTGCATATGCCCATCCGCGATATCAAGGTGCTGACCCATCGTCAACAGGCGATAGGTGGCTTGCAAGAACTGACCGATGAGCTACAAACCCCGTTGCGCCAAGTCGGCGACTTAGAGCGCATTCTGGCACGTTTAGCTTTGCGTACCGCCCGTCCTAGGGACTTGGCCCGTATGCGCCACGCTTTCCAACAATTGCCTGAAATCCATCGATTACTGCAACCGGTCAATGTTCCTCACGTACAAAACCTACTCTCACAAGTAGGTCAGTTTGACGAATTACAAGACCTGCTGGAACGCGCGATTGTTGAAACACCGCCGGTCTTAGTCCGCGATGGCGGCGTTATTGCCCCTGGCTACAATGCCGAGTTGGACGAATGGCGAGCATTGGCCGATGGTGCAACCGATTATCTGGATCGACTGGAAATTCGCGAACGCGAAAAGTTGGGGCTGGATACACTAAAAGTGGGCTTTAATGGGGTCCATGGTTATTACATCCAGGTTAGCCGTGGTCAGAGCCATCTGGTTCCCATTCATTATGTCCGCAGACAAACGCTAAAGAATGCCGAACGCTACATTATTCCGGAACTGAAAGAGTATGAAGACAAAGTTCTGACCTCGAAAGGCAAAGCGCTGGCGATAGAAAAAGGTCTCTACGAAGAGATTTTCGATCTGTTGCTACCGCATCTGTCTGAATTACAAATCAGCGCCAATGCACTGGCTGAATTGGATGTGCTGTCTAATCTGGCGGAAAGAGCGGAAACCCTCAACTACAGTTGCCCGAGCCTGAGTGATAAACCGGGGATTAAAATTACCGGTGGTCGTCATCCAGTCGTTGAGCAGGTGCTGAGTGAACCCTTTATTGCTAACCCGCTGACCTTATCACCGCAACGGCGCATGCTCATCATTACTGGCCCCAATATGGGCGGTAAAAGTACTTATATGCGCCAAACTGCCCTGATTGTGCTGTTAGCACATATGGGGAGCTATGTCCCCGCGGATCAGGCAATCATCGGCCCAGTCGATCGCATCTTTACCCGTGTGGGTGCAGCAGACGATCTGGCATCGGGCCGCTCGACCTTCATGGTAGAAATGACCGAAACCGCGAACATCCTGCATAACGCGACCGAACAAAGCTTGGTGCTGATGGATGAAATTGGTCGCGGCACATCCACCTATGATGGCTTGTCACTCGCTTGGGCTTGCGCAGAGAATTTGGCCAGTCGCATTAAGGCGATGACGCTGTTTGCTACCCATTACTTTGAGCTGACAACCCTACCGGAAAAAATGGAAGGTGTGGTAAACGTACACTTGGATGCGCTGGAGCACGGGGAAACTATCGCCTTTATGCACAGCGTGCAAGATGGCGCGGCCAGTAAAAGCTATGGTTTGGCTGTTGCGGCCTTGGCAGGTGTACCGCGAGATGTGATTAAGCGGGCGCGGCAGAAGTTGAAAGAGTTGGAGTCGCTTTCCAATCATGCTGCTGCCAGCAACATTGATGGCTCACAACTGACACTGCTTAATGAAGAAACACCTCCGGCGGTTGAAGCATTAGAATCATTGGATCCAGATTCTTTGTCTCCACGTCAGGCATTGGAGTGGATTTACCGCCTGAAAAACATGGTATAGCGCCCATAAAAAAACGGTGAACATCTGTTCACCGTTTTTGTGTTTTATCAGAATCACTCTGTACCCTCACTCATCCATATTGCTGTGACACCAATAATGCGCCAGCAACCTGAAATAAGATGGGGCAGTTTATTCGCGGAATAATGCCTCAATGCTCAAACCTTGAGTCTGCAAAATTTCCCGCAGGCGGCGTAAGCCTTCTACCTGAATCTGGCGAACACGTTCACGTGTTAAGCCAATCTCACGGCCAACGTCTTCTAACGTTGCGGCTTCATATCCCAACAGACCAAAACGACGGGCCAATACTTCGCGCTGTTTTGCATTCAATTCAAACAGCCATTTGACGATACTTTGTTTCATATCATCATCTTGCGTTGTATCTTCCGGACCGTTTTCATTTTCGTCAGACAGAATATCCAACAAGGCTTTCTCTGAGTCGCCGCCTAAAGGCGTATCAACAGAAGTGATACGTTCGTTGAGGCGTAACATACGGCTCACATCATCGACCGGTTTGTCGAGTTGCTCAGCAATCTCTTCAGCACTCGGTTCATGATCTAATTTATGAGAAAGTTCTCGTGCGGTACGCAAATAAACGTTTAATTCTTTGACGATATGGATAGGTAAACGAATAGTCCGGGTTTGGTTCATAATGGCCCGTTCAATCGTTTGACGAATCCACCATGTGGCGTAAGTGGAGAAGCGGAAACCGCGTTCAGGATCAAACTTTTCGACCGCACGGATCAACCCGAGGTTACCCTCTTCAATCAGATCCAGCAGCGCTAAGCCACGATTACTGTAACGACGAGCGATCTTCACCACTAACCGTAAGTTACTTTCGATCATACGCCGACGTGAAGGCACATCTCCGCGCAATGCACGCCGGGCAAAATAAACCTCTTCTTCTGCTGTTAGCAGCGGCGAATAACCAATCTCACCAAGGTAGAGCTGTGTCGCATCCAGCACGCGCTGGGTAACGCCTTGCGCCAACAGCTCATCTTCCGCTAACTCGCTTTCAGTAGGTTCATCTTCTACTAATGCTTTTTCATCGAAAATTTCAGTTTCCGTACTGTTTTCATCAAAATCAGCATCTTCATGCAACTCGTTAACTTTCAGCGTATTTTGGCTCATATGCTGCTCCTACCCGTGAATCCGGCGAGCAGAATACAGCGTATTCTGCCCAATCTATCGCTGCGGAAGGTAACGCAGCGGGTTTACGGATTTCCCCTTGTAACGAATTTCAAAGTGCAATCTTACTGAACTGGTTCCGGTGCTACCCATGGTGGCTATTTTTTGACCCGCCTTCACTTCTTCTTGTTCCCGGACCAGCATTGTATCGTTGTGAGCGTAGGCGCTCAGGTAATCATCATTGTGTTTGATGATAATTAGATTACCGTAACCCCGCAGTGCGTTCCCCGCATACACAACTCGCCCATTTGCTGTAGCGAAAATTGGTTGCCCACGAGAACCGGCGATATCAATCCCTTTGTTCCCCCCCTCTGAAGCGGAGAAACTATCGATCGTTTTACCTTCAGTTGGCCATTTCCAGCTACTGACTGGACCACCATTACTGGTGGGGTCACTGATGGCACTGCTAGGTGCAGTAACAGGTGCTGTTGATGCGACAACCGCCCCTGACGCTGGCAACATTTTACCAACATTCTGTTTACCCGAATTTCCAGAATACCCGCTAGTTGATTGAGAATCAACCGTTGTAGTTGTGTTCTGAATATTAGTTGTGTCCTGAATATTTGCCGGTGGTTTTGCTATTCCGCCTGATGTGGCATCGGTCGCAGCGAGCATTCCACCGCCAGAACCATTACCCAATTGAATAGATTGCCCCACATTTAGGCTATAAGGTTCAGCAATATTATTTTTTGCCGCCAGATCTCGGAAATCATTCCCCGTTATCCATGCGATATAAAATAGCGTGTCACCACGCTTCACGGTGTAGGTATCACCGCTGTAACTTCCTTTGGGGATAGTACCGTAGCTACGGTTATAAACGATACGTTCACCCGACGTGTTCGTATCCGTGTTCGAGCCACTCAGCATTGTCCCTGAGCGATCACCACCGACACTACTGATCGGTGCAGAAGTGGTGTTCTCATTGCTACACCCGACTAACCACAAACTCATAACCGTACATGCCGCGACTCGGCGTAATGTAATCATTGGGCTTCCCGTGCTCATGCTTCCCCCATGACAGCAATAATTAGCGATGTATCAAATACAGAAGTGCGCATGCTATCAATACCACGCCTGCCATACCATAAAATTTATGTTACTGATTTTTTGGCCGTTCTTTCACGTAAATCGATTTTTTTATATCCATCGATTTTTGCATCAATAACCACCTCGGATGAGATGAACGAGTTAAAGTTGAAATCTAAGACGTTAAAATCAGGCCAATTCTCCCTTTACCAAGGGGACAAAACGCACGGCTTCTACGGTCTCAATCTGGAATTCATTATGATGGCGCTGGACATATTTCAATGTTTGAGCCTGCTCGCCGACCGGAAGAACCAATATCCCCCCATCATCCAACTGCTCAAGCAGTGCCTGCGGAATTTCTGGCGGCGCCGCTGTCACAATGATCGCATCAAATGGCCCGCGTGATGCCCAACCCAACCAGCCATCACCATGGCGGGTAGAGACATTATGCAGATCCAACTGTTTCAGGCGACGTTTTGCCTGCCACTGTAACCCTTTGATTCGTTCGACTGAACAGACATGCTCAACTAAATGCGCCAAAATCGCGGTCTGATAACCGGAGCCCGTGCCAATTTCCAAAACCCGTGACTTAGGGGTTAATTGCAGTAACTCTGTCATCCGCGCCACCATATAAGGCTGAGAAATCGTTTGCCCAGAACCAATGGGTAGGGCCGTGTTCTCATACGCCTTGTGCGCGAAGGCTTCATCAACAAAACGCTCACGCGGCACCGCTTCGATCGCTTGTAACAAGCGTTCGTCCTGAATGCCTTGCTGACGTAACTGCATCAACAATGTCTGCATGCGTTTATTTACCATTCACCATCAACCTCTTGTTGGTTCACCTGGCATACTAGCTAACCAGTTTTCAACCACGTCTTGTGCCCCATAGGCGGTTAAATCAACCTGAAGTGGCGTGATAGAAACATAACCTTGTTCAATCGCTGCGAAATCCGTATCCGGCGCCACATCAAATTTTTCACCCGGCGGCCCTATCCAATAAAGATCTTGCCCGCGCGGGTCTTGCTGACAAAATACCTGCTCTGCTGGATGGCGGCTACCACAGCGAGTGACACGAATACCTTTTATCTCAGATAAGGGTAAATCAGGTACATTAATATTCAGTATTTTGCCGGTACGCAATGGTTTATGTTGTAACGCGCGCAATATGCGGCAAGTGATCGACGCTGCTGTCTCATAATGCTGATGGCCATTGAGTGAGATGGCCAAAGCTGGCAGCCCCAAATGTCGCCCTTCCATTGCCGCTGCGACCGTCCCCGAATAAATGACGTCATCCCCCAGATTTGGGCCAGCATTGATACCGGAAATCACAATATCGGGCCGAGGGCGCATTAATGTATTCACGCCCAGATAGACACAATCAGTCGGGGTTCCTTGCTGAACAGCAATATCACCGTTCGATAAAGTGGCGATACGCAATGCGCTATCAAGCGTCAATGCATTGGATGAACCACTGCGATTACGATCGGGAGCAACAATTTGCACCTGAGCAAACTCACGCAGAGCTGTGGCGAGCGTTTGGATACCCGGTGCGGAAATCCCGTCATCGTTACTCAGCAATATCCGTAGCATCAACATTATCCAAGTTCATGATTTCTCGCACCACACTGGTCGCAAAACTGCCCGCCGGTAACCAAAAGCTCAATTCCAGCGTGACCTCATCCCACCAATTCCACGTCATATTCTGCGGTTTTAGTAATATTGCACGGCGTGCGCCCTCGACGCGTTCGCGTTTTACCAGTGCCAGTAATTCGCTTTGTTCTGCCAAGCAGGCTAGTTCGAAAGCCAATGCTTCGCCTTGCGTACCCAATTCACCGTCCCCCGGTAATGGGGCGGTGATATTCAGTTCACCAGCATCGACACGCTGCTGTAGTGAAATCAACTCATCGGCCCCTGCAACAAACCAACTGCCGCGGCCTGAAAGCTGCATAGCATCGCCTTCAAGTACCGTTGTGGCCTGTTGCTGCGCCAAACGTTCGCTGCTCACCAAATTGAACATGGCGCTGCGGCTAGCCGACAGATAAAAGCTGCGCTTACTGCGTTCTTTAACTCGAATATCGTTATTCGCCCACAAACGCGCCTGTACCAGATTATTGCCACCACGACCAAAACGTTGGCTGCCAAAATAGTTAGGCACGCCTTGGGCCGCTATTTGCTGTAAGCGCTGCTCAACATTTTGATTATCTGTGATGTGACGTAATATCAAGGTAAAAGCGTTTCCCTTCAGTGAACCAATACGTAGCTTTCTTTTTTGGCGCACCGATTCCAGTACTTCACAACCTTCCAGCTCGAAAGTGGAAAGGTCGGGGCCTTCTTTACCTGGCAGATGCAAACAGAACCACTGTTCGGTCACGGCGTGGCGATCTTTCAGGCCCGCATAGCTCACCAAACGAGGGTGGATCTTGGCGAAACGAGCCAAATAATCAGCAACAAATTGAGTATTGCAGCCGTTTTTGCGGATACGAACTAAGAGATGCTCACCTTCGCCATCCGGTTCAAAGCCCAGATCCTCAACCACTACAAAATCTTCTGGATTGGCTTTTAAGATACCGCTCGCGCGAGGTTTACCGTGCAGCCAAGTGAGATTTTCCATGTCCATTTTTATGCCTTACCTAATCTTTATGCCTTAACCAATAAGGCAACAGCCTCACAGGCAATGCCTTCGCCACGGCCAGTAAAACCCAGCTTTTCCGTGGTGGTGGCTTTGACGTTAATATCATCCATATGACATTGTAGGTCTTCCGCTAAATGAACACGCATTTGCGGGATATGAGGGAGCATTTTAGGGGCTTGGGCGATAATGGTTATATCCAAATTCCCAAGTTTATATCCCTTCGCCAGAATACGACGGTAGGCTTCGCGCAGTAATCCGCGGCTATCAGCGCCTTTAAAGGCGGGATCGGTGTCGGGGAATAACTTACCGATATCACCTAATGCGGCAGCGCCCAGCAGGGCATCGGTGGCGGCATGCAATGCCACATCACCATCAGAATGTGCCAGTAAGCCTTTTTCGTAAGGGATACGCACACCGCCAATAATTAATGGGCCAGTGCCGTTCTCGCCAAATTTATGAACATCAAAACCGTGACCGATCCGCATTAATTTCTCTCCAGATGATGTGATCGCGTTAAATAAAATTCTGCTAGCGCCAGATCCTCTGGTCGCGTCACTTTAATATTGTCCGAGCGGCCAGAAACTAATAGCGGGTGATAACCGCAATGCTCTAGCGCTGAAGCTTCATCAGTGACAACCGCCCCTTCTTGTAGAGCGCGGGATAAGCACAATTTTAATAATTCTAGCGGGAAAAGTTGAGGTGTCAGGGCATGCCACAGTGCTTGACGATCGACAGTATGAGCAATGGCTTGTACGCCTGCTTCACTGCGCTTCATGGTGTCACGCACCGGAGCCGCCAGAATGCCGCCCACCTTGCTATGACGCATGATCGATAATAACTGGTCGAGATCGTCTCGGTGTAAACAAGGCCGTGCTGCATCATGAACCAGCACCCACCCCGCCTGCCCCGCCGCTTGTAGGCCAGCCATCACCGAATCTGCCCGTTGTTCACCACCGTGAACGACGCGAATACGGCTATCCTGCGCAATGGGTAACGTAGAGAATTGCGTATCCTGTGGGTGTATGACGACAATAATTTGCTGGATCTGCGGGTGATCCAGCAAAGAAGAAATAGCATGCTCAATGATCGTCTTACCGCCCGCCGTTAAATACTGCTTAGGGCAATCAGCCTGCATACGGCTGCCAATACCCGCTGCCGGTAAGACAGCAATCACTTCAGGAAGGGAAACTACAAAATTACTCATTATTTATTATTGTGCGTTATTTTGCGTCGAAGGAGGACTCGCATTGCGTCTGGATTGGTCAGGAACCAGACGATAGAAACTTTCGCCGGGTTTAATCATACCCAGTTCGTTACGTGCGCGTTCTTCGATCGCTTCTTGACCACCGTTTAAATCATCGATTTCAGCAAATAGCTGGTCGTTTCGGGCTTTAAGTTTGCCGTTGTTGGTCTCTTGCAGAGCCACGTCATCCTTAACCCGAACAAAATCATGAACACCATTCTTGCCCAACCACAGTGAATACTGGAGCCAGCCAAGTAATATCAGCAAAAGTAATGTAAGTTTTCCCATTCCCGCCCCCCGAAAACTGCCTAATCATCCCACAACTTTTCGTCGGACTCCACTGTGTGACGGAAATAGGCCACAACGCTCAGATTAAGGACGATTTGCGGCAAAAATAGCACGCCAACCAACAAAATGTCATTAAATGCTAATTTCCAGCATTCTTTCCCCGCTGTTGCCGATGAAAAACACGCCCCAATCATTCAGAAGTAAACACTGGAAAATGGAATTTTTCCATTACCTTATGCCAGCCAATAAAATAATTCTGCATATTTAATGTCGCCATAAATAAATAGTCCCTATCGCGGTTGAGTTTACATTTATAAGCGTATATTTTTATGCACTCAAACTGCATAAATAAAAAAATCGCATTCTCACTCATCTTTATCTTTTAACCGGGAGATTCGCATGTTTAAACGTTTAATGTTGGTCGGAACTTGTCTGGCAGCCGTGTTGTCAGCAGGTACTGCTATTGCTGCTGAACCCACTTATGTGGTCGGCTCCGGTGGTACCTACCGCCCATTCGAGTATGAAAACAGCCAGAAACAATTGGAAGGTTTTGATATTGATATCATCAAAGCTGTCGCTCAAGCGGAAGGTTTTCAGATCAAACTGGTGAATACACCTTGGGAAGGGATTTTTGCCACTTTAGGTTCAGGTGACCGCGACATTATTATTTCTGGCATCACCATCACCGATAAACGTAAGCAAATGGTTGATTTCTCTGACCCTTACTTCCCAGCAGAACAAACTATCGTGGTGCCTAAAGGCTCTAAAGTAGATTCCATTGCAGCACTGAAAAACTTAAACGTTGGCGTTGTGAACTCCAGCACTGGCGATATCGTGGTCTCTGATGTGCTCGGTAAAAATAGCACCGCCATTAAGCGTTTCGATAATACGCCGCTGATGCTGCAAGAGTTGTATGAAGATGGTATCGCTGCCGCAGTGGGTGACGTGGGTGTTGCCAAATTCTATCTGAAAACACATCCAGAAAAAGCATTTGAGCTGGTTTCTGATGACAAATTCGAGCGCCAATATTTCGGTATCGCGGTCGCAAAAGGTAACGAAGAATTACGCAGCAAAATCAACAGTGGCCTGCAAAAAATCGTGGCTGACGGGACTTACGCTGAAATCTACGAAAAATGGTTTGATGCACAGGTGCCAACACTGCCGACCAAATAATTCTTTAATACACTTTTAGCCCTCAGGATCTTGGTGTTCGCGTCAAGATCCTCGGGTATTTGGATTTCATATGTCAGGATTTCGTTGGGAAATCATTCAAGAATACGCCCCGCTGTTTATGGATGGTGCTTGGATGACGATTAAGTGCACCATTATCTGTGTGATTTTGGGAACAACTTGGGGGTTAACGCTGGGGCTGGGGCGGTTGGCGCAAGCACCTCATGGTATTTGGAAGCCGGTACTGCATTACTGTGTTCAATGGCCAGTGCGTATCTATATTAGTGCGATTCGAGGAACACCGCTGTTTGTGCAAATAATGGTGGTGCACTTTGCGTTGGTGCCGCTATTTATCAATCCGCGGGATGGCATTCTCGTCACCAATGGCATTATGTCTTCTGATTTTGCCCGCATGCTGCGCTCTGATTATGGTGCTTTTTTATCTTGTATCGTGGCGATCACTCTCAATGCTGGGGCTTATGTCTCTGAGATATTCCGAGCGGGTATTCAATCAATCGATCGTGGTCAAATGGAGGCATCTCGCTCGCTGGGGATGAGCTACGGTAAAACCATGCGTAAGGTGATTCTGCCGCAGGCTTTCCGCCGTATGTTGCCGCCGCTGGGGAACAACGCCATTGCGATTGTGAAAGACTCATCGTTGGCCTCCGCCATTGGGCTGGCTGACTTAGCCTATGCCGCGCGAACCGTCTCCGGTGCCTATGCCACGTATTGGGAACCCTATCTGGTTATTTCAGTGGTTTATTGGGTCATTACGTTTTTACTTTCGCTGTTAGTGCGACATATGGAAAAGAGGTTCGGTAAAAGTGATTCACGTACATAACCTGCAAAAACAATTTGGTGAAACCCATGTGTTGCGTGGCATTTCATGTGACATTCAGCCAAAAGAAGTGGTCTGCATCATTGGCCCATCCGGTTCTGGGAAAAGTACTTTTTTACGCTGCATAAATGCGTTGGAAACCTTGTCCGGTGGCGAAATTACAGTGAACGGTTTTGAGATCCACAATCCAAAAACGGATCTCAATCGTATGCGCGAAAGTGTCGGCATGGTATTCCAACGCTTTAATCTGTTTCCACATATGACCGTGCTGGAAAATCTGATTATGGCCCCGATGGATGTCAAAAAACTGCCGCGCTCACAGGCTATCGAACGCGCTGAGTTGTTACTGCGCAAGGTGGGTTTGCTGGATAAGATTGATGCTTATCCAAGTAGCCTCTCTGGCGGGCAACAGCAGCGTGTCGCGATTGCCAGAGCACTGGCGATGGAACCCACCATCATGTTGTTTGACGAGCCAACGTCAGCACTTGATCCTGAGTTGGTGGAGGAAGTGCTGTCTGTGATGAAAGCATTGGCACTAGAAGGCATGACCATGGTCGTCGTCACCCACGAAATGGGCTTTGCCCGTGATGTCGCTGACCGCGTGCTGTTTATTGACCAAGGCGTGATTCAAGAAGAGGGGAAACCAGAGGAGATCTTTACTGCGCCAAGCAATCCGCGCACACAAGCATTCCTGAGTAAGGTGCTCTCGGCTCAAAGATAACAGGTAAAAAGTCGACAAGCGGGCTGTTACCGGGGTAACCCAATGGCCCGCAGATTGCTGCTCACCAACCGGTGAGAAATGAGAATAACATCCAGAACAAGCACAGCACCGCAATCCCCGTACCACCGATGGTCATCAGTAAATTACCGCGCGATAGCACACTGAGCATGATCCCAATCAACACCGAAAGCGGCATGAGTGCCAGAAAGAACGGCCAAGTGTACAACAGGAAAAAGAGGGTATTGGGGCCATAGATAAAGAAAGGGATCGCAAACGCCAACCAATAGAACACAAAACCAGTAACGCCACCGAAAAAGGAGTATGAAGGTTCATCTCGCTCTCGTTGTTCGTCTATCGTAATTTGGGTGACATTCAGCATACAAATCCTGTAGGTACAGTTTACCGGCACGTTCTAAAGACGTTTTGCCCGTGACAATAAGTCCCTAAATACCAACGTCTTTGGCATGACAAGTCGGCAGTTTTCATCAATGCCAGCTCGCAGACTCAGCCCAGAATAGGTGGCCTACTCAGCCCGATATGCTTACATCAGTAAGAGAGTCGGGCGAGTGTACGAAACTAACGTTAATTGATGGCCCTGCGGCAACATTGACGTAGGTTATAGGTTTAGGATTTGATAATAGCGCTATCACGTAGTACGTCTAACAATTGTTCAATCAAATTTGTTACTAATTGTTCACCCTGCAAATGAATATCTGCGTCTTCCGGCGATTCGTAAACGGCATCGATGCCGGTGAAGTTTTTTAGCTCTCCGGCACGGGCTTTTTTGTACAACCCCTTAGGGTCGCGGGCCTCACAAATGGCTAATGGCGTGTCGACAAACACCTCGATAAACTGACCTGATGCCAGCATATCGCGTACCATTTGGCGCTCCGCACGATGCGGAGAGATAAACGCCGTGAGTACCACCAGACCGGCATCCACCATTAATTTGGCGACCTCGCCGACCCGACGGATATTTTCGCGTCGATCATCATCAGAAAAACCCAAATCGCGACACAAGCCATGACGAACATTGTCGCCATCCAGCAAGTAAGTGCTAACACCGCGAGCGAACAGGGCCTGTTCAAGCGCACCGGCCACAGTCGATTTACCTGAACCAGATAAGCCGGTAAACCAGAGCACGACGCCCTGATGTCCATGCTGTTGTTCTCGATCCTGTCGAGTGACAGCATGAGGGTGCCAGACGATATTCTCATCGGCTGGCGTGGCATGTTCAACTGACACGCTATTTCCCCCCTAATAAATCACGCGCACCCCAGTGTGGGAAGTGGCGGCGAACCAGCGCATTCAGTTCCAGCTCAAAGGCACTAAACTCCGTGCTTTCTTGATAGACCGATTCCAATGTTTCGCGAATCAGGCCCGCACCCACAGTCACATTACTCAGCCGGTCAATAAAGATCATGCCACCGGTTTCGTGGTTACTTTGGTAGCTATCCAGCACCAGTGGCTCATCGAACGCCAATTCAACCAATCCGATACCATTAAGCGGCAAACTTTCCACCACCCGCTGGGTCAGTGAGTTGATCTCAACCTGATATTGGATTTTTTCCACCCGCGCGCGCGTCTTTTTACCCGCGACTTTGATGTCATAGCTTTGCCCAACCACCAGCGGTTGCTCAGCCATCCACACAATATCAACCAACGCATTTTGCGCCGCTTTTAGTGTATCGCTGGCATCTACCAGCAAGTCACCACGGCTGATATCCACTTCATCGGTCAGTACCAGCGTGATAGCTTCTCCGGGGACAGCTTCAGTCAAATCACCATCAAAGGTCACGATACGGGCAATTGTCGATTCCACACCAGAAGGCAGGACTTTGATTTTTTGCCCAACACGCACCACGCCAGCAGATAAGGTGCCGGCATAACCGCGGAAATCTAAATTAGGGCGGTTGACGTACTGGACAGGGAAGCGTAACGGTTGTTGGCGGCGCGCATTCACCACATCAACGCTTTCCAGCACTTCAAGCAGTGTCGGGCCAGAATACCAATTCATTCGCTCGCTCGGGGAGGCCACATTATCGCCATCCAGCGCCGACAGTGGCACAAACTTAATATCCAGATCAGCCGGTAACTGTTCAGCAAAACTCAGGTAGTCTTCTTTAAATTGCTCGAAGACACTTTCCTGATAATCCACCAAATCCATTTTGTTCACTGCCACCACTAAATGGCGGATCCCCAGCAAGGTCGCAATAAAGCTATGACGGCGAGTTTGGTCTAACACCCCTTTTCGGGCATCAATCAACAAAATCGCCAAATCGCAAGTCGATGCGCCCGTGGCCATATTACGGGTGTACTGCTCATGTCCTGGAGTGTCGGCGATGATAAATTTGCGTTTCTCTGTCGAGAAGTAGCGATAAGCCACATCAATGGTGATGCCCTGCTCGCGCTCAGCTTGTAACCCATCCACCAGTAACGCCAGATCTAGCTTTTCACCCTGCGTACCCAATCGCTTGCTGTCAGTGTGCAGCGTGGTCAGCTGATCTTCGTAGATTTGGCGGGTATCATGCAGTAAACGTCCAATTAAAGTACTTTTACCGTCATCGACACTCCCGCAGGTTAAAAAACGCAGCATGGTTTTGTGTTGTTGCGCGTGCAGGTAAGCTTCGACGCCGCCTTCATTGGCAATTTGCTCGGCAATGGAGCTGCTTTGTAAAATCATCGACCGGCTATCGAGCGCTGATTGATCTGCCGCAATAGGTTTGTTTTGTAATTTGGTGTTCATCGGGCGCTCCTCAGAAATATCCCTGACGCTTTTTAAGCTCCATGGAGCCGGATTGATCGCGGTCGATCATTCGACCCTGACGCTCACTGGTGGTCGAGATAAGCATCTCTTCGATGATGGCAGGTAAGGTTTCGGCCTCAGACTCCACCGCACCGGTGAGTGGCCAGCAGCCCAATGTGCGAAAACGCACCATCTTCTGAGTGATCACTTCACCCGGTTGTAAATCGATGCGATCGTCATCCACCATCATTAACATCCCATCGCGCTCCACTACCGGCCGTGGTTTCGCTAAATACAGCGGCACAATGTCGATTTTTTCCAAGAAGATGTATTGCCAGATATCCAGCTCTGTCCAGTTGGACAGCGGGAAGACGCGAATACTTTCGCCTTTATTAATCTGACCGTTGTAGTTGTGCCACAGCTCAGGACGCTGATTTTTGGGGTCCCAGCGGTGGAAGCGGTCACGGAAAGAGTAAATACGCTCTTTGGCACGCGATTTCTCTTCGTCACGCCGTGCGCCACCGAAAGCGGCATCAAATCCGTATTTGTTCAAGGCTTGCTTAAGGCCCTCAGTTTTCATGATATCGGTATGTTTGGCACTGCCATGAACAAAGGGATTAATCCCCATGGCTACACCTTCTGGATTGCGGTGCACCAGCAACTCACAGCCAAAAGCTTTAGCTGTACGGTCACGAAATTCGTACATTTCACGGAATTTCCAACCGGTATCCACATGCAATAACGGGAAAGGTAAGTTACCGGGGAAGAAGGCTTTGCGCGCCAAATGCAGCATCACAGAGGAGTCTTTGCCGATGGAATAGAGCATCACCGGGTTACCGAATTCGGCGGCCACTTCACGGATGATATGGATACTCTCCGCCTCCAATTGCCGCAAATGAGTGAGTCGTTTTTCGTCCATAACAGATCCTTTATGCCAAATTCACGACTGACGGGCTAATGGCCTGTTCAGTCTGTCGTTGTTGCCCAAACCAAGCGATTTGGTGATGTAAATCCACCACTTCACCGATAACCAGCAAGGCGGGTGTGGGAGCCTGATGCGCGAGTGATTCAAGCTCAGCTAACGTGCCGATACGGACTTGTTGGTCTGCGCGAGTGCCCCGACTAATGACCGCCACTGGCGTTGTGCTCGCTCGGCCATGTGTCATTAAATGCTGGCTAATTTCAGCCGCTTTCACCGTGCCCATGTAAATCGCCAACGTTTGGCGACCACGTGCCAATGCTTGCCAATCCAAATCATCACCATCACCGCGGCAATGACCGGTGATAAAAGTCACGCTCTGTGCATGATCACGGTGAGTCAGAGGGATACCCGCGTAGGCCGTCGCCCCTGCCGCCGCTGTCACCCCCGGCACCACTTGAAACGGGATGCCAGCTTGCGCGGCGACCTGTAACTCTTCTCCACCTCGGCCAAAGATAAAGGGATCGCCCCCTTTCAACCGCACCACTCGCTTGCCTTTCTGTGCGAGAGTCACCAGTAATTGGTTGGTTTCTTCCTGCGCGACTGAATGTGCGCCTGCCCGTTTACCGACACAAATGCGCTCAGCATCGCGGCGGACTAAATCCAATACTTCCGGACTGACTAAATAGTCATAGAGCACCACATCAGCCTGCTGAATCACTTGTAAGCCACGTAGTGTCAGCAAACCAGGGTCGCCGGGGCCAGCCCCTACCAAGGCAATCTCACCCAGTGTGCTCCCCTGCCCGTCCAGCGACTGCTGCAATTCGTCTTCTGCTTGTGCTAACTGACCACGACTGATCAAACTGGCAAAACGGCCGCTGAAGGCGTTTTCCCAAAAACGACGACGTGCGCCCATGGTTTGAATCTGTTGCTTAACACGTCCACGCCAACGCCCCGCGACCGCAGCCATTTCCCCCAGACTGGCGGGTAACAGCGCTTCCAATTTTTCGCGTAGGATTCTCGCCAGCACCGGCGCTTGACCGGCAGAAGAGATAGCCACCACCAACGGAGAACGATCGACAATCGACGGGAAGATAAACGAGCAGCGAGGTTGATCATCCACCACGTTGGCTAAAATACGACGTTGATCTGCCGCGGTAAAAACAGCCGCATTGAGTACGGTATCGTTAGTGGCTGCAATCACCAGAAACACCTCATCTAGCTGCTCCGGCAAGAAAACCTTCGCCAGCCAGTGAATACGGCCATCCTGATGCTGTTGTTCAAGTTCAGATGAAAGCGTCTGCGCCACTACCCGCACCTGAGCGCCAGCGCGGTGCAACAAGTCAATTTTTCGCGCAGCAACTTCACCGCCGCCAACGACCAATACGGGGCGCTGTTTTAAGTCGGCAAATAGAGGTAGATAATCCACAACGGCCTTCAATTACATGATAAAGCGTAGGGTGACTATAGGGGGGGGCCATGGCCTTATGAAATGACTAAAAGTAATTACAAGTTCCATAATGATATATAGCCGTAATGGTATAGCTTGCAGCTATGTTTGCTCGTTATCATTGAAACGCTTTTTGGGTTCATCTTTCTGCAATTTAAGAATCATACAAATTGTTAATTTGTGCGGACAGTTTCATACTAAGCACCGCTTAGCACTGCGTTAACCATGCCAACAGACATGGCCCAAACTATGACAAGGATATTTCGGTATGTTTTCCCGCCGTCGCCTAAAGTGGGCATTATTCACACTGTGTTTCACTATCGCTCTGCCATTACAGGCCGCTAATTCCCAAGCTGTCGGTAAAATTGCGGAACAGCAAACTCGCCATATCAGCACCTATTTCCCCGGCCGAATGGCGGGTAGTCCCGCAGAGTTGTTGGCCGCTGAGTACATCAATCATCGCTTCCAGCAGATGGGTTATCAAAGCAACCTGCGCGGCTTTAATACGCGCTATCTCTATACCAGTAAAAATGGTAAACAAAGCTGGCGGACACTGAGTGCAACCTCGGTGATTGCCGCCCGTAATGCGACGATTACTCAGCCCAATGCTGCGGCTAAAGCGGATGAGCAGAAACAGATTGTTATCATGGCGCACTTTGATACCTACACGCCGCAAAGCGACATGGATTTAGATAACAACCTTGGCGGTCTGACGCTGCAAGGCGTTGATGATAATGCTGCTGGGGTGGGCGTTATGCTAGAACTGGCAGAGCGCCTAAAAGCGATCCCGTTGCGCTATGATTTGCGCTTTGTCGCCCTCAGTGCAGAAGAGATTGGGGCGCAAGGCACCGAGAACTATTTGGAGCGCATGAGTCAAACAGAGAAGGCGAATACCTTGCTGGTCATTAATTTGGATGGCCTGATCACCGGAGATCGCCTTTATTTTAGCGCCAATCAACAACCGTCAGCCATTGCAGCGCAAACGCAAGCATTGAAGCTGGCGCGGCGTTATGGCATCTCTGCGGCTCCCCTGCAATATCAGGCCGTATCGCCGTGTCGGGCTGATAAAAACCTCTTTGAGGCAGCCGGCTTGCCGCTGTTATCTGTCGAGGCCAGTAACGCCAGTTTGGGCAAGAAAGACGGTTGCCAGCAACGCGCCATCAGCAGCCACTTTCCACAGGGCACGACCCGCCACCAGAGCCAACTCGATAACTTAAATTATCTGGATAAGTTCTTGCCAGAGCGAATCACCAAACGTACCCACGATACCGTCAAGATATTGCAACCGCTGATAGAAGCGTTAGCTGCCGCTAAGAGGTAATCTCAACCTGCGAAATACTGCGCAAAACAAGCAGAAACTCAATGAAATCAACGCTAGGGTGGTCATATTGGCCGCCCTTTCTCATCTTTCTCGCGTATAACTCTCGGTGGGTATTTTGCGCCCTCTATATCGTTGATGCATCACTACAGCTGATCTACCGCATCAGCCTTCATGCAGGCCGCATTCACGTTTCAGGCCGAAGAACCGAGTCTCTTCTTCGCTCATCCCGGGTTCCCATTTACGTGTCGTATGGGTATCACCGACAGACAAATAACCTTGCTCCCACAACGGATGATAGCTCAGGCCATTTTGGGTCAAATACTGATAAACCTGCCGATTATCCCAATCAATGATCGGTAATAGCTTAAATACACCCCGCTGAACAGCCAACACCGGTAACTGTGCACGGCTACCCGATTGCTCACGGCGTAAACCGGCAAACCACGTTTGCGCGCCCAATGTATCTAGCGCCCGATTCATCGGCTCCACTTTGTTCAGCTCATTGTAGCGCTCGATACCCTCGACACCCTGCTCCCATAACTTGCCGTAACGGGCTTCCTGCCACGCAGGGCTTTGTGGTGCACGAAACACCTGCAAGTTAAGTTGCAGTTGCTCGGTCAACGCATCGATAAACTGATAGGTTTCAGGGAATAGATATCCGGTATCGGTGAGGATCACCGGAATATCTGGCCGCTGGCGGGTGACCAGATGCAAGCAGACCGCCGCCTGAATACCAAAGCTGGACGAAAGCACGAACTCGCCGGGGAGATTATCCAACGCCCAGCTTACCCGCGCCTGCGCGGATAATGTCTCAAGTTCGTTGTTAAGCTCCGCCAATGCCAGCACCTGCTCGACTTTCGGTAATGAATTCAACTCACTGAGGTTGATTCGACTCATACCGCCTCCCGCACTTCATAAAAGTCACGGGCTGAATCAATCACTGGCGCAACCACACCCGCACGAATCACAAAGTCCCCGAAGCCTTCATCTGTATGACGTTCTTTCGCCCAGCGCCCCACTAATTGATCGGTAATCGCCAGAATTTCATCTTCGGTAATATTTTCGCGATACATACGGGGGATGCGAGTGCCTTCCCGATTGCCGCCCAGATGTAAGTTATAGCGGCCAACCGCTTTCCCAACCAACCCCATTTCAGCCAACAATGCACGACCACAACCGTTCGGACAACCAGTCACCCGCATGACAATATGTTCATCGGGTAGGCCATGTTGCTGCAAAATACCTTCAATACGGGTCACGAATTCAGGCAAGAAACGCTCAGCCTCTGCCATCGCCAGTGGGCAGGTGGGGAATGACACACAAGCCATCGAGTTTTCACGCTGTGGGCTGACATTATCGTCCATCAAACCATGCTCACGGGCTAATGCCTCAATACGGGATTTCTCTTTTTCCGGCACACCCGCCACAATCAGGTTCTGGTTCGCGGTCAAACGGAAATCGCCCTGATGGATTTTAGCTATCTTTGCCACACCGGTTTTCAGGCTACGGCCGGGGTAATCCAGCAAACGCCCATTCTCAATAAAGAGGGTGAGATGCCACTTTTTATCGACACCCTTCACCCAACCAATACGATCACCACGGCCGGTAAATTGATAAGGTTTGGTGGCACCAAAACTCACGCCAGCACGTTTTTCAACTTCCGCTTTGAAGGTCTCAACACCCACGCGCTCAAGCGTGTACTTGGTTTTGGCATTTTTACGATCAGTACGGTTACCCCAGTCGCGCTGGGTCGTCACCACCGCTTCAGCGATAGCCAATGTGTGTTGTAGCGGGATATAGCCAAATTCACTGGCTTTACGTGGATAGGTATTTTTATCGCCGTGAGCAATGGAAAGGCCGCCACCTACCAACACGTTAAAACCAACCAACTTGCCTTTTTCCGCGACCGCAACAAAGTTGAGGTCGTTAGCATGGAGGTCGACATCATTTTGCGGTGGAATAACCACTGTGGTTTTAAATTTACGCGGTAAATAGGTCGCGCCGAGAATAGGCTCTTCATCCGTGGTCGCCACTTTTTCCGCATCCAGCCAAATTTCGGCATAAGCTCGGGTGCGTGGCAGCAAATGTTCAGAAATCTTTTTCGCCCATTCGTAAGCTTCCTGATGCAGCACCGACTCGACGGGGTTCGATGTACAGAGCACGTTACGGTTAACATCATTGGCGGTCGCCAAGGCATCTAGCCCCAGTTCATTAAGCAGCTGATGAGCCGGTTTCACATTGCCCTTAAGGATGCCATGAAATTGGAATGTCTGGCGGTTGGTAATACGAATGCTGCCATATAGGGTGTTATCTGCCGCGAATTTATCAATCCCCAACCACTGCTGCGGGGTGATAATTCCGCCCGGTAAGCGGCAGCGCAGCATCATGGCATGGCGAGGCTCCAACTTCTGCTCTGCACGTTCTGCACGGATATCGCGGTCATCTTGCTGATACATGCCGTGGAAGCGAATCAACAGGAAGTTATCGCCGTTGAAACCGCCGGTCAGACCGTCATTCAGATCTTCGGCAATCGTCCCGCGCAGGAAACGACTCTCCGATTTCATGCGTTCGCCATCGGACAGTTTACCGGTCACGACCAGTGGCCCTGGGTGTTTTTCATTCATCAGTACACATCCCGCTGATAACGGCGCGCCAAGCGCAGCTCACTTAAATATTCATCAGCCTGCTCGGTATCCATTGCACCGTGCTCAGCCACCACGTCCAGTAAAACCTGCTCGACGTCTTTTGCCATGCGGTTAGCATCGCCACAGACGTAAATGTGAGCGCCTTCTTGAATCCAGCGCCACAGCTCTGCGCCCTGTTCGCGCAGTTTGTCTTGTACGTATATTTTATGGGCCTGATCGCGCGACCAAGCCAGATCAATGCGAGTCAGTAAACCGTCTTTGACATAACGCTGCCATTCAACCTGATAGAGGAAGTCCTCGGTGAAATGCGGGTTACCAAAAAGCAGCCAGTTTTTACCCGAAGCGCCAATCGCTTCACGCTGTTGCATAAAGGCGCGGAAGGGCGCGATACCCGTGCCGGGGCCAATCATGATAACGGGCGTTTCTGGGTTCGCCGGTAAACGGAAATTATCGTTATGTTCGATGAAGATACGGATATCGCCATCAACCGCCAGTCGGTCAGCCAGATAGCCCGATGCTCCGCCAGTACGCGGGCGGCCATCAATCTCATAACGCACCACGCCCACGGTGATATGCACTTCAGTTTCCGTTTCTGCTTGTGATGAAGCAATGGAGTAAAGGCGCGGTGTCAGTGGTCGTAATAACGCCACGAGTTGGTCAGCGTTCAAATCAGAGGGGGCTTGACGCACCATATCGACGATTGGGGTATTTTTCGCATACTGCTGCAGCGCTGGTTTGTCGGCCAATAATGCAATCAGGGTTTCATCACGAGACATTGCTGCGTATTTGTCGACGATCACGGTGGTGTTTTGTGTTAGCTCAAGATGGCTGACCAGCGCTTGTTGCAACGGCATGTTTTGCCCATCAATACTCACTAACTCATCACCTTTCAACCACAGAAGCGCGAGTAATTCTTCGACCAGAGTCGGGTCATTATCAAACCAGACACCCAATGCATCACCCGGTTGGTAACGCAGTCCAGAATCACCTAAATCAATTTCGATGTGGCGCACATCTTTTTCTGAATTACGGCCAGTCACTTTTTGCTGAACTGACAGTTGCGCAGTCAACGGGGCTGTTTTGCTGTAGGGACTAGACGTGATTTCATCAACGGCACCACTTTGCGTTGCGACTACTGCCGCCGTAGATTGAGCGGGAACTCTTGCCTGCAACGCTGCAACAACTTGCTGACGCCATTGTTGGGCTGATTCTTGATATTCCACATCAGCATCGACACGATCTAATAACCGTTCAGCACCTAGCTCAGCCAGTTTGCTGTCAAAATCTTTGCCTGCCTGACAGAAATGTTCGTAAGAGGTGTCACCCAAACCGAACACCGCAAAAGCGGTTTCAGGTAACTTGGGGGCCTTTTTAGAGAATAGGAATTTGTGCAATGCAACGGCTTCTTCCGCTGGCTCACCTTCACCCTGTGTTGAGGCCACAACAACGAGCAGGCGTTCCTGCGCAATTTGCTTAAACTTATAATCACCCGCATTAACCAAATTCACGCTGAGCTTTGCGGCAACGAGGTCATCACGCAACTGTTCAGCCAAACGCCTTGCATTACCGGTTTGAGAAGCTGAAATCAGGGTGATTGTTACCGCTGGTGGCGCTATCGCGGCAGGAGATGCCACTGTGCCAGGTTGCTGGTTAACCATGCCCCAGAAGTAACCGGACAGCCATGCCATTTGGGTTGGCGATAAATCACCAACCGCGGTTTGTAAGCGGGCCAACTGTTCCGGCGACAGCGGAAGTAAAGAAGTAGGAGGAGCCTGAGTCGTCATTGCTGTAGGAATTCCTTTATGCTTTAGCCATGGTTAATGCACATGATTGCCAGCGAGAAGAGTTTACGCCAAAAGTTGACACCCTAAGTGTTGCTGATTGGTAGCCTGCGAATGAACGCGGCTCTCGCCTCTGAAACTTCACGTACCAAGGGTATATGGTTTGTAAGGTTAACCATCCCGATCATAACAATTAAAGAAGCGATGGAAATAATAAATAACTAAAACGACTAAGCGGTTTTTCAGGTAACTAATATGAGTTAAAGTGTTCAACTCATTAGGAAATTTCTCGCCGGTAGATATCAAGCTGCCGGTTTAGTATGTCTGCATATAAATCAGAGAGCTACGTAACGTTGATGGTGGCGTCGTGGGCTAAACTGGGTTCGTGAAGCTGTGCATTCATAGCCAGAATCGCTACTTTCCGGTACTATGCGGCAGTTTTTCGAGTCAAAAAGGTCAGAATGATGAGCACTACCCTATTTAAAGATTTTCAGTTTGAAGCCGCTCACCTGTTGCCCCATGTGCCAGAAGGGCACAAATGTGGTCGCCTGCACGGCCATTCATTTATGGTTCGTATCGAGGTGACTGGTGAAGTTGACGCTCATTCAGGCTGGGTGATGGATTTTGCTGATCTGAAAGCAGCCTTTAACCCCATTTGGGCGCGGTTGGATCACCACTATCTCAACGATATCCCTGGTTTGGAAAACCCCACCAGTGAAGTGTTGGCCAGTTGGATTTGGCAGCAGCTTAAGCCTCAATTACCGGAATTAAGCGCCGTGATGGTGAAAGAAACCTGCTCTGCGGGCTGCGTCTATCGTGGGTAAATAGTTCGCGAGTCAGTGTTTTGTGGAGAGGTGTTTCGTGAGTAAATGTCTCGCGGATAAATGTCTCACGGATAAATAGTTCGTTAGGGCGCGTCCACGCCCTTCATCTCAGGCGATGTTGAGATATTTATGCGTTTGCATCGATAGCCGCCAGTTCTTGGCGATACAGGTTTCGATACAAAGTTTAGTCGCCTCATCCTTCTGACTGATTGGCTGCAACGCAACGACTCGTTTCTTATCGTCATGCAGCGTCGCCAACAACACTTCTAATGCTTCAATATCCCGCAAACGCGCGACCGGATGCTTAATTTCATCTGCGCGTTGCAGAGCTTGGGGGAGGATTTTCAAGCCACCGCGCATATTCACTTTCGGCGATACTGTCACCCAAGTCTCGGCCGAGCACCGCACTTCGTGAGTCCCGCTGGTTTCAATTTGGCAGCTATAGCCGGCTTGCTCAAGTGCAAAAGTGAGGGGGAGCAGATCGTAAATAGATGGCTCACCCCCAGTAATCACGACGTGGCGGGCGGTATATCCTTGTTGAGCAAAGATATCGAGTAACTGCTGCTCAGTGGCGGAACCCCAAGCATCACTTTCGGCGGTTTTCACCATAATGCGCTGCATATCAACTTCCCGATCCGCCTCTTTCTCCCAAGTATGCTTGGTATCACACCAACTACAGCCCACTGGGCAGCCTTGCAAGCGTACAAAAATCGCCGGAACACCGGTGAAGTAACCCTCGCCCTGCAAGGTCTGGAACATTTCATTAATCGGGTACAGCATCAGTTTCTCTATATCGTGATTCAGGCCAATGGGCGATTATCGCAGATTCCATGGCTGTGACCAAATAGGCCGCTTTGATGTGGCCTATTGGGTTATCCAGCTCGTCATCCGTTACTCGATGACGCCACAGACCATCCGTGCACCGCCGCCGCCAAGTGCCATTGGATGGTCAGCATAGTTATCGCCACCCGCATGAATCATCAACGCATGCTGTTTCAGCTCAGTTAACGACTTTAGGCGCGGAGCCAGTACTGGATAGTTGGCAGTACCATCGGCATTGACGACCAGTCCCGGTAGGTCACCCAAATGCCCTTTATCTGAGTAAGGGCCAAGATGTACGCCCGTTTTTTGCGGGTCAAAATGACCGCCAGCCGCTAGCGCTGGCACGGATTTGCCCTCTTTCTGGCCTGCTGCGCAACTTGGGTTTTCATGCAAATGGAAACCATGAATACCGGTGGTCAGCCCTGTCAGATTAGGGGTAAACAATAAGCCATAAGCCGTTTCAGTTACCGTAACCGTGCCCAGCGCTTTGCCATTACCTTCTGGCAAAGCTTCATTCATGGTGACAGTCACTTCCGCGGCAAACAAGCTGCTGGAGAACAATATTGCCGGTAACAGTAAGTATTTCAGTTTCATTAGTTATCTTCCGTTATGCATTGTTATTAAATCAATCTGATCATTAATAATGATAACGGCTTATAAATTATCTACACGGTAGCCTGTGTAATAGATGTGAGTCTGGAGAGGGTTATGCGCCAGTTTCAGAAGAATCTTGCACAAGAGAACCAAATGATAAAAAAATGATTGGATAAGTTTAGGGTAGGATTTATTTCATAAAAAAACCCGCCATTCTCGGCGGGTTTTATCAATCAACTTTAGAGAAGACAAAGCGCAGTAATTACTGGCCTTTCACTTCTTTCAGGCCGTTGAATGGCGCACGGTCACCCAGCGCTTCTTCGATACGGATCAGTTGGTTGTATTTAGCAACACGGTCAGAACGGCTCATAGAACCTGTTTTGATTTGGCCTGCTGCTGTACCTACTGCCAGATCAGCAATGGTCGCATCTTCGGTTTCGCCTGAACGGTGAGAGATAACCGCGGTGTAACCTGCATCTTTCGCCATCTTGATAGCAGCCAGAGTTTCGGTCAGAGAACCGATCTGGTTGAATTTAATCAGGATAGAGTTAGCAATACCTTTCTCGATGCCTTCTTTCAGGATCTTGGTATTGGTCACGAACAAGTCATCGCCCACCAACTGGATTTTGTCACCCAGAACTTCGGTCTGGTATTTGAAGCCAGCCCAGTCAGATTCGTCCAAGCCATCTTCGATGGAAACGATTGGGTATTGTTTGGTCAGGTCTTCCAAGAAGTGAGTGAACTCTTCAGAAGTGAAGGCTTTGTTGCCTTCGCCAGCCAGAACATATTTACCGTCTTTGTAGAACTCAGATGCTGCACAGTCCATCGCCAGAGTAATGTCTTTACCCAGCTCGTAACCTGCTGCTTTTACCGCTTCTGCGATAACAGCCAGTGCTTCAGCGTTAGAACCCAGGTTTGGCGCGTAGCCACCTTCGTCACCAACAGCAGTGTTCATACCTTTAGACTTCAATACTTTAGCCAGATGATGGAACACTTCAGAACCCATACGAACAGCTTCTTTCAGGGTTTTAGCGCCAACAGGCTGGATCATGAACTCTTGAATATCAACGTTGTTATCAGCGTGCTCGCCACCGTTGATGATGTTCATCATAGGCAATGGCATAGAGAATTTGCCTGGAGTGCCATTCAGTTCAGCAATGTGCTCATACAAAGGCATGCCTTTAGACGCTGCGGCTGCTTTCGCTGCTGCCAGAGAAACGGCCAAGATGGCGTTAGCGCCAAACTGGGATTTGTTCTCAGTACCGTCCAGATCGATCATGATTTTATCGATGTTAGCCTGGTCTTTGGCATCTTTACCCAAAACTGCCTGAGCAATTGGACCATTTACTGCTGCAACGGCTTTCAGAACGCCTTTGCCCAGGAAACGGGATTTGTCACCGTCACGCAGTTCCAGTGCTTCACGGGAACCAGTAGAAGCACCTGATGGTGCCGCAGCCAAACCAACGAAACCGCCTTCCAAATGAACTTCAGCTTCTACAGTTGGGTTACCACGGGAGTCGATGATTTCGCGACCGATGACTTTAACGATTTTGGACATTAGATTTTCCTCAGTACAAGTTAAACTAAAACTCCAGACAGAGGGGGCGACATCGCTGCCGCCCCTTCTACCAAATATTTTATTTCACCTGGCGCTTCTGATACTCACCAGCCGCTTTCACAAAGCCGGCGAACAACGGGTGACCATCACGTGGCGTCGAAGTAAATTCTGGATGGAACTGGCAAGCGACAAACCACGGATGGTTTGGCAACTCGATAATCTCCACCAGTTTGTTATCCGCAGAGCGCCCAGCAACGCGCAGGCCGGCAGCTTCAATCTGCTTCAACAACATGTTGTTGACTTCATAGCGGTGACGATGGCGCTCAACGATGGTCGGTTCGCCATACATCTGACGTACCAAGCTACCTTCGGTCAGGTGACATTGCTGCCCCCCCACACGCATAGTACCGCCCAAATCGCTTTCTTCCGTACGGACTTCAACGTTGCCGTCTTCATCACGCCATTCGGTGATTAACGCAACCACCGGATACTTACAGTCTGGCACAAATTCTGTAGAGTTCGCGTTTTCCATCCCCGCAACATTGCGGGCAAACTCCATCAGTGCAACTTGCATCCCCAAGCAAATGCCCAGGTAAGGAATATTGTGCTCACGTGCATAACGTGCCGCCAAAACTTTGCCTTCTACACCGCGGTAGCCAAAACCACCCGGAATAAGGATCGCATCCAGCCCTTTTAGCATCTCTTCGCCACGTGTCTCAACATCCTGCGAATCAATCAGCTTAATGTTCACCGTGAGGCGATTTTTCAGCCCGCCGTGTTTCAAGGCTTCAATCACCGATTTATAGGCATCCGGCAATTCTACATATTTGCCGATCATCCCGATGGTGACTTCCCCACCTGGATTTGATTCTTCGTATAATACCTGTTCCCACTCGGCAAGATTTGCTTCAGGACAAGTTAAGCTGAATCGTTTACAAATATAATCGTCAAGGCCCTGTGATTTCAATAGCCCTGGGATTTTATAAATGGAATCAACATCTTTTAGGGAGATAACGGCTTTCTCTGGCACATTACAGAACAACGCAATTTTAGCGCGTTCATTAGCAGGAACTGCGCGATCAGAACGGCAAATCAGCACATCTGGCTGAATACCAATCGAAAGCAGTTCTTTTACCGAATGTTGAGTCGGCTTAGTTTTCACTTCACCGGCCGCAGCCAGATAAGGAACTAACGTCAGGTGCATGTAAAGTGTATGCTCGCGGCCAACATCAACCGCCATCTGACGAATCGCTTCCAAGAATGGCAGAGACTCGATATCCCCGACCGTACCACCAATTTCAACTAAGACAACATCATGGCCTTCGCCGCCTTCGATGATGCGCTCTTTGATAGCATTGGTGATATGCGGAATAACTTGAATGGTTGCGCCGAGATAGTCGCCACGACGTTCTTTACGCAGGACTTCGGAATAGATACGGCCCGTGGTGAAGTTATTACGACGGGTCATTTTGGTGCGAATGAAGCGCTCATAGTGCCCTAAATCCAGATCGGTCTCAGCACCATCTTCGGTGACAAAAACCTCCCCGTGTTGTGTCGGGCTCATGGTGCCTGGATCCACGTTGATATACGGGTCCAGTTTCATGATGGTTACGTTGAGGCCACGGGCTTCAAGTATAGCCGCCAGAGAGGCTGCGGCAATGCCTTTACCCAGAGAGGATACAACCCCGCCGGTCACAAAAATATAATTAGTTGTCATGCTGAACCTGAGAGTTTAGGTTTAAAGACGATGGAAGTACCAAGACGGGAAAGTAGTATACCGGAACCTTGGTTTCGCTACAAATGATCTCCGCTACCCTGGCAGTTTACGCGGCTAAAACTGCCCGTAACATCATCTTATTATTCGTTATAATTCAATTAATTAACGTAATTCAAATTCCGTAATCATCCATGAAATGAATTAAAACACCTTACATTTCAGTTTCTTGCTTTTTAACTTGCTGCCAAGCGGCTTCCATTTCATCAAGTGTGGCCGTTTCCATGGTCCGGCCTGATGCGGTAACGATTTGTTCTACTTGACGAAAACGCCGTTCAAACTTTCGATTAGCGGCTTGCAGGGCATTTTCAGCTTTGTGGCCTAGATGGCGAGACAAGTTCACTGTGGCAAACAGCAAATCACCGATCTCTTCACCCAGTTTATCTTCATCGACCACAGCTTGACGCGCCTCGAACATCACTTCATCGATCTCTTCGTAAACTTTGTCTAGCACCGGCCCCAATGTATCCCAATCAAAACCCACCGACGCACAGCGTTTCTGAATTTTATGTGCTTTCATTAAAGCCGGCAGCGCATCAGGAATATCATCCAAGGCCGAATACAACGCTTTCTCCGCTCGTTCTTCCGCTTTACGGGATTCCCAACCTGCCAACGCGGCCTCACTGCCCATGTTTGCTTCTGATGCGTGCTGCGGTTCATCGGGGAACACATGGGGATGGCGACGCACTAATTTATCGCTGATGGCATGGCAGACATCGTCAAAGGCAAACAGCCCCTGCTCCTGCCCCATTTGGGCATAAAACACCACTTGGAACAGCAAATCGCCCAGTTCATCACGTAAGTCATCAAAATCCTTGCGCTGAATCGCGTCAAGCACTTCGTAAGTTTCTTCCAACGTATAAGGGGCGATCGTATCAAACGTCTGTTTACGGTCCCACGGACAACCTTGTTCCGGATCACGCAAGGTGCGCATAATATCCAACAAACGTTGCAAGGCGAGTGCGGTGGTGTCAGTTGCAGGCTGATTCGTATTCATCAATTTCACTATATAAGTCAAGACACAGCGAGCACTGCCCGCCTAAGTGCGAACTGCACCAAGCTTAAATAGCGAGGCACAGTCGCAGTTTAAGGATCACTAATTGCCGTGAAGACGGCGGGCATCTATCACATCAGGTAGCTGATTGAGCTTTGCCAATACTCGCCCGAGCACTTGCAAGTTATAGATCTCGATATCCATATCAATGGTTGCCACCATCTTTTTGGTATCGCTACGGCTGGCAACACCCAACACATTAACTTTTTCATTCGCCAAAATAGTGGTGATGTCGCGGAGCAAGCCGCTGCGGTCATTGGCGGTTACACGCACGACAAGTGAATAGCCGCTGGAATAACTCTCTCCCCAAACCGCATCGACAATTCGCTCAGGCGCATGAGATTGTAATTCAGCCAACTGTTCACAGTCTGCGCGGTGGATAGATATCCCCCTTCCCTGCGTGATAAAACCGACAATCTCATCACCGGGGATCGGCTGGCAGCAACGAGCGATGTGGTGCATCAGGTTGCCGACACCTTCGACCACAATCCGCCCGCTGTCTTTACTGGCATTACGCGGCGGCGGTGGCGTTTTGTTGTTCAGATGGCGTAGCGCTTCTAAATCAGCCTCTTCTGCTGTCGGCTTATTCAGTTTCCCTTGCAGGAAGTTCACCATCTGATTCAAACGAATATCACCGACACCAATAGCCGCTAACACTTCATCCATAGAATTCATGTTATAGCGCGGTACCAGTAGCTTCTCAGCCTCTTTTAGGCTGATATCCATATGCTCGAGTTCGTCATCGAGCATCTGCCGGCCAGCAAGGATATTCTTATCTCGGTCTTGTTTTCGGAACCAGTTATGTATCTTGGAACGCCCACGGCTAGTGGTGACGTAACCAAGATTCGGATTCAACCAATCACGACTTGGGTTTGGCTGTTTCTGAGTGATGATTTCAATTTGATCACCCATCTGCAACTGGTAGGTAAAGGGAACGATGCGCCCACTGATTTTCGCGCCGATACACCGATGCCCCACGTCACTGTGGATATGATAGGCAAAGTCCAGCGGTGTTGAACCGGCTGGCAAATCAATGACATCACCTTTCGGGGTAAACACATAGACGCGGTCGTCGAAGACCTGACTGCGTACTTCATCCAGCATTTCGCCGGAATCGGCCATCTCTTCTTGCCAAGCAATCAGCTTACGTAACCAAGCAATGCGCCCTTCATAACCAGAGCGACCTGCCGCAACTGCGCCTTCTTTATATTTCCAGTGCGCAGCGACCCCCAGCTCAGCATCTTCATGCATTTGGCGGGTACGAATTTGAATTTCAAGCGTTTTACCGCGTGGCCCGAGCACAACCGTGTGAATCGACTGATAGCCATTAGGTTTAGGGTTAGCGACATAATCATCAAATTCGTCTGGCAAATGACGAAAATGGGTATGCACAATCCCCAACGCGGCATAACAATCCTGTAAACGCTCGACCACCACTCGCACGGCACGCACATCAAACAACTCATCAAACGCGAGTGATTTTTTCTGCATTTTGCGCCAAATGCTGTAGATGTGCTTAGGACGGCCATAAATCTCAGCTTTGATGCCTTCATCCGCCATCGCTTGGCGCAATGACGCGACGAAATCATCAATAAATTGTTCACGATCGATACGGCGCTCGTGGAGTAATTTAGCGATTTGCTTATATTCATCGGGGTGCAGATAACGGAAGCAAAAGTCTTCTAACTCCCACTTGATCTGGCCAATCCCCAAGCGGTTTGCTAACGGGGCATAAATATTGGAACACTCTTTAGCCGCCAACACCCGTTCATCTTCAGGTGCATCTTTTACTTCACGCAGATGCGCGATGCGTTCGGCTAGTTTGATGACCACACAGCGAAAATCCTCCACCATCGCCAGTAACATGCGGCGCACGTTATCGACTTGCTCAGAGCTCATGGAGTCATTATGGGTGGCTTTTAACTGACGAATGGCGTCCATATCACGCACACCATGCACCAGATAGGTAATACCTTTACCGAACTGTTCGGTCAATGTAGCTTCATCAACCACATTGGCATCCACCAGCGGGAACAGTAGCGCCGCGCGCATGCTGTCATTATCCATACTCAGCGTGGATAGAATTTCAACCATTTCAAGGCCACGCCACAGCAATAGCGAAGCATTGGGATGGTTTTGCGTCTGTTGTTCACAGTAACGCCAGGTTTCGGCTAATCGCTCACATGACTGCGGATTGGGAAGCCCCAAACTGGCAATCCAATCGTCGAGCGCAAACTCGCCCGCGGGATTCAAATGTGCACTTCGTACCGCAACCATAACTTCTCCCTACTTTGCGACCCCTGACGCCTGTATGAACAGCGCCATAGATTCAAGATGCCCGGTGTGGGGAAACATATCTAACATTCGCACCTGGGCAAGACGGTAACCGGCGGCTAATAACACCTGACTATCCCGTGCCAGCGTAGTGGGATTACACGAAACATACACCACTCGCTTTGGCGCCAGTTTAACTATATGTGACATGACCCCAGCAGCACCAGCGCGCGCAGGGTCTAATAATACTTTATCGAACCCTTGTGCCGCCCAAGGCTGGCATCGAATATCAGATTCGAGATTTTCATGGAAAAATGACACATTGGGCAAAACATTATATCGCGCATTATACTGCCCATTCGCCACTAACGCCGCAACTCCTTCCACCCCAACCACTTCACGTGCGCGTTTTGCCAGCGGCAACGTAAAATTACCCATACCACAAAACAAATCCAACACTCGTTCATCTGGCTGCACATCAAGCCATGCCACAGCCTGAGCCACCATTTGCTGGTTGACCGCATCATTGACCTGAATAAAATCCCGCGGATGGAATGCTAAGCGTAGACCGTCGATTTGGTAATAGGGTTCCTCACCAAAGAGTTTATCTAAATTCTCACTATCGCCAGCCAAATATAGGGTCACCCGCTCTCGTTGGGCAAAATCGGCTAACGCGGTACGATCTACCTCTTTTAGGGTATCAAGGTGACGTAGAACCAGCAATGGACCGTTATCTGCCAACACCAGTTCCACATGCCCTAATCGCTGCACGGCCTGCAAAGCTGACAAACACTGGTGAAGGGGCTGTAGCAGTCGCTCCAATTCAGGCCGTAGCACCGGACAGCGCGTAATGTTAACCAAATCATGAGACTCCGTTTGACGAAATCCCATTTGCAATCGCTGCTGTTTTGGCTGATAGACGAGTCCTAATCTCGCTCGTCGCCGATAGCCGTAGTCAGGTCCGCAGATCACTGGATCGAGTACAGGGTTGATATGCGTGACTTGCATCATCAGACGTTTTAGGGAGTCGGCTTTGCTACTTTGTTGTAGCTGGCAACTGGCGTGTTGCTGCTGACAGCCTCCACAAATTGCAAAGTGAGGGCAAGGAGGCGTGACCCTTTCGCTGCTTTGGTTCAGCAAACGTTTAAGTTTGCCACGGCTATACTGGCGTTTCTGCTCGAATAGCTCAATTTCCGCTTGTTCCCCCGGTAATGCACCTGGGATAAAAATAGCTTTGCCTTGGTGGCGCGCAACACCCTGACCAAAGGGGTCGAGCGAGTTTACTGTCACAGTTATCGTTTGTCGGGTCGTCACACGTCGGTTTGGAGAGTAGAATTGCGCCATAATGATTGATCGAGCATCAGTTTCGTCAGCTGCTAATTCTCCCACATTGGAATACCATGACCAAATACAGTCTCCGCGCGCGCATGATGATTTTAATCTTAGCCCCCACGCTGCTTCTTGGGCTGTTACTCAGTACATCGTTTATGGTAAACCGCTATAATGAGCTGCAAAACCAAATAGTTAACGCTGGCACAAATATTATAGAGCCACTGGCAGTGGCCAGTGAATACGGAATGGCCTTCCGTAACCGTGACACCATTCGTCAGTTAATTAATCTATTCCATCGCCGTCATTCTAATATTGTTCGGTCAATTTCCGTTTTCGACGCAGATAATAATCTTTTTGTCACATCTAACTATAATTACAATTCCTCACAATTAAGATTACCTCAAGGTGAGTCCATCCCTCGTTCACTGATGCTTTCCTACCATGGTGACTCGCTCCTTATGCGTATGCCCATTGTCTCTGAAGCTAACTTATCCAGTGATAGAGAATCAGATTCAGACATCACCAGTCGGCCACTAGGCTATATTGCCATCGATCTGGATCTGCAATCCGTCCGTTTGCAGCAATATAAAGAGATCTTTGTTTCGACCCTGCTATTGCTGTTCTGCATGTGTGTCGCCATCTTGTTTGCCTATCGTCTGATGCGCGATGTCACTGGCCCAATTCGCAACATGGTGAATGCCGTTGACCGTATTCGTCGCGGTCAATTAGATAGCCGAGTTGAAGGGCATATGTTGGGTGAGCTGAATATTCTGAAAAATGGTATCAATTCGATGGCGATGTCACTGGCGGCTTATCACGAAGAGATGCAGCAAAATATCGATCAGGCCACATCAGATCTGCGTGAAACATTGGAGCAGATGGAGATACAAAACGTCGAATTGGGATTGGCGAATAAGCGTGCTCAGGAAGCTGCGCGAATTAAATCTGAGTTTCTCGCGAACATGTCCCACGAGCTTCGTACTCCACTCAATGGGGTGATTGGCTTTACTCGCCAAACACTGAAAACCTCACTCACGCCAACGCAAACCGACTATTTACAGACGATCCAGCGCTCAGCCAATAACCTGTTATGCATCATTAATGACGTGCTGGACTTCTCCAAACTGGAAGCTGAGAAATTAATTCTGGAACACATCCCCTTCTCACTGCGCGGCACGATAGACGAAGTGATCATTTTGCTGACGCACACGGCACATGAGAAAGGTTTGGAACTGACGCTACACATTAATAATGATGTACCAGAGCAAGTGATCGGGGATGCGATGCGTTTGCAGCAAATTGTCACGAACTTGCTTGGAAATGCGATTAAGTTCACCGAACAGGGCAACATTGATATTCTGGTTGCCGTGAAGACAAAAACAGCACAACAAGTCATCCTGGTGGTAGAGATTCACGATACTGGCATCGGTATTTCTGAATCGCAGCAAGCTCAGTTATTCCAAGCATTTCGCCAAGCGGATGCCAGTATTTCACGCCGTCATGGTGGTACTGGGCTTGGTTTGGTCATTACCGAAAGGCTAGTCAAAGAGATGGGGGGTGACATCAGCTTCTACAGTCAGGTGGATAAGGGGTCAACGTTTAGATTCCAGATCCCTTTGGATCTGAACGAAACTATTTCTTATCGTCTTCCTGACATGTCGTTTTTAGAGGGGAAAACACTCGCCTATATTGAGCGCAATAGCGCTGCAGCAAGGGCTACACTGGATATTCTCAGTATCACACCTTTGCAGATCACTCATAGCCTGACTTTAGCGCAATTACCTGTTCAGCATTATGATTTTCTGCTCGTCGGCGTCCCTATTCCGTTCCGCAATAATATGGCAGTCCATCAGGATAAATTGATTGCGGCGTTGAAAATCTCAGAACGCGTGATTCTGGCGCTACCGAGTCAGTCACAAGTGGAGGCCGAGCAACTCAAGTTGATAGGTGCTAAAGCATGCCTCATCAAGCCAATGTCATCTAATCGACTGATTCCTTTATTGTTATCGGAAGAATCAATCAGCGAGTCACCGGTTATCGATCAAGCAGAAAAACCGCTAAAACTCCCCTTCAAAGTGATGGCTGTTGATGACAACCCCGCAAATCTGAAATTAATTGGTACGCTGCTAGAAGAGCAAGTCACGGAAACAGTGCTCTGTGACAGCGGTGCGAAAGCCATTGCCTACGCAAGAGAAAATACCTTGGATATCATCTTAATGGATATTCAAATGCCAGAAATTGATGGCATCCGTGCCAGTGAAATCATTCATCAAATGTCCCACCATCTGGACACACCGATCATTGCCGTCACTGCACATGCGGTGAGAGGGCAACAAGAGCAATTACTAAAATTAGGCATGGCTGATTATTTGGCAAAACCGATTGATGAAGCTCGGCTGTTACAAGCACTTTCTCGCTTTCTGCACCCTAGCACCCCACCGCTGACGATAGAAAACGATATGCGCCCACTCGCACCGCATGAGTATGCAGGCGCAATAGATTGGCCTTTGGCCGTGAGGCAAGCAGCAAATAAAGAAGCACTCGCTAAAGATCTGCTCACCATGTTGTTAGATTTTATGCCGCAAGTCACTGAGCACGTACAGGCTATTTTAGCGGGGGCGAATGATGAGGATATCCTGAATCTGATTCATAAGTTCCATGGTAGTTGCGCTTGTAGCGGCGTGCCACGGCTCAGGCAGCTTTGCATGACAATTGAGCAGCAGTTGCGCCAACAAACCGACCTACAGGATCTGCAACCGGAATGGCTTGAATTGATCGATGAGATAGAAAATGTTCGCCATGCCGCCAAAAGTTACTTAGGGGCTTCGTAATCTCAAGCTGATGAGGCCGATCAACAGATATAAAGAGGGGCACAGCGATAAAACAACTGTGCCCCTTTTGATTCGACTGACTTGATGCTCAACCCAGTACAAACACCGGCTTATGCATCAGCAATCTTTTTTGCATCAGCATTCGTTACTGCATCAACAAATAGAGTGATGTGTCACCACGCTGAATATTCAATGCTAATACTGATGGCTTAGAATCAAGAATCTTACGCAGTTCACCCAGATTTTGGACTGGCTGCTGGTTAATCCCGATAATAATATCGCCTTTCTTCAGACCGATACGCGCTGCAGCAGTGCCGCTTTTCACGTTGTCGACTTTCACGCCTTTTTTACCGTTAACATCAGAGTTGCTCAGTTCAGCCCCCTCAATACCGGTATAGAGATTGCCTGAGTCAACTTGTGATTGACTGCTCTGCTCTAAGGTCACGTCTACATTGATAGGCTTACCATCACGCAGCAGACCTAAGGTCATTTTGCTACCAACAGGCAGCGTACCAATTTCAGCACGGAAGCCAGCGAAGCTGTTGATTGCTTTGCCATTCATGCTAACAATCACATCACCTGCTTTGATCCCAGCTTTCGCAGCAGCAGATTTCGGCACGACTTGGCTGATAAAGGCCCCTTTCTGAGCATCAACATTCATGGCTTTTGCCAGTTCAGAATTCAGCTCAGTCCCCATGATACCCAGCTCACCACGTTTCACCTGACCAAACTCAACCATCTGAGCTGTCAGGTTTTTCACCATGTTACTTGGGATGGCAAAACCGATACCGATATTACCGCCATCTGGAGCCAAAATAGCCGTGTTAATGCCGATCAGTTCACCATTGAGGTTGATCAACGCACCGCCAGAGTTACCACGGTTAATCGCGGCATCTGTCTGGATAAAGTTTTCGTAGTTTTCTACGTTCAAGCCACTGCGGCCCAAGGCGGATACGATACCGGAAGTGACGGTTTCACCTAGCCCATAAGGATTACCGATGGCGACGGTATAATCACCGACGCGCAGTTGATCCGAATCAGCCATTTTAATGGCGGTCAGGTTTTTAAAATCTTTCAACTGCAACAAAGCAATATCAGTACGCGGATCTTTACCGATAACTTTCGCTTCATAGCTGCGGCCATCGCTCAATTTGACATTGATTTTGGTCGCATTATCCACCACGTGGTTATTGGTCACGACGTAGCCTTTGGCGGCATCAATAATGACCCCAGATCCCAGCGCACGGAACTCTTGCTTACTTGGCATGCCACCTTTACCACCTTGGCCGCCCTGACACATTGGAGAACCCTGGAACGGAGAGCCATCCTGACAGAATGGTGAGTCATCGCCAAAGAACTGCTGGAATTGTGGTGGCATACCACCCGCACCGGCATTGCTTACCTGAGCGCTACCTTCTACGTTGATACTCACAACGGAAGGCATGACTTTCTCTAGCATTGGCGCTAGGCTTGGGAGTTGCTGGCTGCTAGAAGCAACCGTTTCTGCCGAAATGGCAGTAGAAACTGGCCCCATGGCTAAACCGACGCTCAATGCCAATGCACTTAACACTAAAGCTGTTTTTTTCATGTATTCTGATTCCCGATATACAATTAATAATGATTCAATAAATGATGTGGCAGACTAATGTCGTCTTGCTTGTAAGATTGAATATGGGGGTTGAAGTTCATAGACCCAAGAATCAGAAAAGTAAAAAATATTGTCCGTCTTTACAAAACTACAGTTAATTAAAAGGGAAACTTAATTTGTTTGCATACTATTCTGCAGCCATTAAGCGCCGATATTCATCGTAAGCATAAAGGTCTGTCATGCCACTGATATAATCTTGAATGAGACGAGCGCGATAATAATATTCATATATCTCATAATGTTCTGATGGTAAATTCCGTAGCCTCTCGACTGATTCAGCATAAGATAAACGATGTTTTGTCGACAATTTATGAAATAGCCGTGTCTCAATGGGATACTGGCGGTGGCTATCTTGGGCAACTAATTGCGTGAAAGCCGCCTGTGGCATCGCTAATAGCGGGCTATAAATGTCGAGCAACCCACTAATTACTCTATATCCTTGTAATTCAAGCTGTTCTACTTCTGGATGATTAAATACGTGTTTTACTGCAACCTTTTTAAAAATTTGCAATAATTTACATGCTGCACTGGAATCTTCTAATAATGCTTGATTAAAAGAACCAGAAAAGACAGCCGGTAGGTTTTCAATAAAACGTTGTGCGGCATGGGGAACCAATTTTCCTACCGTATTGACTCGTAAATACATAAAGAATTGATCTTCAGTACTGCGCCGACCTTGTTCACGCCCCAATTGTCTAAATGCACTTCCGACTACTTTATCAAACAAATCACCATGCGTGACATCGCCCCACTCTTTCATCATATGGTCATAAAGTTGCTCAACGCTAAAAATACTTTTTTCTACCGCATCTTCTAAATCAGCGATGCAATAAGAAATATCATCGGCGGCTTCCATAATATAGGTGAGCGGGAAACGATTAAACTCCCCCATATTGAGTTCACGGCGTAAATCTTTCACATAGTTTTCTTCGGCAAGATAAAAACCTGGCTTCTTCATCAAATAATGATGAGAATTAGGAATATCGCCAGACCAATAAGCCGGTTTTGTATATTTCAGAATACAGCCCACTTGCGCATAAGTCAGATTCAGTTTTAATAAGCTGTAAACTAACCGTATAGCTTGTGCGTTACCTTCAAACTGGCTGAGATCATGGCGTATTTTGCTGCGTAGGATATTCAGTTCAGCTTCGCCTTCTCGCAGCCTAAGCGCGTTCACCAAGCATTGATCCTTACCCCGCGGTTCTACTCCACCACCGTTTGGATCCATCTGTTTGGAAAACCAATTATTGATAGCCGACTCGCCAAAATGGCCAAAAGGCGGGTTACCGATGTCATGCATCAGGCAAGCCATTTCCACAATACTTTCAAAAGGATCTAGCAGTTTATCCAAACCATAAACCGTGATCTTTTTATCTTGCTTAAATCGATTTAGGATTTCTTTGGCAATATATCGCCCCACCTGCTGGACTTCCAACGAATGCGTCAGGCGACTGCGTACCGCCGCATTACGCTCTAGCGGAAATACCTGTGTTTTTTGCTGTAAACGCCTTATTGCCGCAGAGTTGACAATACGCCCACGATCGCTTTCGAATACTCGGGTAATCTCATATTCGTCTTCCGCCGAACTGGGTTTACCGAATGGCCGCTGGAAACTAATTTTCTGCTTAAAGTCGATCCCAGACATATTTCCCCCTGATATTTCATTACAAATAGTGATACTCACTCTTGACCATAGATGCAATTGATAACGTATGAACTGCGGCACATTACGCATTATCTTGGCTGAACTACCCGAATATCGCACTTAGCTGATAAACTGTATGCCGTTAATGACAGATTAATCCATCCTTTAAAATCAGCAGGTACCCTTATGAAAGTCGGCATTATTGGTGCAATGGAAGAAGAAGTGACGCTACTGCGTGACAAAATTGAAAACCGCCAAACCTTAGTCCGTGCAGGCTGCGAGATGTACAGCGGCAAACTTAATGGCGTGGACGTCGTATTGCTGAAATCCGGTATCGGCAAAGTCTCTGCCGCAATGGGAACAACCTTACTGTTAGAGCATTTTAAGCCGAATGTCGTGATCAATACCGGTTCTGCGGGCGGTTTGGCCTCTAGCCTGAAAGTGGGCGATATCGTGGTATCAACTGAAGTTCGCTATCACGATGCTGATGTCACTGCGTTTGGCTATGAACCCGGCCAGATGGCTGGTTGTCCTGCCGCCTTCGTTGCTGATGCAGATTTGATTGCGTTGGCTGAAAATTGCATCAAAGAATTAGACCTAAACGCGGTGCGCGGTTTGATTTGCAGCGGTGATGCCTTCATTAATGGGGCGGCACCACTGGAACGAATTCGTGCCACTTTCCCGACTGTCGCAGCCGTTGAAATGGAAGCTGCTGCCATTGGTCACGTTTGTCATCTGTTCAAGACGCCATTCGTTGTCGTTCGCGCGATTTCAGATGTAGCAGATAAAGAATCTCACCTGAGCTTTGATGAATTCTTGGTTGTCGCCGCGAAACAATCAACACGTATGATTGAAGCAATGTTAACAACGCTGGCTCAACGCGGTTAATGGGGCGGTTTATTTTTGCCCCTTTGGCACAATCAGCTATCGCTCGCTTTCAAGTCATCGTTCTGGTCTTGATTGGCCTGTTTTGCATACAGGCATCGGCGGTAGAACGGATTATCAGTTTATCGCCCAGTACCACCGAGTTGGCCTATGCTGCTGGGTTGGGGGATAAACTGGTCGCAGTAAGTGCTTACTCTGACTATCCCGAAGCGGCGAAAAAACTGGAACATGTGGCATCGTGGCAGGGCGTCAATGTCGAGCGAATTTTGGCACTTAAACCTGACCTCATCCTTGCTTGGCGTGGTGGAAACCCACAGCGTCCACTGGAACAACTCGCTTCTTTTGGCATTCCAATTCTCTATTCTGATCCCATTAATATTGATCAGATTGCGGATGATCTGGATAAATTGGCGCAATATAGCCCCCATCCTGAGCAAGCTCATCAGGCTGCCGAGCAGCTACGCCAGCAATTTGCTGAATTACGTAGCCGTTATGCTCGCCAATCCCCACTGCGTACTTTCCTGCAATTTGGTACACAGCCCTTATTTACCAGTTCAGGGCATACCTTACAGAGTGAGATCGTCTCTGTATGTGGGGGAGAGAATATTTTTGCCAACAGCCGTGTTCCATGGCCACAGGTGAGCCGTGAGCAAGTGATGACCCGCCAACCACAAATGATCGTCGTGGGCGGTAAAAAGTCTCAGGCTGAGAACGTCAGCGCCTTTTGGCGGCCTCAGCTCACAGTACCGGTGATAACCCTTAATGAGGACTGGTTTAATCGCGCTGGCCCACGTATCCTGCTGGCCGCTAAACAGCTGTGCCAGCAAATGGCCAGCCTTCCATCCCCTGTGGCGGAGTCACATTAATGCTGGTTTATTGGCTGGATATTTTAGGTACTGCGGTATTTGCTATCTCCGGCGTGTTGCTGGCGGGAAAGTTGCGGATGGATCCGTTCGGGGTGCTGGTTTTGGGGGTAGTGACCGCCGTCGGCGGTGGCACTATCCGCGATATGGCGTTAGCCAATGGCCCCGTATTTTGGGTAAAAGACCCCACGGATTTGGTGGTGGCAATGGTCACTTGTCTAGCAACAATTTTATTGGTCCGTCAGCCAAGACGGACACCAAAATGGATACTACCAGTGTTGGATGCCATTGGTCTGGCTGTATTCGTGGGTATCGGTGTCAATAAAGCCTTTGCGGCGGATGCCAGCCCGTTGGTGGCTATCTGTATGGGCGTGATCACCGGTGTTGGCGGCGGGATTATCCGTGATGTGCTCGCGCGTGAAATACCGATGATCCTACGGACTGAGATTTATGCCACAGCCTGCATCATTGGCGGTATTGTCCATGCTACCGCTTTTTACACTTTCGGCATGCCATTGCAGCAAGCGATGATGCTGGGGATGGTGATAACGCTCGGCATTCGGCTTGCGGCCATCCGCTGGCGCTTGAAGTTGCCAACCTTTGAAATTGAGCATTAATAACGGCCCGCAAGAATAATTGCCAAACTAAGCTTATATTTTGTACACTACGTACAGTTTTTAATCTTCACGTTGAATTTTTAGGCTCTTTTGGCGTCAGAAAATCCACGCATTGATTCAGCTACTCAATCTTATTTTTTGTATTGATGTGATTTAAATCTTCAAGTTTTTAAATAATTAGTCGATATCATTCAAACTAATATCGTTGCAGCGAACAAGCTGCTACATCAAGCAAGAAGGATATCCCCATTTAGCTGACTAAATGGGACACCGACAGTCACAAGCGCAGTTAAAATGATGAAATATGTTTTTTTGATGTTTTGGCTGGTATTTTTTGCCAGTCCGTCGCTGGCCCAGGGGCTTAGCGGCACACTAGATATACGTCTGACTATCGTTTCATCTTGTCAGGTGCAGTCCCCGAATCAATCGGCTCACACAGCAAATGATTCAAACGTGAATTATCCAGAAATACAGTGTCGCCAAGGAGGTGGATGGGTGGCAGAGCCTAAAATCAGCCATGCTTTTATTGCTCCAGATGGTTCGCTGCTTAGCAAAGACAGTCTCAGTCGTAAGAGTCAGATAGCACAACTGATTACAGTAGAATGGTAAGATTCACATATAAAAAAACCGCGACTCAATGTTGCGGTTTTTTATTGGCGTCTCAGCAAGGCAGCAAACGAACGAATCCCAATGAGCTTACACCAGTAAGTGATTTGGGTGAGTCAGTGCCGCTAACGCCTCTGAGACGTCAAGGGCACAGGGTTTACCCAAAGCCATTGGCGTTTCAGCAAGGCAGCAAGCGAACGAGTCCCAATGAGCTTACACCAGTAAGTGATTTGGGTGAGTCAGTGCCGCTAACGCCGCTGAGGCGTCAAGGGCGCAGGGTAAATTAGATACTGAAAGAAGAACCGCACCCACAAGTACTCTTCGCATTCGGATTCGTCACGATAAAACGTGAACCTTCTAACCCTTCGGTGTAATCCACTGCACCGCCGACCAGATATTGTAGGCTCATTGGGTCAACGACCAGCTCTACACCTTGTTTTTCAATGGTCATATCACCATCGTTGATTTGGTCATCAAAAGTAAAACCGTATTGGAACCCGCTACATCCGCCACCGGTAATATAAACTCGTAACTTCAGATTTGGATTTTCCTCATCTGAAATCAGCAGCTTAACTTTTTTTGCCGCCGCCTCGGTAAACTGTAGGGGCAGTACTGTTTCTTCGCTCATGCTCATCACTCCCAACCGGTGTTCGAGTTGCAGGTTACTACAATGGCAGCCTGTTCTATGCATCAATTATCCAATACCCGAGTAATTCATTCAAGTATTGCCGACTAATGATACATATTATCTACCTGTTCGAGCCTCACTTTCAACCACCGGTTGTTGCTGGGCTGCCGCTGATGCTGCCTGCTCTTGCTTCTCTAATGTGCGGGCCAAAATAGCTGAATACAAGGGTTTGCCACCCATAAATTGAGCAATTAATGTCGCCCCTAAACAAGTCACGATCATCGGCAAAATAAGCTGATAGTTATCGGTCATTTCCAGCACCAATACGATGCCCGTCAATGGCGCACGTACCGAAGCGGCAAACAGTGCCCCCATCCCCGCGATAGCGAATGTCCCAGCCTCAATACCGTATTCAGGGAATAAGTGCGCGCAAGATAGGCCATAAGCCGTGCCGAGAATGGTCCCTAGAGCCAACATTGGGGCAAATATCCCGCCCGGAGCACCTGAGCCAAAGCACAGTAAAGTGGTGATGATTCGGGCAATGAAGATGAAGATCAACATGCCAATACTAAAGTTACCGGCCAGCGCAATGGGAATTAATGTAAACCCACCACCCACCGCTTCACCATGAATCAGTGCCAGTAAACCGCACATCCCCCCCAGCAAGCCCCCGATCAATACCAATTTGCGCCAATCACCACCATGAATACGCACAAACCAGTCTTGAGTACGAAAGATGAGTGCATTGAAAATCACGCCAACTGCACCAAAAATAATGCCCAGTATGAGATAGAGCCACAAGGAATTCAGCGGTACATCACTGAGCTTTCCGACATCAATAATGGCGCGTTCACCATTGAAATAGCGATAAACAATGGTAGAGGTGATAACCCCGACAAATACCGCTTTGATTGAAACTAGGCTATAGCGGAACTGCGAGCGCATCTCCTCAATAACGAATAAAATCCCGGCTAACGGGGCATTAAAAGCGGCAGAAAGCCCCGCAGCTGCCCCCGTCGCTAATAATGAATGCCGAGCTTCTGGGCTGCGTAGGCGGAAGATATCGACGACCATGCGCCCGCTATTGCCCCCCATCTGCACCATCGGCCCTTCACGGCCTAACACCATGCCTGCGCCCAACGTCCCTAGGCCGCCAATAAATTTAACGGGAATAACCCGCCACCACCGCACAGGACGCATCTCTTCCATTGCGCCTTCAATTTCAGGGATCCCAGAGCCACCCGCTTCAGGCGCGAAGCGACGCACCAGAAAATACCCCACCATCGCCAAGAGCGCCGACATAATAAACGCTAGCGGCCAGACCAAAATGGCCGAGTCTGCCACCTTCGCCAGTGAGGCTAATCTTTGCTGCTGAATCCAATCGACACCGAGATCAAACGCAACCCCCAGCAAACCCGTAATCACCCCAACAAGTGCTGCCATGATAAGAATAACCAATGGGGTTTTGTCACGGTTTACCAGTGCATGGATAAATCGCCCGCGTTTGCGCTCAGTCTCACCTTCGGAGGAGATGTTTTGTGTTGAGTCAGTCATGGTTTATATGCTTTCACGTTGAATAATAAGTAATACAAATAAACAGTAGCCTGAGTTTAGTCTACGTCCCCATGATGTGCCTGCTTTAATCGCGACGAAATGATCTGGCTCATGGCAGGCCGTTTGAATGGCAACACATAAGTTTTGCGGCACGCTGCGCAAGCCAACAGTTTAATATACCCAATCATTTGATAACCGCTGCCAGTTCTTTAGAATAGGCCGCAATATTCTTTTGTCAGGCGGATGTTAGTGAGGTTGATGTTGTTAAGATTGATATCGTTAAGCTGGATATCATCACCGCTCATCTCGCCAAACCCAACTCAGGAGCCCCTTTATGAGCCAATCCGAAAATTTGTACGCCCAAGCTAAACAGTTAATTCCAGGTGGGGTTAACTCTCCAGTGCGTGCATTCACTGGTGTCGGTGGCGTCCCATTGTTTATCGAACGTGCCGATGGCGCTTTCTTGTTTGACGTCGATGGCAAAGCTTATATCGATTATGTCGGCTCTTGGGGTCCAATGGTGTTAGGCCACAACCACCCAGCGATTCGTCAGGCCGTGATTGAAGCCGTTGAACGTGGTTTAAGTTTCGGTGCACCAACCGAGATGGAAGTGAAAATGGCACAGTTGGTGACCGATCTAGTCCCCACCATGGACATGGTGCGCATGGTCAACTCAGGCACCGAAGCAACCATGAGTGCCATTCGTCTGGCTCGCGGTTTCACTGGGCGCGACAAGATCATTAAGTTTGAAGGCTGCTATCACGGCCATGCGGACTGCCTGCTCGTAAAAGCCGGTTCTGGGGCGCTAACACTGGGTCAACCTAACTCACCGGGTGTCCCTGCCGATTTTGCCAAACACACGCTGACGTGTACTTATAACGATCTCGCCAGTGTGCGCGAAGCCTTTGAGCAATACCCGCAAGAGGTGGCTTGTATCATCGTCGAACCGGTCGCCGGTAATATGAACTGCGTGCCGCCGTTGCCTGAGTTCCTGCCAGGTCTGCGCGCATTGTGTGATGAGTTTGGTGCGCTGCTGATTATTGATGAGGTCATGACGGGTTTTCGTGTGGCACTCGCTGGCGCGCAAGATTATTACAATGTCGTCCCTGATTTAACCTGCTTGGGTAAAATTATCGGTGGCGGCATGCCAGTGGGAGCTTTCGGTGGCCGCCGCGACGTGATGGATGCATTAGCGCCTACGGGGCCGGTCTATCAGGCAGGTACGCTGTCCGGCAACCCAATCGCTATGGCGGCGGGTTTTGCTTGTTTGACTGAAGTTGCTCAAGTGGGCATCCATGAAACCCTCACGGAGTTAACCGACTCATTGGCAACGGGCCTGCTACATGCAGCGAAAGCAGAAAATATTCCACTCGTGGTTAACCATGTCGGCGGTATGTTCGGCATCTTCTTTACCGATGCCGAAACCGTGACCTGCTATCAGGATGTGATGAATTGCGATGTTGAGCGCTTCAAGCGCTTCTTCCATCTGATGCTGGAAGAGGGCATTTATCTGGCACCTTCTGCTTTCGAAGCCGGTTTTATGTCCGTGGCACACAGCAAAGAAGATATCCAGAGAACTGTGGATGCCGCACGCCGGTGCTTTGCTAAGCTTTAATCCGTCATCAGCATTCATTTGTCATGGCTATTAAGGCGTAATAGCGATTAGCGTGTAATGGCCGTTGAATGTGTAACAACAGTTAATGTGTAACAGCAGTTAACGTGCAATATGCTTATCGCCGCCGATAAAACTCGCTGCCTAATCATGGGCGTTAATGCAAGTTTCAGCCATCGGCCTCAGTACCTTAACTGAGGCCGATGGCTGTTCAATAAGCGCTTATCGCCCCTGCTTACGTAATAAATAAACGAAATACGGCGCACCGATAAACGTCGCCAACAGCCCTGCCGGAATTTGGTTCGGGAACAACAACATCCGGCCACACCAATCAGCAAAGACCATCAGCAAACCGCCCAAGATAGCGGCGATAAACAGTTGTGGGATCGCACGGCGAAAGCCCATCATGCGCGCCATATGAGGGGCCATCAACCCGACAAAACTTAATGGCCCAACGGTTAACGTCGCCGCGGCCGTCATGGTGGCAGCCAACAGCAAAATAGCTAACCGGCTGGGCGCGAGCGCAACACCGAGGGCTCTGGCTGTCACGCTACCCAAGGGGAGGATCATTAACCAACGGCGACAAAGGGGGGCTAAGGCAATCAACACCACAGCGATGAATCCGGTACTCAATGCCTGCGAACCATCAACAGCGTAGGTAGAACCTGAAATCCATGCCAATAACCCGCGCATGCGTGGATCGCCACTGGCTAGCAGCATGGTGATGACCGTGGTAAAGGCGGTGCTTAGTGCGATCCCCGCCAAAAGCATTCTACTTGGGGAGAACCCGCCCCGCCCTGCGACGACCAGTATCAGCAGCAAAGTGAGCGCGGCCCCTACACTGCCCGCCGGCAGTAACCACGCCAACGCATTACCGGGTACGATGAACATCATAATGACCACGCCGAAAGACGCGCCGGAACTGATCCCTAATACTTCGGGGCTCGCCATCGGGTTACCGGTCAATTTTTGAATCAACGTCCCCGCGACTGCCAACATCATACCCGCGGCTAACGCCGCCAATACCCGTGGCCAACGCCAATGCAGCAAAGCCTGCAAATCATCACCGCGGATCCAAGTCCAACCTTGGCTGTCGCGGCCAAACATCAGGGCCACCGTCAATCCGGCCAGTAACAGCAGTAAACCGGCACTGATCCATAGCCCCAAACGCTGCCGTTCAGCGGGCACATTGTCACCAAAATCCATCGACGGCGCCATGGCGTTGTGCAGACGGGGCAGTAACCATAATAACAGCGGTGCACCAATCAATGCCGTCGCCGCGCCGGTGGGGATCTCCCGCCAAACTTGCGCCAACCAAACAATGCCCTGATCCGTCACCCACAGCAGCAAAGCGCCCAGTAAGGGTGCCAATATAAGGCGCTGTGATAACCGCCGCGCACCGAGAATTTTTGCCAGCAGAGGAGCAAATAAGCCGATAAACCCAATCACACCCACGGCATTGACCAACATGGCGCTGAAGATAATGGCTAACCCCAGTGCGCTAAGACGCGCCAGCGATAGCCCCAACCCCAAGTTACGCGCTACGCCATCATCAAGCCCCAACAGGGTGAGTGGGCGAATCAGCAATGCTGCTAATAAGCAGGTTATCAGCAAGCGTGGTAGCAAAAACTGCACCGTGCTCCAATCCTGTTGATTTAAAGCGCCACTGCTCCACAAGAACAACCCTTGCAGTTGGTCATAATTGAACAGCGCCAGTAAGTTACTGACCGCACTACAATATAAGCCGAGCACCAACCCAGCCAGTATCAACGTGACAGGTGACATTCGTTTGCCCCACGCCACGCCAAAAACCAGCACACCGATGGTAATACCCCCAGCCATAGCGGCCAATTGGCGAGTCAGTTCACCGCCAGGCAACATCCACAATGTGGCAATGGTTAAGCCCAACTGGGCTCCAGCAGCCACACCTAGCGTGGCTGGCTCAGCCAGCGGATTACGCAGTACTTGCTGGAACAGCACCCCAACCAGCCCTAATCCAGCACCGGTAAGTAATGCCACGACGAGACGGGGCAATTGACTGTAGTGGAATAACATCTGACGCACGTCATCACTGTCAGGCTGCCATAATGCTTCGCGCCAAAGTGCAACCGGCAGTAATTGGTGAAGATTATGCAGTGTTAATGCCACCGCAATGATCAACAACAAACCCAGCAATCCCGTAGGCAGCAGCCAGCTTTTACGCAGGTGTTTGACCATCATGATGCTTTACCCCATACCGGTTCTAACAGGCGGACAAAACGCATGGCAGATAGCGTCGATCCATAGAACCAAACTGGCGGTAATATGCGTAATTGATTTTCACGAACAAAAGACATGGATTGCCACAATGGGGTACGCTCAACTTGCTGTAAAATCTCGCTATTGCCGTGGCTAAAGCAAATGGCCTGCCCCGGTTTTATCATCGCTAAACGCTCAATCCCAACCACCGTGCTGCCCCAAAGGTTAGTCTCCCCTTGCCAAGCATTTTTAATGTTCAACTCGTCCAAAACATCCTGAAACAAGCTGCCCTGACCGACGACCAATGCGTGGCGGGTATCCAGTAGGGAAAACATAAGTAATGATCGCTGCCCGTGATCAGCGAAGCGCTGACGAGCAGCCAGCATAAAGTTTTTAAAATCAGCGATATGCTGCTCTGCCGCTGCTTCCAATCCTAGCCGTTGCCCCAATGCTCGTAAGGAGTTCTTGCCCACCGCCAGTGGAGAACTGCCTTCTTCGTTGAAGGCAAAACTCATGGAGGGAGCGATAGGTGCGAGCATTTGCGGTGAGGGGCCAAAGCCTTTCGACATCAGGATCAACGACGGAGCCATTTGCTGGAGCAATTCCAGATTGGGTTCAGTGCGCTGGCCAACATCAATGACGCTAGCGGGCAGTACGGGTTCTTCAACCCATAATCGGTAATTATGGGTATCTGCCACGCCATATGGCGTAACGCCGAGTGAGAGCAGCAGTTCCGTCGGTAGCCATTCCAACGCAACGACACGCTGACTATCCAATACAGGCGAAGCCGACGCCCAACTCGGCAATGAAGACAGTAATGGCGAGAGCGCCAACGCCGTGAGTAACTTACGGCGAGTGCGATCAGGCGCGTCTAGCGGGGATTGAATCATAGGTCGCGTGGTTTTCATCAATACACGAAACTTACCGGCGCACCACCGGCCGGATGCGGCAAGATTCCCATCGGAATACCGTAAATTTGTTCTAATACCGCCCCTTGCATCAGGCTGTCAGCAGGGCCTTGGGCTATCATTTCCCCGCCACGCAATGCCACTAAATGGTCACAGTAGCGGGCCGCCATATTGATATCATGCAGTACGGCAATGACCGTCAAGCCGCGTTCACGGCTAAGGCGCTGAATCAGCCCTAACACTTCGACTTGATGAGCGATGTCCAACGCCGAGGTCGGTTCATCCAGCAACAGGCAGCGACTATTTTGCGCCACCATCATCGCCAGCCATGCACGCTGGCGTTCACCGCCAGATAAGCTATCCACTAACCGGTTCGCTAGCGGCTTTAAATCCACCAGCGCGATCGCCTCTTCTACCTGTTGGCGGTCTTCCTGCCGAAAACGCCCTAACGCACCATGCCACGGGTAACGGCCAATCGCGACTAATTCACGCACTGTCATCCCTTCCGCCGCAGGCAACTGTTGTGGCAAATAGGCCACCTCACGAGCAAAGGCTTTATTGTCCCATAACGCCAATGGCACATCATTGAGCAAGGCTTCGCCACTTGAAGGCGGTTGATGACGACCCAGCATTTTTAATAGCGTCGATTTGCCGGAACCATTATGCCCAATCAGCCCGCAGACTTTCCCTTGAGGAAAGGTCAATGACAGTGGCTGCAATAAGGTTCGCCCAGGAACTGAAAAACTCAGCCCTTGGAGTGTGAAGATGCTGGATTGGCTTGCCTGTTGGTCCAAGATAATGCCCTGCTTTGCGCGATTAAGTATCAAGCGAGAAGATAAATCTAAACGATAATAATTATCAAAGTGAAATAATTATCAAAGCCGGTAGTTTATGCGTAACCCACGGCGAACTGCAAGCGCTAAGCCAGCCGATTTAGCGGGATAACAGGCAAAAAAAAGACCCTTCGAACATAGCGCCGAAGGGCCTTGGTTTTCAGAACAGCAAGTTACTGCCCGAACATATCTTTGATCCAACCCGCGACACCGTCGCCGTCAGCTTTTGGTTGCTCCGCCGGTGCTGCTGCCTGACACAGCCCTTGCGGATTCTCCGTCCATACCGGAATCGAGCGCATACCCCCGCCGTCACCGCAGACAAAGTTACCTGCTGAGTCAATGTTCATCTGGTTAATCCCTTCCGGTGGCTGCAATACCAACGGCAATGGCGTTTGGTTTTCCAGATAGCGGCGATATAAAGTCAATGCGCCGTTAGCACCGGTTAATTTGGCTGGGCCGTTATTGTCACGTCCTACCCAAGCAATCGCCACTTCCTTACCGTCGATACCCGCAAACCAGCTATCACGCAGATCATTGGTGGTACCGGTTTTTGCCGCCAGATTGTATTTAGAGAATTTCACTGACAGTGAGCGCGAGGTTCCGCGGGCAACACCTTGTTGCATCGCATACAACGTCAAATACGCGGCCTGTGGTGGCACCATACGTTCTGCCTGCGGGAAACTTTGATACAGCACAGTCCCGTCTTCGGCAATGACGGATCGTACCGCCGATAATGGCGCACGATTCCCGCCACTGGCGATGGTTTGATACTCCTGCGCCACTTCAACCGGCGTTAAGTCAATGGCCCCCAACAACATGGCAGGCACTGGATTAATCACCGATTTCGGGATACCCAAACGCTGTAACATCGCTGTTATCTGATCCAGCCCAACCGACATCCCCAGATTCACCGTCGGCACGTTCAGCGAGTTCGCCAGCGCATCGACCAACATCACCTGGCCACGGAACTGGCGGTCATAGTTTTTCGGCTGCCACGACGAGCCATTCGGCAGCTTGATAGACAGTGGTTGATCCGACAGCCACGTATTCAAGCGGTATTTATCTGGCTCACTAAGAGCCGTCAGATAAGTCGGCGGCTTGGCGAGTGACCCAACCAAACGGCGCGCCTGCATTGCTCGGTTAAAACCGGCAAATTGCGGCTGTGCACCACCTACCATGGCACGAACTTCACCGCTGAAGCGATCGACAACCACCATCGCCGCTTCCAAATCATCTAAGTGACGCGCTGCTCGCAGAGCAGGAATGCCGTCTTCGATGGCTTTTTCTGCTGCATCTTGGGAAACCGGATCCAGCGTGGTGAAAATCTTCACGCCGGACAGATCGTTGTACTTATCACCCAGTTTTTGTTGCAGCTCTTGACGCACCATCTGCATAAACGCAGGCTGAGGCGTAATGACACCGCCTTTCGGCTGAACGCCCAATGGGCGTGCGCTAAGCATGGTGTAAAGCTCGGCGTCGATCACGCCCTGATTCTGCAACAGGCGCAGCACCAGATTACGGCGTTCAAGGGCCAGTTTAGGGTTACGCCACGGGTTATACAGCGACGCACCTTTCACCATCCCTACCAGCATAGCTTGCTGGTCGAGGCTCAGCTCATCCACTGGACGCCCAAAGTAATACAGGCTCGCCAACGGGAAACCACGAATCTGATCACTGCCACTCTGACCGAGGTACACTTCGTTCAGATAAAGCTCCAGAATGCGATCTTTGCTGTAACGATAATCCACCAACAGCGCCATGTAGGCTTCGTTGGCTTTACGCCACAGCGAACGTTCGTTAGTCAGGAACAGGTTTTTGACTAACTGCTGCGTGAGGGTACTCCCGCCCTGCACCGCCTTACCGGCCGTCAGGTTAGCCAGCATCGCACGGCCAATTGAATATGGGCTGATACCATCATGCTCATAGAAATGGCGGTCTTCTGTTGCCAGCAAGGTGTCCACCAGCAAATCGGGGAAACCGGCACGTGGCACAAACAGGCGCTGCTCACCGTTAGGGGATTGCAGCATGGTAATCAGCTTAGGATCGAGGCGTAAAAAGCCAAAATCACGCTGACTGTCCAGATTTTGAATCTGGGCTAGACGATCGTTTTTAAACACTAAGCGGGCGCGAATTTGGCCCTCTTTGGCATCAGGGAAATCAAACGGTCGGCGTAAGATCTCAATATTATCGCCCTGCACGGTAAACTCACCTGGGCGAGTCATGCGGCTCACCTGACGGTATTGCATCCCTTCCAGCAGATCGACCATCTCTTTTTTGCTGTAGGACATGCCCGGTTCGAGGTTAACCATACGGCCATAGACGGCGGCGGGCAGTTGCCACACTTTGCCATCGATACGGCTGCGGATTTGCGAATCGAGGTACACCCCATAAACGGCTAACACAACGGCACCGACCAAGAACAGTTTGATCAATAACCCAAGCCAGCGGCGTTTTTTGCGGGGGGGACGTGATGCTACCTTTCTTGGCATCGGTTCTTCCTCGTCGTCATAGTCATCATCGTCGTGGTCGTCATCATCCAAATAGTCTTCTTCGTATTCATCTTCATCACGCCGCCGGCGCAGTGGCCGTTTCGGTGCGGCTTTGGGTTGGGCTTTCTTGCCCTTGCGCCCTATTGGCTCGCGATCATCCCCAGACATGTCTTTCTCTCCACGCGCATTGGCGATTATTGCGGCTTAATGTGTTCCCCAATGCCCTTAATGGAAAGGGGAAACATCTGAAATTATGGGTGGTTAACCAGAGGATATTATTTATCCTGATACTTCTTAGTTCTGCGGGTCGGGCGAGTATTTGCAGGGTCATCCGGCCAAACATGCTTGGGATAACGCCCTTTCATCTCTTTTTGTACTTCTCGATAGGCCCCCTGCCAGAAGGCGGCTAAATCACCGGTAATCTGTAGCGGCCGATGGGCCGGAGAAAGCAGTTCAAGCACCACAGCTACCCGACCGTTAGCCAGCATTGGGCTGTGCTGCTCACCGAAAACTTCCTGTAAACGCACGGCCAACACGGGAGGCCGGTCGATTTCATAGCGAATCGATAGGCGGCTACCCGTGGGCACAGTGTAATGAGTTGGTAGCTCAGTATCCAGCCGTTGACGTTGCTGCCAGGTCAATAAGCGGGTCAATGCCTCGACGAGGTTCACTTGACGCAACCGTTTAAGGTCACGCACGCCCGATAACGAAGGTTGCAACCATAGCTCAAGCTTGTCCAATAAGCTGTCATCATCAACCGCGGGCCACGGCTCTTCTGAGAGCCAGCGGCTGGCGCATTGCAAACGGGTACGAAGCTGTTCGGCATGGTCATCCCAATTCAGCACTTGCAGCCCCTGCTCACGCACCCAATGCAACAAAGCAGATTGTAATGCCTCATCACTGGGTTTAGCCAACGGCTGCGCGCGTAACGTTAACCGCCCAACTTGCCAACGCCGCCAAGCCCGTAGCGTCCCTTTTGCTTCGTCCCACTCCACGGTAGTTTGTTCGTCCACCAGCCGAGGAAGTTGCTTTGTCAGATTGTCGATATCAATGGGCAATGCCAGTAAAATGCGCGCATCTGGCCCACTGTTGCTTTGTAATAAGCTGGCAGCCACCAGCCAAGGTGAACGTGACAACGCCTCGTCTTGCGCCATGGCTGCACCCATACCATTCGCCAACAGATAGCGACCATCTTGCCCGCGTTGCTGTGCAATGCGATCGGGATAAGCCTGCGCGAGTAACTGGCCCGCAAGATCACTGTCAACTGAGCCCACTTGCCCATTGATTCTCTGCGTCAATTGCCGAGCACGCCGTTGCCAATGGGGCTGCGGGCGGCTTAGCCAATCATGTAAATCAATCTGACCCGTACGCGGCGGCTCTTCCAAAATGGCCGCCAACAACGCTGCTGTAGCCAGCGCATCCGGACTTTGTTCTGTCGCAAAACAGAGCATCGCCGCCAACCGTGGCTCGCAGCCTAAACGGGCCATCGCACGCCCCGTACTGGTCACGCGGCCGGTGACGTCAATCGCACCTAATCGCTGTAATAACTCGCGCGCGACAGCCAGCGCCGTTAATGGAGGGGAATCAAGCCAAGTGAGTTGTGTGGCATCCTGACAGCCCCAATTCAGCAGTTCCAACCACAGGCTACAGAGATCACTGTTTAGAATTTCTGGCTCACTGTACTCCGCTGCCCGCTCGGCCTGCTCTTTGGCAAACAGATGCCAGCAAATACCGGGCTCCAAACGCCCGGCTCGCCCAGCACGTTGCACCATCGACGCCTGACTAATACGTTGGGTAACTAAGCGCGTTAAGCCGTTTTTGACATCAAAACGCGCGACCCGTTCCAATCCGCTATCGACCACTAGCCGGATACCTTCTATCGTGAGGCTGGTTTCAGCAATGTTAGTCGCCAATACCACTTTGCGTCGGCCAGCAGGTGCAGGCTGGATCGCTTTTTGCTGCTCGCTGAGCGGCAATGCGCCGTACAACGGGCAGAGGTCCGTATCGTGGGCCACTTCACCCTGCAAGCGCTCCATGACCCGATGAATTTCACCGACACCGGGTAAAAACAGCAACAAAGAACCGGATTGCTCATTGAGCAAGCGTTTTACCCGATTGGCGATACCATCCTCTAGCCGTTCGTGGCTCGATAACGGCTGATAGCTTCGCTCAACAGGGAAACTGCGACCCGCGGAAACAATCGCGGGCGCGGCAGGTAAAAGGGCGGATAGGCGCGAATTATCGAGTGTCGCCGACATCAGCAGCAGCGTCAGATCATCCCGTAGCCCCTGCTGCACATCCAGCAATAGCGCTAACGCCAAATCAGCCTGCAAGCTGCGTTCATGAAACTCATCAAGGATGACCAAAGAGACGCCCGTGAGCATGGGATCTTGCTGCAACATGCGTGTCAAAATGCCTTCGGTCACCACCTCTAGACGTGTTTCTGGCCCGCTTTTGCTTTCAGCCCGCATCCGATAACCTACCGTCTGGCCCGGCTGTTCGCCCAATTGCTCAGCCAAACGATACGCGACATTCTTCGCCGCCAAGCGCCGTGGTTCCAGCATGATAATGCGACCCGCGAACCCGCTATATTTTAGGATTTGCAGCGGCAACCACGTCGATTTTCCTGCCCCCGTAGGGGCATGGAGTAAGACTTGCGATGAGTTTTGCAGCGCGGCCATTATCTCGTTGAGCACTTCACCTACCGGTAAAGCGGCCATCGCATCACTTTCTCTCAAACTCACCACATTCTTCCCTCTGTTCTCCACATTTATCGTCAGCCATTATACCATCATGACCCTGTAGCGTATTTAGCCGAGTGATTATGCCAATCTAATGATTAATGCCGTTGATAAAACTAACCGCCGCCTGTTCTTTGCACTGGCACTGCCTAAGCCGCTACAACAAAAAATTGTACAGTGGCGGGCAGACCATCTCCCACCGGAGGCAGGACATCCGATTGCCGCAGCGAATCTGCACCTGACACTGGCTTTTCTCGGTGAGGTGAGCGCTGCCAAAGCGCAAGTATTACAACAGCAAGCGGGCCGCATCAGTCAATCAGGCTTTAACGTGATGCTAGATGATATTGGTCATTGGCCCAGTTCCGGCGTGGTATGGCTCGGTTGTAAAAACCCGCCTCGAGGGTTGTTGCAATTAGCGCAATTACTGCGCTCACAGGCCGCACGCAGTGGTTGTTATCAAACGCCGCTGCCTTTTCATCCCCATGTGACCCTACTGCGTGGCGCTGTGCGCCCAGTCGCTCTACCAGCCAAAACCCAAAATGAAAGCTTCCGCGGGGATCATTTCTCATTGTATGAATCTGTTTTCGCACGTGGCCGCACTCGTTATAACGTCATTCAAAGCTGGCCGTTGACGGGCAGTAGCAAGGATATCTGATGCCCATTAAACCCCTACTGACTTATGAGCCAAAATTACAATCGGCCACACTTATCCAGCGGTATAAACGATTTTTAGCTGATATTGTGACGCCCGCCGGAGAATCATTAACCATTCATTGCGCTAATACAGGAGCGATGACCGGATGCGCTACGCCAGGAGATACCGTTTGGTATTCAACTTCGGAAAATCCGAAACGTAAGTATCCCCACAGTTGGGAACTGACGCATACCCAAGAGGGGGATTGGATCTGCGTAAATACGATGCGTGCCAATGAGTTAGTGAGTTTAGCGATAGATAATAATCAGATCATTGAATTATCTGGTTACACTTCTGTCAAAAGAGAAGTTAAGTATGGGGATGAGAACAGCCGTATAGACTTGTTATTGCAGGCAGAAAATAGGTCTAACTGCTATATTGAAGTCAAGTCGGTCACCTTATTACAGCAACAGTGTGGGTACTTCCCGGATGCTGTCACCCTACGGGGACAAAAGCATCTCAGGGAGTTACAAAGCATGGTTGCCGACGGTCACCGGGCGGTACTTTTTTTTGCCGTATTGCATACGGGTATCAGGCAAGTTTCTGCTGCCCGACACATTGACAATCGCTATGCAGAATTGCTGGCCCAGGCTCAGCAAGCAGGAGTGGAGGTTATTTGCTACGGTTTTCAACTATCGCCTGACGGTATTGCATTGGATGTTCGCTTACCGTTATTACTGGACGAAACGCTGTCACCAAAAGCGCTGAATAAAAAAGCGATTATGGGGTCAAGCGACTCGCTAGATACGCCTTCCTTCACATCATTGTCAAGCAGGCGACAGGAATAATTGCCAACCTACCTTCCTTCTGTTATTTATAGCGGCCTGATTTTTCCCCGTCTTGGGGATTTCGATAGTGCGTATGAATGTAGGAGAAGCATCATGCAAGAAGGGCAAAAACGTAAAACCTCGTCCTTGAGCATTCTCGCCATCGCTGGGGTAGAGCCGTACCAAGAGAAGCCCGGCGAAGAGTATATGAATGCGGCCCAGTTGTTGCACTTCAAGCTGATCCTTGAAGCATGGCGCAACCAACTCAGGGATGAAGTCGACCGTACTGTATCGCACATGCAAGACGAAGCGGCTAATTTCCCTGATCCGGTAGACCGTGCCGCACAGGAAGAAGAGTTTAGTCTTGAACTTCGCAACCGCGACCGTGAGCGCAAACTGATCAAAAAGATCGAGAAAACGCTGAAGAAAGTTGAGGATGACGATTTCGGCTTCTGCGAATCTTGTGGCGTAGAGATCGGTATTCGCCGTCTGGAAGCGCGGCCAACTGCAGATTTGTGCATTGACTGTAAAACCCTAGCCGAAATCCGCGAAAAGCAGATGGCTGGTTAATAAGCCTACCCCAATTTATTGGCGTTGCACTCATAACCCTGCAACGCCTAGAACGACGGGTAAATACGGTGTCAGAACTCTTTCCGGCACCGTATTTCATAAGCTGGATCCCCTTTCCCTACTTTTATGCCCGATACTATCCATCACTCTGACCGCCAGCAGAATCAGTATGTCGGCCGCTTTGCGCCCTCCCCCTCTGGCGATTTGCATTTCGGTTCATTGATTGCGGCACTGGGGAGTTATTTGCAAGCTCGCGCTCAAGGTGGGCAATGGCTCGTTCGCATTGAAGATATTGATCCCCCACGTGAAATCCCAGGTGCAGCGGCACGTATTCTCGCCACATTAGACCATTATGGCCTCCATTGGGACGGCTCTGTTATCTATCAGTCTCAGCGCCATGAAGCTTATCGCGCAACCTTAGACTGGTTGGCACAACAAGGGCTGAGCTATTATTGCACTTGCACCCGTAGCCGAATTCAGCAAATTGGGGGCTACTACGACGGTTATTGCCGTGAACGCCATTTGCCCGCCAACGGTGCCGCCATTCGCTTGCGACAGACTCAGCCGGTTTATGCCTTTTATGATAAATTGCTCGGTGAACTGCATGCCGATCCCGCGCTGGCAAAAGAAGATTTTATTATTCGCCGCCGAGATGGCTTATTCGCCTATAATCTGGCTGTTGTGGTCGACGACGCTTTTCAAGGTGTCACGGAAATCGTGCGCGGAGCTGATTTGATTGAGCCGACGGTGCGCCAAATCGCGCTTTATCAACAGTTGCAGCAACCGGTTCCCAGCTATGTGCATTTGCCATTGGCGTTGAATCATGACGGTAATAAGCTATCCAAGCAAAATCATGCGCCGCCGCTGCCAAATGGCGATCCGCGACCAGTGTTAGTTGAAGCGCTGACGTTTTTGCATCAACCGTTACCTGAAAATTGGCAAGATCTTGATTTAACATTATTATTACGTTTTGCCGTCGAAAACTGGTCGTTGGCAACTATTCCTGCCTCAGGATTTCAGGGTCAATAAACCCTATTTCAGCAGGCTGATAATTGTCGCTGAAAACACAACAGCATTCTCAAAAGAAGTAGGGTGAGCTATGATTAGCCGCTGTTTTTCTGTCGTTCTGATATTTATTAGCCACTATCGAGGTGTACCATTTTTACCCGAGTAGCCAATTTCTGCCGTAAGGTACTGATTCGCGATGATAAATCGACCCGCGATAGCAAAACTGACCGTGACGACTCGGCCCGTGATAGCAGTACCCGTAAAGATAATGTGCGCGGTGAAGATAACGTGGCCCGCAAAGAAAGAAGGCCCGCCAGAGCAAATACTGGGCGCAAGAATCATGCGGCATCGGCTTCGCAAGAGAGTCCAATGACCATTATTCCGCGAGATCAGCACAATATCTCTCGCAGAGAAATCAGCGATAATGCGCTGAAGGTGCTCTATCGCCTGAATAAATCTGGCTATGAAGCCTATCTGGTTGGCGGCGGCGTTCGTGACTTGTTGCTGGGCAAAAAACCTAAAGATTTTGATATCACCACCAGCGCGACCCCAGAGCAAGTAAGGAAATTATTCCGTAACTGCCGTCTGGTCGGCCGCCGTTTCCGTCTGGCCCACGTCATGTTTGGCCCAGAAATTATTGAAGTGGCGACCTTCCGTGGTCATCACGAGCAACTGCAAGCCGAAGATAGCGATAAAAACTCTTCCCAGCAGGCACAAAGTGGCATGCTGCTGCGTGACAACATTTTTGGCACCATTGAAGATGACGCACAACGCCGCGATTTCACCATTAATAGCCTCTACTACGGCATTTCAGATTTTGCGCTGCGTGATTACACCGGCGGTTTACGTGATCTGAATGAAGGCATTATCCGGCTGATTGGCGACCCAGAAACACGCTACCGTGAAGATCCGGTGCGGATGCTGCGAGCAGTGCGTTTTGCCGCTAAATTGGATATGACGATCAGCCCAGAAACCGCTGAGCCAATCCCGCGTTTAGCGTCATTGCTGCGTGATATCCCACCCGCTCGTTTGTTTGAGGAATCTCTCAAACTGCTGCAATCGGGTTATGGCTACAAAACCTATTTAAAACTGTGTGAATACCAACTGTTCCAGCCATTATTCCCACTGATTGCCCGTAACTTTACTGAGCAGCATGACTCCCCTATGGAGCGCATACTGGTTCAGGTGCTGAAAAATACTGACCATCGTCTGCATAATGATCAGCGCGTCAATCCGGCCTTCTTGTTTGCCGCGATGCTTTGGTACCCACTGATTGAGCATGCGCAGAAGTTAACGCAAGAAAGTGGGCTGGCCTACTACGATGCTTTCGCTTTGGCAATGAACGATGTACTGGATGAAGAGTGCCGTTCTCTGGCGATACCGAAGCGTATTACTTCGTTGGTACGGGATATCTGGCTGCTGCAATTACGCCTGTCTCGCCGCCAAGGTAAACGTGCGCACAAGCTGATGGAGCATCCAAAATTCCGCGCTGCTTACGATCTGTTAGCACTGCGTGCCGAAGTGGAAAACAACCATGAGTTGCAGCGCCTTGCACAGTGGTGGGGGGAATTCCAAGAAGCAACGCCACTGCAACAGAAAAATATGCTGAATACGTTAGGGGCTGATCCGGCACCACGCCGCTCCCGAACTCGTCGCCCGCGTAAGCCTGCGCCACGCAAAGAAGGGGCATAATTCGCATCATGATCCGAGTTTATATCGCGCTGGGAAGTAATCAGTCCATGCCACTTCAGCAGGTTAAAACTGCGTTGGAGGCATTGGCGCATTTGCCGCGCACTCGGTTAGTGGCGTGTTCGCCTTTTTATCGTACCAAACCCTTAGGCCCGCAGGATCAACCCGATTTCCTCAATGCGGTGGTTGCTCTGGATACGTCACTGCCACCAGAGCAATTGCTGGATCACACTCAAGCCATTGAGCGCAATCAGGGAAGAGTCAGGAAAGAACAACGGTGGGGGCCGCGGACACTGGATCTGGATATAATGCTGTACGGCGATCAGGTGATAAAAACTGACCGCCTGATAGTTCCGCATTATGGTTTGAAAGAGCGTGAGTTTATGCTGTATCCACTCGCAGACATCGCACCTGATCTTATCTTCCCTGATGGCGAAGCACTTGCTACGCGCTTAGCATTAGTGGATAAAAATGGACTTGTGCCTTGGTAACCCGCCCCAAACACTGATAATCTCGAACGAAAATAACCCTACTATTCCTATCTGATATCTCCTTTCCATTTTAACCCCATTTCAGGAGAAAGAGTGATGAAAGCCACCACCATGAGCCACTTACGCCAATGGAAGCAAGAAAAGCGTAAGTTCGCCACACTGACCGCCTATGATGCCAGTTTTGCCCAGTTATTCGCCGAGCAGGGTATTGAAGTCCTGCTGGTGGGGGATTCGCTCGGTATGACTTTGCAAGGGTTTGACTCAACGCTCCCTGTCACCATCGCTGATGTGGCATACCATACCCGTGCCGTGCGCCGTGGTGCGCCACATTGCCTGTTATTGGCTGATATGCCGTTTATGAGTTATGCCACACCTGAGCAAACATTCACTAACGCGGCAGAGCTGATGCGTGCTGGGGCCAACATGGTCAAAGTGGAAGGTGGTAGCTGGTTATGCGATACCGTTCGCATGTTAGCTGAGCGTGCCGTGCCTGTTTGCGGCCACTTAGGGCTAACGCCTCAGTCAGTGAATATCTTTGGCGGTTACAAAGTGCAAGGCCGTGAAGAAGTGGCGGCCAATCAGTTGCTAAAAGATGCCTTGGCTCTTGAACTTGCCGGTGCGCAATTATTGGTATTGGAGTGCGTTCCCGTTGCGTTGGCAAAACAATTCAGTGAAGAGCTATCGATTCCGGTTATTGGGATTGGTGCAGGAAATGTGACCGATGGCCAAATTCTTGTTATGCATGATGCGCTGGGCATTACAGGCGGTCATACCCCCAAATTCAGCAAAAACTTCTTAGCGCAAAGTGCGGGTGATATTCGCGCGGCCATTAAGCTGTATATCCAAGAAGTTGAAAGTGGTGTCTACCCTGCTGAAGAGCACACCTTCCAGTAAGTTATTATTGAAAAATTATCCCCATAGGACTTGGCATTGTAGTCGATAGCAAGAGCATGTACGCCGATGAACGGACTCAATTCAGTTCATCGGGTATATGAACCTCGCTCCCCCTACAACGTCAAGCGTAAAGGGGGGAGGAAAGAAATGCTGATAATCGAAACTCTGCCACTCCTACGCCAGCAAATGCGCCGTTGGCGTCAAGAGGGTAAGCGTGTCGCGTTGGTCCCCACGATGGGCAACCTACATGAAGGGCATATGACGTTAGTGGAAGATGCCAAAACTCGCGCTGATGTGGTGGTGGTGAGTATTTTCGTCAACCCAATGCAATTTGAACGCGCTGATGATTTGGCTCACTACCCAAGAACGTTGCAGGAAGATTGCGAAAAGCTGACGCGACACGGCGTTGATTTAGTGTTTGCCCCCGCCGCCACCGATGTTTATCCCGCCGGGCTAGAAAGTCAGACTTATGTCGATGTGCCTGCGCTATCGACCATTTTGGAAGGCGCTAGCCGCCCTGGGCATTTCCGCGGCGTTTCAACCATTGTCAGCAAGCTGTTTAATCTGGTGCAGCCGGATATTGCCTGTTTTGGCGAAAAAGATTATCAGCAGTTAGCGCTGATCCGCAAAATGGTGGCGGATATGGGATACGACATCAATATTGTCGGTGTCCCGATTGTCCGTGCTAAAGATGGTTTAGCCTTAAGCTCACGTAATGGATATTTGACTGCCGAAGAGCGGAAAATTGCTCCCCAGCTCTATAAAATCATGCAAGCACTGGCAGAGAAGCTCACCGCCGGTGAACGGCAAATTGATGATTTACTCGCAGAGACTGCTGAGCAGTTACGTCTTGCCGGTTTTACCCCAGATGAACTGTTTATCCGCGACGCGGAGACCTTGCAACCACTGACGGTAGATAGCAAACAAGCCGTGATTCTAATGGCTGCTTGGTTAGGTAAAGCGCGGCTAATCGATAACCAGCAAGTGAATCTGCGCGACTGATTCTCATTGGGGCATTTCTATCGCATCGTGATAGACAAGTGATATAAAATCAGCAAAACTGAGCAATTGGTTCGGGATCAGTTGATGACGGAATCGGGTATTCGCTTAATCGGGGTCAAAGGTAAGAGTTATGATACGCACTATGTTGCAAGGCAAACTGCATCGAGTCAAAGTCACTCAAGCTGATTTGCACTATGAAGGTTCCTGCGCCATTGATCAGGATTTTCTGGAAGCCGCTGGTATTCTGGAATATGAAGCGATTGATATTTATAACGTTGATAATGGTCAGCGTTTTTCTACTTACGCAATCGCTGCTGAGCGTGGCTCACGGATCATCTCTGTGAATGGCGCAGCAGCGCGCTGCGCTTGTGTGGGCGATAAGCTGATTATCTGTTCATATGTGCAGATGTCAGATGCCGAGGCTCGCCTGCATCACCCGAAAGTCGCTTATTTCGAGGGTGAGAATCAGTTGCAGCGTAGGGCTAAGGCTGTTCCTGTTCAGGTTGCCTAATGACCCTTCGCCCTTGACGTGACAGCGGTGTTGGCTACGTTCACTTACCCGAATCACTTACTGATGTAAGCTCATCGGGATGCGTTTACTTGCCGCCTTGCTGTCACGCCAATGACTTTGGGTATTCCCTTCGATCTTAACGCGACAGCGGTGTTGGCTACGTTCTCTTACCCGAATCACTTACTAATGTAAGCTCATCGGGATGCGTTTACTTGCCGCCTTGCTGTCACGCCAATGACTTTGGGTATTCCCTTCGATCTTAACGCGACAGCGGTGTTGGCTACGTTCTCTTACCCGAATCACATTACTAGTGTATGTGATTCGGGATGTCATCTCTCTGTCATGGCAAATCGTTTTACGTAACTCGTGAATTAATAGTTAGTTAATTGTTGTTAATGCTGGAATTTAATCGTAATAAATAATGTCTTTGTCCAATATCGCCTTTCTCAACTCTCTGCGTCTCATGCTATGCTAGCGCACCAGATTTTCTCCCTTTTCAATCCAGCGCCGAATGCGCATAAGTAGAACGATAATGTGGCATAAAAACAGAATAGCTATTGGGATGCTACTCGGTGTTGTCATGTCGGTAATGATGCCGGCAACCCATGCAGATCTCTTGCCTGAAGATGCAGTACTTCTCCCGAAATATATGGTTGCGGAACGTGATAGCGAAATATATTCGCTGGTCGGCGAACGGGTCATTCCTGTCGGTGAGATAAAAGAAGATCAACTTATTCAGGTGTTGCCTGCAGCGGCGGAATACTATGAATTTAAATTTGGTAACGGTATTGGTTTTATTGATAAAAACGATTTACGCGATATCAATAAAGCCCGAAAAACCAACGATATTCTAGGTGACCTGAATAAGCCGTTGCCGAATCAAAATATTCTGATTAAGCGTACCACGACGGTTTATCTCGCAGCAGATGCCGACAGCGAGCAATTTGCAACGCTGGAAGAGAACTTGCGCTACCCCATTGTCGGTAAGCTGAAAGATAGGTCAGGTAACACTTGGTATCAGGTCAATATTGGCGACCGCTTGGGATATGTCAGCAGTGTTGATGCTGAAATCGACAACGGTATTCCAATTCTGACTTATCATCATATGTTGCGGAATGAAGAGAATAAGCGTTTCTTAAATACCTCGACCACCACGTCTGATGCGGCATTCAGTAACCAGATGACCTATCTCAAGCAGACGGGTTATGACACCATTTCGCTTTATCAGCTTGAAGGTTATCTGAACAATAAGATAAACCTGCCAGCAAAAGTCGTGGTGCTGACATTTGATGATGGCCTTAAATCCGTCCACCGCTATGCGTACCCCATTTTGAAAGAAAATGGTTTCCGAGCCACGGCATTTATTATTTCATCGCGAATTAAGCGGCATCCTCAAAAATGGAATCCTGACTCATTACAGTTTATGAGTATTGCCGAGCTGAAAGAGATTCAAGATGTATTTGATATTCAATCTCATACACACTTTTTACATCGGACGGATAATAAGCGTAACCCGATTTTATTGAGTCGTTCTTATCACAATATTGTTTTTGATTTTGAGCATTCACGTCGTGCGTTATCGCAATTTAATCCGCATGTTATTTTCCTGTCATATCCCTTTGGTGGGTTTAACCAAACTGCCATAGATGCAGCAAAAAGTGCAGGTTTCCATTTAGCGGTGACGACGATGCAAGGCAAGGTAAAACCGGGTGATAATCCATTTACACTGAAACGGCTTTATATTTTGCGTACTGACTCAATTCCAACCATGGCCGAGCGGATTGCCAATGAGCCAGGTCAGGTGACGCCAGCCCCAGCAGTGATGGAGTCTGATTAGTCAGTTGGTTATTTAGGCGGATAAAAAGAAAAATGGCGCTCTGGTAGGGCGCCATTTTTTTATTGTATAAAGCCAGTTAGTGAACGTAGTCACGCTGTCGCGTTTAGGTACGAAGCCCACGCCCACGCTCAATCAAAAACCAAGCCCATGCATAAAACACCGCAATAAACACCACCAGCACACCGATGGTAAACACCAGTGGCACATCGGTAATACCGAGGAACCCATAACGGAAGCCGCTGATCATATACACGATAGGATTAAGCTTCGACACGGCCAGCCAGAACGGCGGCAGAAGTGATAATGAGTAAAATACCCCGCCTAGATAGGTCAATGGCGTCAGCACAAAGGTAGGCACCAAACTGATATCATCGAATGTTTTGGCAAATACCGCATTCAACAAACCACCGAGAGAAAAGACTATCGCGGTCAGCAATAATGTCAGCGCAATCATTGACCAAGAGTGGACGTGCAGCGGCACAAAGAACAGTGAGATAATCGTGACCAGAATACCGACACAGATACCACGCGCCACCCCACCACCGACATAACCGATAATCACGATATGGGTCGGCACGGGTGCCACCAGCAATTCTTCAATGCTACGCTGGAATTTTGCCCCAAAGAATGACGCCGCGACGTTGGCATATGAGTTCGTGATAACCGCCATCATAATCAGGCCAGGGACGATAAACTGCATGTAATCAAAGCCCCCCATATCCCCGATTCTGGACCCGATCAGGTTGCCAAAAATAACGAAATAGAGCGACATGGTGATCACTGGCGGCACCAGTGTTTGAATCCAGATACGCGCAAAACGCGTGATCTCTTTGATCCAAATACTCTGTAGAGCTACCCAATACAGGCGGGTCATGCTTTTTCTCCCCCATTGCCATTGACTAAGGTGACAAACAGCTCTTCCAGACGGTTAGCCTTGTTACGCATACTTTGTACCTGAATTCCTTGTGCGTTCAGTTGGCTAAATAGTCCATTGAGCCCCTGTTCACGCTTAACATCAACTTCCAACGTTGAGGTATCCGTCAAACGATAACTATAGCCTTCCAGCTTAGGTAGCGGGCTTTTGATCGCCAAATCAAAAATAAAGGTTTCGGATTCGAGTTTACCCAGCAACTGTTTCATCGTGGTATTTTCGACCAATTCGCCGTTCTGGATAATGCCGATATTGCGGCACAGCATCTCAGCTTCTTCCAAATAGTGCGTAGTCAGGATGATAGTGGTTCCCTGTGCATTCAGCTCTTTCAGGAAGCCCCACATCGAACGGCGTAATTCGATATCAACACCGGCGGTAGGCTCATCGAGGATCAGTAATTTAGGTTCATGCATTAGGGCACGAGCAATCATCAAACGGCGCTTCATCCCGCCCGATAGACGAATCGCACGCTCGTCACGTTTGCTCCACAAATCCAACTGGCTGAGGTATTTTTCAGCACGTTGCAGCGCTTCGCGCCGCGTCACACCGTAATACCCCGCTTGGGTGACCACAATCTGCAAGACCGTTTCAAACGGATTAAAGTTAAATTCTTGTGGCACGAGCCCAAGCTGACGTTTAGCATTCACGATGTCCTGATCGATATCGTAACCAAACACATTTACTTTGCCCGATGTTTTGTTCACCAATGAACTGATAATGCCAATGGTGGTAGATTTACCCGCACCATTTGGCCCGAGCAGCGCATAAAAGTCGCCTGCTTCTACGTGCAGATCAATGCCACGCAGTGCCTGAACGCCACCCGCATAGGTTTTGGTCAGTTGCGTTATTTCCAGTGCATATGTCATAAGTAAAAAAGGACCTTATTCAATGGGTATCTCAGTTGTCGCGATACATTCATCCCTGACTTAACCTACCCCCCTTTGAAGCAGATCACTGAGGGTAAAAGGTATCCAAGCTGACACCGAGTTGATGTTACGTAGACAAAATTGCGTCATCAAAGGAACTACAGTTCCGATTTCAAAATTGGAATCATTGCCGTATATTATTCTATCGCAATCCGTTCATTACAGGCTATTTACATTCATGAAAGAAATAGAAAAGCTCATCGCGAATAATCGGACATGGTCAAACACCATCAGTAAAGACGATCCCGGTTTTTTTGAGCACCTGGCAGAAGCCCAGAAACCTCGCTTCCTGTGGATTGGCTGCTCAGACAGTCGCGTCCCTGCGGAGCAGCTTACCGGTTTGAAATCTGGCGAGTTATTTGTTCACCGTAATGTTGCAAACTTGGTTATCCATACCGATCTTAACTGCTTGTCTGTGGTGCAATACGCCATCGACGTTCTACAAGTTGAACACATCATTATTTGTGGTCACCTTGGCTGCGGTGGTGTTGAAGCCGCCATCAAAGGCGAAGAGATGGGGTTGATTGATAACTGGTTACTGCATATCCGTGATCTTTGGTATAAGCACAGTTCACTGCTGGGCGAACTCCCGCAAGAAGAACGTAGCAATGTGTTATGCCAAATTAACGTGGTAGAACAAGTGTACAACTTAGGTCATTCGACGATTGTTCGTTCAGCGTGGAAGCGTGGACAAAAAGCGATGATTCACGGTTGGGTATACGGGATTGAAGACGGCTTACTGCGTGATTTAGAAGTATCTGCCACCAGCTTGGGTAGCCTTGAAATGGTCTATCGCAAAGCCATGGCTGAGTTGTTGCAGCAAAAAACCAAAGAAGACTAATCAGTCTATGGGAGGGTACGGTAAAACGCGCCCTCTCCCATCAATCAATACCGCACTGAATCAGTTAAAACCACACACTTTATCTTCAAAAAAGGCGTATCAAGCTAAAACAGTTTGCGTGCGCCTAAAGTGAGTGGTTCTTACTACTCGTCTAACATCACCACTTTACCGACATAAGGTAAGTGCCGATAACGCTGTGCATAATCAATACCATAGCCCACAACAAATTCATCTGGAATCGCAAAACCGACCCACTCTACAGGCACTTGGACCTCACGACGCTGCGGCTTATCTAACAAGGTGCAGATAGCCAGTGATTTTGGCCCACGCAGTTGCAGAATCTCACGCACTTTACTCAACGTATTACCGGAGTCGATGATGTCTTCAACAATCAGCACGTCTTTACCACGGATATCTTCATCCAGATCTTTTAGGATTTTGACATCACGAGTCGTACTCATGCCGTTGCCATAGCTGGAGGCCGTCATAAAATCGACTTCATGAGAAACATCTATGGCACGACATAAATCAGCCATAAACATAAATGAACCACGAAGCAACCCGACCAGTACCATTTCACTGCCGCTATCGCGATAGTGTTCTGAGATTTGGCGGCCTAATTCGGCAATGCGGGTTTTTACTTCCTGTTCGGAAATCATGACTTCTACAATATGTTTCACAGCCAACATACCTATTTGAATTAATTGATTTTATATCCATTAAGCGCTGATTGAAATTGGCTTATGGATACAGAGTAATGCCCTTAGCTTAACACAAATCAGGAAATATCCCTTAGTGGCAGCCAGCGTTTGAGGGCGCAGAGTATAGCAAAAATGCCCCCATCGGTGCATTGATAGCAGTGAAACAAAAAGATTAATCCCCAAGTGGAAAAGATATGAAAAGTTATGAAGAACTCTGACCACTGACTTGTCGATGAGTTTTGCGAGGTATAATAATTGACCAAATCATAGAAATAATTCACTTGCTAACTAATCTATAAGAAAGGACTGTTTGGATGAGATATCAATCCGCCAATATGCTGGTTTCCTCTGCAAAAATTGCTTCCATTGCAACGTTATGCATGCTTGTTGCATTTTTTGGTTTAACGGCCTCCATATTTTATTTACTGATTTTGGGGCTGGTTTTTAGTGTATGGGTCTCTATCGCTTTACATCATCAAACTGAAAAAGGCTTCGCTCATCTCATTACTGATAAAACACAATGGATGACTTATGTACAAGGTATCCCAGTGCGCGAAACTCGCTCATCGTTAAAGAACCCTTGTTTTATCACTGTGGCGCGTTTGTCTTCTTTCTTTACGCTTTTCCTGATAATCAAAATGCTCATACAGCTGGCATTAATTTATTTAGCGCTACAGCAAACCCTGCATCTGACGATCACGCTTAGCCCCTATTTACTCTTAGCACTGAGAATTATCGGCGTGGTGATGGCCTGTATTCTTATCCAGAGAGTATGGCTGACAGTGAAGACATTGCTTGCACTGCGACGTTCAGAGTGGGTGTTTGAGGAAGTCCCAAAAGAGGGCTTTAGCTATTATCAGGCTTATATCATCAAGCATGATAAAAAAAGTGGCGAGCAGCGTCTTCAGCCGGCCTTGGCAGAGCTCCTTGCGCTATAACGCAACGGTTCACGTGACAAAAGATGCGTAACTTCCATCCATTCACTCACGCTGACCAGTAAAAAATCCCCGGCAACCTTACCGGGGATGAATTCAAGCGCTCACGGTAAAGCCCAACATCATGCCGGTGTCTTCATGCTCCAACAGATGACAGTGCGCCATATAAGGCATCGCGGCGGGGGCTAAATGGTTAAAGCGCACTAATATTTCACTGCGCGCCCCTTCAACTCTCACGGTATCTTTCCAACCACGGCGATGCTCTGCTGGCGGCTTACCATTCTCAGTCAAAATGCGGAACTGCGTACCATGGACATGGAATGGATGCAGCATCATGTCGCCCTCTCCGGAAACTGTCCATTTCTCATATTGGCCTTGTTTGGCATCAAATGCCGCTTCCGTCATCGAAAATGCTTTGCCATTGATCATGTTGGCATGGCTGAAATCAAACGCTGGTGCTGCTTTCATCGCGCCATGATCCATGCCATTCATTTTTCCATGGCCCATACCCGCCATATTGCCATGATCCATGCCCGACATGGCGCCGTGATCCATGCTCATGCCCGCCATAGCTTGCATGCCGTAACGGCTCATCAAAGCCTGCATTCCCAGCATATCCAACTTAGGATCCATCATCAGTTGGAACCAACGCTCTTGTAAACCGGTCGCATCGGCCAGTGCGGGCACCACAACCAGCGAGTCTGGTAATACTTTACTGCCAGCCACCAATGAAGGTTGGATGCGTAATACGGGCAGTGGTTTATCGAACGGCGCTAATGTCATGCCCATCTGTTTTACCGGTAAAGTCACCAGATCTAAGGCCTTACCATCCGAGGTATCCACCAGCACTTCGAAACGTTCCCCCATCAAGATAGGTAATTCACGTACCGCGACCGGTTCAGCCAGTAAACCACCATCGCTGCCGATGACATACATGGGTCTGCCGTCGCTTAGCGCCAGATTCAGTGAACGCGCATTACAACCGTTGAGTAGCCTTAACCGCACCCATCCACGCGGCGTAATTTGTTGCGGATAACGCGCACCATTGGTCAACATCAGATCGCCAAACCAGCCAACAGCTGCAGTCATGACGTCCAATTGATAGTCAATCTGACCATCTTTACCGAGCAACTTATCCTGCAAAATAACCGGAAAATCATCTACACCCCACTGTTTAGGCAAGGGCAATTTCTCGCTTTCTACGTCATCAATAAGCACCAAGCCGCCTAGTCCCATCGCGACCTGACGACCGGTTTTGCCGTGAGTATGGGGATGGAACCAGCAAGTCGCGGCGGGTTGATCGAGTGTGAAGGCGACTTGACGGGTTGCTCCGGGCTGAATGAGCGCCTGTGGGCCACCATCGACTTCACCGGGGATTTCCAGGCCGTGCCAATGCACTGTTGTCGTCTCTGGCAAGGCATTGGTGATATCAATCGTGACTGGCTTGCCCCGTTGCAAGCGAATGGCTGGCCCCAATAAATTGCCGTTATAGCCCCAAGTTTGGGTGGCAGCGGAAGGTACCCAAGCCATCGTCCCCGTCTGAATATTCAGCTTAATTTTGCCATTGGCATCCGGTTGGAGCAGTGGCGGGATAGGTAACGGTGAAAAATCTGCGGCCAAAGCCGCGCGGCTCCATAAAGGCAGTGAAGTGGCGGCTCCAAGAGCTGCCGTTAACTTGATAAAATCACGGCGATGCATGGTCGTCTCCATTCTGGAAAATCGATAACGGCTGATGACAAATCAGTATTTATCGCAGGTGAGTGCCTGAATGGCACAAAAGCAGTATTCGCATTAACAATAAGGTGTATTGCGCCTGAGCATAAACCCTCCCCTAACGGGAAGGTCAAGGCGTAATCAATCACTCTGCGAATCAATGCCTCGCATAGCAAAAGTTCTTGGCATGGCTCACAACCTCATGGCGTCATATTCACGAGGAGAATAAAATTTACTCTGTACCATCACAATGTGATAACGTCTGTTAACAATGAACAAGCCTATCTCCGCGATGAAAAGAACAACGTTAGTTATGCTGCTGCTTACTCTGTGCGGATATTCATCTGCCAGTTCTGCATTAAGTGAATCTGAAGCAGAAGATCTCGCCGATCTGACTGCGGTATTCGTTTATCTGAAAAATGATTGCGGATATAACGAATTACCCAATAACGAAATTAAACGAGCCATTGTCTATTTTGCCCAGCAAAATAGCTGGGACCTGCGTAACTACAATAGTTTCAATATGAAAGCCTTAGGCGAAGAGAGTTATCAAGACCTTCGTGGCATTGCTATTCCTGTACCGAATAAGTGCAAGTCTTTAGCCCGTGACTCGTTAAGTTTATTGGCCTACGCTAACTAGCAATCCCACCTATCTCTTTTCCGCTTGGAATTCCGCCGTGCAACCTCTGGCAGAGTTGGCTATGATGTTGCCCCCCATTTTTCATGGCTGTTACTGCGAAGGAGAAGCCCCGAACATGTCACAGAAAGAACTATGGTATGAGACATTACATGCCAACTTCGGCCAGTACTTTTCAGTTGAAAACGTACTTTACCGCGAAAAAACCGAGCATCAGGATTTGGTGATTTTTGAAAACCCTGTACTGGGCCGAGTGATGGCTTTAGATGGCGTCGTGCAGACCACCGAGCGTGACGAGTTTATCTATCACGAAATGATGACTCACGTTCCTTTGCTGGCTCACGGCCACGCAAAAAAGGTGCTGATCATCGGTGGTGGTGATGGCGCAATGTTGCGCGAAGTTAGCCGCCATAAAAATATCGAGCAGATCACCATGGTCGAAATTGATGCCGGTGTCGTCTCGTTCTGTCGCCAATACCTGCCAAACCACAGCGCCGGTGCTTACGATGACCCTCGCTTCAAACTCGTTATTGATGATGGCGTTAACTTCGTTAATCAAACGACTGAAAAATTCGATGTCATCATCTCTGACTGTACCGACCCCATCGGCCCTGGGGAAAGCTTGTTCACCTCAGCTTTTTACGAAGGATGCGCACGTAGCCTGAACGACGGCGGCATTTTTGTTGCACAAAACGGGGTGTGCTTCTTACAACAAGATGAAGCGGTCGACAGCCACAATAAGCTTAGCCACTATTTCAGCGATGTCAGCTTTTATCAGGCAGCAATCCCAACCTATTACGGTGGTATTATGACCTTCGCTTGGGCGAGTCAGAACCCATTATTACGCCAGTTAGATAGCGCCACACTGCAACAGCGTTTTGCCGATGCGGGCCTAACCTGCCGCTACTATAATCCAGACATTCATGTTGGCAGCTTTGCATTACCACAATATCTGTTGGATGCCTTAATCAAGTGAGTCATCGCTGCGACATGTAAAATGCAGCAACGAAAAACAAGAAGGGTATCGTTGTTGATAATCCATAAGGAGCTGAACCAAATTGTCCAAGCTTAAACTACACGGCTTCAATAACCTGACAAAAAGCCTGAGTTTTTGTATTTACGATATTTGTTATGCCGAGACCGCAGACGATCGCGATGGCTATATCGCCTACATTGACGAACAGTACAACGCCAACCGCTTGACCGAGATCTTGAGCGAGACTTGCTCGATCATTGGTGCAAATATATTGAATATCGCGCGTCAGGATTACGATCCGCAAGGTGCCAGTGTCACCATTTTGGTGAGCGAAGAGCCGGTAGACCCTCGTGATGTTGATACCTCGGAACACCCTGGCCCACTTCCCAATACGGTCGTCGCTCATTTGGACAAGAGCCACATTTGCGTCCATACCTATCCTGAAAGCCATCCTGAAGCAGGGCTATGCACGTTCCGTGCGGATATCGAAGTCTCTACCTGTGGAGTGATCTCACCGCTAAAAGCGCTGAATTACCTGATCCACCAGCTGGAATCCGATATCGTCACCATGGATTATCGAGTGCGAGGATTTACCCGAGATATCAATGGGGTAAAACACTTTATCGATCATAAGATCAACTCGATTCAGAACTTTATGTCAGACGATATGAAAGCGCTGTACCACATGATGGATGTGAATGTTTATCAGGAAAATATTTTCCATACCAAGATGATGCTGAAGGATTTCGATTTGAAGCATTATCTGTTCAATGCCAAGCCAGAAGAGCTAAGTGCACAAGAACGAGAGCGTATTACTCGCCTGTTATACAAAGAAATGCAGGAAATTTACTATGGCCGTAACGTGCCAGAAGTTTGATAACACTTGGGTCAGTTAATATTAAAAATCCCGGTTTAGGCCGGGATTTTTAAGTAGCAAAATCAGCCATATCTCGATTTTTATCGTTCTGATGGTTAACTCGCTAATAATTGATCTCTCACTATTCCCATCCTCCTGTTTAACAGGGTATAAGAAGATCCTATTTTTCCTCTGTCGTTGCACAAGGACGCTGCCCTAGCCATGAACCGCCTCCCTACCCTGTATGGCATCATTGCGATTTTGCTTTGGAGCATGAGTGTTGCCCTTACACGTGGGCTGTCCGAAACACTTGGGCCGTTTGGCGCAGGCGCGGCTATTTATACTGTCAGTGGAATTTTAGTGTGGTTGGTGGCGGGCAAACCGACATTACGCGGGCAACATCCTGCCTATCTGTATGGCTGCGGTGTGCTGTTTGTGGTGTATATGGTGGCGTTCGCGCTGGCTATCGGTATGGCCAATGATCGGCAGCAAACACTAGAAATTGGCCTGATTAACTATTTATGGCCGAGCTTAACGCTGCTGTTAGCGGTTCCGATCCTCAAACTGCGCGCCCGTTGGTGGCTATGGCTTGGTGCCGCCCTTGCGCTCTTTGGTGTTATCTGGGTTGTCAGCGGTGGCGATGGACTGAGCATCAAAACCCTTAGCGCCAATGTCAGTAGCAACCCATTGGCTTACAGTTTGGCACTGGTGGGCGCATTGACGTGGGCCGCTTATTCAAATCTGGTTCGTTTATATAGCCGAGGTCCCGGCGCGTTACCGTTGTTTTTACTCGCCTGCGCCCTGTGTTTATGGCTGATGTTCTTTATGCTGACACCCGGTGAATTGCACTTCACCCAACGGGCGAGTTTTGAACTGCTCCTGATGGGCGCCAATACCGCACTGGCCTACGTGTGCTGGGATATCGCCATGAAAAAAGGCAACGCCACACTGGTCGCTGCCCTCTCTTACTTCACACCTTTGCTATCAATACTGATTGCCAGCTTGTGGCTCAATACACTCCCGTCCCCCGCCTTCTGGCCGGGCGTAGCAATGGTAGTGGTCGGTTCACTGCTTTGCTGGTCTGCCACCCGTGCCACTAGTTAGTCTGAATAAAATGACGGTAACCCTGTAACACCAGAAGAAAATCTTCTAAGCCGCAAAGGCAAAGGCTTTCTTCATCGTAATAATTCATGCCATCTTCCATCTCGTCGCCTTCGAGATCCAGTTGATTGGCGCGCACCATCACTTCTTCACCGTCTAACCACAACGTATATTCATGGCCAGTGAGTTGCCACTGGCGCTCACTGCCTTTCACCTCAGCAGCGGCGGCTTCAATTTGATCCAGCTTGGCTAAGTCACCTTTAATCTCTTCATTGAGCCAGTGCCCAATCACTTCATGCCCCATGGAGAATCTAACGAGCACTTGCCCGGTTAAATCACGCAAGAATTCATAGTCCATAGCACGCCCTCCTGATATCAATGTCCCCAAAATCATTGGGGCGCGACGCCTGTCGTCACCTCAACTAAGAAGGGTATTATTAGTTTAAACGTTATTAGCCCCCTCACTTGGCGCAAGCTCGCAAAGCCAAAAAATAGCTAAAAAATTTTAATCAAATGAGGTTTTTAAAATAGAAACGGGAGGCCAATGGCCCCCCGTTTGTTTAGCAGGTGCAGAATATATCGACTTAGACGGCGGTTTGGAAGATCACACCATCGGCTTTTTCAGTATATTGGGTCAACTGATCAAAGTTCAGGTAGCGATAAGTATCCTCTGCGGTCTTATCAACCTGAGCGATATAGGTTTGGTATTCATCCGGTGTCGGCAGGCGACCCAACAACGAGGCGATGGCGGCCAATTCAGCCGAGGCCAGATACACATTCGCCCCAGTACCTAAACGGTTAGGGAAGTTACGCGTTGAAGTCGACACCACCGTCGCACCGTCAGCTACTCGCGCTTGGTTACCCATGCACAGTGAACAGCCTGGGATTTCAATGCGCGCACCGCTGTTACCAAAGATGCTGTAATAGCCCTCTTCCGTCAGCTGCGCGGCATCCATTTTGGTCGGTGGTGCAACCCATAATCGCGTTGGCAATTGGCCTTTATGTTGGCCTAACAACTTACCCGCCGCACGGAAGTGACCGATGTTAGTCATGCAAGAACCGATAAACACTTCATCAATTTTGCTGTTGGCAACATCAGATAACAGGCGAGCATCATCGGGATCGTTTGGCGCACACAGGATTGGCTGAGTAATATCAGCCAGATCGATTTCGATCACTGCGGCATATTCAGCATCAGCATCGCCTTCCAGCAGATTCGGGTTCGCTAACCAGCTTTCCATACCATTGATACGGCGCTCCAGTGTGCGGCGATCGCCATAACCTTCAGCAATCATCCACTTCAGCAACACCACGTTAGATTGCAGGTATTCGGTAATCGGCGCTTTATCCAGCTTGATGGTACAACCCGCCGCAGAACGTTCCGCAGACGCATCAGCCAGTTCGAATGCTTGCTCGACTTTCAGCTCTGGCAAACCTTCGATTTCCAGAATTCGGCCAGAGAAAATGTTCTTCTTGCCTTGCTTCTCAACCGTCAGCAGACCTTCCTGAATAGCGTAGTAAGGGATGGCATGAACCAAATCACGCAGGGTGATACCCGGTTGCATTTTCCCTTTAAAGCGCACCAGCACGGACTCCGGCATATCCAGCGGCATAACGCCGGTTGCTGCGGCAAATGCGACTAAACCAGAACCCGCAGGGAAGGAGATCCCAATAGGGAAACGAGTATGGGAGTCACCGCCAGTGCCGACGGTATCCGGTAACAGCATACGGTTCAGCCATGAGTGGATAATGCCATCACCTGGGCGCAGCGAGACGCCACCACGGTTCATGATGAAATCAGGCAGTGTGTGATGAGTCGTCACGTCAACGGGCTTAGGATAAGCCGCAGTATGGCAGAATGACTGCATCACTAGATCCGCCGAGAACCCCAAGCATGCCAAGTCTTTCAACTCGTCACGGGTCATCGGGCCGGTGGTATCTTGTGAACCCACTGAAGTCATTTTAGGTTCGCAGTATTCGCCTGGACGCACGCCAGCTACGCCGCAAGCACGGCCCACCATTTTCTGGGCCAAGGAGAAGCCTTTATTGCTTTTCGCAACAGGCTTCGCCACACGGAATACGTCACTGGCTGGCAGACCCAATGATTCACGGGCTTTCGTGGTCAAGCCACGGCCAACGATCAATGGAATACGGCCACCAGCACGCACTTCATCCAGCAATACGTCTGTTTTTAGCTCGAAAGTGGCTAAAATCTCACCGGTATCATGACGACGAACTTCACCCAAATACGGGAAGATATCGATGACGTCGCCCATATTGAGCTTAGCAACATCCACTTCGATAGGCAGTGCGCCAGCATCTTCCATGGTATTAAAGAAGATAGGGGCAATCTTGCTACCCAGCACTACACCACCACCGCGCTTATTCGGCACGTAAGGGATGTCATCACCCATAAACCACAGCACTGAGTTAGTGGCTGACTTACGGGAAGAGCCGGTACCCACCACGTCACCGACATAGGCCAACGGGAAGCCCATTTTGTTCAGTTCTTCGATTTGCTTGATCGGACCCACGCTACCCGGCTTATCTGGATGAATACCTTCACGGGCGTTCTTCAGCATCGCCAACGCATGCAATGGAATATCAGGGCGTGACCAAGCATCAGGGGCTGGGGACAAGTCATCGGTATTCGTTTCACCGGTGACTTTAAATACGGTAACCGTAATTTTCTCGGCCAATGCAGGGCGAGAAAGATACCATTCGGCATCGGCCCAAGATTGCATGACTTGCTTGGCATGCGGGTTACCCGCTTTGGCTTTTTCTTCCACATCGTAGAAGTTATCGAACATCAACAGCGTGTGAGATAGCGCTTTGCCCGCAATGGGAGCCAGCTTTTCATTATCTAACGCATCAATCAGCGGATGAATATTATAGCCGCCCTGCATGGTGCCAAGCAGTTCAATTGCTTTCTCAGCGGTAATCAGGGGGGAGTGGGCATCACCTTTGGCAATCGCAGCCAGAAAACCGGCTTTAACGTAAGCGGCTTCATCAACACCCGGTGGTACACGATTAATCAGCAGATCTAACAGGAAGGCTTCTTCGCCCGCAGGCGGATTCTTTAATGATTCAACCAGCGCGGCCATTTGTGATGCATCTAATGGCTTGGGGACGATACCCTCAGCAGCACGCTCGGCTACGTGCTTACGGTATTCTTCTAGCACGACTCTCTCCTCGCTTTTATTGTCATATATTTTGCCAGGCTATCTGTTGCCACTTGCCATCATCACTGAGGTAGTAGGTGTAAGGTAAGACGCCCAGTTTCGCCCAGCCAGCATATCAGTATTTGAACTCTGTGTTAATTCGTTCACATAAAAGCAACATTAAATTTTTGCTGAATCGTTATGTACAGTTTATTCAACTGAGCTATTGATAACGGCTCTCAGTTAGCCCGTAGCCACCGAGTTTTATCAGCTAAAATGGCTAGCGCATAATAACCATAATTAATGAATGGATACCATCTCTGTCTGAACGTCTCGTGCTTTCGGTAGGACTTTTGAGGCAATGAATAACGAATGGAAGATATTTGGTGGTAAATGAAACAGAAACAGCCGATATCGACTGTTTCTGTCATTAATACAGAGAAGTGATTAGAACTGGGTATTCAAGCTAACAAAGTATGTGCGTCCCGGTTCATTGTACGTCGCCGCACCGGCACCTGCGATGCCCGCAACGCTCTGAGCATTACCCGCACGGAACTGGCGTTTATCGAACAAGTTTTCAATACCTGTGGTCACGCTGACATTTTTAGTCACGGTGTAGGTGCCACTGAGACCAAAGATAGCATACGGACTGACTTCATTGAGCGCAGTCCCTGTGACTGGCAGCCCTTGATAATCATATTTCTTCGGTTTCTGGCGGCCATACCAAGTCACGGTTGAGAGTAAAGATAAATCATCCGTTGCCTGCCAACTGACCGAACTGTTCAGCGTAAACTCAGGGGTGATGGATAAGTAATCGCCCGTGGTTTTATTCTTCGATTCCAGCATGTAAGTCAGATTGCTGCTCCATTGGACCGTATCGGTGAATGGCACAGTCAGGTTACCTTCCAACCCTTCCACTAAGGCCTTAGGCACGTTTTCCCATTGGAAAATATCAGAGTTTGCATAAGCACCGGTCCCGCCATTGGCCGTCCCAAGAGAAACCAAACCTGGCTCAATTTTATTGCGATAATCATTACGGAAGTAAGTGATACCGGCAATAATGCCTTCGTTATTATGGAACTCAAACCCAATCTCTTTGTTCACGCTGGTTTCAGCTGACAGCGAGTCATTCCCCATCAGGTAGCAGCTACCGCCACCGCCGTAGCAGCCTTGGCCACGGCTATAGAGCAAGTAGTTCGGGTTAGTTTGGTACAAGTTAGGCGCTTTATACGAACGTGCAATCCCCATTTTCATGGTGAAGTAATCACCCAGTTCTTGCGACACGTTTAACCCAGGGCTCCAGTTACTACCGGCAGTGCTGTGATGATCAAAACGCAACGCTGGCGTGAGCATGGTGGTCTCGGTCAACTCGATATTATCTTCAACAAACACAGAGGCTATCTGCGCTGAAGTACGTGTATCGCGTCCCGTTCCCGTCAGGCCGCTAACATTGCCGCCTTCGGTCGTGGTTTGAGTATTGGAGGTCGGATCATTCATTTTCTGATCGTTCCACTCAGCACCCACTGTCATCACCTGATTAAAGCCCCATTCAAATGGCACGTTAACTTCACTGTGGGCCCGATAGTTATCCAGTTTGATGGTGCTGAAACCGTTATTCGAGAAGATGCCTTCGGTGCCACCCGCGAGGCCTTCGTTGATGCGCGAGTTACGTGTTTGTGCATACTGAACATAAGACGTTGAGCTAACGCCGTTATCCCAGAAACCACGGTGTGTCACCGAGAAATTTTCGCGGTACATGCGGTTAGTTTCTGCGCCGTATAAACTGCGCACAATGGCATTACTGTTGGTATTTTGTGTATCACCGGTATAAATGTTCCCTTGGCGGCTATAGCCAGCCTCGAACTCCAGTGATTGGCCTTGAGCGAAGTCCCAATGCAATAAGCCATTGATATCTTTATTACGCACGCCTTCACGGCCAGCAGGCAGTGTGCCTGCTTGGTTACCTGTCCGAGCGGACTCATGACCGGCGTTGATATCCCAAGCATCCGCATCCGTTTTATTGTATCCGCCGTATAAGCGGAAACGCAGCGTATCCGTCAATGGCCCCATCAGGTTGAAGTCAGTACGACGGGTCGCCCCTTCTGCACTGTGCTCCGGCATATTCATGTAGGCATTCCAGCTACCGTGCAGTTCTTTGTCCGGTTGCTTAGTGATGATATTCACCACACCACCGGCGGCACCGTTACCATAACGAGCGGCTGACGGCCCACGGAGAACTTCGATTTTCTCAACCATATTCGCGGGCACCCAGTTGGTATCACCACGGGTATCACGCTCGCCACGCCAACCATATCGCACGGCATTACGGCTCGTGACAGGGATGCCATCGATCATAATCAGCGTGTTTTCTGGCCCCATGCCACGAATATCAATTTGGCGATTGTTCCCGCGCTGACCACTGGCGGAGTTACCGGAAAGATTCACCCCCGGCATGGTACGGATAATTTCGGACAGATCATTGGCCGGCGGGCGTTTGCGGATATCTTCGGCGGTAATGGTCGAGGCACCCAATGCTTGACGCACTTGCTGCTGAGCGGTCACGACGAGCGTATCACCCGTTGCCGCTTTATGGTCAGCATCTGCGGTTTCCTGCGACGGTGTGGTTGCTGTCTCTGCCTGAGCTTGTGTGGTAGTCTGAGCCTGATTTTGTGTGGTAGCTTGAGTTTGCGCCCAGAGCGGTGTTGAAAGGCTGATACTGATCAAACTCGCTAAGGTCGTCAGCGAGCGGCGCGGCCATTTTACGTTCATTAACTTTCCCCGATGCAAAAGCCCACAGCAAATGTCAGCAGAGGAAAATCCCTACCAATCTATTAATGGGGCAACAAAAACGAACAAGATTGATAATTATTTTCATTATCAATTCACGGCGCTAATTGTTACATTTGCAACCAAAGAAAAGGTTTGTTTAAACGGCAAAGCTGTTTGTTGTAAAGTCAATGTTGCCCTAATGTCATACGGGTTCTAAGGTCAATCAGGCTGTCATGTTAATCGCGCCATAACATCAAGATCAGTGGAGAGTCATCATGTCGACGGTGAAGAAAACAAAGTTACGCACTGTCTCCCCTTCATCCAAGCCGATTTATCGTGATCAAATTGTGCAACAATCAACTCTTGTCGCCAGCGATTATCAGCTAAGTGGTGCAAAATCATTACCCACTGACCCGGTTTTGTTTGGTGACTTTCAGGTATTACGCCTGAACCCGCATCTGATCCTCCATACCGCGAACGTCACCAATCTCTACGATATCAAGACACAAAACCAGCTCAATCCGGCGCTAAAATTAGCGATTGTGGTCAATGGCAGCGCACATATTTCTTTTGGCGGCAAACAACTGCATTTGCAGGAAAAAGGCGATGCTTCACTGGTTTCATTGACTGAAAGCACGTTGTTTACCCGTCACGGCAAGAATAACAGCCACGAGAGAACGCTCACGCTGACCTTTGATCGTGAATGGCTATACGGGGATTTAATGCCACAAGATGGCCATTGGGATGCATTGTATAACTTCACACAGCAGCATTTAGCGATTCATCTATGGCGACCATCAATCCATGCGCAAGCTATTGCCCAGAAAATCGTTAACTCCCCGCCCTTCGCGACCCCATTGGAAAGATTGCAGTGGGAAACACAGTGTATTAGCTTGATTATTGAGGCGTTTAGCTCCCTAGAACAATCAGCTCAACAGCAAAATAAAGTTTCACTCCGTGGGTTAAACCGCGTTCAACAGGTGCGTGACTGGCTGGAGAGTGGTGAAGCAGATCATTTATCGATGAGCGAATTAGCGCGCTTGGTGAACATGAGCCAAAGCACCTTGCAGCGGCGTTTTCGTGAAAGCTACAACATCACAGTGTTTGAGTATCTTCGTCATTGCCGTTTGAAACGTGCGATGCTGGCCTTGCAGAAGGAAGGGATCAGTATCGATCAAGCTGCCGCTATCGCGGGTTATACCAGCCCAGCCAATTTCGCCACCGCTCTGCGGCGGACCTTTCATATCACCCCCAGCCAGTTACGAGCAGGACACTTTCTTGATTTCTAGGCGCAGGCTGATTAAAAGCGTTAAATAAAAAACGGCCCCGATAAAGGAGCCGTTTCAACGTTGAAAGCAGTAGACAACTCACACTGCTTCAGCAAAAAGAATTTATTTCTTTTTCGCTTTCGGGTTAGGCAAGTCGGTAATGCTACCTTCGTAGATTTCCGCCGCCAGACCAACAGATTCATGCAGTGTTGGGTGAGCATGGATGGTCAACGCAAGATCTTCCGCATCACAACCCATCTCGATTGCCAGACCGATTTCACCTAACAGCTCGCCGCCGTTAGTCCCGACAATCGCACCACCGATGATACGGTGAGTTTCTTTGTCGAAAATCAGTTTAGTCATACCATCAGCGCAATCTGAAGCGATAGCACGGCCCGATGCCGCCCACGGGAAGGTGGAGGTTTCGTAGCTGATGCCTTTTTCTTTTGCTTCTTTCTCGGTCAAACCAACCCATGCGACTTCTGGTTCAGTGTATGCAATGGATGGGATCACTTTCGGATCGAAGTAATGCTTCATGCCAGAGATAACTTCAGCGGCAACGTGACCTTCGTGAACACCTTTGTGTGCCAGCATTGGCTGACCTACGATGTCACCGATAGCAAAGATGTGTGGCACGTTAGTACGCAGTTGCTTATCCACGTGGATAAAGCCACGTTCGTCGACTTCAACGCCAGCCTGACCTGCATCCAGCAGCTTACCGTTAGGTACGCGGCCGATAGCCACCAGAACCGCATCATAACGCTGTGGTTCAGCCGGTGCTTTTTTGCCTTCCATCGTGACGTAGATACCATCTTCTTTGGCTTCTACGGCAGTGACTTTAGTTTCCAGCATCAGGTTGAATTGCTTGCTAATACGTTTAGTGAAGACTTTCACCACGTCTTTATCAGCAGCAGGGATCACCTGGTCAGCCATTTCTACGACGTCAATCTTAGAACCCAGCGCGTGGTAAACGGTACCCATTTCCAGACCGATGATACCGCCACCCATGACCAACAGACGCTCAGGGACAGTTTTCAGTGCCAGCGCATCAGTTGAGTCCCAAACACGTGGGTCTTCATGAGGAATGAATGGCAGTTGGATTGGACGTGAGCCCGCAGCGATAATCGCGTTATCGAAGGTGATGGTCGTTGGACCATTTTCGCCTTCAACCACTAAGGTATTCGCACCGGTAAATTTACCGAAACCGTTAACCACTTTGACTTTACGGCCTTTAGCCATACCTGCCAAACCACCGGTTAACTGATTGATAACTTTCTCTTTCCAAACACGTACTTTATCGATGTCAGTTTTAGGCTCGCCAAAAACGATACCGTGTTCAGCCAGTGCTTTGGCTTCTTCGATCACTTTAGCAACGTGTAACAACGCCTTGGATGGAATACAACCCACATTCAGACAAACGCCACCCAGAGTGGAGTAACGCTCAACCAGAATGGTTTCTAAACCTAAATCCGCGCAACGAAAAGCAGCAGAGTACCCTGCTGGACCTGCCCCAAGTACCACGACCTGAGTTTTAATTTCAGTACTCATCATGACCTCTTAATTGTTTGTCCGGCGGGTCTGACGTCATTTCATTAGACTCATAAAGTTCATAACGCCGTTCATTCACCGGGATACTGACACGCGGCAGTTTACAGAATTGTTAATAATCTGAAAAGCTGCATCACGTGACGAGTGTCTCAACAACCTTGTCGACTTATGTAAAAACAAGGCCGGCGCGAAGCCGGCCTTAGCGATTACATCACCAGACGGCGAATATCCGCCATAATGGTCGCGATATACGCTGCGAAGCGAGCACCTGCTGCGCCATCGATCACACGGTGGTCGAAGGACAGAGACAGAGGCAGCATCAGACGTGGAGCAAACTCTTTACCATTCCAAACTGGCTTCATGGATGATTTTGACACACCCAAGATAGCCACTTCTGGCGCGTTGACGATTGGCGTAAACGCCGTGCCGCCGATACCGCCCAGACTGGAAATAGTGAAACAGCCGCCTTGCATATCAGATGCAGTCAGTTTGCCATCACGCGCTTTCTTAGAAATGACCGACAGCTCGCGAGACAACTCGACAATACCTTTTTTGTTCACGTCACGGAATACCGGAACAACCAGGCCGTTAGGGGTATCAACCGCCACACCGATGTTGATGTATTTCTTCAGCGTCAGTTTCTGACCATCTTCTGAAATGGAGCTGTTAAAGCGTGGGAACTCTTCCAACGCCTTGGCAGCCGCCTTCATCAGGAACACCAATGGGGTGATCTTCAGATCTTGTTTCTTCTTCTCAGCTTCGATGTTCTGTTGCTTACGGAAGGCTTCAACTTCAGTGATATCCGCTTCGTCGAATTGTGTCACATGTGGGATCATGACCCAGTTACGGCTCAGGTTCGCCCCAGAGATTTTCTGGATACGGCCCAATTCGACTTCTTCGATTTCACCAAACTTGCTGAAATCTACTTTCGGCCAAGGCAACATGCCAGGCAAACCGCCGCCTGAAGCTGCTGGAGCAGACTCAGCGCGTTTCACCGCCTCTTTCACGTAAGACTGAACGTCTTCGCGCAGGATACGGCCTTTACGACCGGTGCCTTTGACTTTCGCCAAATTCACACCGAACTCACGGGCCAAGCGACGGATAACCGGAGTGGCATGCACGTAAGCATCATTCTCGGTAAATTCGCCTTTGCTCTCTGCTTTCGCCGCTGGGGCTGCTGCTGGAGCCGCCGTTGCAGCCGGTGCTGCTGGGGCTGCGGCTTGCGGAGCTGGAGCCGAAGCGGCCGCAGGTGCTGCGCCTTCCACTTCGAACACCATGATCAGGGAACCGGTTTTCACTTTATCGCCGGTGCTGATTTTGATCTCTTTCACGATACCCGCGAAAGGAGCAGGCACTTCCATGGAAGCCTTGTCACCTTCAACAGTGATCAGTGATTGTTCAGCTTCAACTTTATCACCAACTTTCACCATCACTTCAGTGACTTCAACTTCGTCGTCACCGATGTCTGGCACTTCAACGTTTTTAGCCGCTGATGCCGCTGGCGCAGCAGGCGCTGCTGCCGGTGCTGGTGCAGCTGCTTGCTCTTCAGCTTTAGCAGGCGCCGCAGCGGCACCCGTTGCTTCGAAGATCATCATCAGCTTACCGGTAGCAACTGTGTCGCCAACGGCAATTTTGATTTCTTTCACCACACCCGCCTGCGGAGAGGGGACTTCCATAGAAGCTTTGTCGCCTTCAACGGTGATCAGCGATTGTTCCGCTTCAACGGTATCGCCAACTTTCACCATAATTTCGGTGACTTCAACTTCATCCGCACCGATGTCCGGTACATTGATTTCGATAGACATTTGTTCTTTACCTCTTATGCCAGACGCGGGTTAACTTTATCAGCGTCGATACCAAACTTAGTAATTGCTTCTGCAACTACGCTGGTGTCGATGTCACCGCGTTTAGCCAATTCACCCAGAGCAGCAACCACAACGTAAGAAGCATCAACTTCAAAGTGGTGACGCAGGTTCTCACGGCTGTCAGAACGGCCGAAACCATCAGTCCCCAGAACGCGGAACTCGCTAGCAGGAATGAAGTTACGAATTTGTTCAGCGAACAGCTTCATGTAGTCGGTAGAAGCAACGGCTGGCGCATCGTTCATCACCTGAGCCACGTAAGGAACACGTGGGGTTTCTGATGGGTGCAGCATGTTCCAACGCTCACAATCCTGACCATCACGTGCCAGTTCAGTGAATGAAGTCACGCTGTAAACGTCAGAACCGACACCGTAGTCGTTAGCCAGAATCTGAGCGGCTTCACGCACGTGACGCAAGATTGCGCCTGAACTCATCAACTGCACTTTGCCTTTGCTACCTGCAACAGTTTCCAGTTTGTAGATACCTTTACGGATACCTTCTTCTGCGCCCTGAGGCATGGCTGGCATGTGGTAGTTTTCGTTCAGCGTCGTCAGGTAGTAATAAACGTTTTCCTGCGCTTCGCCGTACATACGCTCCAGACCGTCATGCATGATAACTGCCACTTCGTAAGCATAAGCTGGATCGTAAGAGATACAGTTCGGGATAGTCAGTGACTGAATATGGCTATGACCATCTTCGTGTTGCAGACCTTCACCGTTCAGTGTGGTACGGCCTGAAGTCCCGCCAACTAAGAAGCCACGTGCTTGTTGGTCACCCGCCGCCCAGCACAGATCGCCGATACGTTGGAAACCGAACATGGAGTAGTAGATGTAGAACGGGATCATTGGCAGATCATTGGTGCTGTATGACGTTGCCGCCGCCAGCCATGAAGATGCTGCACCCAGTTCGTTGATCCCTTCTTGCAGGATCTGACCTTTTTCGTCTTCTTTGTAGTAAGCAACCTGCTCACGGTCTTGCGGGGTATATTGCTGACCGTTCGGGCTGTAAATACCAATCTGACGGAACAGACCTTCCATACCGAAAGTACGCGCTTCATCGGCGATGATTGGCACGATACGATCTTTGATAGATTTGTTCTTCAGCATCACGTTCAGTGCACGCACGAAAGCGATAGTGGTAGAGATTTCTTTATTCTGCTCTTCCAGCAAGGAACTGAAATCTGACAAGGCAGGGATTTCCAGCTTCTCGGTGAACTTAGGCATACGGGTTGGCAGGTAGCCTTCCAGCGCCTGACGGCGTTCGTGCAGATATTTGTACTCTTCTGACGCTTTATCGAAAGTGATGTATGGCAGTTTTTCGATATCAGCATCAGCAACAGGCACATTGAAACGATCGCGGAAGTGGTGAACCCCTTCCATGTTCATTTTCTTGACCTGATGGGCAATGTTTTTCCCTTCCGCCGTTTCACCCATGCCGTAACCTTTAATGGTGTGGGCTAGGATAACGGTTGGTTTGCCAGTGGTATCTTGTGCTTTTTTCAGTGCGGCAAAGACTTTCTTCGGATCATGACCACCACGGTTCAGAGACCAGATCTCTTCGTCGCTCATGTCTTTCACTAGTGCAGCAGTTTCTGGGAAACGACCAAAGAAGTGTTCGCGCACATAGGCGCCATCTTTAGATTTGAAGGTCTGGTAGTCACCATCCAGCGTTTCGTTCATCAGTTGGATCAGTTTACCGCTGGTATCTTTACGCAGCAGTTCATCCCAACGACCGCCCCAAATCACTTTCAGAACCTGCCAGCCAGCACCGCTGAAGATGCCTTCCAGCTCATTAATGATTTTGCCGTTACCGGTTACAGGGCCATCAAGACGCTGCAAGTTACAGTTGATAACAAAGACCAAGTTGTCCAGTTTTTCACGGGTCGCGATGGTGATCGCACCTTTAGATTCTGGCTCATCCATCTCGCCGTCGCCCAAGAAGGCGTACACGGTCTGTGCTGAAGTGTCTTTCAGACCACGGTGAGAGAGGTATTTCAAGAACTTGGCTTGATAGATAGCACTAATCGGGCCAAGGCCCATTGATACCGTTGGGAACTGCCAGAATTCAGGCATCAGTTTCGGGTGCGGGTAAGAAGACAGACCTTTACCGTGAACTTCCTGACGGAAGTTGTTCATCTGATCTTCAGTCAAGCGGCCTTCAAGGAAAGCACGTGCGTAAACGCCCGGAGAGATGTGACCTTGGAAGTAAACCAAATCACCGCCGTCTTTTTCAGTACGCGCACGGAAGAAGTGGTTGAAGCAAACTTCGTAGAAGGTAGCGGAAGACTGGAAGGATGCCATGTGGCCGCCCAAATCCAGATCTTTCTTCGACGCACGCAATACGGTCATCACTGCGTTCCAACGGATAGCGGAACGAATGTTACGTTCCAGTTCCAGGTTGCCCGGATAAGCCGGTTCTTCTTCCACTGGAATCGTGTTGATGTAATCACGGCTGGCTGAACCAGCAGCAACACTCACACCACCTTTACGGGCTTCGCCCAAGACCTGATCAATCAGATACTGAGCACGCTCAACACCCTCTTCACGGATAACCGATTCAATCGCCTGTAGCCAGTCGCGCGTTTCGATCGGATCCACGTCATTGTTTAAACGTTCTGACATGGTGGTATTCCTTATCTGTTTCTAATGGTTTATTTGGAGCCTATCTTCCTGTGCTTTAACCCCAGGCTAAAGCACGTGCCCTGGTGAAAACACCGGAAGATAGGCCCATCAGTTTAGTTGCCGCTAATGCCTCTCAAATGAGAGACATCACCCAAATGAATTGGCATTGCAGCGAATAAGCCTGCAATTTCAAATACAAAGGGTATAAAACGAGTTATTGAGGTTTTGCAGAGGCGCAACCTGAATGATTCGTTTCTAATCCTTGCGCTGTTGGAGCCGACGCAAAGATCGCTCACGGCGACTGTGCTCCCGACTGAGGTCCAACAGGATCTCCTCAATAAACGCCAAGTGACGGTGTGAAGCTTCGCGGGCCTTCTCTGGCTCGCGTGCCACAATCGCCTCAAAAATCCCGGCGCGGTGACTGCTCACCGTTGCCAGCATTTCGCGGCGCGAGTAAAGCAATTCAAAGTTTTGTTTAACGTTTTGTTCCAGCATTGGCCCCATGCAACGCAGTAAATGCAGTAAGACCACATTGTGTGCCGCCTCTGTGACAGCCACTTGATACTGCATAACAGCATCAGCTTCTGCATCCAAATCGCCACTATCTTGAGCTTGCTGAATAACAGTATGGCATTCACGGATGCGCTGAAGATCTTCATCTGTGCCACGTAGGGCCGCATAATAAGCAGCAACACCTTCGAGAGCATGACGGGTTTCTAACAGATCGAATTGTGATTCGGGATGGTCGGCCAGCATTTCAGCCAGCGGATCGCTAAAACTTTGCCACAGATTGACTTGCACGAACGTACCACCACCCTGACGACGCAGCAGCAGGCCTTTCGCTTCTAGACGCTGGATTGCTTCTCGCAAAGAAGGTCGGGAAACATCAAATTGCTTCGCCAACTCACGCTCAGGCGGTAACTTTTCGCCTGGGCGTAGCGTCCCTTCCAAAATCAGGTACTCGAGCTGTTGCTCGATAACATCTGATAATTTGGGTTGACGGATTTTGTTGTAGGCCATATGTGCTGTAAGCCGTATTGAGTGAATCGTCTCTGCGAATAGCGCGGAGTCAATTGGTAATACCAATTTCTAAAACGTGACGATAAAGTAACAAAGTATTCACTACCTGTCCATACGGACCTTGACCAAAATCATGAAACCCAGCACATTTTAACAACTTCACTGATAAAGCGATGCAAAGTGATAACGTACCGGTGGTAATACCATTACCTGACATAAAAGAGTTTTAACTTTTATGAAACGGAGATTTACGCAAGCTGAAGCGTTATAGTCATTTTATTTGTGAATTTAAATTCAATAAAAATGAATAACAAAACAATAAAAGCCCAGAGCAATCTGCATTCCCATATTTTCTGATTGAGTACTGGTTAGACCATGTTAGAAATGGCCTACTGGTGTTCTTTTATACAGAAACCGCGTATTACGACTCTTTCCCAAAACAAGAGCTTGATCATGCATCAACATTTTTCTTCTCATTTTGACTAAATAATCGCCGGTTAAAATAAAAAGCAGATGCAATAATTCTCACGTACCACTATTCTCTTTTAAACGGTAGCCAGATGAGAAAATCACACACAGAGCCACCGTAAACAAAATAATACAGATAATGTAATCAAAACCTTACGCATAGCAAAAGGCTCCTATCTATACCTAATAGATTTCAAATTGCTGCGAATACAGCAGCAACTTGAAGGTGACGGGATTGCCGGCTAGAAGTCACAACGACAGAGGATGCAACAATGAGTGTTCAACAAGAAGGTGCGGAGCTAAAGCGGGGGCTTAAAAACCGCCACATTCAGCTAATTGCCTTAGGTGGCGCGATTGGTACTGGGTTATTTCTGGGTATCGCGCAAACCATTAAAATGGCAGGCCCTTCCGTTTTACTGGGGTATGCAATCGGTGGCTTTATCGCATTTCTGATTATGCGCCAGTTGGGTGAAATGGTCGTTGAGGAGCCGGTAGCCGGTTCTTTCAGCCACTTTGCGTATAAGTATTGGGGTAACTTTGCCGGTTTCGCTTCCGGCTGGAACTACTGGGTTCTGTACGTGTTAGTGGCGATGGCCGAACTGACGGCAGTCGGTATCTATATCCAATACTGGTGGCCTGAGATCCCTACATGGGTTTCTGCCGCTGTTTTCTTCCTCGCCATTAATGCTATCAATCTGGCAAACGTCAAAGTTTATGGCGAGATGGAGTTCTGGTTTGCCATTATCAAAGTTGTTGCGATTATCGCGATGATATTGTTTGGCGGATGGTTATTACTGAGTGGACAAGGCGGCCCAGAAGCGACCGTGACTAACTTGTGGGCGCAAGGTGGTTTCTTCCCCAATGGCATCATGGGTCTGGTGATGGCAATGGCGGTTATCATGTTCTCCTTCGGTGGCCTTGAATTAGTGGGTATTACCGCAGCAGAAGCTGAAAATCCAGCCAAGAGCATCCCTAAAGCAACTAATCAGGTTATCTACCGTATCCTACTGTTTTATATTGGTTCTCTGGCAGTCTTGTTGTCACTCTACCCGTGGGGAAAAGTGGTCGAAGGCGGCAGTCCGTTTGTGTTAATTTTCCATGCATTGAACAGTAATGCCGTCGCTACCGTCTTGAATATCGTGGTACTGACGGCGGCATTATCGGTCTATAACAGCTGCGTTTACTGCAACAGCCGCATGTTATTTGGCTTGGCAAAACAAGGTAATGGCCCGAAATTCTTGTTAAAAGTCGATGGTCGCGGTGTTCCAGTGATTGCTATTGCCGTCTCTGCATTTGCTACCGCATTTTGCGTACTGATCAACTATCTGATTCCAGGCCGTGCTTTTGAATTATTGATGGCATTGGTGGTTTCCGCGCTGGTGATCAACTGGGCGATGATTAGCCTGGCACACCTTAAATTCCGTGCAGCCAAAAACCGTCAGGGGGTCATTCCTCAGTTCAAAGCATTCTGGTATCCGTTTAGCAACTACCTGTGCTTAATCTTCCTGACGGGGATTCTGGTCATCATGTATCTGACACCAGGTATCCAGATTTCAGTGCTATTGATTCCAGCGTGGATACTGTTGCTCGCGGTGAGCTATATCTTGAAGAACCGTACTCAGCGGGTAAAACGCTGATAAATGAAAAGGGCTGAGATCCGTATTTTGCGGAACTCAGCCCTATAAGTCAGTATTAACTGAACACTAATGACTTAATTAATATCTCGAGTAATCCATCGAAGCACATCCTTTCCTCCGCCATACCAATGGAAGTCACTCACATCATAAAAACCAACATCCTTACCTGCATGCTTAATTGAAATTGAATTTGGTGGTACTCCATCATGTGTAGTCCAACACTCTTTTTTGAGTGATGTATTGGAGTCTTTACTTCGATCTGCACCATTTTTCTTAAACCCAGTTCTAAATGAATCTTTAGTGATCTGTTGCTGGTTTAATCTATAAGTTAACTCCATTGGCTCCAATAATTCATTATCCATTGCGATGTCAATGTCCCACATTAAATTGGCATGATGTTCTTTCCCTAAATAGGTATCTCGGCAGGTTGAATCATCTTTACCATTAGAAGTGATGATCAAATTAAAACTGCGTTTAAGCTTAGCTGAACGCCATATATCTACCGGTCTTAATCTTCCTATATCAATGGATTGAGAGCTAACTTCGACACCCTTAATATTCTGATAGCCATGAGATTGAATCCTAACTTTAACTTTTTTATCTAGCCATCCAGATTGGTATTTAATAGCTGTTGATTGCAAATTGAAATTATTCCTAATCGTTTCATTTGCCAAACTAACACCTGTATTTTCATCTATTAATTCGACAGTGACAGCTTCCGGCGATCTGTACTTATCTGTATGTTTAGTAGACCAATCAACAACTAAGTTGTCACCGACAAAAACTGGTTTCCACGAACGGTGATCTGAAGAAATATTTCCTTTACTCATCGGTTTTATAATAGAAAGACTTATTTCTGGCTTACCATAAATCTCCTGTACATAACTGCTATATGTTTCCAGATAATAGTCATCTCCCACCACTTTAGCGTTAAGCTCTGCCCGCCCAGGATTTTGGGCTGTTACATTACTGCCATTTTTACTCACCCTCACGATGCTCTCATCTGAAGATGACCACTCTATTGATGGGGCATTTGAACTGCCGCTTGGCGCTTGAAGTGAAATTCTATCCGTAATTTTTGCCTGCATTGTTGATTGGCTAAAACGGATTGGGAATGACTTCTTATTTACAACCAACGCGTAGGTGGCCGTGCCCGCCTTGAAACGATCATCTTGTGCGGACTTAACTTTCACTTGCGTAGTGTTGGGTTTCTTCGTTGTGATTTCACCGCTTGTGGTATCAATAGTCGCCACTACGCTATCATCAATTTCCCAATTTAAGGTTAATCCATTAATATCCGCATCACTGTTTTCCACCATAGGTCTATGGGCGGCAATTTTTTCACCCCATCCTATATTTTGTAAAGAACTCAGGAACTTCAGTTGTGGATCCGCTCGCTCAACCTCAAGCTGATAATTGGCTGTCCCCATCGCATAGGTATTATCCGCCAGCGTCACCGCTGAAATATTCACGACACCCGCTTTAAGCAACTCAATATCACCCGTAGTGGCATCAACTTTCACGACATCCGTATTATCACTACTCCAGTGGGCAGTCACGCCACTAGGTAAGCCCTTTAACGGCTGATTTTGTTGCCGAGCTCTGTTATATATTTTCGTTAAGTATTTATTATCAAAACTCAATTGCGGAATAATATTCCCGACCAACAATTGTGGTTGTTGATTCAGATCATTGCCGTTAATGCTGGCAATAAATTTGGCATTTCCTTTAGCGGTAGAGGTCACTTCAGAACTATAAGTCCCATCCCCATGATCCTGCATTGGATTAGCTGTGAAACTTATTCCACTCAGATTATGGTTATCTCTTAGATTTACGGTCTGCCCAACTAATAAGTTGCCATATTTATCCTTCAGTGTGGCGGTTAATTTAGCCTTAGTATTACCACTGGCATCAATTCTGTTCACATCCACCACAAAATTAGACTGATCTGGTTCCACATCATTGGCCGTCGTGTAGACATCATTTGCAGCCATGACCTGTGTACGAATCCGCGCTTCCATTCTATATTGACCCAAACGGCTTGCCCTCAGTTTGGTTTCGGCCTTACCCGTTTGATCGGTATAGCTCAAGCTCTGGTATCGACCTTCACCTTGCGCTAAACGCCAGCTTACCGGGTGATTTTCCAACACGTTGTTATTGCCATCAACCACCGTAGCCGTATAGGTCACTTGCTCAGCATCATCAGCTTTAAATGAAGGGCGATCTACGCTAACCGTGTCAAATCTAGCGGTTGTTGCATCACCGATCAGTTTTAAATCCACAGCATTCGGGAAAGGCGTACCCGCAACAGAGACTATCATTGCATGGTGACCCGATTGGGTGCCTTTAACATTAACCAAATAGCCGCCAGATGGGTGAGCTTGAACCGTTATTGTCAAGCCGTGCTCGCCATCTTGAGGTGATGTCGTAATCTGACTTTGTAGATTGGGTAACGGGTTACCCTTGCTATCACGCAGATCAACCTGAATCGTAGCGATATCAACATTATCCGCAACGATACTGCCTTGCATTAACCGTATGCTCGATGTAGTGATATCCATCCCACCACTGGTAAATGTTACCGCTGTCGCCTGCAAACTACTTCCACCAACGGTAGCAGTGACAAGTGCATCCCCTTTTAGATCTCGGCTTATTTCAACTTCTGCAATACCCGCGCTATTGGTCAAGCTCATTAACTGGCCACCACTAATGAAGGTGTCACGGTTAACTGACCACATTACCGGAATATTAGCCCCTAGTGGGTTATTGTTGGCATCTTTGATAGTTGCTTGATAAGTAGCTTTAGCGCCGACAGTCAGCGGGCCTGTGTTTATCGGTTGAACGTTGGCAATCTTAGCGGTACGCACATCAGCAACGACCTTCAACTTTTGTTTAGCCAGCTCAATGCCATCAAGTTTAGTGACAATATCGCCCTCGCCCGCTTGAGTCGCCGTAATGGTAGCGGTATAGACCCCATTGGACACTTCGGTAAATTGCGTGGGAATGACCAGACCAGGGAAATTAGCCGCCGTCACTTGGATTTTTCCGCTTTGACCCACTAATGGGTTGCCATTCTCGTCATTGACCTTAACCGTCACTGTCGTCGTGGAAATACCATCTGCGACGAGATCCATAAGGGGCATACCACTCGAGGAGTGAGCGATGGAAATTGCCCCTGCCGTGAAGGTGACAGGCGCAGCTACCATTTCACTGGTGCTGCTCACGATAGCGGTCACCGTCGCGTTACCCGCTTGTTTACTGGTCAAATTGACTGTAGCAATTCCCGAGGGATTGGTTTTGGTTATTGCAATGAGCTCCCCTAGGTTGGTTCTCCAGCCCACAGAAACATTATCGAGACTAATATTACTATGAGCATCGGCCACTTGGGCTGTGTAGGTAATGCTATCCGTACCATTCGCGTTGGCCGTATTCTTATTTGCCGTAACTGATTGTAAAATAGCGGTTCTGTTATTAGCCTGTAAGGTCAGTGTCTGTGTTTGGCTAACATTGCTAGCTGCAGCTGTGGCAGTTAAATCTACCGACCCCTCTCTCATGCCAGAGACTGTGGCTTGATAAACACCCTTCGTGGTCGATTCAGTTATGGACCCAACCGTTACATGGTTAATTGGGAACTGAATCACTGTAATACCCGCAGCCAGACCAGAAACAGGGTTATGATTGGCATCACGCAGGGTAAATTTCAGCATCGATGTTGACTGCCCATCAGCAATGATAAGTTTTGGTTCTAACTGCAGGGATGAGTTGTTATTAACAGACGTTGCGGCAATAAACTCGGCCTGAGTATTTTCTTTCTGAACGTTCGAATGATTACCTGAGGTTAGCTGAGCATAAGCCGTGACATTACCCGCCTGAGTACCGGATAAATTTGCAGAACTTTGTCCTGAGCTATCAGTAATACTCCATGAATTATCAAATTTATTGATATTACTGCCCCAGCTTAGTGTCATCCCCGAAACTGGATTATCATTAGCATCTTTTACTTCAGCTCTGTAACGAATAGGACTACTGCCATCAGCAGTTACTTGGCTTGCGCCGTCAACTGAAATCAACGCAATTTTCGCGGTTTGGCGGTCAGCAGTGTAAGTAATGGACTGCGCGATATCTGTTCCAGCATTACCTAGCGTTGCACGAATTTGTGATGCACCCGCTATGAGAGAAGTAATATTGACGGTAGCTTTACCGGTGTGATCCGTTTGGCTCTGATTCGGGTTAATCGTCAGTGGATGCCCGTTCTCATCTGTCCAAACGATGGTTTCAGTCTTAACAGGGTTGTTATTAGCATCAATCACTGTCGCAGTATAAGTCACCATGTCACTACCATTGGCGACGTAATCACGCTGAGTTACAGGTGCTATAGCAATTGTTGCGCTATTGCTGTTCGCCATAAATTCGACATTGGCAGAAGAGGTTTCTCTCTGGCCATTAACCGATGCGTTGACTCTTGCATTGCCCGCCCTAATGCTAGACAAACTAACCTCAGCCACACCATTAACATCTGTGGTCGTGACAGCAGTGATGTCTTGTGTAGGAGCAAACTGGCCAAGGTTGGTTGCCCAATGAACCATGCTATTTGGCACAACGTGATCATGCTGGTCTTTCACGACGACTTGGTAAGTGACTTGTGCCAAACCATCTGCGATAGGCTTTGAATCACTCGGTGCTAACCAATCGGTAACTTTGGCTGTCACCATATCGGCAGTAAATTTCAGATTTTCTGTTGCCAGATTTAGGGCTAGATCGCCTTTCTCTACCTGAGCATTAATGGTGACATCACCGATGGCAGCGCTAGTCAGCGTAATCTGCGTTTCACCTAAATCATTTGTGAAAGTGCTTCCGGTGATAGGATCAAAACTCACTTGGTGGCCCGGAGCGTCCCAATTCGTTTTTTCATTCTTAATTGGGTTGCCGTTCGCATCAGTAATTTTGGCATTGAGAGTGATGCTATCGACGCCATTTGCCGCTGCAATTTTTTTGCTCATTGGCATTAACATAATTTTGGCGCTTTGCCGGTCAGCAATAAAGGTGACAACGTCTGCTGTATAAGGTTTTCCGCCAACTCTTGCGGTCACTTTAGCCTCTTCGGCTTTGGTACTCACCAGCTCAACAAAGGTTTCACCATTAGCATCCGTGGTCGTTGTGCTCCCCTGAATAAAGGTGCCGATATTGCTTAACCATTCAACCGCGGTTGCAGGAACCACATTTCCTTGCTTATCGGTTACCTTCAGATGATATGTGGCCTTATTGGCACCATTAGCAATCACCGGTGCTTTAGTCACAGTAAAGTTACTGGCATTTACCATCATGGTGCTGTTATCTGGCTTTATTTCTATCATACCCGCCTGAACAGGAGCGGAAGTACCGGTCTGCACCGTAATGTTGGCTGTTCCTGTCACCGTTGAACTAAAGTGATTTTCTGCAATTCCCTGAGCGTTTGTGATACTGGTAACATGCTCAAGACCTGGAGAATTTAAGTCGCTGCCCCAAGTCACCTCAATACCCTGTACCGGATGCCCCAGTGCATCAGTCACCAGAACTTCTAAACGAGTTTTATCTGTCGCATTAGCGATAATTGAAGGGCTAGAAATAGTGACGGAGGCACTACCATTAATTGTTGCACTAACGGAATCTGCAATTTGAGTTAGGATAATAGGATTCAGTTCAACCCCGCGAACAGTAGGAATAATTTCAAAACGCCCTACCGAACTGCTACTCGTAATGGAAGCTTCATAAACACCGGTTTGAATTTCTTGTACATCACTAATCACAACCGGCGGCACTAAATTAATGGCTCTCCGAGCGTGACTCGTACCCGAAAAGTCACGTATAGCAAAAGTAATATGGTTTGAAACACCACTGACCAAATTACCGTTATCGGTCTTTAACTGAAGTTGGATTACACTTCGGCTGATGGCATTAGCTGGTATTGTCGGAGGGGTTAATGAAATTAAGCTGTTTCCTGGATGAATATTCACATCAGTAACGTGAATATTTGTTGAGTTGGAAAATGAGTAATTGCCTTTTTTATCGACAGCTCGCCCTGCTAATACATAAGAATTAACCCCGCCATCGATATAAGGTGGCAGCATCACATGATAGGCCAAATTTCCTTGGTCGGTCACTGCACCACCCGCCCTAATCACATCAAGGGCATCCCACTCGATACGATCCAAACCATGGCGAGCGTTAGCGGTATAACTGATGGGTAAGACTTGTTTTTCTTTGCCTCTGATCTTGTCAGGTAAGTTTAGTGTCACTACCTGCTGTTTACGGTATTCCAATACAATATTATTATTGCGATCGACCAAATCCATCCGGCTACCGGCCAACGTCCTCGCTGCTTGCACTGATGCAGGATCTATCTGTTTTTTCCAAGGTGTATTGATTTCGTAATTGACGGCTAAATTCAACCCTGTCTTATTTTTCCCACCCTGACCAATAGTATGGTCAAGCGCCATACTGACTAATGGAAAAGGGGTATAACTTACACTCGCGGTTAAGGCCGATGGGTTTTTCTGCCGTTCATTAATGCCGAATAGAGCAACCTCATTTCCGAGGTATTGCTCATACATTAGTTTTCCGCCTAATTGTGGATAATGAGGCAAATAAGCCTCGGTGCGAATATCATAGCCATTAGCCGCACGCTCATCATAATCTTCCAGCTGATTGGAATTTTTCCATCCGCCAAAACGATAATAACCATTTGTAGATAGTTTCAAATAGTCTCGAGCAAGTTCGCCACCAACGCCGATACGCCGATGGGCATTACCTGATATTTGCTGATCAAGAAAAATGTTATAGCCTAACATCCAATCAGAAAAATAATGCCTCTGACCTATTCCCATATTCACAATATTACGTTGGTCAATACGACGAAAACCAAATTGGCTGAAAGTCAATTTCTCAGGTTGATCGTAGAGAGGGACAAGTAGATCGAACTCTGAACCGCTGAAGTCATTCTTGTCGTCAGCCTGTAATTTAACTTGGACTTTACCAATATGGCCTAACCATTCCTCGACAGATTTAGCCGTGGAAGTTAACAATAGGCCCTTAGCTAAGCGAGAAAATGCATCACCACGGCTCTCACTACTCAATGAACTGCCAACCTGGGACAAATGAGAAGCTACCAAAGACGCTTTTTGCGTCGATTTTTGCTCTTCTTCGTGGTTTGGAACATAAACAACCGCACCGTATTTTATAGCGTCAAAAGCGCTGCGACTGTTATATAAATTAATGTTTAACGCCCAAAGCTCATCCGCAGATAAGCCATAGCTCGAGGCAACCGATTCAAGTGTATCGCTGGGGGTGAGTGTATAAAGTTGCTTAAACAGCGATGTTTTTTTTGTTACATCGCTGTTTGCCTGAGTACTGAAACTCATCGTATACAGCGGAAGTGTACCCAATAATGTCTGTAAGACAATTTGAGTGTATACAATTATTTTCTTAAGCAAACCAAAGCACAAATAACTTTTTATGCCTTTAGACATATGGCTCATTCTAATATCCCTGTTGTATTGGCATAAATTAAAACGCAGTTAATTAAAATTAATTTCAAACTAAAGAGAAATAGATTTCGTCATGCGAAGGTTAACCAGCCAATAGTGATTAATTGGCTAAATAATATGGGAGTTAATGAGGTAGTCGAAATGAATAGATCGGAATTAATGGAAAATAAGACTGACACGTTATTTTAATTTAATGTCAGATTTTTTCCAAAGAAGGATATAACTTAGTCAGATTGGAAATCATATTATAAGGGCTGATAAATCATTATCAGCCCAACTGACTAGATCAATGCGCCATAAATCGTCAGTAATGCCACCACAACAATGATCGCCAGTGTCACTTTTCTCGCCAATGAGACGGCAGACCTTGGCGTCTGTACTGGATCTAAATGTGGTTCCCGAGCCAAAGAATACTGAGCAAGCTTAGTCAACACTTGGAATTGCTGGGAATGGAAGTCCCCCAGTGAGGCAAACCAAGCGGGTAATGCTCTTTCACCGTGCCCTAATAATGCATAGGCAACCCCGACTAAGCGTACCGGTATCCAATCTAGCCAATGCAGGATGCGGTCAATACCAGATTGAGAACGTTGCAAAGGGGTGTGATGTCGCGCTAACCAAGTTTGATAGCCTCGTAGCATCGCATAACCTGCTAACGCTACAGGGCCGTTGCTCACGCAGACAACAAACCAGAAAATAGGCGCTAAGTAGTAACGAAAATTTATCCACAAAAGTGCATTTTGTAGCGATTGCAGCCTCGCTTTCTCGCCACTGTCCATCGGTAGACCATGAATTAACGCCAACTCTTCGGCCATTTTATCGGTGGCATGCACATCACCTTGGCGCGCAGCCTTTAGGTAAGCGCGATAATGTTTACGTATCCCTCCCGCACCAATGCATAACAGACAAATCAGTATCCAGAGGAGTAACTGCGGAAGGCCAAATAAGATATTTTGCACTAGCTGTAAAACTAGCCATACCAACACCATCCATACTGTAACCAGCAGTAGTGTTTGTACTAACGAAAAGTGGCGTAAACGTGCAAATATGACTTCAAGACGATGGTCCAGTTGCCAATGTTCGCCTAGCTTAAATAAGCGTTCCCATGCTAGCACCAGTAATAACGTGAACAGTGTCATTAGCTCTTATTCTCCCTTTGCATTTAACCGCCCCGATGCAGGGCATATGCCTCACGGCATCTACAGGCAACAATATCAAGTACAGCCAGTAAACAAATGTGCGCTTGGCAATCAGCCTCTCCTTGGGGTGATACCCGTTTCACTCTAATGGCGACAATGTCGCTAAACACTGTTGATACGAGGCCCAATCAAACGCAGGGCCAGGGTCTGTTTTTCTCCCTGGCGCAATATCACTGTGGCCAGTCACCCGATCAGCTGTAATCGGATAATGAGCAAAAAGTAGCGCACTTATCTTATTTAGACTGTGATATTGTGCGGGCGTAAACGGTAACACATCCGTCCCTTCTAGCTCGATCCCAATCGAAAAATCGTTACACCGCTCACGCCCAGCAAAGATTGAGACTCCTGCATGCCAAGCACGTTTATCAAATGGAACATATTGAATAATCTCACCATCACGGCGAATCAGACAATGAGCCGAAACTCTTAAATGAACAATATCAGCGAAGTAAGGATGTTCATCCGCATCCAGCTTACCCGTAAACAACTGGTCAATATATGGCCCACCAAATTCACCAGGAGGCAAACTGATATTGTGAATCACCAGTAGCGATGGCGCTTCATCTTCAGGCCGCAGATCAAAATGGGGAGAGGGAACCCGCTTCACCCCTGAAATCCAACCATCTTCTAACTGCCAGTCTTTGTCTAACGGCCCGCCATTCTTTAACTGCATAGTCTACTTAAGCTCCCCTAAACGTACACTTTACCGGCTCTTTTATGGCACTTCTGCTAGCAACAGAGTAGCATGTTTGGACCACTATCCATCCGCCATTTCGGAGTTTTCTATGCCGACCCGCAGCTATAACGCTGACAGCCGCCGTGCCGAGCTATTGGAACGAATTCAATACGATATCCCTTCAACTGTTGCTCATGCATTGAGTGAAGATCTCGGTGGTGAGGTTAACGCAGACCGTGACCTCACTGCGCAATTACTCCCCGTAGAGAAACAAGCTAACGCCACGATTATCACACGTGAACCGGGTGTCTTCTGTGGTCAACGCTGGCTGAATGAAGTGTTCATTCAACTTGGTGCTCAAGTATCAGTAGAATGGCTCGTTAATGATGGCGACAAGTTGGTGCCGAACCAAGCACTCTGCCACCTCACTGGCCCTGCCCGTATTCTGCTTACCGGTGAACGTACTGCTCTCAACTTCCTACAAACGTTATCCGGTGTCGCGACTGAAGTGAGCCGTTATATGGCAGTACTTTCGGGGCTGAATACGCAGCTACTTGATACCCGCAAAACGTTGCCGGGCCTACGTACAGCCTTGAAGTATGCCGTGCTCTGTGGTGGTGGTAATAATCACCGGCTTGGTTTATCTGATGCTTTTCTTATCAAAGAAAACCACATTATTGCAGCTGGCTCTATTAAAGAAGCCGTTGCCAAAGCGTTTTGGATACATGCCGATGTCCCTGTCGAAGTTGAAGTGGAATCACTTGATGAATTGAAACAAGCGCTCGACGCTGGTGCAGACATCATTATGTTGGATAACTTCACCATCCCAATGATGCGTGATGCCGTCAAAATGCGTGATGAACTCGCTAAAACGCAGGAAAGTGCCCAACTGGAAGTCTCAGGTAATGTGACGTTAGAAACACTTCGCAGCTATGCCGAAACCGGCATTGACTTCATTTCAGTCGGCGCATTAACCAAGCACGTTACGGCCCTAGACCTTTCTATGCGATTTAAATAACTCTACCAAATGACCTTCGGCGGTGAGTAATAAAAAACAGGCAAGAGTTCTGTTTTGCGAACACCGCCGAAGTTATCTGTGATTTCTTTGCAACAACCTAACTATCCGACAGTACACTTCGCAAATCCATGTAATTACCCTTTCTCCTCGCATTTAAAAACTGCACTCTTGCCTCGTTTTTTCAAACACAGGGAGAGTGATAAATGGCAAATCAGCATGGTTTCACATTAATTGAATTGATGGTGGCGATTGCGATAATCGCAGTTCTTAGCGGTATTGGCATCCCGTCATATCAACGTTACATCCAAAAAGCTGCGCTCACGGACATGTTACAGAGCGTCGTCCCCTACAAAATGGCGGTAGAGCTTTGTGCACTCGAACACGCCAAACTTGATGATTGCAACGAAGGTAATAACGGAATACCTAAAGGACAACCATCGCGCTATGTGAGCACAGCAACCATAAATAAAGGCGTCATTACACTGATTGGCCAACAGACACTCGCTAAATTAACACTGGTGATGTCACCCACCATAAATAACAGCACGAATATCATCTGGTCTCGCGCATGTACGGCAGCAGAAGACAGCCTTGAAGATAGCTGTAAAGCTGTCTTCCGGTTCAACGATAAGGCGGCTAAATCTGATGACTGAACACGTGACATCGCCATCTGAGACCATAAGCGACGAATTACACGCTCTCTGTCGCCGCCATCATGCAATAGCGTTAGTGCTTGATGGTAAGAGCCTATCTATTGCTGTATCTGGCCCAGTGAGTAATGAACTACTAACAGCTCTGCGTTTCACTTGTGGCCGCAAAATCATCGTGGAGTCTTGGCCAGAGGCAAAAATTGAACAATCCTTAAATCTAGTGATATCGAAAGAAAAACAACGGCGTAGCGGCACAAGATCAACAGTGCAAGGTCAAGAGACACCTCAACAAAATGAGGTACAACAAAGATCAACCTCACGTCCCCAATCTCAACAAAGTTTGGATGAAACATTGCTGGATAATGAAGGTGATGCGCCTGTTATCCAATTTATTAACCAAACACTCTGGCTAGCAATTCAAAAGCGTGCATCGGATATTCATTTTGAGCCTTACCAACATCATTACCGTATTCGATTACGAATTGACGGCGTATTACATGAATCCCCATCACCCTCAACTGAGCTAGCCAGCCGTATCAGTAGCCGCTTAAAAGTGATGTCGAAATTGAATATTGCAGAAAAACGGTTACCACAAGATGGTCAGTTAAATGTACAGCTAAACGGGACTTGCTACTCAATGAGAATTGCGATCCTCCCAGTACAGTACGGTGAAAAACTGGTACTACGAATCCTTAATATGCAGCAACAACCCACATTGGATAAACTCGGTCTGCCTAAAATGGCTATCCAACAATTAACGCAGGCACTCTCTGCTCCGCAAGGTTTGATACTCGTCACTGGGCCAACAGGAAGCGGTAAAACGGTGACACTATATTGCAGCTTAAGTCACCTTAATCAGCCGGAAAGAAACATCTGTAGTGTTGAAGACCCAACCGAAATTCAAGTAGATGGCATAAATCAAACCCAAACCAACAGTAAGATTGGGTTGGATTTCTCAACTGTCTTACGCGCGATGCTACGCCAAGATCCCGATGTGGTTATGCTCGGCGAAATTCGTGATAATGAAACGGCTGAAATAGCAGTTAAGGCTGCGCTAACGGGGCATCTGGTCCTTTCAACGCTACATACCAACTCAACGACTGAGACACTGATACGCCTCACTCAAATGGGGGTTGAACGCCACCTTATCGCCTCGAGCCTGACATTAGTTATTGCCCAACGCCTCATTCGAAAACTCTGTTTACATTGTAGGCGTGCATCTCCTCACCTTTATCAGCCTCCAGCAGCCATAAGGGCAACCCCATTGCAGCATTATCAAGCCCTAGGCTGCGAGCACTGTTGTGCAGGTTATTATGGCCGCACGGGTGTATATGAAATGCTCAGTATCACCCCGAAAGTTCAGCAAGCGTTGCTAACTAATGCCAGCCCATCAGAGCTGACTCTAATTGCACGAGAGCAGGGTCAAATAACATTACTCACCGCAGGGCTGACATTGGTTGAAAGCGGCATCACCACACTTGAGGAAATTAATCGTGTCGTAGGTTTTTTAGCTGAAACAAAAACTGAGGCAACGTCGTGAGCCATCAACGCTTATTTTATTGGAAAGCGATTGGTGCTTCTGGGCAGTTGCAAACAGGCGCATTACTGGCGACAGATAAAAATATTGTCTATGAACATATTTTCGGCCGTGGCTTACATCTACTGGCCATTAAGCGCGGTAAGCGGTTATCAAGCCGCTATTGGCGTGGTGAATGCCTCATAACGATTACTCGTCAGTTAGCCACGCTATTGCAAGCAGGATTGCCTTTAGTCAATAGCTTGAAGCTCTTAGCAAAAGAGGTGGATGCCCTGCCTTGGCGATGTTTATTACATGAAATCAGCCAACAAGTTTCACAAGGGCAATCATTATCCGAAGCAATGGCACATTATCCTCACATTTTCCCAAAGTTATTTCCTCCGGTGATTGCAATGGGGGAATTAACTGGGAATCTCGAGCAATGTTGCATTCAATTGGTTGAACATCAGGAACGACAGCAAAAACTCAATAAAAAAGTGGTCAAGGCACTCAAGTATCCAGCGTTTGTCTGTATCATCGCCTCACTTGTCAGTACACTGATGCTGGTAATGGTGTTACCTGAGTTTGAACATATATATCAATCGTTTGATACACCATTACCCACATTGACTGCTTCACTTCTCTTGTTGTCTGGATTGCTGACGAATTACGGGCCAGTTATTGCCTTATTATTCCTGTCTATCCTCACCGGCTACTGTTATCTACGTCAACACAAGGCCCACTGGCGGGCATATGAGCAACAACTTTTATTGCGTATACCCTTAATCTCGGCATTAATTCGTGGAAATTGCCTTAGCCAAATATTCCAAACGTTGGCCATCACCCAACATGCTGGATTACCACTGACAGCGGGCTTAGATGCAGCGTTGCTTAGCATCAGTAACGATACTTATCGGCAAGCATTACTGCATATCCAAAAACAGATAAATCAGGGTATGCCTTTGTATGCTGCCCTCACCCAGCATCATTTATTTCCCCCACTCTGCCAACAGCTAGTGCGAGTGGGGGAAGAGTCTGGAGCTCTGGACATACTGTTGAACAAGTTGGCGGATTGGCATCAACAACAAACACATGATTTAGCTGATAACCTAACTCAAATGTTAGAGCCTCTTTTGATGTTGATTATTGGCGGTATTGTGGGTGTTTTAGTGATAGCGATGTATTTACCGATATTCCAGTTGGGGGATGTTATTGGTTAGAGGGGCGACTAGTCAGGAGTTCACTCGCGCGGAGCAACGAGCAACGAGCAACGAGCAACGAGCAACGAGCAACGAGCAACGAAATTATAAAGGGCGCTGAGTACAATACGCCCTTTATATATCAATGAATTAATTTAGAAATGCATTGGGTACGGTATCCAGAAAAACAATCCCTGGGAACTGAACATTAGCAGTATGTATTAATTACTACCAAATACACGGTTCTCTTGCTCCGCGACTCGGATAAACGTGGTGCGCTTGGTCAGTTCTTTCAAATGTGAAGCACCAACATAGGTGCATGCTGAACGCAGACCGCCCATGATGTCACGAACAGTATTATCAACAGAGCCACGTAATGGTAATTTCACCGTTTTGCCCTCTGCGGCGCGATACTCAGCAACACCGCCAACATGGCGCTTCATGGCAGATTCAGAACTCATACCGTAGAACAGCATAAATTTCTCGCCATTCTCTTCTACGACACGTCCTTCACACTCATCATGCCCAGCCAACATGCCGCCCAGCATAACGAAATCCGCACCACCGCCGAATGCTTTAGCCACATCGCCTGGTACTGAACAACCGCCATCACTCACAATCTGCCCGCCCAATCCATGAGCAGCATCAGCGCACTCGATAACTGCGGACAACTGTGGATAGCCCACGCCAGTTTTCACTCGTGTAGTGCAAACTGAGCCTGGCCCAATCCCGACTTTAACAATGTCAGCACCAGAAAGGATAAGTTCTTCAACCATCTCACCCGTCACCACATTACCCGCACAGATCACTTTATCCGGACATGCTTCACGCGCTTTTTGCAGGAAAGAGACAAAATGCTCTGAGTAGCCATTAGCCACATCGATACAAATGAATTTTAAGGCGGGTGATAACGCCAAAATTTGTTTCATTTTGTCGAAATCAGCGGAAGAAGTCCCTGTTGAGACCATAACGTGACGCAGCACAGACTCCGGAACGCGTCTTACAAACTCGCTCCACTGTTCAACAGTGTAGTGCTTATGAACGGCGGTAAGAACATCGAATGAAGCCAAGACTTCAGCCATGCGGAAGGTGCCAACGGTATCCATGTTCGCGGCGATGATAGGTACACCAGACCACTTCCAACCTGAATGTTTGAAGGTAAACTGACGTTCTAGTTCTACTTCAGAGCGACTTTTCAGTGTTGAACGTTTAGGGCGGATTAACACATCTTTGAAACCTAACTTCAAACCTTCTTCAATACGCATGGCTTATTATTCCTGGTTAGTGGCGATAGATCGCAAAATTGATCGGGCGTAAATCACGCCATCCCAGTGAAGCTATCATACGCATGAATAATTCTTCGGCAAGACTGCGAATTCACCTTTATTTGCGCTACAATCCCACAAATTACCTGAAGGGCCGTAGTGACACTTCGCACAAGATACCCGCTTCACGTATTTCATTATCTAGTTTAAACAGAACTCACTCCTTGCTATGCCTTCCTACCTGCTTTCAGATACAATTCGGCCTCTCACTAACAGTATGCAAGGCTTGGCAATGACCTATATTGTGGCCCTCACTGGCGGAATTGGCAGCGGCAAAAGTACCGTAGCAAATGCATTCGCTCATTTTGGTGTGCCCCTTGTGGATGCAGATGTCATTGCCCGTCAAGTCGTTGAACCGGGAACGCCAGCGTTAAATGCTATTGCTTCCCGTTATGGTGAAACGATTGTACAAACTGACGGCACATTGAACCGCGCCACATTACGAGAGAAAATTTTCAGTGAGCCGCAGGAAAAAGCGTGGTTAAATTCATTGCTGCATCCACTTATTCAGCAAGAAACTCAGCGCCAACTGGCAAAGATTGTTCAACCCTATGCACTTTGGGTCGTCCCGCTGCTAGTTGAAAACGGTTTACAACACCGCGCAAATCGTGTGTTAGTGGTGGATGTCGCGCCAGAGATACAGCTTGCGCGCACGATGGCGAGAGATGGTATTACCCGCCAACAGGCTGAACATATTTTAGCATCACAGGTTTCTCGCCAGCAGCGGCTAGCCTGTGCTGATGATATTATTGACAATAGCGGCGTTCCGTTAATTATCGCCCCGCAGGTTGCTGCATTACACCAGCAATATTTAAAATTAGCAGCTGCGGCCCAACAGGATCTACATCAATGAGTGACCTCACCTCAGCAATACTTTTTGAACATCCGCTCAATGAAAAAATGCGTACTTGGTTGAGAATGGAGTTCTTACTACAGCAATTAGAAAGCCAGAACTCATTAGATAACATCGCCAGCGCATTAACTTTTTTCCGTACGGCCTCTGATTTAATTGATGTCCTAGAACGCGGTGAAGTGCGTACTGATTTACTCAAAGAACTTGAGCGCCAACAGCAAAAATTACAGCAATGGGCAGATATGCCCGGCGTTGATATGTCGCTAGTCGACACCTTGCGCAATCAGCTAAAAAGCCGTGCATCTGTATTAAAGGCTGCACCACGTATTGGGCAAGCATTGAAAGAAGACCGCCTAATCAGTGTTATTCGCCAGCGGCTGAGTATCCCTGGGGGTTGCTGTAGTTTTGATTTACCCACTTTGCATACTTGGCTGCACCAACCGCAAGAACAACGTAACCAGCATATTGGTAAATTGATGGCGAGTTTAGCGCCATTGAATCAATCGCTGACACTCATTTTAGATTTAATACGTCAATCTGGCCCTTTGCGTCCACAAATTAGTTTGAATGGTTTTTTTCAAGATAACGCCGAAGGTGCAGACCTGCTCAGATTACGCTTGCCGCTGGAACCGCAACTCTACCCACAGATATCAGGGCACAAGACACGATACGCTATTCGTTTCTTACCGCTAGACAGTGAAAATGGTACTGTGCCAGCCCGTTTATCGTTTGAATTAGCTTGTTGTTGATTGAGTTGTCATTATACCTAATCAGTTTTTAGTCGCAGATAAGCGATGAGTGATTTCTGTCACCGACAAGATGATAGGTATAAATAGATTTTAGGAGAATAAATGGAACCCGAAGTGATTGAGGTTAATTGCCCAACATGTGGAAAGATCGTCGTCTGGGGTGAAGAAAGCCCATATCGTCCTTTTTGTTGTAAGCGTTGCCAGCTAATTGATTTAGGTGAGTGGGCGGACGAAGAAAAACGAATCCCCAGCAGTGGTGATTTATCTGACAGTGATGAATGGAGTGAGGAAGAACCTCCTAGGCACTGATGTTCACACCATAAAATGGAGCAAACTGAATTTTTGCTCCATTTCAGTTTTTATCTGGCTAGGCTGTCAGTAATTTGATGATAGGAGCATTGGCAGGCGGGAACTCTCCAACCAACAATTCAGATTGCTTCACCCAGCGCATCGGCTGCCCTTCGCGTCCGAAAGGTTCGCCATCCCATCCATCGACCATAAAGAAAGTTAATGTCACGATACGATCAGTAAAAGTATGTTCTAACACATCGAGTAAAGTCGCCTTTCGCACCACAATGCCGGTTTCTTCTAACAGTTCACGTTTTAACGCCATTTCTGGAGTTTCACCCTGCTCAATCTTTCCTCCGGGGAACTCCCAAAAACCGGCCATATGGGAGTCAGCCGTACGTTGAGTAATGAATATCTCTTGCTGGGCATTGCGAATAATCCCTACCGCAATTTGTAAATGTTTCAAGTCTCCTACCTCCTAATCAGGGCCAGAGCATGGTACTGGTATAAACATTGGCTCATGCGGCTTCCTGCTAACTTATCCTAAGAAAGATCGACCAAAAAAAAACAAAATAAAGGGCGGTATTTAGCCGCCCTTACTGGTCAGTGTAACTTATAGCCTAAATATTACTGCAGGCTACCATGACACTGTTTGTATTTTTTGCCTGAGCCACATGGACATGGATCATTACGACCCACTTTACGTTCAAGGTTAGCAGCAACATTGATTTCATCTTGCGACATCAAAGCGCTGTTATCTGACTGATGGCTCAATTGTTGTTGTTTAGCCAAACGCTCAGCTTCTTCGCGACGTTGTACTTCCAGCGCTTCTACCTCTTCTGGCATCCGCACCTGTACTTTGCTCAATACGCTGATCACTTCATATTTCAGTGATTCCAACATGGAGGCAAACATTGCGAAAGATTCACGCTTATATTCTTGCTTAGGATCTTTTTGCGCATAGCCACGTAAATGGATCCCTTGACGTAGGTAATCCATTGCAGCCAAATGCTCTTTCCACAAGGAATCAAGCGTTTGTAGCATCACGCCTTTTTCGAAGTTACGCATCATTTCAACGCCAACCACTTCTTCTTTGCGTTGATAAACTTCGATCGCCTGCTGAAGGATACGCTCACGTAACGTCTCTTCATGCAGCTGTGGCTCATCTTCCAGCCACTGCGCTATCGGCATATCAAGATCGAAATCATTTTTCAGGCGCTGTTCCAGTCCTTCAACATCCCACATTTCTTCCAATGACTGGGTTGGGATGTAGCTATCAATAACCGTTTTGAAGACGTCTTCACGGATGCTGTTGATGGTTTCGCTGACATCGGACACGTCCAGCAATTCGTTACGCTGACTGTAGATCGCACGACGTTGGTCGCTGGCAACATCATCATATTCCAATAATTGCTTACGAATATCGAAGTTACGGCTTTCCACTTTACGTTGGGCGTTAGCAATGGCCTTGGTGACCCATGGATGCTCAATGGCTTCGCCCGGTTTCATACCCAGTTTACGCATCATGCCAGACACACGGTCAGAGGCAAAAATACGCATCAACGCATCTTCCATTGAGAGGTAGAAACGTGATGAACCCGCATCCCCCTGACGACCTGCACGACCACGCAGCTGGTTATCGATACGGCGTGATTCATGACGCTCAGTACCAATAATGTGCAAACCACCTGAAGCTAATACTGCATCATGGCGAATCTGCCATGCGGCTTTAATGGCTGCAATTTGATCTTCAGTTGGATCTTCCAGCAAAGCAATCTCACTCTGCCAGCTCCCACCCAACACGATGTCAGTACCACGGCCGGCCATGTTGGTTGCAATAGTGACCGCACCCGGTTGACCCGCTTGAGAAACGATATCCGCTTCCATTGCGTGGAATTTGGCGTTCAGAACCTTGTGTTCGATACCGGCTTTGGTTAACTCAGCAGAGACAACTTCAGATTTCTCAATCGAGATGGTCCCCACCAATACCGGTTGTCCATTCGCAGTACGCTCACGGATATCCTCGATAATCGCACCGATTTTTTCCTGCTCGGTCATATAGACCAAGTCAGCCAAATCCTTACGGATCATTGGGCGGTTAGTTGGAACAACGATGGTATCGAGTTTATAGATAGAGCTAAATTCGAATGCTTCGGTGTCCGCAGTACCGGTCATACCGGCCAATTTCTCGTAGAGACGGAAGTAGTTCTGGAAGGTAATAGAAGCCAGAGTTTGGTTTTCGTTCTGAATTTCTACGCCTTCTTTCGCTTCAACAGCTTGATGCAAACCGTCTGACCAACGACGCCCTTGCATGGTACGACCGGTGTGTTCGTCGACAATGATGACTTCACCGTCTTTCACGATGTAATCCACATCACGGGTGAACAACACATGTGCGCGCAATGCTGCCGTGACATGGTGCATTAACATGATGTTGGCCGGAGAGTACAGTGACTCGCCTTCCTCCATGATGCCGGCTTCTACCAGCATTTGTTCAATCTGAATCAAACCACGTTCTGTCAGATGAACCTGACGTGATTTTTCGTCAACAGAGAAATGGCCTTCACCTTGGAAGGTATCTGAGTCTTCTTTTTCCTGACGAATCAGTCGTGGAATCAGTTTATTAACCCGAATGTACATCTCGGAACTGTCTTCAGCCGGACCGGAGATGATCAACGGGGTACGAGCTTCATCGATCAAGATGGAGTCAACTTCATCCACCAATGCATAATGCAATTTACGCTGTACACGCTCTTCAGGACTGAATGCCATGTTGTCGCGCAGATAGTCAAAACCGTATTCGTTGTTCGTACCATAGGTGATATCAGCAGCATAAGCAGCACGCTTAGCAGGCGCTGTCATATTCGGCAGGTTAATGCCCACACTCAAACCAAGGAACTCGAACAATGGACGGTTATTTTCGGCGTCACGTTGAGCCAAATAGTCGTTGACGGTAACCACGTGAACACCACGGCCACTCAGCGCATTCAGATAAGCAGGCAATGTTGCGGTCAGTGTTTTACCTTCACCCGTACGCATCTCAGCGATGCAGCGTTCGTTCAGGACCATACCACCGAGCAACTGAACGTCGAAATGGCGCATGCCAAACACACGCTTACTGGCTTCACGCACGACAGCGAATGCTTCAGGAATTAAGGTTTCCAGCACCGCACCTTTCGCCAGACGCTCACGGAATTCGTCTGTTTTGGCGCGTAATTCAGCATCGGTCAGCTTTTCAACTTCAGGTTCCATGCGGTTGATTAGCTCAACCACTTTGCGCATACGGCGCAGCGTACGATCGTTACGGCTGCCAAAGACTTTGGTTAATAATTTGATTAGCATGATTCTTAGTATCTCTTACAAGACCACCAAAGCGGCGGCCAAAGGTTGCATAAAGTTAGGGTAAATCAAGAGTAGAATTAACTGAAATTGGCAGGCCCAGCGCGGATGCCTTGCACTTGTGCAAGCCAAAGCCCTGGTTTGTGTAACGAAAGGACCGGTTGTTTAACCTGCTCAGTATCACGAATGATCGCAGGTGGCTTAAACTCATGAGTCAGAAGTGCATTGAGGGTATCCAACAACGCAAGTTGCTGAACTTGTGAGGGCACAACTTGCTCAGCTTCAGCAGCCTCTTGTGCTCGGTTATAAGCAGTTTGAGGGGCCAATGCAAATGTCAGGTGACGAATAACTGTGCGCAGTGCATGCTGTTGCCAGTAGTCTACGCTGAATGAAGGGCGACGATGTATATCGTGTAGAAGCGCCAGACTCGTAAAGTTTGTCGCGCTGTAGTTCTGGCGGCTTTGGCTTGATGATGTGTTCGATATCGCATTTTGATCGGGCACGCCAGTTAGATTCGAAGGCACACCAAGACTCGCCGCGACCATCCCTAATAAGAGATGCGGCCAGAAATAACGCCTACCAAATTGTCGCCAACGATTTAGAATACCAATCACGAGTTTAGAATCCGCCGGAGCCTTATTAATGCGTGAGAATCGCCCACAGTTATTAGATGTTCTGTTCGATGATGCAATTGCGGCAGAAAACGGGCCACTACATCACGTACAACAACGCGCTACAGCACTGCTAAAACTTAACCGTGCGGTAAAAGGATTACTCCCTTCACAATTGCAGCCGTGGTGCCGTGTCGCTAACTATCGACAGAGTGTTTTAGTGCTAGAAACCGCGAATGCTAGCTGGCTAATGCGCTTACGCTATGAGCAACCCGCTTTACTTTCGGCACTACGAGCGCAAATTCTACCATCATTGTCTTCAATCGACATCAGGATTAATCCATCGTTAATGACCCGCGGCCATAACATGACGCAAGATATCGCGAAATCAACGAAAAATCCTGAGAATTCTCCGCCATTACGTCATCTTAGTTTGGAAAGTGCTAAGGAATTAAGAGGATTGGCGAGCCGTAGCCCTGAAAAACTGAGAATAATTTTGGAACGATTAGCTGCGTTGGCCGGAGAGAGTGCCAACGCAACCAAAAGTGATGGTGATAAATAGCCTGATTAGTAGGCTAATACCGTAGACGGTGCTTTAAATGCCAACGGCATTTCAGCTTCGTCTTGGAACGTCACAAATTCCCAAGCTTCTTGCTTAGCTAAAACAGCCTGCAATAACTTGTTGTTTAACGCATGGCCAGATTTGTACGCAGTAAATGCGCCAATAATGTTATGACCACACATAAACAGGTCGCCAATGGCGTCCAGCATTTTATGACGAACAAACTCATCTTCGAAGCGCAGGCCATCTTCATTTAATACGCGGTAATCATCAACCACGATGGCACAATCGAAGCTGCCGCCCAGGCACAAACCGCGGGACTGCAGATATTCGATATCACGCATGAAACCAAAAGTACGCGCACGGCTGATTTGGCGGACGAATGAATCGGCCGAGAAATCTAAGCGGTAACGCTGAGTACTTGAGTCAATCGCTGGGTGATTAAAATCAATGGTGAAATCTAAACGGAATCCATTAAATGGAGACAATTCAGCCCATTTATCACCGTCTTCTACCCGCACGGTCTCTTTCAGACGCAGGAATTTCTTCGCAGAGTTTAACTCTTCGATACCCGCATCTAGCAGTAAATACACGAATGGACTGGCACTACCGTCCATAATCGGCACTTCTGGTGCGTTAACTTCAATAATAATGTTATCGATCCCTAACCCTGCCAAAGCAGCGTTGAGATGTTCAACAGTAGAAATACGCACGTCATGCTCATTGACTAAGCAAGTACAGAGCATGGTATCACGCACGGATTTTGCATCTGCCGGAAAATCAACCGGTGGATTCAAGTCAGTGCGACGATAGATGACCCCGGTATTAGCCGGCGCGGGTCGCATTGTCAGCGTGACTTTTTTACCGGTGTGCAAACCGACGCCAGTCGCCTGAACAATACGTTTTAAAGTCCTTTGTTTGATCATCGTTTTATCTCGCAATGTTATCCATCCTACCGACCTAGCTTATAACAAGATCGGCGGGACAGTTTAGCACAAAGAGCGGAGATTCCAATATTTTCGGAAATTAGTCGGCTTGCTTACGCAAAAATGCCGGAATATCCAAATAATCGGGCTCTTTATTAGTTTGAGCAGTCGGGTCATTGACCACTTTAGCCGCAGGCTTAACTTCCTGAGGTAAAGGTGACATACCATGCTGCTGGTAACGGTGGTCCATCACAGGCTGAGTCTGCTTGTTAGTCACCAGCGTGATTTCAGGACGTTTGTCCATACCGATACCGGTTGCCACCACAGTGACGCGCAGTTCATCGTTCATTTCTGGGTCTAACGACGTCCCGATAACCACGGTCGCGTTGTCAGACGCGAATGCACGAATGGTGTTACCCACCGTTTCGAACTCATCCAAACGCAAGTCGAAGCCGGCTGTGATGTTGACCAGCACGCCACGGGCACCAGACAGGTCGATATCTTCCAGCAACGGGCTGGAAATCGCCATTTCTGCTGCTTCTTCCGCGCGATCTTCACCGCAAGCCACACCAGAACCCATCATGGCATAACCCATTTCGGACATAACTGTGCGCACGTCAGCAAAGTCAACGTTCATCAAGCCTGGGCGGGTGATCAACTCGGCGATACCCTGAACAGCGCCTTTTAATACGTCGTTAGCTGCACCGAATGCATCCAATAAAGAGATGCCACGACCCAGAACTTTCAGCAACTTATCGTTCGGAATAGTGATCAATGAGTCCACATGTTTGGACAACTCAGCGATACCCTGCTCAGCGAACGCCATGCGTTTCTTGCCTTCAAAATTGAAAGGCTTGGTCACTACAGCAACGGTCAAAATGCCCAAATCTTTTGCCACTTCGGCAACAACAGGGGCAGCACCAGTACCTGTACCACCGCCCATACCGGCAGCGATAAAGACCATGTCCGCGCCATCAAGAGCGGCACGCAGTGCTTCACGGTCTTCTTCAGCAGAATTACGACCCACTTCAGGATTCGCGCCAGCACCCAAACCTTTGGTAATACCACTACCAATTTGGATGGTTTGGCCAACAGCCGTCTTACGTAGCGCCTGAGCGTCTGTATTAACGGCGAAGAATTCAACACCTTCGATGCGCTCGCGCACCATGTGTTCGACGGCATTGCCACCGCCACCACCGACGCCGATGACTTTAATCACCGCGTCATTGGTTAGTTCCATAGGTTCAAACATAGTTTCTCTCCGTTTTGTGCCTGTCGCTTCGAGATCAATAAATAGGTTCAGCTTGATCTCTTTGTTGAAACATTAAAACTCTTTTCTCAGCCAGCTATTGATGCGTTTAAACCAATTGCCCACTGAGGCACGTTTTTCTACTTCTGACTCACCACTGAGATGAGATTCTTTACCATAGTGCAACAACCCAACAGCAGTGGAGTAATAAGGTTCCTGTGCATAATCCGTCAGCCCAGTGATATTGAGCGGTTGGCCGATACGCACCTGGGCATGAAATACCCGTTGTGCGCACTCTGCCAAACCATCAATTTGTGCGGCGCCGCCTGTCAGCACGATACCGGCTGCCAGATGATGCTTCACGCCTTGCTGACGCAGTTGCTCCTGCAATTGTAAAATCTCGTCGTTAACTAAATTCAGCAACTCGGTGTAGCGTGGTTCTATAACCTCAGCGAGTGTCTGTCTTTGCAGACTACGCGGAGGGCGTCCGCCAACACTTGGCACTTCTACACTTTCATCCTTGCTGACAATCGACCCGAGCGCACAGCCGTGTCGAACTTTAATCGCTTCCGCATCTGTAGGCGGTGTACCGAAAGCATAAGCAATGTCGCTGGTGACCACATTCCCGGCGTAAGGGATAACTTTGGTGTGCCGTAACGCACCACCGGTATAAACCGCCATATCCATCGTGCCGCCGCCAATATCAACGACACAAACACCCAGCTCACGCTCATCTTCGGTCAAGACGGCATAACTTGCTGCCAAACCGGCGAAGATCAGTTGGTCCACTTTAAGACCACAACGTTCCACCGCTTTGACGATATTTTTTGCCATATCGTTATGGCAGGTGATCAAATGCACTTTGGCCTGCATCCGCACACCAGACAGCCCGACAGGATTTTTGATGCCTTCCTGATAGTCGATAGCATATTCTTGCGGAATAACATGCAAGATACGATGCTCATCACGCACACGTACCGACTTCGCGGTATGTACTACGTTCTCGACATCTTCCTGTGTCACTTCTTCTTCTGAAATAGGAACCATCCCTATTTCATTCTGACAACTGATATGTTTGCCCGATAATGCCAAGTAAACAGATGAAATTTGGCAATCAGCCATTAACTCAGCCTGATCGATAGCGCGCTGAACACACTTCACTACCGATTCAAGGTCGTTAACTCCACCCTTATCCATGCCACGGGATGGGCAACTGCCGACCCCAATAATATTGACCATGCCATCGGGCAGAACTTCCCCTACCAATGCGGAGACCTTTGCCGTTCCGATCTCAAGACCTACTACCAGTTTTCTGTCCGTCGACTTGATCATTGTTGTTTTGCCTGTGCCTGATTCTGTTGCGGATTACTGTTCTGCTGGCCATTTATGGGTTGTTCACCACCTTGGGGTAGTTCACCACCCTGACTGCCGATGAAGACAGGAGCCCAACCTATTGCTGCTCCTGTTTCATAACGCAAATCAACATAACTGACGCGCTTATCTGGCTGCTGTTGCAACATCGGGTATAACTCAATGAAACGTTGCAAACGCCCCATTCTGTCATCCCGTCCCAGCTCCAGCCGAACATCATTATCTAAGGCCAATTGCCAAGAATGTCGGGCACTCATCGCCGCCATTTTTAGCTGATACTTGTTGGCCGCTAATACCTTGCTCATTGCCCGATAGCCTTCAAGAACATCTTGTTCACTACCTTCCGGGCCATACAGTAATGGCAATGCCTGTTTGCCAATTCGTTCAGAAGGCACACTGAATGACCGCCCCTGCTCATCAACCATATGTAAATCATTCCAGCGGGCAAAGGGAACATACTCCACCAGATGGATTTTCAGCTCATCCGGCCATTGTTTACGCACGCTGGCCTGCTGAATCCAAGGCAACCGTTCAATCTGTTGCTGGATGATATTCACATCCTGCGTCATAAACGTGCCCGGTGCGCCCAATGCCAGAATCGCCTGGCGAATATCATCATTGGTGGTGTAATGGCGTTCACCTGTCACCACCAACTTCGACAGTGGTAAACGGCTAGCGTCCTTCATCCACCCCACTACCACCCAACCGCCCCAGAGCATGGTTCCAAGGACCATTAGCAGGAAAATCATACCTGCCAACTGTCCTCCGTTACTGCGCCGGGCTACGCTAGTTTCAGCCGCACGTTCGCGCGCATTCAGGGCAGCTTGCGACATCTCAGTCAGCCAACGTCAGAATTCGGGCCACCAACTGGGAGAAACTCAACCCATATTGGCGGGCTGCCATCGGCACTAAACTGTGGCTGGTCATACCCGGTGACGTATTCACTTCAAGCAAGTAAAAATTGCCGTCGCTATCTTGCATAACGTCTACTCGCCCCCAGCCGCTGCAACCCAGCGCCTGATAAGCCTGTAATGCCAATGTCGCCAGTTGTTGTTCTAACGCATCACTCAGGCCACTTGGACAGAAGTATTGCGTCTCATCCGACAGATACTTCGCTTCATAATCATAAAACACGCCCGGCGCTTGAATACGGATGGACGGTAAAACATCCTCGCCGAGGATCGCGACAGTAAATTCTGGGCCGCTCAACCATTTTTCAATCAACACATCAGTATCATGGCGGAACGCTTCAACCAGCGCGCTCTGTAACTCACTGACATGATCAACTTTGCTCATGCCCACGCTAGAGCCTTCATGACTTGGCTTGACGATTAATGGCAGGCCAAGCTTAGCGACACGGGCCGCCAATTCCTCTGACGAAAGTGTTTCAAACTGTTGACGATTCAATGCAACATACGGGGAAATGGGTAAATCTAATGCCTGCCACACCCATTTAGTGCGCAATTTGTCCATGGTCAGGGCTGATGCCATCACACCACTACCGGTATAAGGTAGTTGCAGGAATTCCAAAACACCTTGCAAGGTGCCGTCTTCACCACCACGACCATGCAGGGCGATAAAGACCTTATCAAAGCCCTGTTCTTTAAGCTGAGTGGCCGGGAAGTCTTTGGTATCCACGCCATGTGCGTCGATACCTGCTTCACGCAAGCCGGCTAAAACGGCCTGACCGGATAGCAATGACACTTCACGTTCGGCAGAGGTTCCCCCCAACAGTACCGCAACTTTCTCAGCCATGATGTTCCTCGTTTTTTATCTGTGGCTGCAATTTAAGCTCAGCCAATTTACGGGCAATCTTACCAATGTTACCTGCGCCCTGAACCAGAATCAGATCATCGCCATTCAGCACTTGCGCCAATACCTCTGGTACGGTTTCACTGTCTGAAACCAAAATCGGGTCTAACTTGCCACGGTTGCGGATGGTTCGGCAGAGTGAGCGACTATCCGCACCTGGGATCGGCGCTTCACCGGCAGCATACACATCCAACATCAACAAAACATCGACTTGCGAAAGCACATTCGCAAAGTCGTCATACAAATCGCGGGTGCGGGTATAACGGTGCGGCTGGAAAACCATCACGATGCGCTTATCTGGCCAGCCAGCACGGGCCGCTTTAACAGTGGCATCCACTTCCGTTGGGTGATGACCGTAATCATCCACCAGCATTGCACTCCCTTCTTTTCCATTGACCGGTGCCAATGGGAAGTTGCCGAGGAAATCGAAACGGCGACCAGTCCCTTGGAACCCTGCCAACGCGCGCAGGATATCTTCGTCCTCAATGCCTTCTTCCGTTGCGACGGCAACCGCTGCCGCTGCATTCAGTGCATTGTGGCGACCCGGTGCATTCAAGGTCACGCTCATCAATGGTTTATCCAAACGCTTGAGCGTGAAATGCCCTTGTGGGCCTTCCTGACGGTAGCTGGCGATCTGCACATCGGCATCATCACTGAAGCCATAAGTGGTGATATGGCGACCGACTCGTGGTAACAATTCGCGTACCACAGGATCATCGATACACATCACGGCACGGCCATAAAATGGCAAGTTGTGCAAAAAGTTAATAAATGTCTGTTTTAAGTTCTCGAAGTCGCCCTGATAGGTATCCATGTGGTCGGCTTCAATATTGGTGACAATCGCCACCATCGGCTGCAAATGCAAGAATGATGCATCGCTTTCATCAGCTTCTGCTATCAAATAACGGCTAGACCCTAAGCGCGCATGGGTTCCCGCAGCTTTAACCAATCCACCATTGACGAACGTTGGGTCCAAACCTGCTTCAGCATAAATACTGGAAACCATCGCGGTGGTGGTGGTTTTACCGTGGGTTCCAGCAACAGCAATACCATGACGGTAACGCATTAACTCTGCCAACATTTCTGCGCGGCGGATCACCGGAATACGCGCCTCGCGAGCCGCAACAATCTCTGGGTTATCCGCAGAAATTGCCGTTGAAACCACAACTACACTCGCATCCAGCACATTCTCTGGACGGTGATGAAAGTAAATCTGTGCGCCCAATGAAGCCAAATGCTGAGTTACCGGGTTGGGTGCTAAATCTGAACCGCTAATCTGATAACCTTCGTTTGCCAACACTTCAGCGATACCACCCATACCAGCACCACCGATGCCGATAAAGTGTATGTGCCGGACGCGACGCATCTCAGGCACGATAGTTCGTAGTTTCGCTAGTTGCTGTGTATTCACGTTTCTCTTCACTTTTTTGTCTGTTACACACTCATGACCCGCATCGCTGCCGGCCATTCATTATCTCTTTGTTCACTTACTGGCAGAGACGACTTCAACTGCCACACGTTCCGTCGCGTCAGGGATGGCCACGGTTCTTGCCCGTTCGGCCATATTCAGTAAAGTTGCGCGATCCCACTCAGCTAACAGGCTGCTGACGACTTGCGCGGTAAATTGTGGTTGCTCGATAATTTTGGCTGCACCTGCTTTTTCCAGCGGTAATGCATTCCAATATTGCTGCCGGTCTTTATGCTGAAAAGGCACAAAAATCGCGGGTAACCCTGCAGCGGCAACCTCACTCACCGTCAATGCTCCTGAGCGGCAAACCACCACATCAGCCCAAGCATAGGCGGCAGCCATATCATCGATGAACTCGACAACCTGATGCTTATCTCCCTGCCCGGCTTGCTGATAAGCTTGCAAGACTTCCGGCAACGCACCTTTTCCCACCTGATGCCACACAGTGATCTGCTCACCCAAAGTTGCAGCAACCTGCGGTATTGTTTGGTTAAGCACTCGAGCACCCTGACTGCCACCGATAACCAATACACGAACCGGCCCTTCACGACCCGCCAAACGCTCTGCGGGTAATGGCAGCGCCAAAACATCGGTGCGAACGGGATTCCCTACCACGTCGGCATTAGGGAAGGCACCGGGGAATGCCTGCAAAACCTTCTTCGCAATCTTCGCCAGCCAGCGGTTAGTCAAACCCGCAATCCCATTCTGCTCATGCAATACCACTGGGATACCGCACAGCCATGCCGCTAAACCGCCGGGGCCAGAAACATAGCCACCCATGCCCAGCACGACATCAGGCTGATAATCACGCATGATTTTCTTCGCCTGACGTACCGCACGGTAAATCCGCAACGGAGCTGTCAGTTGGGCCATTAACCCTTTACCGCGTAAACCTGATATCTGAATAAAATCAATTTCAATGCCATGTTGGGGTACTAATGATGCTTCCATTCGGTCTGCGGTGCCTAACCAACGCACCTGCCAACCTTGCGCCATAAGATGATGTGCCACGGCCAAACCGGGGAAGACATGCCCCCCAGTGCCACCGGCCATCACCATCAAACGCTTGGTCTTCCCACTCATCGGGCACTCCTTACAAACGCTTGGGCTTTAGCCAAACGTGTCTCAAAATCAATACGTAACAACAGCACTATCGCAGTTGACATAATAATCAGGCTCGAACCACCGTAACTGATCAGCGGTAATGTCAAACCCTTGGTCGGCAACATTCCCGCCGCAGCCCCAACGTTAACCAGTGCCTGAAAACTAAACCAGACGCCGATCGAGCAGGCCAAAAAGCCGGAAAATCGCTGATCTATCTCTAATGCGCGACGCCCAATGGACATCGCACGAAAAGCGACGAAGAATACCATTAACAATGCAAGAACCACACCGAAATAGCCGAGTTCTTCGCCTAAAATCGAGAAAATGAAGTCGGTATGTGCTTCCGGTAAATACTCCAGTTTCTGCACTGAATTCCCTAAACCCTGCCCCCAGAATTCACCGCGGCCAAATGCCATCAGCGACTGAGTTAGCTGGTAACCGCTACCGAATGGATCCGCCCATGGATTCCAGAATGAGGTCACGCGGCGCATACGATAAGGTTCGGCGACAATCAGCAGACCAACCGCAAAGACACCTGAGCCGATGATGGCCAGAAACTGCCACATTTTGGCCCCAGCTAAAAACAGCATCGCCAGCGTGGTCACAAACAGCACCACCACGGTGCCTAAATCGGGCTGCGCCAGCAGTAATACCGCCAGAATGACCATCACACCCATCGGTTTACAAAAGCCCCAGAAGTTACTGCGGACTTCCTCAACCTTACGAACCAAATAACTCGCCAGGTAACAAAATAGTGACAGCTTGGACAATTCTGCTGGCTGAATACGTAGCGGCCCAATTGCAATCCAGCGTGATGCCCCGTTGACTGAGCTGCCAACGACCAATACCACCAACAGCATCACCAGTGAAATCAATAACATAACATTACTGTAACGCTGCCAAACGGCCATCGGTATACGCAACGTCACCAGTGACAGACCAAACGCCAGCGCCAAGTAGAGCGCATCACGCTTAGCGAACAAGAATGGGTCACTGGCTAAACGCTGACCAATCGGCATTGACGCCGATGTCACCATCACGAAACCAATAATCGCCAAACCAAATGTCAGCCACAGCAAGGTTCTGTCGTAAAGCACCATACTGGTGGTATCGCTCTCCCGCGATCCCATCACAAAATGCTTCAGGGTATTGACCAGCCCCAGCCCCGGCATGCGCATCAGCCCAACTCCTCTGCCAAACGAGCAAACTCATCACCACGCTGCTCGAAACTACGGAATTGGTCCAAACTGGCGCAAGCAGGTGATAACAACACCATATCGCCTGGCGTCAGATCCTTCGCCAGTAAAGCCATGGCCTGTGCCATGGTCTCTGTCAGTTGGGAAACCTCAGGGCGCAATGCAGCCAGCTCCTCGCCATCACGGCCAAAGCAGTAAATCTTGATATTGTCGCCTTGCAAAAGACGCGTTAACCCAGAGAAATCAGCCGATTTACCGTCGCCACCGAGTAACAGATGCAAGGTACCATCAACCTGTAATCCTTCTAAGGCCGCCTCTGTGCTACCCACATTGGTGGCTTTAGAATCATTAATCCAACGCACCCCATTGTGTTCAAACACCATTTGGAAGCGATGAGGTAAACCGGTAAAAGTGGTCAACGCCGTCAAACTGGACGAGCGCGGAACACCCACAGCATCAGCCAGCGCCAAAGCAGCCAACGCATTAGTGTAGTTATGACGCCCAGTTAACTTCATCTCACGCGTATTCAGCACTTTCTCGCCCCGCACACGCAGCCAGATTTCGCCCTGCTGCTTGTTGAGGTGGTAATCACCGACATCAACCCCAAAGCTAATACAGCGGCTATCAGCACCACGTACAGGCATCGTGAGCGCGTCATCGGCATTCACGACACAAACTTTAGCGTTTTCATACACCCGCAGTTTAGCTGCGCGATATTGCTGCAAACCGAATGGATAACGATCAGTATGATCTTCTGTCACGTTCAGTATGGTGGCGGCACTAGCCCGTAGGCTCGAGGTCGTTTCTAACTGGAAACTGGACAGCTCTAACACCACCAATTGGTTTTCTTGCTTCAGCAATGTCAGAGCCGGAACGCCGATATTGCCACCGACGCCGACCTGCCAACCTGCCGCTTTCGCCATCTCTCCGACCAATGTGGTCACAGTGCTTTTACCGTTAGAGCCAGTGATTGCCACAATAGGCGCTTGGTTCTCACGGCAAAACAGCTCGATATCACCAACAATCTCGACACCCGCATCAGCCGCTTCACTCAAGGCAGGATGTGCCAATGCAATACCGGGGCTGGAGACAATCAAATCAGCATCCAATAACCACTGCTGATTCAGGTCACCAACATGGCGCTCGATACTTTCCGGTAACTTATCCAGACCTGCTGGGTTGATACGGGTATCCATGACGCGCGGCTTAACACCACGTGTCATAAAGAAATCAACGCAGGAAAGGCCGGTTAGCCCCAGCCCGATAATGACCACTTTTTTACCCTGATAATCAACCATCATTACCGCACCTTCAGCGTCGCCAGGCCAATCAGCACCAGCATCAGCGAAATAATCCAGAAGCGCACAATCACTCGTGGTTCCGGCCAGCCTTTAAGTTCGTAATGGTGGTGAATCGGCGCCATACGGAATATGCGCTGCCCACGTAACTTAAAGGACCCGACTTGCAAGATGACTGACAGTGTTTCGACCACAAACACGCCACCCATAATCACTAATAAGAATTCTTGGCGCAGTAACACCGCGATGGTACCTAGCGCGCCGCCTAAGGCCAATGAGCCTACATCGCCCATAAAAACTTGTGCCGGATAAGTGTTAAACCAGAGGAAGCCCAACCCAGCGCCAACAATGGCGGTACAGACGATCACCAATTCACCGGCGTGGCGCAGATAAGGAATATGCAGGTAGGCCGCAAAGTTGACGTTACCGGTCGCCCAAGCCACTAATGCAAAACCGCCCGCAACAAATACCGTTGGCATAATCGCCAAGCCATCCAACCCGTCAGTCAAGTTAACCGCATTACTGGTGCCAACAATCACGAAGTAAGCGAGCAGGATGTAGAGCAAGCCCAGTTGCGGCATGATGTCTTTGAAAAATGGCACCACTAACTCAGTCGCGGGCGTATCTTTACCGATGCTGTACATCGCGAATGCCGCGGCCAGTGCAATGATCGATTGCCAGAAGTACTTCCAGCGAGCAATCAAACCTTTGGTGTTTTTACGTACCACTTTGCGGTAGTCATCGATGAACCCGACGATGCCATAGCCCACTAAGATGAACAGCACACACCAGACATACGGGTTAGAGGGATAAGCCCACATCAGCACCGAAATGGTGATGGAGAACAGAATCATTAAGCCGCCCATGGTCGGCGTGCCGCGTTTACTGAAATGTGACTCTGGCCCATCGTTACGTACCACTTGCCCAATCTGCAATTTCTGCAAATAAGCAATCAAATGCGGCCCCATCCACAATGAGATCACCAACGCCGTTAACAGACTCACAATGGCTCGGAACGTCAAATAGGAAAAGACGTTAAAGCCCGAGTAAAATTGCACGAGATATTCAGCTAACCAAACTAACATGATGCCTTCTCCTGTAACGCACGCACGACATGCTCCATGGCGGCGCTACGTGAACCTTTAATTAAGACGGTAATAACCGGATGTTCGAGCAGCAATTCACTCACACGGGCTGCCAATGCACTCTTATCCTGAAAATGTTCGCCACTGCCACTGGCGTCGCTCAATGTCTGACTTAACGTGCCGACACTCAGTACTTTGTCGATACCCGCCTGTTTAGCGGCTTCACCCACCTGACGATGGCAATCGATCGCGGTATCGCCCAATTCACCCATGTCACCGACCACCATGACACGATAGCCCGGCATTTCTGCTAGCACTTGCGCGGCGGCAGTCATGGAACCCACGTTGGCGTTGTAAGTGTCGTCTAGTAGCAATTTTCCCGTGGCGAGTGGTATCGGGAATAAGCGCCCCGGTACCGCTTGTAACTGCATCAACCCCTGACGAACAGCCGCGAGATCAGCACCAACCGACATGGCTAACGCCGCTGCGGCAAGCGCATTGGCGATGTTATGCCGCCCCGGTAATGGCAGCTCAATGGCAACCGTTCCAAAGGGTGAATGCAGGGTGAAATGCGTTGCCTGCGGCGTAATGCGGACATCGCTGGCATAGAAATCAATATCGACTACACCCTGTGGGGAAAAACGCCAAACCTGCTTGTTATGCAGTGTTTCTTGCCAATGTGGCCAGTCGTTGCTGTCGGCATTGATAATCGCGGTGCCGTTAGCGGGTAATCCGGCAAAAATCTCGCCTTTGGCCTGCGCCACGCCTGCCAGTGAACCAAAACCTTCCAGATGAGCTGCCGCTAAATTATTCACTAAAGCGCTTTCTGGGCGGCTTAAATCTGTGGTGTAAGCAATTTCACCTACATGATTGGCACCCAATTCAATGACGGCAAAATCATACTCAGGCGTCAAACGCAGTAACGTCAGCGGTACTCCGATATCATTATTAAAGTTACCGGCGGTATACAGCACATTGCCGCATTGGCGCAAAATCGCTGCCGTCATTTCTTTGACGGACGTTTTACCTGATGAGCCCGTTAAGGCCACCACGCGAGCAGGCACTTGCAGGCGAACCCAAGCGGCAAATTGCCCCAATGCCAAGCGAGTGTCTTTAACCACTAATTGCGGTGCCCCCACCAGTAAGCGTTTACTTACCAGCAAAGCTGCAGCACCAGCAGCAACTGCATCTTCTGCGAAATCATGTCCATCAAAACGCTCGCCTTTGAGCGCCACAAACAGACAGCCAGCCGTGACCTTACGGGTATCAATGGTCACTTCGGTTATCTCGATGCTATCGCCGATTAATTCAGCGTTAAGCAACTCGGACAAGAAATGCAGCGAGACCTTAATCATGCGATCACCCCCAATAAACGGGCGACGGTCACACGGTCGGAGTAATCCAGTCGGCGATTACCAACCAACTGATAATCTTCATGTCCTTTACCAGCGATCAGAACAACATCGTCTTCTTTAGCCTGCATAATGGCGCTGGTCACCGCTTCAGCACGACCATGAATCGCTTGCGCATGACCCGCATCTAATAAGCCATTGAGGATATCGGCCACAATGGCCTGAGGCTCTTCGCTACGCGGGTTGTCATCCGTCACGACGACACGATCAGCCAGTTGTTCTGCGATACCGCCCATAAGTGGGCGCTTACCTTTGTCACGATCACCACCGCAACCAAACACGCACCAAAGCTGCCCTTTGCAATGTAAACGGGCTGCCGCCAGCGCTTTTTCTAATGCATCTGGTGTGTGAGCATAATCCACCACGACCGTCGGTTTACCCGGTGCATTGAACACTTCCATTCGCCCACAAACCGGTTGTAAATGCGGCGCGGCAGCTAAAAGTTGTGGCAACGGATAACCCAGCGATAACAGCGTTGACAGTGCGACCAGCAAATTGCTGACATTGAATGCTCCCATCAGGCGGCTTTCTAACTGACCTTCGCCCCAGCTGGAATCGAAAACGATACTGGCACCATTATCGTGATATTCCACCTTGCTGGCCGATAACCACGGGCCTTTCCAGCCTGTTGGAACGTTACCTTCCATACTGACAGCGACCGCCTGTGGCAACTGGCTTAGCCAGCGGCGACCCACTTCGTCATCAGCATTAATAATCTTGTGTTCGGATTGATGAGTGGAGAACAGCAGCCATTTTGCTGCTTCGTAACTCGCCATATCGCCGTGGTAATCCAGATGATCACGACTTAAGTTAGTGAACACTGCGGCGGCGAACGGCAATGCTGCTACGCGATTTTGAATCAAACCGTGGGAAGAGACTTCCATCGCAGCGAATGTCGCACCTTGATCAACTAAATTGCGCAGTAAATGTTGAATATCAACTGCTGAGCCAGTGGTGTTTTCAGTTGGCACCACTTGCCCTAATAAACCATTACCCACCGTCCCCATCACTGCACTGGTTTCGCCCAGCGCTTGGCTCCATTGCGCCAACAACTGAGTCGTGGTGGTTTTGCCGTTCGTGCCGGTCACACCGACCAAACGTAACGCAGCCGCAGGTTGGTGATAAAACTGCCCAGCCAGCGTGGATAAATGCTGATTCAAATTACGCAAATAAATAACAGGGACACCATGCATTTCTGCAACACTGGCATCCGGTGCCACACCATCAGCTTCAGCGACAATGGCGGCAACACCTTGAGCGATCGCTTGCGGGATATAGCGACGCCCGTCCGTCTGGTGGCCAACAATGGCGACAAACAAATCCCCGGCAGCGGCAACACGGCTGTCTAATGTCATTTCCCGTAGCGCACGCTCCGGGACATCAAGCCCCCAAGGCGCGAGTAAGTTGCGCAAGTTACGATCTGCCACCTGAACCCTCTTTTGTATTAGTCACTAATTCGCTTTTATCACCAGTGGGTAGCGCATCTGGTTCGATGTTCATGGTGCGCAAGACACCGCCCATGATGGCACCGAACACCGGTGCAGAAACCGCACCACCGTAATATTTCCCTGCCTGCGGGTCGTTAATGACCACAACCAGAGCAAATCGAGGGTTACTCGCAGGTGCTACGCCTGCGGTGTAAGCGAGGTATCGGTCCATATATTTGCCATCCGGCCCGACTTTCTTGGCTGTACCGGTTTTAATGGCGATCCGGTAGCCTTTGATGGCGGCTTTGGTGCCCCCGCCGCCAGGTAATGCCACACTTTCCATCATATGAACCACGGTACGTACCAGCGGCTCAGGGAAAACGCGCTCACCGGCCACTGGCGGGTCAACTTTGGTGATCGACAGTGGGCGATAAATCCCCATGCTGCCGATGGTTGCATAGACTCGCGCTAGTTGTAACGGTGTTACCATTAGCCCGTAGCCGAAAGAGAAGGTGGCCCTCTCTATGTCAGACCACCGTTGTTTTTTAGGATATAAGCCACTGCTTTCTCCGACCAACCCCAAATTGGTCGCTTTCCCAAACCCAAACCGTGAGTAAGTATCTACTAACGCTGAGGATGGCATCGCTAACGCCAGTTTAGAAACACCGACGTTACTCGACTTCTGCAAGATCCCGGTCACAGATAGCTCTGCGTAACGGGCCACATCTTTAATTTGATGACCGTTAACAAAGTACGGCAAGGTGTTCAGCACACTGTTTTCTTTCACTACACCATGCTGCAATGCCGTCATAACGACCATTGGCTTCACTGTTGAGCCGGGTTCAAAAATATCGGTTATTGCTCGGTTACGCATCGCGTCTTTCGGCGTACCGGTCAGATTGTTCGGGTTGTAAGACGGGCTGTTCGCCATGGCTAACACTTCGCCAGTATTCACATCGACCAAGACTGCCGTACCCGATTCCGCTTTGTTAAAGGCCACCGCATTGTTCAATTCGCGATACACCAACGCCTGTAAGCGCTCATCAATGCTCAGCGCTAAATTATGCGCAGCCTGACTATCAACGGAGGAGATATCCTCAATCACACGGCCGTAGCGGTCTTTACGCACCGTACGCTCACCAGGTTGTCCGGTCAGCCAACGATCAAAACTTTTCTCAACGCCTTCAATACCTTCGCTATCGATATTGGTCACACCGATAATGTGCGCCATAACTTGGCCAGCGGGATAATAACGGCGGGATTCTTGGCGCAAATAGATGCCAGGCAATTTCAACTTATGGATATAGTCGCCAATGGCAGGGTTGACTTGGCGAGCCAGATAAACAAAGCGACCTTTTGGATTGGCGTTGATTCGCGTCGCCAATTGATCGAGGGGGATCTCCAAGGCATCTGACAGTGCTTTCCAGCGTGTATCCAGTGTGATACCGCCACGCTCAATTAACTCTTTCGGATCAGCCCAAACCGCATTCACCGGTACACTGACAGCCAAAGGCCGGCCAGAACGATCGCTTATCATGCCACGCGCTGTCGGTACGGATTGCACGCGCAACGAGCGCATATCGCCCTCACGCACCAACTTGTCGGGATTAATCACTTGCAGATAGGCCGTGCGTAACATCAAGCCAACCAATGCCAATAAAATACAGCCGCATAACAACGCAAAACGCCAGCTGATAAAGCTGGCTTGTTCTTCTTGTTGGCGCTTTAACTTCCCAGGGCGCGCTGCTTTCATGCGTTACCTTGGCAACGTAGAGTCATGGTGGCCACTATTTCCTTTTTTCTTTGAAAAAACAGTTTCTTATAAAAAACTTAAGCTCAAGAAAAACCTTATTGTTGAACCAAAATATTTTCTTGTGATGGATCAACATGTTGCATCTTCAGTTTGTCAGTCGCGATACTTTCAACACGGCTGTGATCACCTAACGCGTTCTCTTCCAGAATCAAGTTACGCCACTCGATATCCAGCGCATCCCGCTCCAGTACCAACTGCTCACGCTCTGCGGTGAGCAAGCGCGTACGGTGCGCGGTAGTGACAACAAAAACGGCAGACACTAACACCGCGACCAGTAGAATTAATGGAATCTTCGCGTTGCGGAGTAAATCCCCGCCGATGACCCCAACTAATCCGTGACGTTCGTTGCCTATCACGCTTTAACCTTCTCAGCAAAACGTAATACGGAGCTACGTGCCCGCGGATTTTCAGCGACTTCAGCATCTGCTGGCATCATTTTGCCGATGGACTTTATGGTGCGCCCACCCATGCTACGTAACTGTGCTTCCGTCAGCGGCAGCCCTGCCGGAACCTGTGGCCCACGGCTATGCTGGCGGATGAAGTTCTTCACAATGCGATCTTCTAGCGAGTGGAAGCTAATCACTGACAAACGGCCTTCAGGTGCCAACACCTCATGTGCGCCATCCAATGCACGCTCAATCTCTTCTAATTCACTGTTGATATAAATACGGATGGCTTGAAAACTACGCGTCGCCGGATGCTTGTGCTTTTCACGGAATGGACTGGCATTCGCAATCAAATCCGCTAGCTCTTTAGTACGCGTCATAGGTTGAGTGAGATTACGCTCAACAATGGCCTTAGCGAGACGCTTAGCAAAACGCTCTTCACCGAAGGTTTTCAATACCCAAGCGATATCATCAGCACTCGCTTTCATTAGCCATTCAGCGGCTGATAACCCACGAGAAGGGTCCATACGCATATCCAATGGCCCATCACGCATAAACGAAAAACCACGTTCTGGATCATCCAATTGCGGTGATGACACACCGAGATCCAGCAAGATACCGTTAATACGGCCGACTAAATCCAATTCCCGCACATAATGTGCCAAATCAGAAAAAGGACCGTGTACGATAGAAAAACGCGGATCGGTAATAGATTTTGCTGCTTCAATCGCTTGAGGATCGCGATCAATTGCTATCAAGCGCCCTTCTGGCCCAAGTTGGGACAAAATCAGACGCGAGTGACCACCACGGCCAAAAGTTCCGTCAATATAGATACCGTTATTGCGGATGTTCAGGCCATTCACGGCCTCATCTAGCAATACGCTTGTGTGCTTGTAGGTGTTATCTACAACTTTATTTTTATCAACCATGCTTATAGCGATAAGTCCTGTAGCCGCTCAGATAGTGGTTCCTGAGTGGACTGCTCTGCGTCGATGTCATCCTTGACTTGTTGATACCAGGTCTGTTCATCCCACAGTTCAAACTTGTTGAACTGCCCAACCAGCATCACTTCTTTATTTAGCCCAGCATGCTGACGCAATGTTCCTGCGATCAGTAAGCGCCCAGCGCCGTCCATCTGACATTCACTGGCATGTCCTAGCAGCAAACGCTGAACCCGACGCTCAGCCGGGTTCATGCTCGACAGACGAGATAATTTTTGCTCAATGATTTCCCATTCAGGGAGTGGGTAAAGTAATAGGCATGGTTGGTGAAGGTCTATGGTACAGACCATCTGGCCTTGCGATTCCTCATTCAGCAAATCCCGATAACGGGTAGGTACGGCGAGCCGCCCTTTGCTGTCGAGGTTAACCATCGTTGCCCCACGAAACATGGCTGAGTTACCCCTTCATGACCCAATTCACCACTTTACCCCACAAATCCCCACATTAAAGAGTTTACGGATGGTATGAAAACCTTGTCAAGCCAGAGCCGAGGGGCTTTGACAATATTTATGGGCCATTTTTGAGATATATCTCGTAGAAGGGGCTATTTTAGTGCTCGAAATAGAAAATAAGGTCATGATTAACGGGCTATTTTTCCGCCAGTAATTCCAGCAACTTAAATAAATAATTAATTGTCGATTAATTGTCTCATTATTTCCTTCTGCAAGGAATGTCTCATTTCCAGTATGAAAATTGTACGATCTGAAAATAGCTCACCTGAGTACAAAAGCCGCATTGGCTGGCTTCTCGAAAGGAGAAACAGCGAAAATTAGCGGTAAAATCCACAACAACACAATAATACCCTTGGAAACAACATGTGTTACCGGCGCTGCATTTTACTTCAATTAAGCCGTAAGGATTAATCTATTTTGAAATAAATTAATGGCACATATTTTGGAGTGCCACTGAAATATGAATACCTTCAGACAGATAAATCCTAAATTCGGAAAATAGGGCCAAATGACATTTTATTCAGCCGCTAATTTATATTTGGCTTAAATTGCATGCCTTAATCCGCCCGACCAACGAAAAATCATAACTATCTGTTTTTAAATAAAAAACAAAAAACCCACCATTTAAAAAACTACCGACAGCCCAAAACCCTACAGTAGAAAGTATAAAAATCAGGCAAATGTTAAAAATAAAAATTTTAAGCTAGTTATATTGATCGAGCTGGCACTGTAGACTACTTAATAAGCAAAAAGACAACACAATTAACTATTATTTAAAAAAATACCCACATATAAACCCTGCTAATAATGTCATCGATTGACGTTTTAGCAGATTTTTACCCCAAATAGGGAGTTAATGGCCATGTTTTCAACTGGGTCCCGTCTGCGTAGTGCCGCAGCCGATACTTTCGCTCTCGTGGTGTATTGTTTTGTCATTGGCATGGCTATTGAGATCCTGATCTCAGGAATGACCTTCCAACAGTCGCTCTCTTCCCGCTTGGTTTCAATACCGGTCAACATTCTTATCGCTTGGCCTTACGGCGTGTATCGAGATGCATTCATTCGCTTTGCACATCGTCATGCTGGGGAACATTTCTGGGCACGAAATCTGGCGGATTTACTGGCATACGTGAGTTTCCAGTCACCGGTCTATGCGTTGATTCTGTGGTCGGTAGGCGCTGATTTAGAACAAATTGCGACAGCTGTTGCGAGTAATGCCTTGGTTTCAATGGCGATGGGCGTGGCTTATGGCTACTTCTTGGAGTATTGCCGCAGGTTGTTCCGCGTCGCAGGTTATGTTTGATTGCCCTACTTTATCTCAAGCTAAAGCGTGTTAGCACAACGGAGCTAGGGCAAGTGACGAGGATAGTAGGATTGGTTTCAGTGTTAGCGATACTCAATCAGGGCTTTTGACAGCCCTGATTGGTCATCATGATTTCTCACTTAGGCTATCTGCGGCTCAAACTACCGCGACGGAACAAGTTACGGCGAATGCGCGTTAAACCAGGTTTCGGCTTTTGTGGCTCATCTAAGCTGGCTAACACCAGTTCTAGCACACGCTCAGCCACATCACGGTGACGTTGTGCAACCGCCAGCACTGGGCATTCTAGGAAATCGAGCAACTCGTTATCGCCAAAGGTGGCGATAGCCAGATTGCTGGGTAAGCGCCCATTTTGCTTCAACGTGATGTCCATAACACCCTGTAGCAGTTGGAATGAGGTCGTAAACAGCGCCTGTGGCATTGGGTGGGTCTTTAGCCATTCAGCGAATAGCGTACCGGCAGCTTCACGCTCATAACTGTTAGCATAGAGATAATCGACTTTGCGAGGATCGTCTTTCCACGCTTCACGAAAACCCATCTCTCGCAGGAAACTGACTGACAGTTCCGGTAATGCGCCCAAATACAGTACCGACTCGGCTGGGAATGTTCGTAACTCTTGCGCCAACATCAACGCATCTTCTTGATCTGCCCCTACCACACTAATGAAATGCTCCCTGTCTAACGCGCGATCAAGGGCGATTATCGGCAGTGGGTCATTCGCCCATCGCTGATAAAAAGGGTGCTCCGGTGGTAAAGCTGTTGAAACAATGATGGCGTCGACTTGACGCTGCAAGAGGTGTTCAATACAACGCATTTCATTATCGGGTTGATCTTCAGAACAGGCGATCAACAACTGGTAACCACGCTGACGAGCCTGACGCTCAAGATAATTTGCGATACGTGTGTAGCTGGTATTTTCCAGATCGGGGATAACTAATCCTATCGAACGGGTTCTCCCCGCACGCAATCCTGCCGCGACGGCATTTGGGTGATAGTTATGTTCCCTGACAACAGCCATCACTTTATCGACTGTTTTATCGCTGACTCGGTACTGTTTCGCTTTGCCATTAATGACATAACTGGCGGTTGTGCGCGAAACGCCCGCAAGACGCGCGATTTCATCCAGTTTCACATTGACCCCTTATAAACCCAATAAAGTAATGAAAGGCATGATGTCTGCCAGCGCGCAATATCTCAAAATCTCTCGAAATATTTCAACCCGTCATAAACCTAAGGATGACAACTAAACAATCACACCCTATAGACATAGTTTAACTACGGATATTGCGCTCTGTAGATCTAACCGCAGAACTCGTTATTGAGCAACCGCTTTAACCGCCATATAACGCTATCTGGGTTAAATAATAAGAAAAAAAAAGCTCAGCATGTCTGCCGAGCTTAATAATTAGGATTAATCCTTCAGCTTAACGCATGATCTTGTCGCCACGGGATACACCAACAATACCGGAACGGGCCACTTCAACAATTTCGGCGACTTCCCTGACGGCATTTAAGAATGCATCCAGCTTATCGCTAGTCCCAGCAAGCTGGACGGTATAGAGCGTAGCGGTCACATCAACAATTTGCCCACGGAAAATTTCTGTGCAGCGTTTCACTTCTTCACGCCCGTAGCCACTGGCCTGCAATTTTACCAACATGATCTCACGCTCAACATGTGAGCCAGAGACCAACTCGCTGACCCGCAAAACATCCACCAGCTTATGCAGCTGCTTTTCGATTTGCTCCAATACCTTGGCATCACCCACGGTTTGGATGGTCATTCTTGACAGTGTTGGGTCATCGGTTGGTGCGACAGTCAAACTCTCAATGTTATAACCGCGCTGAGAAAACAGGCCAACTACCCGTGATAAAGCACCTGATTCGTTTTCCAGCAGAACTGATAAGATCCGGCGGCGCATAATTATGTCCTCTCCGTTTTGCTAAGCCACATTTCGTCCATGCCACCACCGCGAATCTGCATCGGGTAAACATGCTCCGTTTCATCCACTGTCACATCCACAAATACTAGGCGATTGGTCTCGGATAGTTGTGACAAGGCATCGGCCAATTTGCTTTCCAGCTCATCAGGGGTGCGGATTGCGATACCGATATGCCCATAGGCTTCAGCCAATTTGACGAAATCAGGCAGTGAATCCATATAAGACTGTGAATGACGGCCTGAATAAATCATATCCTGCCACTGCTTCACCATGCCGAGATAGCGGTTATTCAGGTTCAATACCAGCACCGGCAGGTTATATTGCAACGCAGTCGATAATTCCTGAATATTCATTTGGATGCTGCCATCGCCGGTCACACAGACCACGGTTTCATCCGGTAGCGCCAGTTTAACCCCCAGTGCGGCCGGTAACCCGAAGCCCATCGTGCCTAAACCACCGGAGTTGATCCAACGACGTGGTTTATCAAACGGGTAATACAGCGCAGCGAACATCTGGTGTTGGCCCACATCTGATGTCACGTAAGCACCACCTTTAGTCAGACGGTGCAGCGTTTCAATAACCGCTTGTGGCTTTATCTTGCCGCTGTCTTTGCTGTAACCCAAGCAATCACGGGCGCGCCACTGTTCAATGGATTGCCACCAGTCACGTAGGCTATCAAAATCTTGCGCGCAATCGACCTGAGACATCAAGTCCAACATTTGCGTCAGGACTTGTTTAGCATCACCAACAATCGGGATATCTGCTGTTACCGTTTTGGAGATGGATGTCGGATCGATATCAATGTGTAACACGGTCGCGTCTGGGCAGTATTTCGCCAAGTTATTGGTCGTACGGTCGTCAAAGCGTACGCCCACAGCAAAAATAAGGTCCGCATTATGCATGGCCATATTGGCCTCAAACGTCCCGTGCATCCCCAACATGCCAACATTCTGGCGATGAGTGCCGGGGAAGCTGCCTAACCCCATCAGAGAACTGGTAACAGGCAGGTTTAGTTTCTCAGCAAAGGCCAATAACTCTTCGTGACAAGCTGCATTTATCGCGCCACCACCGACATACATGATCGGTCTTTTAGCCGCTAAAATAGTTTGCAGCGCGCGCTTAATCTGCCCACGGTGACCTTGTACCGTCGGATTATAAGAACGCATGCTAACTTGTTCAGGGTAAGCGTAAGGCATTCTGACCGCAGGTCCGACGATATCTTTTGGCAAATCAATGACGACTGGCCCAGGGCGACCTGTTGATGCCAGATAAAAAGCTTTTTTCAGTACAGAGGGAATATCTTCCGTGCGCTTAACCAGGAAGCTGTGTTTAACCACTGGGCGGGAAATACCCACCATGTCGCACTCTTGGAAAGCATCATAGCCAATCAACGAGCTAGGCACCTGACCAGAGAGCACCACCATGGGTACTGAATCCATATATGCCGTGGCAATACCGGTAATCGCATTGGTTGCACCGGGGCCGGAGGTGACTAGCACCACACCGACCTCACCAGTAGCCCGCGCATAGCCATCGGCCATGTGAACCGCACCTTGCTCATGGCGCACTAGCACATGATCAATGCCTCCTACCGTGTGCAGGGCATCGTAGATATCAAGTACGGCCCCGCCGGGATAACCGAACACATGCTTAACGCCCTGATCGATTAACGATCGGACAACCATCTCGGCTCCTGACAACATCTCCATGGTTTTGCCTCCAGGCTTAGTTTGCTCATTGGATAACGGGAAGTCATTTCCACGGGATCCTGTAGGAAAGGCACAACGCCCCTTATTCCTATTCTTAGTTTGTTATCGTTAGGGTTACTAACTTATTAACATAACGTCAGAATTTCTGGCAGGCAAACAGCAATTATCTGCCCTAAAGACAATTCTGTTAGTCACACACTGGATTTCACCTTGAAAGGGAAATAAAAAACTATCGATTAATCTATCGTCTTGGTTTTTACGCCGTACAAACGAGTAACAATAGCACTAAATCAGGCTAACGGATTTTATGCATTGGATTCAGGAAATTGATAGCTACTACACAGAAATGAGTAGATAGAGCGGGCTTTTGAACATAAAAACAACGACGGCCTCTAGCAAGAGAGATATAGGCCGTCGTAGTTACAAACTGAAAACAAGGTGGATTAATCGCGATACATGGAATCAATTTCATTCTGATAGCGCTGGAGAATGATTTTACGCCGCAATTTCATAGTTGGTGTCAGCTCACCCGTTTCCATGGTGAATGCCTGCGGTAACAGAGTGAAGCGTTTAACCTGTTCGAACAGCGCCAACTCTTTTTGCATCTCTTTTAGCCGTTGCTCGAATAAGCTGACAATGTGGCTATGGCGTAATAATTCCAATCTATCGTGATATTTCAGGTTAATCGAACGTGCATACTCTTCCAGTGACTCGAAACAGGGAACAATCAGCGCTGAGACAAACTTACGCGTATCGGCAATTATCGCCACTTGTTCAATAAAACGATCCTGACCCAGCGTGCCTTCAATCATTTGCGGCGCAATGTATTTCCCACCTGAAGTTTTCATCAGGTCTTTTAGCCGCTCAGTGATGAATAAATTGCCATTGGCATCCAATGCGCCCGCATCGCCTGTTTTGAGCCAACCATCTTCGGTAAATGACTCTGCCGTCTCTTGTGGCTTGTTGAGATAGCCACGCATGACAATAGGGCCACGAACTTGAATCTCATTTTCAGCGCCTAAACGAACGTCAATCCCCGGTAATGGCTTGCCGATGGAGCCAAAACAGAAGTCTTTCTCTTCCCAACAGGATACCGTCGCGCAGGTTTCGGTCATACCATAGCCATACTTGATATTGACGCCAATCGCTTGGAAAAACAGAATAATATTGTCATCTAACCGCGCACCCGCCGCAGGTAAGAAACGCACTCTTCCGCCCAATAAATCACGCAACTTACTCAGTACCAAGCGATCCGCAAGCTTAAACATCTGCTCAGACAGCGGCGATAGCGTTTTCCCCTGCTGTTGATGCTGGAATTTGCTTTCGCCACAGTTCACTGCCCAGCGGAACAACATCCGGCGATGCCATTTTGCCAGAGCAACTTTATCATTGATGGCGCTGAATACTTTTTCGTAGAAACGGGGAACGGCACACATTACCGTGGGTTTTACCGCCTGCATGGCAGGACGGACCCAATCAGTATCGCTGATGTAGACATTCTGTGCGCCGGTATGCATGACATAGAAGCTCCATGCCCGTTCAAACACATGGGATAACGGCAAGAAACTGAGGGAAACGTCATTAGTGGTCAGCGTTAGGCGCTGATCATGCAAATAAAGTTGGGCTGCCATATTACGATAATCCAGCATCACACCTTTTGGTTCCCCCGTAGTACCAGAGGTATAAATCAGGGTAAACAAGTCGTCTAAGTCGCAATACTCTACACGTTTGTCCAATAAATGCCGCTGTACAGCATCTGGTTGTTGCTCAAAATCAGCTAAGTGTTGAGCATACTCACATCCGCGCAAATCGACTGCAGCATCTAAAACAATAATTTGAGTCAATTGAGGACAATGCGGCTTCAACGTAATAGCAACATCAAATTGCGCTTGTCCACCGACAAACAGAATACGCACATCGGCGTCATTGAGCACATACGCGGCTTGTGCCGTGGTATTGGTGGCATATAAGGGCACACTCACGCCACGCAATTGCAAAATAGCCAAGTCGGCCAATGACCAAGCCATACTGTTATTAGCAAAAATCCCAATACGCTCTTGTATGGCGACACCTAAGGACAGCAGCGCTGTAGATATCTGGGTGACGTGTTCGTCAACCTGACGCCAACTGAGCTGTTTTTCCCCTTTTGGCGACCATTCACGTAGGGCGACTTGATCTGCACGATCACTGATTTGCTGGCGCAAACGGCGCACAAGGTGGTATTGCTCTAATGTGTGGGTCATAACATCGCTGCTCGCTGCTAAATCAATTGTTCGCTCATAAAGTATACTGCAACTTTGCTGTTCGCCGATATTCAGCTTACATGTGTACACTTTTTTCGCGCAGTCTACCTGCTCTAGAGGTTATGGCAAATAAAATTCAGCGCAGAAGTGTGAGCTAAAAGAAACTTTGATGAAAAATACCGCATCCAAGGCAAAAGCAAGGCAAAGAGGGAGGGGTTAAGTAAAGCGATAGCATGTTGCTGAGTGGTGCTATAAGCGATGGAAGCAAGCAAGATGGCATTCAATCTCACTTTTCCCTGCCACTGAGCGTAATATCATTTCAGCAGCAGGGCTTAACAAGCCGCTACAAGGGGGTACTAAGTTGTCCGAGTAATTCTTTCATCCATTGGTGGCCTTTATCTCTATCCGTCGATTCATGCCATGTGAGATAGCATGGCCGGCTTATTTTCTCTTTCCAAGGTAATGAGATCAATTTCAAATTAAGCGTTTCATTATATTGCTGAACCAACCAGCGAGGTGCGATAGCCACAAAGGAAGTTTGAGATACAATATTAAGTACGCTATTCATATCCGTACTTTCATAGGCAATAGTTTGAGCGCTCACAATGGATTCATAATAAGCCTCACTGAAAGAACCCATTTTATCTAATGAGACAACAGCATGTTGTTCAGAAATGAGTTGTTCTTGAGTAATTGAATGGTCAATACGAGGATGATCTTTTGACACAACCAATACAGATTCATCATCAAATAATGAGATATCATGAAAGTCTGGGCGTTCAAATTTAGTATAACCAATAACAAATTCGGTCTCTTGATAACGTAACTGATGCTCAATATTCTCATTAAGATAAGATCGGATAATGAGTTGCACATTAGGTGCCAATGATTTAATTCGCTCTATTATTTGTGCTGTAAGCCTAATATCTAATGGACTACAAATTGATAAATTAAATACTCGCCCACTATTTTTGGCCTCAAAACCCGCCCCCGGTAACTCATTTTGGACAAGTTGCAATGCTTGTCTCACCGGCCCAAAAAGTTGACGAGCTCTAGCGGTCGGCTGAATTCCTCGTCCATAACGAACAAACAACTCGTCATTAAACATCACTTTCAAGCGGGCGACGGCGTTACTCACTGCGGGCTGAGACATGCCCAAAGACTGGGCTGCGCGTGTAACATTATGCATTTGCATTACTGCATCAAAAACAGTTAATAAATTGAGGTCAACACTTCTTAAATGAACTTCGCTACATACTTTTTTAGTCGCTTGACCGTCGGTTACTAAGTTGTATTCAGACATGCTTAACTCCACTAAGCTTTATGCAGATGACACGATTAATAAAAGAGTCCTGTTGATATTTATCATCTTCTCAAAATATCTTTGATTTCTTACTATTAATGACGCCAATATTTTCATTGTTATCGTTGTAAGATAAAATGAGCCTCATCCTTGTATATATAAAACGATATGAATTGCCTCCATGTATTTTCCGCCAATAACGCCTATGGATAAATACGTGAACAAGCCATCCACATAAAGTACCCCACATAACCCTTAAGACTAATTCACTCTAAAAATAAGACTCTGACATATCATAAGCGCCAATAATAAAAGCAATAACATGATCACATCACAAAATGAGATAATTGACAACTATGCCATTAACAAATAATAAATTCATTAATGAAAACTTATTAGTTATTAATTATAGCGGCTAATTAACTTAATAATAGATTGAATTTTGCTAATGCAATGATGAGTTTACGTCATAGTCATAACATGTTAATCAAATAAATAACACTATTCATTACGCGAATAAGTATTTATATTTACACGACATAGAAATCATTAATAATAAGTTTTGCTATAAATTTACTCGCTGATTGAACAATCAAGAACAGTTTCAGTTATTAACCTCTATCTTATTAAGTGTAAAGATCATTTTTGGCACAGCAGTCCCTCCGAAAAAACGGCTCATCACCCAAAATAATCTGAAAAGTACAATAACCCGCATTACTATCGTTATGCCAAACAAACAAAAAGGCCACTAAGCATAAATTAGAGCAATAATCCAATTTAACTAGAAAATCAGTTATTTGTTCTAAAATGATAATTACCCTATTGTCATAACCAGTTGAAGACACTATTTCAAACAAATATTGACATACCCATAGAATTCACGTATCAATTTAGGCAACGCAATATCATAACCAATGAGAAACTGAAAAAATGTTCTACTCAACCCGTCTACTAGGCCTACTACTCAACGCAACTCACTTGCGCGGTATGTTGGTGGACGGAAATCAGAACTGATTCAGTCATCAAGATTAACAAGCCCGCGCAAATGCGCGGGTTTTTTTTTACCCGCTAAGCGCAAATGTAAACACGACAAGGAATATCCACATGAGCCAACAGGTCATTATTTTTGATACAACATTGCGTGACGGTGAACAAGCGTTGCAAGCCAGTCTGAGTGTTAAAGAGAAGCTGCAAATCGCGTTGGCACTGGAAAGAATGGGTGTCGACATAATGGAAGTCGGCTTCCCGGTTTCTTCTCCTGGTGATTTTGAGTCAGTCCGTACCATCGCGCAGCAAGTGAAAAACAGCCGAGTCTGCGCCTTAGCGCGCTGTGTCGATAAAGATATTGATGTGGCGGCTGAAGCCTTACGTATCGCAGAAGCGTTCCGTATCCACGTCTTTTTGGCGACATCGACGTTGCACATCGAATCCAAGTTAAAGCGCTCATTTGATGATGTGTTGGCGATGGCGGTTCATTCAGTGAAGCGCGCGCGTAACTATACCGACGACGTAGAGTTCTCCTGTGAGGATGCTGGTCGTACTCCAATTGATAACTTGTGTCGTGTCGTGGAAGCGGCAATCGGTGCCGGTGCTACCACCATCAATATCCCTGATACCGTCGGTTACACCACGCCATATCAGTTTGGCGGAATCATCACTGATTTGTATGAGCGTGTTCCTAACATTGATAAAGCCATTATCTCTGTGCATTGCCACGATGATTTGGGTATGTCGGTTGCTAACTCCATTACCGCCGTTCAAGCCGGTGCGCGTCAGGTTGAAGGCACCATCAACGGCTTAGGCGAACGTGCCGGTAACTGTTCATTGGAAGAAGTGATCATGGCGATTAAAGTGCGCCATCAGATGTTGGGCGTGCATACTAATATCAATCATCAGGAAATTTACCGTACCAGCCAATTGGTCAGCAAAATATGCAATATGCCAATCCCTGGTAACAAAGCCATTGTCGGTAGTAATGCTTTTGCCCACTCCTCTGGCATTCATCAGGATGGCGTACTGAAAAACCGCGAAAACTACGAAATCATGACGCCCGAGTCTATCGGTCTGAAAGAAGTGCAGTTGAACCTGACCTCTCGTTCTGGTCGCGCGGCAGTGAAACACCGTATGGAAGAGATGGGCTATCAGGATAAAGATTATAATTTGGACTCTTTGTACGATGCCTTCCTGAAATTGGCAGACAAAAAAGGCCAAGTGTTTGATTACGATTTGGAGGCGTTGGCCTTCATCAATAAGCAACAAGAAGAACCCGAGTATTATCGTTTGGACTATTTCAGCGTCCAATCAGGCTCCAGTGTGATGGCAACTGCCTCAGTAAAATTGGTTTGTGGTGAAGAAACAAAATCAGAAGCAGCCACAGGTAACGGTCCGGTAGATGCTGTCTATCAAGCAATTAACCGCATCACCGACTACCCCATTGAACTGGTGAAATATCAATTATCGGCCAAAGGTCAAGGTAAAGACGCATTGGGTCAGGTTGATATCGTGGTTGATCACAAGGGCCGTCGTTTCCATGGCGTAGGTTTGGCAACGGACATTGTCGAATCCTCTGCTAAGGCATTGGTTAACGTATTAAATAATATCTGGCGCGCTCATCAAGTAGAAATTGAGAAACAGCGCTTGCAACAAAATAATCAGGAAATGGTGTGAACATGACGAAGACTTATCATATTGCCGTTTTACCCGGAGACGGCATTGGTCCAGAAGTAATGGCTCAAGCAAATAAAGTAATGGATGCGGTACGCCAGCGTTTCGGCATTAAGATTTCAACTAGCGTCTATGATGTGGGCGGCGCAGCCATTGACCGCCACGGCAGCCCATTACCGCCAGCAACCGTTAACGGCTGCGAACAGGCTGATGCCATTTTATTCGGCTCAGTTGGCGGCCCTAAATGGGAGCACTTGCCACCAGCGGAACAACCTGAGCGCGGCGCTTTATTGCCATTGCGAAAACACTTCAAATTATTCAGTAACTTGCGTCCAGCACGCTTATATCAAGGGCTGGAAGATTTCTGCCCACTGCGCAGTGATATCGCCGCCAAAGGCTTCGATATTCTGTGTGTGCGTGAGTTAACCGGCGGTATCTATTTCGGTCAACCGAAGGGCCGTGAAGGCCAAGGCCAATACGAACGTGCGTTTGATACCGAAGTGTATCATCGCTTCGAAATTGAGCGGATTGCCCGTATTGCCTTTGAATCTGCGCGTAAACGTCGTAGTAAAGTGACCTCAATCGATAAAGCCAACGTGTTGCAAAGCTCGATTTTGTGGCGTGAAGTGGTCAACGCGATTGCGGCGGATTACCCAGATGTGGCGTTGTCCCATATGTATATCGATAACGCGACGATGCAGTTAATCAAAGACCCTTCGCAGTTTGATGTGTTGCTGTGCTCCAATTTATTTGGCGATATTTTGTCCGATGAGTGCGCCATGATTACTGGCTCAATGGGGATGTTGCCATCTGCCAGTTTGAACGAACAAGGCTTTGGCTTATATGAACCTGCTGGCGGCTCCGCGCCGGATATCGCAGGCAAAAACATCGCGAACCCGATCGCTCAGATCCTCTCTTTAACCTTGCTGCTGCGCTTTAGTTTAGGCAAAGACGAGGCTGCTGATGCTATTGAGCGCGCAATCAATCAGGCATTAGAACAAGGCTATCGTACCGCTGATTTAGCCGGTGATGGCAAAGCCATTGGCACCAACGAAATGGGCGATATCATCGCTAAATTCGTGGCTGAGGGGGTTTAACATGGGCAAGACGTTATATCAAAAATTGTACGATGCCCACATCGTGCACGAAGCGCCGAATGAAACACCCTTGTTATATATCGACCGTCACTTAGTGCATGAAGTGACGTCTCCGCAAGCGTTTGATGGCTTGCGGGCCATGGGGCGTCCTGTGCGTCAGCCAAGTAAAACCTTTGCCACCATGGATCACAACGTTTCAACGCAGACCAAAGATATTAATGCCAGCGGCGAAATGGCGCGCATTCAGATGCAAGAGTTGATTAAGAACTGCGCTGAATTTGGCGTCTCTTTATATGACTTGAATCATCCATTCCAAGGCATCGTCCATGTGATTGGCCCAGAACAAGGCATGACGTTACCCGGTATGACCATTGTCTGCGGCGACTCCCATACTGCCACGCATGGCGCATTTGGCTCCTTGGCCTTCGGTATCGGGACTTCAGAAGTTGAACATGTGTTGGCCACCCAGACCCTGAAACAGGGCCGTGCCAAGACCATGAAAATTGAAGTCAATGGCGACGTCGGCGCAGGGATTACGGCTAAAGATATCGTGTTGGCCATTATTGGCAAAACCGGCAGTGCCGGTGGTACGGGCCATGTGGTGGAATTCTGTGGCAGCGCCATTGAAGCGTTGAGCATGGAAGGCCGCATGACATTGTGCAATATGGCTATCGAAATGGGGGCTAAAGCGGGATTAGTGGCACCGGATGACACCACCTTCGATTACCTGAAAGGGCGTCAATTTGCGCCGACGGGTGAACAATGGGAACAAGGCGTGGCCTACTGGCGCGGCTTGAAGTCAGATGCTGAGGCTAAATTCGATACGGTTGTCACCTTAGACGCGGCAGATATCGCACCGCAAGTCACTTGGGGGACGAACCCAGGCCAAGTGATTGCCGTGAATCAAACTATTCCGGCACCGGAGTCCTTTAGCGATCCTGTCGAACGTGCTTCGGCCGAAAAAGCCTTGGCTTATATGGATTTACGTCCGGGCATTAAGTTAACCGAAGTGGCGATTGATAAAGTATTTATCGGCTCTTGCACCAACTCGCGCATTGAAGATTTGCGGGCTGCTGCGGCTATCGCGCAAGGGCGTAAAGTTGCCAATGGCGTACAGGCTATCGTCGTCCCTGGTTCTGGCCCCGTGAAAGCGCAGGCTGAAGCGGAAGGTTTGGATAAGATCTTTATCGACGCTGGTTTCGAATGGCGTTTACCCGGCTGCTCAATGTGTTTGGCGATGAACAATGACCGTCTGGAACCGGGTGAGCGCTGCGCCTCCACCAGCAACCGTAACTTTGAAGGCCGTCAGGGCCGTGGCGGGCGTACCCATTTGGTTAGCCCCGCGATGGCAGCAGCTGCGGCTGTCAGTGGTCATTTTGCTGACGTTCGCGACTTATCCGCCGCTACCCACTAACCGGAGATACCACCATGGCTAAATTTACTCAACACATTGGTTTGGTTGTCCCGTTAGATGCGGCGAACGTCGATACCGATGCGATTATCCCAAAACAGTTTTTGCAGAAAGTGACCCGTACCGGTTTTGGACAACACCTGTTTAACGATTGGCGTTTTCTGGACGATGCCGGCAAAGTGCCTAACCCCGAATTTGTGCTAAACCAGCCACGCTACCAAGGTGCCAGCATTTTGCTCGCACGTGAGAATTTCGGCTGCGGCTCATCTCGTGAACACGCACCTTGGGCATTGACCGATTTCGGTTTTAAAGTGGTTATTGCACCGAGCTTTGCCGATATATTCTATGGCAACTCGTTTAATAACCAACTGCTACCAGTCACATTAAGTGAAGCCGATATTGATACGTTATTCCAGTTAGTGAAAAACAATGAAGGCATTCAATTTGTTGTCGATTTGGAAGCGCAGACCGTGAATGCAGGGGGCAAAAGTTATTCGTTCGAGATCGACAGTTTCCGCCGCCATTGCATGATGAATGGTTTGGACAGTATTGGTCTGACGTTGCAACATGAAAAGGCTATTTCTACCTACGAAAAACAGCAGCCCGCGTTTTTACGTTAATATCCTTTGAAGCCAGCAATATTAATATTGCTGGCTTACTACACCTTCGTCCATTATGTCGCGGAAAATGATGTAGGCATTATTGGTGTAATAATCTTCCTAATACCAATAATTTAAGATCGCACAAAAATATTAATCAAATACTCACCCGTTTTTCCTGAGAAAAAAGCCTAAACAACCAAAAACCCGCATAATCAATCTGTTATATAACAGCGCCGTAAGCTATTAGATTGCCTACCTATTAGTGTCTTTAATGTGGTTTTTCTTAATTGTATTCTGTGCTAGCGGTCACTTTTTATTTCTTAAACAACGGTATGCTGTCTTCCACCATCCACTCCTAGAGGGCGCCTTATGATACGCATCGCACTGCGTTACGAAGCACGCATCTCCGGCGACAGCCGAGCTTGGTTTAATATTGATTACCGCCTCGCCAACGATTTCCCGCGTTAGTTTCTCATCGCTTATTCAGCTTCGGCTGAAACATCTCATTCTTATTTTTATTGCCGTCATGGTTAATCGGTTGGCTATTTTTATTGCCAAAACATGACTGTATTTTAAATATTAATATCTAAAAACACCTAAAGTCATTGGTGCTGCAAGTAGCCTGTCAATATGCATGGCTATATTTATGCGGTTTCCAGTACTCAAGGTATTTGGAGTAATAAGCTATGAAACGTATCCCTGAACCCTTCCGTATTAAAATGGTAGAAAATATTCGGATGACCAATCGGGAAGATCGCGAGAAAGCATTAATTGAAGCCGGCTATAACCCTTTCTTATTACCGAGTGAAGATGTCTATATTGATTTACTGACGGACTCAGGCACTGGCGCAATGAGTGATCGCCAATGGGCTGGGTTAATGATGGGCGATGAAGCCTATGCGGGTTCACGCAATTATTATAATTTGTGTGATCAAGTGAAGAAGCTGATCGGTTACCCGTTTACCATTCCCACCCATCAGGGCCGTGGAGCGGAACAAATCCTGTTCCCTTGCTTGATTGCGAAAAAACAAAAAGCGGGCGGCGCGAAAAACCCTGTCTTTATTTCTAACTTCCATTTCGATACCACGGCCGCCCACGTTGAGATGAATGGCGCCAAAGCCATCAACGTTGTGACACCGAAAGCCTTTGATACTGTGGCTTATTACGATTGGAAAGGCGATTTCGATTTAGATCAACTCAAGGCCACCATTTCCGAATACGGGGCAGAAAACGTCGTCTCAATTATTACGACCGTCACCTGTAACAGCTCAGGCGGGCAGCCGATTTCAATGAGCAATATGCGCGAGGTGTATCGCATTGCTCAACAGCATAATATCCCCGTTGTCATTGACTCGGCCCGCTTCTGCGAAAACGCTTGGTTTATTAAGCAACGTGAACCCGGTTATGGCGATAAGTCGATCAAAGAGATCATTCTGGAAATGTACCAGTATGGCGACATGCTCACCATGTCAGCCAAAAAAGACCCGATGGTTAACATTGGTGGCTTATGCTGCTTCCGCAACGATGAAGACTTGTTCAACGACGTTCGCATCCGTTGCGTACCAATGGAAGGTTTTGTCACTTACGGTGGTTTAGCGGGCCGCGATATGGAAGCACTGGCCATCGGGTTGGAAGAAGGGATGAATGAAGACTTCCTGACTTACCGTATTGGCCAAGTTGAGTATCTGGGTGAACGTCTGCGCGCGGGGGGGATTCCGATTCAATACCCAACAGGGGGCCATGCTGTCTTTGTCGATGCCAAAATCCTGCTGCCCCATATTCCGGCGGAACAATTCCCTGCGCAGGCACTGAATAACGCCTTGTATCTGGAAGCCGGTATCCGTAGCGTGGAAATTGGTTCACTCCTGCTCGGCCGTGATCCGCAAACTGGCAAACAAAAACCATCACCACTGGAATTGCTACGCCTGACCATCCCGCGCCGTGTCTACACCAATGACCATATGGATTATATTGCCGATGCGCTGATTGCACTCAAATCACGTGCTGAAGAAATCAAAGGGCTGACTTTCACCTACGAACCCCCTGTTTTGCGTCACTTTGTTGCCCGCTTGAAACCCATCGAATAAGCGGCAACTGCCATTCTGACAATACGCCCCCTATCACACCGGTAGGGGGTACACAGCGACCAAATTGTTACCTCTATAAGTGGTAAAACCACACGAGGACACCCTACTATGGCCCAAACAACATTAGAAGATCAGGTCACAGCAGTAAAAATTAAAAGTCCTTCCCTACTCGGTGGTGCAATGATTATTGCAGGCACCATTGTGGGCGCAGGGATGTTTTCGCTACCCGTTGTTATGTCAGGGATCTGGTTTTATTGGTCTATTGCCGTTCTGGTTTTTACTTGGTTTTGCATGCTCCACTCTGGATTAATGATCCTCGAAGCCAACCTCAACTACCACACCGGCGCCAGTTTTGACACCATCACCAAAGACTTACTGGGCAATGGCTGGAACGTGATTAATGGCCTGACCGTCGCCTTTGTACTCTACATTCTGACCTATGCCTATATCTCCGCCAGCGGTTCTGTTATTCAACATACACTACGTGGCATGGGCATCGATTTTCCTGCTCGATTAGGTGGCTTATTCTTTGCCTTATTTGTCGCCTTTATTGTCTGGCTCAGTACCACTGCGGTGAGCCGCATGACAACTATCGTGCTAGGCGCAAAAATACTCACCTTCTTTATGACGTTTGGCGGGCTGCTCGGGCATGTCGAACCCGTGAAGTTGTTTAATCTAAGCGATGCTAACCCCAGTTACCTGCCCTATCTACTGATGACACTGCCGTTTTGTCTGGCTTCATTCGGCTACCACGGTAACGTCCCTAGCCTGATGAAGCATTACGGCAAGAATCCTCATCGAATCCGCAACTGTCTGCTGATTGGCACGCTGCTGGCACTGGCCCTCTATATCATTTGGCTGGTCGGCACCATGGGCAATATTCCGCGACCGCAATTTCGTGAAATAGCCAGTCAGGGCGGCAATATCGATGTGTTGGTCAGTGCATTAGGGGGGATCTTAAAAAGCCCGTCAATGGACCTGCTGCTGACGGTATTCTCAAACTTCGCGGTCGCCAGTTCATTCCTGGGCGTGACATTGGGATTATTCGATTATCTGGCTGATTTATTTAAATTTGACGACAGCCGATTAGGGCGAGGGAAAACCGCCGCCATTACCTTCATACCGCCCATCTTGGGTGGGTTGATATATCCAGATGGCTTCATCTACGCCATCGGCTACGCGGGACTCGCCGCCACCGTCTGGGCTGCCATCGTCCCCGCGCTGTTGGCCCGAGCCTCTCGCAAACGCTTTGGTAGCCCGCTGTATCGTGTATGGGGAGGGACACCCATGATTGTGTTGATTCTGCTGTTCGGGGCAGTGAATGCCATCGCCCATGTTCTGTCCAGCTTGAATCTGCTGCCGGTCTACTAAAACTCATCAACCAGCGCCCTACGGGGCGCTAAGCCTCCCTGACTCGCGCACAAATAATCAACGCTAAAACCGCTAACACCATCGCCACCACATACACAGAATCATGTCCCCAAGTTTCGGTCAGTACCCCTTGCAACACACCTGCCAAAATGACACCTGTCGAAATACTGTTGGTGAACAACGTGGTCGCCGCCCCAGCTCTGCCCGGCATCAGATCTTGGAAATAGAGCATACCGATACCGGCAACGATACCGATAAAAATGGCGTTAAAAATTTGCAGCATCATCAGTGCAGATTTGAATTTAAACAGCACCAATCCGGTATAGAACAAGACGCCCGCAAGCACCGCAAACAGCATGATTTTGCGTTTACCAAAGCGTCTGACTGAATATCCCGCCAGCAACATGATAGGGATTTCCAACCCCGCAGCGGTGCCCATCAATAAGCCGGCCAACCGCTCAGGCAACCCCAAACTGGCGGTGATATAGAGTGGCATATCAATGATGTACATGGTGTTGCACGTCCACATCAGCAACGAGGCAATAAACAATAGCAGGACGTCTTTGTCGGCAAATAGGCTGCCTTGCACCACTACCGGTGCATCCTCTACGGGTTCTGCGCGCTTCACTGAGGGTAAGACAAACCACACCACCAGCGCACTCAGCACAAAAATGCCGGCGGCAATACTGAACATCAGCGTAAAGCCATAATTAAGCGCCAACATAAACGACAGCGGTGGCCCGATAACCCAAGCCAATGAGAGCTGCGCACGCATAATGGAGCTGAACATCACCACTTCACGTGCAGAGTTATCCGCGTATTCACGCGCCAAAGCAAAAATTTGCGGCATAGCGGTGTTGGCGACGGCCGCCAAGAGCACACCGGCAGTGATTAACGTCAGATAATCACGATTAAAAGCAAATAATAGGCAGTTCCCCACCGCCATCAAGTAACAGACCATGATGAGCTTGCGGCGATCGCCACGTAAGTCTGAGCGTTTGGCCAGTAAGAAGCTGACGGTTATCCCAGCAATGGCATTCACGGTATAAAACAGGCCGACCCACAATGGCCGGACTTTCACTTCCGTACTTAAAAACAGGCTTAAGGTCGGTGCCTGTAACGCGCCCGCGATACCTGAAAGAAAAGCCACCACAAAGAAAGCAAGAAATACCGGGTTGATGCGGCGGGAAAAAGTTAATGCAGATTTCATTCCAGGCTCCAGCGCCAGAAACAGCTATTACGCCCTCTCCCCCGATTTCAAATGCAAGCGCGCCTTGAAATTGGTTAGGCAGAAGCGACAGAAGTGCTTATTTTTAGAGAAAGATAAATTAATTTTATACTCAAATATTTGCGTTGCAATGAATGCTTACGCTCACGCCACAGCGTCAATCACGCAGAGTAATAAAAAAAGCCAGCGGGCGACTAAACCTGCTGGCTGGTGAAAGACACCATTACTCAGAAATTTTTGGAACTCAGTATCACAGCAAGATTCACTTCACTACACAGTCATGACTTAACACGTTCAATCGCTAACATCAGAGATCACAGCGTATGCTCGGTGCGGGCGATAATATCGTCCTGTGCATCAGGCGATAACGCGGTGAAGAAGGCCGAATAACCCGCCACCCTGACCACCAGATCGCGGTAACGATCTGGATGCTGCTTGGCATCCACCAGCGTCTCGCGGGAGACGATGTTGTATTGCACGTGCCAGCCCAGATACTCCTCAAAGAAGGTGCGTAGCATCATCATCAACTTTTCGCGGTCACGAGGATTATCCAACGTGGACGGGTTCAGTTTTTGATTCAGCAACACGCCTCCCAGAATTGAGGCCGTAGGTAGCTTGGACAGCGAGTTAAACACCGCCGTTGGCCCTAAATGGTCAGTACCAGAGGCTGGGCTTGCCCCTTCTGCCAGCGGGCTATGCGCCTTGCGACCATCCGGTGTGGCCATCGTGGCCGCCCCAAAGGGCACGTTGGCAGAAATGGATGACGTCCCTGCGTAATAGGTGCCACCAATCGGGCCACGACCGAAACGGGTGTTGTGGTATTGCTTCAGTTCATCGATGTAGGTCTGATACGCCCGCACTAACAGCTGGTCGACATCATCGACATCATTGCCGTATTTCGGAGCTGAATTAATCAAATGTTGGCGAAGTTGTTCACCGTTCAGCCCTGCAAAATCATTGGCTAGTGCGGTTGCCAGTTGCTGCTGGCCAATAAGCTGTTGTTCAAACACTAGTTTGCGCACGGCGGCCAGGCTATTACCTAAGTTGGCAATCCCCACTTGCAAGCCAGAAACCCAGTCATAACGCGCCCCCCCTTGTTTGATGCTTTTACCGCGCTCAATACAATCATCCACCAGCGCTGAACAGACAATATCGTGGGCATTCTCTTCCAGCACGGTATCGACCACGCACTCTATCTCGATGGATTTGCGGGTGTAATAGCGAATCTGCTGATCCCATTGCGCCATCACTTGGTCGAAATCGGTAAAGTTACCTTTTGATAACCCCTGCTCTTGCGGCATGAAGACTTGCCCAGATGTCGCATCACGGCCTTGTTCTAACGCGGCCAACATCACACGAGCGAAGTTGATGAAACTCATGCCCGTACAGCGATAACCCCATTTCCCCCCGACGGCAGTTTCAATACAACCAATAGCCGCATAGTCGTAAGCATCCTGCGGTTCCACACCCAACTTGATAAATTCAGGAATGACGATTTCATCATTATTAAACGCTGGCATACCAAAACCACAGCGGATGACCTGTACACAAGCATCGAGGAAATCATCACTGATCCCCGCATGGTAGCGGACACTGAGGTTGGGCTGAGTGGATTTTAAGCGGCCACAGGATTCCAGCACGGCATACGAAAGCGGGTTGACGGCATCAATGGCCTTGCCCTGCACCAATTTCTGCCCGCCGATGGTGACGTTTTGATAAAGCGGGCTGCCTGCCGATGCCTTGGAGTGAGAGCCAGAACGAATCTTGTTCACTTCCAGTAATTTCAGCCAGCAACTATGCAGCATTTCAATGGCTTGTTCGCGGCTGAGGGTGTTTTCCAGCTCAACATCGCGGCGATACCACGGGTAGAGATACTGGTCGAGGCGACCAAATGATACCGAGTGGCCGTTGGATTCAATTTGCAGTATCAGTTGAATGAAATAGCACAGTTGCAACGCTTGCCAGAAACTCTGCGGTGGTTGATGAGCAATCAGGGCGCAGTTATCAGCCATACTCAACAACTCAGCGCGCCGCCATTCACGGGTTTCTTCCTCGGCCATTTGCCGCGCCACTGCGGCATAACGCTCAATATGTTCGCTCAGTGCCGCCAGCGAGATATCAATCGCTTTCAGGAATTGCTCTTTGTGCAGATCACCCCAATCGGTCAGTTGCAGGCGCTCACGGCGGCTGGCGACTTTAGCGCGCAGGCCATCCAAACCTTTCTCCAGCAACAGTGGGAAGTTCACCGCCAAATGGGCATCACCGGAAGTCATGTTGCCTTCCGCTTTGATGATACCTGTCGCCAGTAAGGCTTTCTGTTCATCGGTAAACATGCCGTAGCAGCGGTCCTGTACGGTTTGACCACGCCACCATGGGCAGATTTGATGCAATACCGCTTTGTCTTGTTCGCTGACGGAGAAACCTGCGCCTGGTCGATCGGCTAAGTCATCGATTTCACTTTCGATCCAGCCGACGGTGTACTCAGGGAAAATCGGGGCTGCACGCAATTGGCTAGCCTGATTACCGATAATCAACTCATCATTTTTGATCCACACCGTGCGCTGCTGTAAATGGTGGGCCAAGGCTAACGCACGACGAACCGGTAGCGGTTTATCCTGATGCTGCTGATAAGCCTCGGTGTAATGCTGCGCCCGCTCCGTACACACTGGCGGTTTCACAATATGAATCAGTGCGTTTTTATGCTGTTTTGTCCGTTCGCTTAGGGTTACCAAATCGAGAGTGGTCATTGCATCATCCTCTTAACATTGCGGTTAGGCCCTTGTCACGGGCATAACTTTCCGCGAAGGCCAACAAATCAGGTGAATCCAACGGGGTACTTGCGGCCAGATAGGTTTCACCCAGCAACGAATATTTATTGATCCCCAGTGTGTGATAAGGCAAAAAATGAATCTCTTTCACGCCAATCTCATCAGCAGCAAAATCGACAATCCCTTTCACCGAACGGCGGTCAGCATTGAAATCAGGGATTAATGGCACTCGCACGGTGATATTGGTGCCCGCAGCGGCTAATTGGCGAAAATTCGCCATGACTCGTTTGGCGGATCCCCCCGTCCACTGCTGGAAACGGCGCTCATCGGTGTGTTTTAAGTCCGCCAACATCAAATCAAGCCACGGCAATGAGGGCGCGATATAACGCCATGGCGTATGTAAGCAAGATTCAACAGCCGTATGAATGCCCACTTGATGGCAACGTTGCAATATTTCAGCGGCAATCTCAGGCTGCATAAAAGGTTCGCCACCGGATAAGGTCACCCCACCACCGCTACGCCGATAAAATGGCAAATCGCGCAGTAAAGTCTCCATCGTGGCATCAAGATCAATGGGGCGACCACATACCGTGAGTGCGCCACTGGGGCAGCGAAGGGTGAGCGCCTGTATATCATCTTCGGCCAATAACTGGCGCTGGATAACTAATTGATCATCAATTCGTTGGATCGCTTGCGGGCAACTTTGCTGACACAAATCGCAACCAGAAAGACAAAGGCGTGGGTCATATAGCACATCAGGTTTTGCTGATCGGCTCTCCGGATTTTGGCACCAACGACAACTGAGCGAACAGCCTTTGAGGAACACCACGCTGCGAATGCCAGGACCGTCATGGGTGGAATAACGTTGTAGATTAAAAATCATATTATCCCTCCACTTAGTGTGACTTCTTAGACGTTGCAGTGATAACCCGCTTTTCATGCACACCAGTATCTGCGTAATATAGGGAAAGAAAAATTGATGAATTTTGCCGTGGAGTTCCCCTTTTATGTCTGCCTCACGTCTGCAACAACAGTTTATTCGGCTCTGGCAACGTTTTAATGGTCAGCAAACGGAAACCACCTTGCAAGAGCTGGCAGACGTACTCAGTTGTTCACGCCGCCATGTCCGATCCTTGCTCAGCAGCATGCAGCAAGCGGGTTGGTTGAGTTGGCAAGCCGAAGCGGGCCGTGGTAAGCGTTCACAATTGACGTTTCTCTATTCTGGTTTAGCACTGCAACAACAACGGGCCGAGGAGTTACTCGAGCAGGATCATATTGATCAACTGGTGCAATTAGTTGGCGATAAAAAAGCCGTACGACAAATGCTGCTATCCCAGTTAGGACGTAGCTTCCGGCAAGGGAAACATATTCTGCGCGTGCTCTATTACCGCCCACTGCCGAACCTGTTACCCGGTACTGCCCTACGACGTTCCGAAACGCATATGGTGCGGCAGATATTTAATGGCCTAACGCGAATAAATGAGGAAAACGGGGAACTCGAACCGGACTTATCTCATCACTGGCAAGCCATGAGTCCGTTGCATTGGCGTTTTTATTTGCGGCCCGCCATCCATTTTCACCACGGCCGTGAATTGGAAATGAACGATGTCATCGCCAGTTTGACGCGCTTGATCCCGCAGCCGCTGTTTTCGCACATCACCGCTGTGCGCTCCCCCACCCCCTATGTCATTGACGTGCATCTGAGCAGCCCAGACCACTGGTTACCTTGGCTATTGGGGTGCGTTCACGCCATGATTTTGCCGCAAGAGTGGGAAAGCCAGCCGGACTTCCAGCGCCATCCTATCGGCACTGGCCCCTATTCGGTGATGCGTAATCACCACAGTCAGTTGAAAATTCAGGCCTTTGATAACTATTTTGGTTTTCGCGCACTGATTGATGAAGTGAACATCTGGGTACTGCCGGAGTTGTCCGAGGAATTAGTTTACTCTGGTGTGCAGTTGCAAGCTGACGACACCAGTAAAAATGAGCTGGAAAGCCGCTTGGAAGAAGGCTGCTATTTCTTACTGTTTGACCAACGATCGGCACAAACGAGCCAACCCGAAATCCGCCGCTGGCTTTGTGAGCTGATCACACCGGTCGCCCTACTCAGCCACGCTGACCCGTTTTATCAGCGTTACTGGTCGCCCGCTTACGGCATGCTACCGCGCTGGCACCATAACCGGTTGACCACACTAGAGCCGAAGCCCGAAGGGTTAACGGAGCTGACGCTGACGTTTTACAGTGAGCATTCTGAATTTGATGCCATCAGCCAAACACTGACCACACTGCTGGCCGCGCACGGCGTCAAATTGGTGATTCAGGTGGTCGATTATGTCAGTTGGTATCAAGGCGGTGCTGAAAGCGATATGTGGCTTGGTAGCGCCAACTTCTACCTGCCGCTGGAGTTTTCACTGTTTGCGACGCTGTATGAGTTGCCCCTGCTGCAATATTGTCTCGACGATAAACTGCATCAAGACGTGGAGTTATGGCGTAATAATACCCTTCCCATGGCGGATTGGAGTCAACGGTTGGTCAGCCAAAATCAATTCCACCCGCTCTTCCATCACTGGCTAGAATTATATGGGCAGCACAGCATGCGCGGCGTGCGCATGAACACCCTCGGCTGGTTTGATTTCAAATCCGCATGGTTTACCCCACCCGAGGCATAAACACACTTTCACCGGCCCGAATTAGTCTCTACAATAGCGCCGTCTCAACGGGGTGCGGAAAAGCTGCTGTGGTCGTGATCAGAATTTATTCTGCTTCGTTCCATTAACGCTGAAACAAAAACGTTGCGAGGGAGGTTCAGCCGGAGGCGGACAGCACAGAGAAACCGGAGCGTACTGCGAGTACGTGAGGATATCGAGTACTGCCCAACGCCGGATCAACCTCACCGCAGCAGGTTTTTTTCGCTGAGAGTAAACCCGTCGAACCTGATCCGGTTAAAACCGGCGGAGGGATTTGAGAAAAATAACGCCGCCTCACTGCGATGCCGATGTTATTCACCGCCTCAGATACCTTTGCCACCTTTATCTTAAGGAGTGCAAAGTGTTTAAACGCATGATTCCCTGCTTGTTCTTATTTTCTGTTGCCGCTGTTGCTGCCGATAAACCCACCTTGACGGTTTACACTTATGACTCCTTTGCTGCCGACTGGGGGCCAGGGCCAGCGATAAAAAAAGCCTTTGAAGCCGAATGTGATTGCCAGCTTAAATTTGTGGCGCTGGAAGACGGCGTTTCACTGCTAAACCGCCTGCGAATGGAAGGGAAGAACAGCCAAGCTGATGTGATTTTAGGCTTAGATAACAATTTGGTGCAGGCAGCGGAACAAACGGGCTTATTCGCCCCCAGCCAAGTGGATACGAGCACGCTAACACTCCCTGAACCATGGCAAAACAAAACCTTTGTTCCTTTCGACTACGGCTATTTCGCCTTTGTGTATGACAAAAACAAACTGAAAAACCCGCCAAAAAGCCTGCAAGAATTAGTTAGCAGTGATGCGCCGTGGAAAGTCATTTATCAAGATCCTCGCACCAGCACACCGGGCCTTGGTTTGATGTTGTGGATGCAAAAAGTGTATGGCGATAAAGCGCCACAGGCATGGCAACAACTGGCGAAGAAAACCGTCACTGTCACCAAAGGCTGGAGTGAGGCTTATGGCCTGTTCCTCAAAGGTGAAGGCGATTTGGTACTCAGCTATACCACCTCTCCGGCTTACCATCTGATTGAAGAGAAGAAAGATAATTATGCCGCCGCTGATTTCAGTGAAGGCCACTATCTGCAAGTGGAAGTCGCCGGTCAAGTCGCGTCCAGCAAACAGCCAGAACTGGCACAGCGCTTTATGAAATTTATCGTGACCCCCGCGTTCCAAGACCACATTCCGACCGGTAACTGGATGTATCCCGTCATCAAAATGGATCTGCCTGCTGGGTTTGAAACGCTAAACGTGCCGCAAAAAGCGTTACAGTTTGATGCTAAAGACGTGGCCGATAACCGTGGAAAATGGATTCAGGCATGGCAATCCGCCGTCAGCCGTTAATCCCCGCGTGGTTGTGGCCGGGGCTGCTCGCCGCTGCGCTGATAGTCGGTGTCGCCTTATTGGCGTTCACCGCGATTTGGCGACATGCGCCGGCAGCCGACTGGCGCAGCCTCTGGCATGACAGCTATCTGTGGCATGTGATTCGCTTTACCTTCTGGCAGGCGTTTCTCTCTGCGCTACTGTCGGTGCTACCCGCTATTTTTTTGGCGCGTGCCCTGTATCGCCGCCGCTTTCCTGGCCGCCAATTGATGCTGCGTTTATGTGCCATGACGCTGGTGTTGCCCGTGCTTGTCGCGCTATTTGGTATTTTGACGGTGTACGGCCGCCAAGGTTGGCTAGCCGGATTATTTGGCTGGATGGGGGTGGATTACCGTTTCTCCCCCTATGGTTTACAAGGCATTTTATTGGCGCATATCTTCTTTAATATGCCGCTGGCAACACGATTGCTGTTGCAGTCATTGGAAAGTATTGCTGTTGAGCAGCGACAATTAGCGGCGCAATTAGGCATGAACGGTTGGCAGCATTTCCGCTGGGTCGAATGGCCCTACCTGCGCCGCCAAATTCTGCCCACTTCCGCACTGATTTTTATGCTCTGTTTTGCCAGTTTCGCCACCGTGCTATCACTGGGTGGCGGGCCACAAGCCACCACGATCGAGCTGGCCATTTATCAGGCGCTGAGTTACGACTACGATCTCGGGCGCGCCGCACTGTTGGCGTTGATTCAACTGGGCTGCTGCTTGGGGTTAGTGATATTGAGCCAGCGGCTTAATTCCGTACTGGCGGTCGGCAATACCCACGCGCAAGTCTGGCGCAATCAGCAAGATAGCCCTTGGTCGCGCATCAGCGATACGCTGCTCATAGGTTCCGCCTTGCTATTGATGGTTCCACCGTTGTTAGCCGTCGTCATTGATGGTAGCAATCAGACGATCCTGACGGTGTTGCAACAACCGGCACTTTGGCAAGCCTTCTTCACCTCACTGACGATTGCCATTGGGGCCGGATTGCTGTGTGTGACCCTCACCATGATGTTGTTGTGGAGCAGTCGTGAGCTACAGTTACGCCATCAAATGGCTTATGGTCAGGCGCTCGAAGTGAGTGGCATGGTGATTTTGGCGATGCCGGGTATCGTGTTAGCGACCGGTTTCTTCCTGCTGCTCAACGACACGGTTGGCTTACCGCAATCCCCTTACGCGCTGGTGATCCTCACCAATGCGCTGATGGCGGTACCCTATGCCTTGAAAGTGCTGGATAACCCGATGCGGGATCTGGCTGAGCGCTACACGCCGCTGTGCTTATCACTGGATATTCGCGGCTGGCATCGGTTGCGCTATATTGAATTGAGCGCCCTGAAACGCCCATTAGCGCAAGCACTGGCCTTTGCCAGCGTGCTCTCTATTGGTGATTTTGGTGTGGTGGCGTTATTTGGCAATGAACATTTCCGCACCCTGCCATTTTATCTCTATCAACAGATAGGTTCTTACCGCAGCCACGATGGTGCGGTGACCGCCTTGCTCCTGCTGTTGCTCTGTTTCTTGCTGTTTACCCTTATTGAACGACTGCCGAGCCGCCATGCTAACGCTTGAAAAAATCACCTATCTGTATGACCACTTACCCATGCGCTTTGATGTGCGGATTCAACAGGGTGAACGGGTGGCCATCCTCGGGCCGAGTGGCGCAGGGAAAAGTACCCTGCTGAGCCTCATTGCGGGTTTTTTAGCGCCCACCAGCGGTCACATGTTACTGAACCATCAGGACCATACCGCCACCACGCCCGCCCAGCGGCCGGTGTCGATGCTGTTTCAGGAGAACAATTTATTCTCCCATCTGAGTGTGGAACAGAACATCGGGCTGGGCTTGCATCCGGGGCTGAAACTGAATCAGGAACAAAAACAATTACTGCGCCAAATTGCCCAGCAAGTGGGATTAGAGGACTGCCTCGATCGCCTGCCAGCCCAGCTTTCTGGTGGTCAACGCCAACGAGCGGCATTGGCGCGGTGTTTGGTGCGTAGCCAGCCCATCTTGCTGCTCGATGAGCCATTTTCGGCGCTAGATCCCGCGTTGCGTAATGAAATGCTGTTATTGGTTGATCAGGTGTGCCGCCAGCGACAACTCACCCTATTGATGGTGTCACACAATCTTGATGATGCCGCTCGCATCGCCGATCGTACCTTGCTGATCGTGGATGGCCGCATTTATTACGACGGCCCGACACAAGCACTGGTGAATGGCAGCGCACCCGAAGCCAAGGTACTGGGGATCGCCACCTCAAGTTTGTGATTGGGGTGAGCACGAGGCAATCAGCCAGCCAGCACCTTCCACAACAAATGACGATAAACCGGCATGATGGGTTGCATATGCAGCCAAACAAAACTGGCTATCGCCATGGCAATCGCCAATACCGTCAACCAACGCAGTCGGCCAAGAGGTAACCAACGGCTGAGACGGTCTGGGCTACGTTTACCAAAACGCCACCAGCGCCATGACAGCCAACACGCCAGCCAAATCAACAGGACAACCGTAACCAGCAGACACTTGAACATAAAGCTGTTGGCACTGGGCGGAATATCAATAGCAACACCGGCGAGAATACCGGGGAAGAAGTAAATAGGGGGCCAAGTGAGGCAACCAATCACATTGGGTAGCGCGAATTTGACCGGCGGCAGATTCAGCATCCCTGCCACCATCGGCACGATAGGCCGTGCGGGACCAATAAAGCGCCCTAGTAGCACCGTTGCCATACTGTGGTTGTGCAGCGCATGCTCGGTTTTTGCCAACAAGGATTTATGCTTTTTCAGGAACGACCAGCGGTGTAGTGGTTCTTTGAAGCGGCGACCAATAAAGTACGAGAGCCAATCCCCCGTGAGGCAACCCACCGTCGCGGCAGCCCAAGCCCAATAAAAACTCATCTCTCCACTGCCAATCAATGCCCCGACCGTCGTCATCATGACCGTACCGGGCAGTAGCATGCCCACCAGCGCTAAAGATTCGAGAAATGTCACTAACATGACGACAAATAGCGCGAAAGCCAGTGATTGTGTCAATAAATGTAATACGTAGGCTTCCATAGATTTATCCGTTTATCATAACGCTCAGTGAGTTAACAACCCTGTTTAAGGCGCGGGGGATTGTCCGGCCCTCGGCTAAATCAGTCAATCAGCAATTTCTCGCATTTGACATCAAAGCACTGCAACCTTAGCGGCAAAGCCAATGATTTTGCGGGTAGATAGATTGAGAGTAACCTATCATTGAAATAGACAATCACTGTATAAATACCCATACTAAGATAGCTTAAGATTTCAAACGATATTAATTCATTCATATACTAAAGGTAGCACTGTGGGGCAAACCCGTCAGGGCTTCCTGCTCACCCGCCACTGGCGCGATACGCAGGCAGGCACCGAAGTTGAATTCTGGTTAGCCACCGATGAAGGCCCGCAGCATGTCCGGCTGCCGGCTCAGCCATCGGTGGCCTTTATCCCGGCTGAACAACGGCAACGGGCTGAAACTCTGCTGCGTAATGAACGGCGCTGGGAACTGCGCCCCCTTGAGCTAACAGACTTCCATCAACGCCCCGTGTTGGGCCTGTATTGCAGCCAGCATCGCCAATTAATCCGCTTGGAAAAACTGCTGCGCGAAAGTGGCGTGAATGTGTATGAGGGTGATATACGCCCGCCTGAACGTTTTCTGATGGAACGCTTTATTACCGCGCCAGTCTGGTTTAGCGGTGATAACAACGGTAACGGCCCACTGCTCAATACTCAAATGAAACCCGCCGATGACTACCGGCCGACACTGAAGCTACTATCACTGGATATCGAAACCAGTGAACACGGCGAGCTTTACTGTATTGGGCTCGAGGGTTGCGGTCAGCGTCAGGTCTACATGCTCGGGCCACCCAATGGGGAGACGCAAGAGGCTGCCGCACTGGATTTCAATCTAGAGTATGTTGCCAGCCGCCCGCTATTACTGGAAAAGCTGAATCAGTGGCTGGAACAGTATGATCCCGATGCCATTATTGGTTGGAATTTGGTGCAGTTCGATTTACGGGTATTGCAAAAGCATGCAGACCGCTATCAGATCCCACTGCGCTTTGGCCGTGGTGGTAACCTGCTCGAATGGCGTGAACACGGTTTCAAGCAAGGGCATTTCTTCGCCTCTGCCGCTGGGCGGTTGATTATCGATGGCATTGAGGCACTCAAATCAGCCACTTGGAACTTCCCCTCTTTCAGCTTGGAATCGGTTTCCCAGACGTTACTGGGCGAAGGTAAAGCCAGTGATAACCCTTATCAGCGTATGGATGAGATCAATCATCGTTTTGCCCATGATAAGCCCGCGCTGGCACGTTATAACCTAAAAGACTGCGAGTTGGTGACACGGATTTTTGCCAAAACTGAGCTGCTGAGCTTTTTGCTTGAGCGCTCTACCGTCACCGGACTCGCGGCAGATCGCAGTGGTGGTTCAGTGGCGGCGTTTACTCATCTTTATCTACCACGAATGCACCGCATCGGTTATGTCGCCCCCAACTTAGGTGAGCTCCCCGAAGAGCACAGCCCCGGCGGCTTTGTAATGGATTCCCAGCCCGGTTTATATGATTCAGTGTTGGTGCTCGACTATAAAAGCCTGTACCCCTCGATTATCCGCACCTTTTTAATTGATCCGGTGGGATTAGTTGTGGGCATGCAGCAACCTGATGAGCAACATTCTGTGCCGGGTTTTCGTGGGGCTTGGTTCTCCCGCGAGAAACACTGCCTGCCTGCCATCGTTAACCAGATTTGGCAGGGAAGAGAAGCGGCTAAGCGCCAACAAAATAAGCCGCTGTCGCAAGCACTGAAGATCATTATGAACGCCTTTTATGGCGTGTTAGGCTCCAGCGGATGCCGATTTTTTGACCCGAGATTAGCGTCATCGATTACCTTGCGCGGCCATGACATCATGCGCCAAACCCGTGAGTTAATTGAAGCCCAAGGCTATCAGGTGATTTATGGCGACACTGACTCAACCTTTGTCTGGCTGAAGAATGCGCATAGCGAAGAGCAGGCATCGCACATTGGCCGAGCACTGGTTCAACACGTCAATCAATGGTGGCAAAACCATATTCGGCAAACCTATGATTTACCCTGCGCATTAGAGTTGGAATTTGAAACCCATTATCGTCGCTTTCTGATGCCTACCATTCGTGGCGCAGAACAAGGCAGTAAAAAACGCTACGCTGGCCTTATTACTACCCCCGATGGCGATAAAATGGTCTACAAAGGGCTAGAGACAGTGCGCACGGATTGGACGCCACTGGCGCAACAATTCCAACGCGAACTCTACCTGCTGATTTTTCAGCAACAGCCCTATCAGGACTATGTGCGCGATTATGTGGCGCGTACACTGAATGGCGAGTTAGATGATCAACTGATTTACCGTAAACGCCTACGTCGACGGCTGGATGACTATCAACGTAATGTGCCACCTCATGCCAGAGCAGCTCGTTTAGCCGATGAGTTCAACCGCCAGAAAGGCCGACCATTGCAATATCAAAATGGCGGTTGGATAAACTATGTGATGACTACCGCAGGCCCAGAGCCGCTGGAAACACGCCAATCCCCTATCGATTACGATCACTATCTCACCCGCCAGCTACAACCGGTTGCTGACGCTATACTTCCTTTTATGCACGATGACTTCACCACGCTGATCACGGGTCAGATGGGGTTATTTTAATCGTTATTCCGTTGTTTTAGAGGTGACGTCGCGCTCGCCTTCCATTACCATAGCGCCCTTGCCAAAATTCGCATCAATCACACTGACAAACACGATTCTATTCATCACTGTCAAACAAAAAAATCGAGCCGATAATTTATGCCTTTTACACTTGGTCAACGCTGGATCAGCGACACAGAAAGTGAGCTTGGATTAGGTACTGTCGTTGCCATCGACGTACGCATGGTGACCTTACTGTTCCCCGCCACCGGTGAAAACCGCCTTTACGCTAGAAATGATTCGCCGATCACCCGCGTGATGTTCAATCCGGGCGATACCATCACTCACCACGAAGGCTGGCAGCTGAAAGTGGACGATGTGATACTCGAAAACGGGCTGATTACCTATATCGGCACCCGTTTGGACACCGAAGAGACAGGCGTCTCGATGCGTGAAGTTTTGCTCGATAGCAAACTGACTTTTAGCAAACCGCAGGATCGCTTATTTGCTGGCCAAATCGACCGTATGGATCGATTCGCCCTGCGTTTTCGCGCGCGTAAATATCAAAGTGAGCAATTCCGCTTGGCGTGGAGCGGTTTGCGTGGCGTCCGCGCTAGCCTGATCCCCCATCAACTCCATATCGCTTATGAAGTCGGCCAACGCCATGCACCGCGTGTCTTACTCGCGGATGAAGTGGGCTTGGGTAAAACCATTGAAGCTGGGATGATTATCAACCAGCAACTGCTGTCTAGCCGTGCTGAGCGCGTGTTAATTGTGGTACCAGAAAGCCTACAGCATCAGTGGCTAGTTGAAATGCTGCGCCGCTTCAACCTGCGTTTCTCCCTGTTTGATGACAGCCGCTATTCTGAATCTCTGCTCGATAGCACTAACCCATTCGAAACCGAGCAACTGGTTATCTGTTCACTGGATTTTGTGCGCCGTAATAAGCAGCGTTTGGAACAGTTAGCCGATGCCTCTTGGGATCTACTGGTCGTCGATGAAGCGCACCATCTGGCGTGGAGTGAAGAAGCGCCAAGCCGTGAGTATCAGGTCATCGAACAATTGGCTGAAAATATTCCCGGCGTGCTGCTACTGACCGCGACCCCTGAGCAACTCGGTCAACAGAGCCACTTTGCGCGCTTGCGTTTGCTCGATCCCGATCGCTTCCACGACTACGAAGAGTTCGTCAACGAACAGCAGAAATATCGCCCGATTGCCGATGCGGTGACGTTGCTGCTGGGTGGGGAGCGCTTAGCTGACGATAAGCTGAATTTGTTGGGTGAGCTGATGGCTGAGCAGGACATTGAGCCACTGCTGAAAGCCGCCAATAGCCAAAGTGAAGATAGCGAAGCTGCGCGTAAAGAGTTGGTCGCCATGTTGATGGACAGACACGGCACCAGCCGAATCTTGTTCCGTAACACCCGTAATGGCGTGAAAGGCTTCCCGCATCGTGTCTTGCATCAGATTAAGCTGCCCTTGCCGACGCAATACCAAACAGCGATTAAAGTGTCCGGCATCATGGGGGCCAAAAAAGCGCTGGAAGCGCGCGCGAAAGATATGCTGTATCCCGAGCAAATCTATCAGGAGTTTGAAGGTGAAAACGCAACGTGGTGGAACTTTGATCCCCGCGTTGAGTGGTTGCTTAACTACCTGATTGCTCATCGTAACGAGAAAGTGTTGGTCATTTGCGCGCAAGCTGCCACCGCGTTGCAACTCGAGCAAGTGTTGCGTGAGCGTGAAGCTATCCGCGCAGCGGTGTTCCACGAAGGTTTGTCGCTGATTGAGCGCGACCGCGCCGCCGCCTATTTTGCTTCTGAAGAAGATGGCGCACAGGTGTTGCTGTGTTCTGAAATTGGTTCCGAAGGGCGTAACTTCCAGTTTGCCTGTCAGTTGGTGATGTTCGATTTACCTTTCAACCCTGACTTGTTGGAACAACGTATTGGCCGCTTAGACCGTATCGGTCAGAATCGTGAAATCCAAATCATGGTGCCGTATCTGGAAAATACTGCGCAGGCGGTGCTGGTGCGTTGGTATCACGAAGGGTTAGACGCTTTCGAGCATACTTGCCCAACGGGCCGGACAATTTATGATGCCGGCTACCAAACACTGATTGGCTATTTGGCGACCCCGAATGAGCAAGAGGGGTTGGATGAGTTTATCCAAACTTGCCGCCAGCAACATGAAGCGCTGAAACTTCAGTTGGAGCAAGGGCGTGACCGCTTACTGGAGATGCATTCCAACGGTGGCGAGCATGGGCAAGAATTGGCGCAAATTATTGCGGATCAAGATAATGACGTTAACTTGGTCAGCTTTGCGCTGAACCTGTTCGATATTGTCGGGATCAATCAAGAAGATCGCAGTGATAATCTGATCGTACTGACGCCATCTGATCACATGCTGGTGCCTGATTTCCCTGGGCTACCGCAAGATGGCTGCACCGTGACCTTTGATCGCGAACAAGCCCTCTCACGGGAAGATGCCCAATTTGTCAGTTGGGAGCACCCGATCATCCGTAATGGTTTGGATCTGATCCTGTCAGGTGATACCGGTAGCTGTGCTGTTTCATTATTGAAAAACAAAGCATTACCGGTCGGGACGCTGCTGGCTGAATTAGTGTATGTGGTAGAAGCACAAGCACCGAAGCACCTGCAATTGACCCGTTTCTTACCACCGACGCCAGTGCGGATGCTGATGGATCGTAACGGCACCAATCTAGCGGCACAGGTTGAGTTTGAATCCTTTAACCGTCAATTGAATGCGGTCAACCGTCATACCTCCAGCAAGCTGGTCAATGCGGTACAGCAAGAAGTGCACACCATGTTGCAGCAAGCGGAAGCATTGGTTGAAGAGCAAGCTCGCTTGCTGATTGATGCGGCTAAGCATGAAGCTGATGATAAGTTGAGCGCGGAACTGGCCCGTTTGGAAGCGCTAAAAGCGGTAAATCCTAATATTCGCGATGACGAACTCGAGGCACTGGAACATAACCGTAAACTGGTGCTGGAAAGCCTGAATCAGGCGGGTTGGCGTTTAGACGCGATTCGTTTGGTGGTGGTCACTCACCAGTAACGTCTTAAGTGCTCGATGCTAGGTGAGAGCCGGGATGGGAAGCCCGGTTTTCACCTCGCCTTATCAGCGGTTTTTTTCAGAAAAATGTCGCCACCTCTTCCCTATCGCAGCAAAGCCCTTAACACCAATACGCCATAAAGTTGACCGTGGAACGATCTAAGCCACGCTCACCAATAAGATAGCGGCGTAAAACCTTCACTGTTGAAGACTCCGCGGCGACCCAAGCGTAGAACGCCTTCTCACCTTCAGCGCGCTCCCATAGTACCTCACCGCCCAAGCTATTTTCCGCCAACGATTGCCCAGCGACCTGCGCCATATCTGGGATCTGTACCGATTGACGTACCGCATCTACTAATAGGCGGCCGTGTGCGGATTGCCCTTCAACATCCCGTGGCAACCAGTGTATTTGTGCAAACTGATATTGCTCAAGGCTGAGGCAATCACCGGCGAGCGGCACCTCAAAAAATGCTTGAACCTGTGGTGGCTTAATCTGTAATGCCAGTTGCTCCAAAATAGCCACGGCTGCCGGCAACGCCGTCTCATCCGCAATCAATAACGCTTGCGTCATCTGCGCGGGGGGTGACCACTCATAACCCCCACTATCGAGTGGATATTCGGCATTCGGCGCTACGACCTGAATGGCATCGCCCGCTTTGGCATGTGTTGCCCAAGCGGATGCTGGGCCCGTTTCGCCGTGCAAAACAAACTCCACATCCATCTCGTTTTGCTCGGTACGCAACGCGCGCAGAGTATAGGTGCGCATCACCGGACGTTGCGCTTTAGGTAAAGCCATGTAACTGCGATACCAATCATCACTCTTTTCTAACTGCGGGATCTGTCCGTCTTCTGCTGGGAATAACAATTTGATCCGCTGATCGGGCGCTTCAAGTTTCATGCGATTAACTTCTGCACCTTCAAAGACACAGCGCATCAATGAAGGCGAAACATTTTCTTTTGCTTTCAATTTGATATCAAAAATTCGGTAGCTTGACGAGCCGGACATTTTCGTTACTCTCCTGCAGAATGGACTGTTTCTTGATGCTGACACCAGAGCCAGCCACTGATTGCGCTCAACAGAACGGCCATCAGCAAAGCCGCGGCGATGAGGTATGACTCACCGTAAAGTTTGGCCACAATCGGGACCATTAACGCGCTCATGCCATAACCTAGTGTATGGCTGGTTGCTATTACGCCTGAACCTTTTCCCGTGGACAACTTGTCATTTAGCATCAATTGATAACCTGGAGTTGCCATGGCAGCACCAAAAGAAGCTAATGCACAACCCGCATAGAACAATAACAGAGGTTGAGCACACATTAATCCTAAGCCAAGCACCATCAATATGGCCGCCATCAGTAATAACTGAGGTGCTGTAAAGCGCTGTGGGCGCACCACTAAAAACTGGGCTAATAAAGTACAACCCGCTGCCACACTCAAGAGAATAGCGACATGCTGGCTGACTGCCGTTGCCGAATCACTGAATAATAGGCTCAGATGAGGTGCCAATCCAAGCTGCATCAGGCTCACTGTCGCTGCCAGTAATAGTGCGCAGATTAAATAAGGTAGCATATTGATACGCAGGCGATTTTGTTGATGCGCCATCGGCGGTAACGGCGGGTCATTGTATTGGAAACTGACCACGATCAGTGCGATCAACGGGGATATCGCCATCAACCACAGAGGCGCCATTGGGTGTATCAAAAGAGCCGCCGCCGCACATAACGGCCCCAGTAGACGGCCACAACTCAGACCCGAACTGATTGTCGCCAGCGCAGCCATGCGTTGTTCATATCCGGCACGCTGTAAAGCCCAAGTCTGGCAAGCGGGGACCATGCCAGAGACTGTCAGGCCGTATATAATACGCGCCACAATCAGCCCCCCCAGCCCTATCATTTCAGTTAGCCACCCCGTTGCCAGCCCCCAAACCGCCAACGCGAGCAGGGCAAAGCTCAATAAATAGCCCGCCAATGCCATGATGACGACAAACTTACACCCACGAATCTCTGATTGGCGTCCCCACCACGGCGATCCGACCAAAAATAGCATTGAACCTAGGGTCAACAAACCGGCCCAAACCGACAGTGATAAATGAGTTTTGCTGACTAATATTGGCAGCACCACTAATAAGCCGTTTTGCCCAATACCTAACAGCCCAGCGCAAAAAGCTAATGGCCAGTTGGAAGAAAGCCTTAAGTTTGAACCTGTATTAGGTTGTGAGGAAATTCGCATAAAAAGTAAACTAATCGTTAATAACATTGGTTATTTTGTGGTATTTGATTGACAAATTGTATCACGATAATCATTGAAAATGTTAATAGCTATTGATATAAGAATCGTTCTCATTTGTGCTAAAGAAGATTCGGGATCATGACTATCCAGTTAGAAGCCGCGACAACCAATGTGGCTGCGCAATGTTTCCTCAACGCCCTGATACGTGAAACAAGGGATTGGCAAATCGTTCCAGCAGCAAAAAACCAACAGTATCCGCAGATTCATATCCCCATTTCCTCTTCACAAGCAATCCACATTGCTTTGCGGCATATTTCTCCAACGCAACACCATCACTATCTATTCCCTGCTTATCTGCATCAGCAAGATGGCGGTGTCAGTGCGCCAATTAGCGTGGAACAGCTTGTGACCTTATTGCTGGAGAAACCCGCGGTAAAAGGGGAACTCTCGCAAGAGGTTATTGCGCGTTTTCGTCAACGGGTGCTGGAAAGTCATGACAACACTCAAACAGCCATCAATTTGCGCCTTGATTGGCCCTCACTGCGTGATAAACCGCTCAACTTCGCCGAAGCGGAACAAGGGTTACTGGTCGGCCATGCCTTCCACCCAGCACCAAAATCCCATGAACCCTTCGATGAAAAGCAAGCTCGTCGCTACCTGCCCGACTACGCTGCCCGCTTCCCTCTACGCTGGTTTGCCGTGGATAAACGCTATGTGTGTGGTGAGAGCCTTAATCTGACACTGCAACAGCGGCTACAACGGTTTGCGAGTGAAAGCGCGCCCCAATTTCTGCCGCACTTTACCGATGATGTATGGCTGTTACCGATGCATCCTTGGCAAGCCAGTCATTTGCTGACGCAGGATTGGTGCCAACAATTAGTGCAACAAGGTCGATTACAAGATTTGGGCGAAGCAGGTGAACGTTGGTTGCCCACCAGTTCCTCCCGTTCGCTCTATAGCCCATCGAACCGCGACATGATTAAGTTTTCACTTAGTGTACGCCTCACCAATTCAGTGCGGACCCTTTCAGTGAAAGAAGCCAAGCGCGGTATTCGTCTGGCACGGCTCGCGCAGACCTCACGGTGGCAATCGCTACAAGCACGTTACCCGACCTTCCGTGTGATGCAGGAAGATGGCTGGGCGGGGTTACGTTCACCAGAGGGGGTGATTCAGGAAGAGAGCTTAATGGTACTGCGCGATAATCTGCTGTTCAGCCAACCGGATAATCAAACCAATGTCTTAGTGACGTTGACGCAGGCCGCGCCTGATGGCGGCGACAGCCTGTTGGTTTGCGCAGTTCGCCGTTTGGCCGCGCGCTTGAACCTTCCCTTACAGCAAGCAGCCCATTGCTGGCTAGATGCCTATTGCCAACATGTCTTGCTGCCATTATTCAGTACTGAAGCTGACTACGGGCTGGTGCTGCTCGCGCATCAACAAAATATTCTGGTGGAAATGCAGCAAGATTTGCCTGTAGGCATGCTGTATCGCGACTGCCAAGGCAGCGGGTTTACCCGTGATGCAGCGCCATGGCTGGAAGAAATTGGCGAGGCCGATGCCGAAAACCGTTTCAGCGAGCAACAGCTACTGCGTTATTTCCCGTATTACTTGCTAGTCAATTCAAGTCTCGCGGTGACGGCAGCACTGGCGGCGGCCAATCTCGATAGCGAAGAAAACCTGATGGCACGGGTACGCGTGGCACTTCACGGTCTGCGCCTAAACGCTAAAAATACGCTGTGTCTGGATTACGTTCTCGACAGTTCGCACTGGAATTGCAAAGGCAACTTCTTCTGTTATCTGCATGACCACAATGAAAACACGATCGTTGATCCGGCCGTGATCTACTTTGATTTCGCCAATCCATTTCATTTCACCGCTCACCGCGATGTCGCGTCTCAACAGTGCGAAGAGGCTGTCCAATGAAACCTTGCGCTAAATTAATGCACGCTAATGGCGGTTTTCGCTGCGAATATCTGCAAAAAAATCTCATCCTTGGTTTCGGGCTCGATGGTAGCGCGGTATTACAGCTGCCAGGAACGTTGCCTGATGGTTGGTTGGTACAAGCCCTCGACCAATTATTCGTCGCCGCCCCGTCATTGACCGGAATAGCCTTACCCTACGCTCAGTGGCGTGAAGAGCCACAAGCACTGGCACTCTTTGCGTTAGCCAGCGGCGACTATCTGGCCCGTGAGCAGTTTTATCAGTTACCACTGTGGCTGGGGGCTGATCGCAATCAAGCTTCCAGTCAAATGTCCTCTTCACCTCAAATGCTCTACGACACGGAACGTGATATCTGGTTCCCGCAGCGACCTAGCCGCCCTAACGGAGAAGTCTATCGCCGCTTTGACCCGCAAATTAAGCGCACGTTGAGCTTCCGCTTACCCGAGATAGACCGTGACGCCGAGCAGTTTACCCGCTGGATGAATTCACCGCGCGTAGATGCTTTTTGGGAGATGAGCGGCCCGCTTGAAGTACAGGCGGCTTATTTACAGCGTCAGTTAGACTCGAGCTATTGCTACCCATTACTGGGCTGTTTTGACGATCAACCCTTTGGTTATTTTGAAGTTTATTGGGCAGCGGAAGACAGAATTGGCCGGCATTACCGTTGGCAGCCTTTTGATCGTGGGCTGCATATGTTAGTGGGCGAAGAGTGCTGGCGTGGAGCGCAATACATTCGCAGTTGGTTACGCGGCCTAACGCATTACTTGTATCTGGATGAACCTCGTACTGCCCGCGTGGTTGCTGAGCCGCGCGCAGATAACCAGCGCTTGTTCCGTCACCTGCCTGCTGCGGGTTACCACACGATGAAAGAGTTTGATTTCCCGCATAAGCGCTCGCGTCTGGTCGTCAATCAGCGCGCAGATTTCTTCCGAGAGGGGGCGCTATGATCAGCAACAATTATACCGACTGGGCGCGAGTGAACCGCCAGATGGTCGCCAAGATCCTGGCCGAGCTTGAGTACGAGCGCACACTCTGTGCTGAGCCTCAAGGAGAAGCATGGCGCATCGCCTTACCGGAAGCGGTTTACACCTTTAACGCTCATCGCGGTATTTGGGGCTGGCTGCACATAGAGCCGTCCTCGTTACATTGCGAAGGTGCCCCACTGGCTGCTGACCATTTGCTTCGCCAACTCGCTCAGGTTCTGGCGATGAATGACGCTCAAATTGCAGAGCATTTGGAGGACTTATACGCCACACTGCGCGGCGACATGCAGCTGCTCTCTGCTCGTCACGGTATGAGTGCAGAGGATCTGATAGCCCTTGATGCTGATGCGCTGCAATGTCTGCTATCCGGCCACCCGAAATTTATCTTCAACAAAGGCCGCCGTGGGTGGGGGTTAACCGCCCTGCAACAATATGCCCCTGAATATCAGGGCCAATTTCGCCTGCACTGGCTGGCAGCGAAACGTGGCAGTTTTGTGTGGTGTGCAGATGACAATCTCGCGCTGGATACGCTGCTCAACAGTGCTATGTCCAGTGCTGAACGTCGCCGCTTTGAGTCCCGCTGGCACGAATTACAGTTGAATGATGATTGGGTTCCCGTGCCGCTGCATCCTTGGCAATGGCAGCAAAAAGTTGCCCTGCACTTCCTGCCGCAGTTGGCAGACGGGGATCTGGTCGAACTGGGTGAGTTTGGTGATCACTATTTGGCGCAGCAATCATTGCGCACGCTAACGAATGTCAGCCGCCGCGTGCCCTATGATATCAAGCTCCCTCTCACCATCTACAACACCTCCTGCTATCGAGGTATCCCTGGGAAGTACATCAGTGCCGGTCCAGCAGCTTCGCGTTGGTTGCAGCAGATTTTTGCGCAGGACAGTACGCTGCGTGAAAGTGGTGCCGAAATTCTCGGCGAGCCAGCAGCCGGTTATATGGCGCATCAAACTTATGCCACGCTGGGTAAAGCGCCGTATCGCTATCAGGAAATGCTTGGTGTTATCTGGCGTGAGAATCCGTCCTGCTACTTACAAACGGGTGAACAAGCCATTTTAATGGCGACGCTGATGGAAACCGATAATCAGGGCCATCCATTGATCGCGGCCTATATTGCAAAATCAGGGCTAGATGCTGAGGCTTGGCTAACACAGATGTTCCACGTCGTGGTGGTGCCGATGTACCACCTGATGTGCCGCTATGGTGTCGCACTGATTGCCCACGGCCAAAACATCACCCTGGTGATGAAAGACAATGTTCCGCAACGCATCTTATTGAAGGATTTCCAAGGTGATATGCGTCTGGTGGATGAAGAGTTTGCGCAAGCAGCCTCCCTGCCGAAAATAGTCAAAGATGTGACTGCTCGCTTACCTGCTGACTATCTCATTCATGACCTACAGACGGGGCATTTTGTGACTGTGTTGAGATTTATCTCACCCCTGATGCAGGCTTTCGGTGTCAGTGAACATCGGTTTTATCAACTGCTGGCACAGGTGTTGACGCGGTATATGGCACAACATCCAGACATGGCAGACCGTTTCACATTATTCAATTTATTCAAACCCCGCATTATTCGTGTGGTTCTCAACCCAGTGAAACTCACCTATTCAGAGCAAGACGGCGGCAACCGCATGTTACCGAACTACTTGCAAGATCTGGACAACCCTCTCTTTTTGGTCACCAAGGAACTCGCCCAATGAATCAGACGCTGGATTTCATCGGCATTGGCATCGGTCCATTTAACCTCAGCATTGCTGCACTTGGCAGTGAAGTACCCGGTTTTAACTGCAAATTCTTTGAGCGTAAACCGCACTTTTCTTGGCACCCCGGCATGATGGTGCCGGACTGTCATATGCAGACCAGCTTTCTGAAGGATTTAGTCAGCGCAGTCTCGCCGACTAACCAGTACAGTTTCCTTAACTATTTGGTGCAGCGTAAAAAATTCTACCGATTCTTAACCACCGAACACCGCACAGTGTCACGCGAGGAGTTTGCTGACTATCTCAGTTGGGCCGCCAATGACTTGAATTCATTGGCGTTCAGTCAGGATATTCAGAGTGTGGATTTTGACGATACAAAGGGCCGTTTTGTCGTCACCACACCACGAAAAGTCTACCATGCGCGCCATGTTTGCTTGGGGATCGGCAAACGGATTAAGTTGCCGGCCTGCGTGACAGAACAAAATGACCGCTGCTTCCACGCCAGTGAAATGGCATTGCGCAAGCCAGATCTGGCGGGCAAGCGTGTCACTATCATTGGTGGAGGCCAGAGTGGCGCGGACTTGTTCCTGAACATTTTCCGTGGCGAATGGGGCCAACCGAAACAGCTGAACTGGATTTCACGCCGTAATAACTACAACGCGCTGGATGAAGCCGCTTTTGCTAATGAATATTTTACGCCGGAATACGTTGAGAGTTTCTATGGACTGAACGACAGCGCTAAACAACACATGCTGGCTGAGCAAAAAATGACATCTGACGGCATTACCAGTGAGTCACTACTGGCTATTTACCGAGCGATGTATCATCAATTTGAAGTGTTACGTGAACAGCCTTGGGCATGCTTGTTACCCAGCAGATCACTCACCGCGATGCATCCGCAAGGCAGCGGCTATCAGTTAGTCACCCAGCATCATCTTGATCAGGGCCAAGAGACCTTCGATACCGATGTCGTTATCTTTGCGACGGGTTATCAGCAGGATCGCCCCGCGTTTCTCGAGCCGATGGCTAAACGCCTGACCATGACGACCAATTATCAATACCGTATTGCCCCCGACTTTACTCTCGATTGGCGAGGCCCACGGGAAAACTGCCTGTTTGCCGTCAACATGGGTATGCACAGCCACGGTATCGCCGAACCCCAACTCAGCCTGATGGCTTGGCGATCCGCTCGGATCCTCAATCGTGCTTTAGGGCGTGAGCAGTTTGATTTAGCACCAACTCCGGCGTTGATTCAGTGGCGTAGTCAGCAAACGGGGGCAACAACCCGCGCTGAAAGCACCCTGACATCAAATTTGAAGCCGCAGAGCTGCTAGCTTCCCACTCAACAGGGGAGGATAGGAACACTCGGTTTAGGCCAACTTTGCGTTTTACTACCACATCAATATAACGATATAGGAATACAGGAAATTATAATGAAGCACCTCTGGGTAATAAATTCGTGTCTGCTCACTATGCTCACCCCCGCCGCTTGGGCAGAAGATCAAATGGTGGTTTCCGCCAGCCGTACACACCGCAGTGTAACTGAAATGGCGCAAACAACCTGGGTGATTGAAGGCAATGAACTCGAACAGCAGGTTCAGGCCGGTAAAGAGCTTAAAGATATCCTTGCGCAGTTGATTCCAGGCATGGATGTCAGCAGTCAGGGTCGAACGAACTACGGGATGAATATGCGTGGCCGTTCAATGATGGTGATGGTAGATGGCGTTCGCCTAAACTCCTCACGCAGTGATAGCCGCCAGCTCGATTCGATTGATCCGTTCAATATTGGGCATATTGAGGTTATCTCAGGTGCTACCTCGCTTTACGGTGGTGGTAGTACCGGCGGCCTGATCAATATCGTGACCAAAAAGGGCCAGCCTGAAAAACAGGTTGAGCTACAGATTGGGGGAAAAACAGGGTTCAATAGTAGTAATGACCATGATGAGAATATCGCCGCAGCGGTGAGTGGTGGCACAGAACAAGCCTTCGGGCGGTTTTCGGTGTCTTACCAGCGCTATGGCGGTTGGTATGATGGTAAAGGCAACGAAGTCTTAATCGATAACACCCAGACTGGTTTGCAGTTCTCTAACCGTTTAGACGTGATGGGCAGTGGCACGTACAATATTGATGACCACCAGCAGCTACAATTGACCGCCCAATACTTCAACAGTGAATCCGACGGTAAACATGGGTTGTATTTGGGGCAAAATTTCTCGGCAGTCACGGGGACAGGAACGGCGTCAAACAGCTCAAGTCTGAATTCAGATCGCATTCCGGGTACAGAACGCCACCTTATCAATCTGCAGTACTCCAACACGGATCTCTGGGGGCAAGATTTAGTGGCTCAGGTATTCTATCGCGATGAGTCTCTGACCTTTTACCCCTTCCCAACGCTGAACAAAGCCGGTACCGCAGTAACCAGCATTGGTGCATCCCAGCAGAAAACTGATTTTTATGGTACTAAACTGACACTCAACAGCAAACCTATCGACAGTTTGACGCTGACATACGGTGTCGATTTGGAACATGAAAGTTTCAATGCCAATCAACAGTTCTTTAATTTGGCGCAAGCCCAACAATCTGGCGGCATGACGTTAATCAATGCCTACAACGTGGGCCGTTATCCAAGTTACACCACCACGAATGTGGCACCATTCCTGCAATCGAGCTATGACATCAACCCGATCTTCACCCTGAGCGGTGGGGTCCGTTATCAATATACCGAGAACAAAGTTGATGATTTCGTGGCCTATGCGCAGCAACAAGCCATTGCACAAGGCACTGCGACCTCGGCAGATGCGGTTCCCGGCGGGAAAACCGATTACAACAACTTCCTGTTTAATGCCGGTTTACTGGCCCATCTGACAGAAAGCCAACAGACTTGGGTCAATTTCTCACAAGGATTTGAGATCCCTGATTTAGCGAAATATTACGGTTCAGGTAGCTATACGTTGGTCAATGGCCACTACCGGTTACAAAACAGTGTCAACGTTAATGACTCCAAGCTGGAAGGCATCAAGGTTAATGCTTATGAACTGGGTTGGCGCTATACCGGTGATAACTTACGCACTCAAATCGCAGGTTATTACTCAGTTTCTGACCAAACTATTTCAATCAACAAAACCGATATGACCATCAATGTGTTGCCGGATAAGCGCCGTATCTACGGGGTTGAAGGTGCTGCTGATTACGTATTCGAAGATAGCGAGTGGAGTACCGGCGGTACCTTTAACCTGATCAAATCTGAAACTCAAACAGATGGTAAATGGCAGAAATTGACGGTCGACACCGCCAGCCCATCCAAAGCCACCGCCTATGTTGGCTGGGCACCGGGTGACTGGGAGCTACGCGTGCAGACCCAACAAACTTTCGATGTCTCTGACAGTAAGGGCCGTAAGATCAACGGTTACAACACCATCGATGCCATGAGCAGTTACACCTTGCCAGTGGGGAAAGTCACTTTTAGCATCGAAAACCTGCTGGATAAAGACTACACCACGGTTTGGGGCCAACGTGCACCGATTCTGTATAGCCCAACCTACGGCGCACCTGACCTCTATACCTATAAAGGTCGTGGCCGTACCTTTGCGGTGAACTATTCCGTGCTGTTCTGATAGGAAGCGTTTGAGCCAAGAAGAAACGCGGTAATACGACGCTGGGCATGAATCTGCTGTTTCCATCATATTGTTGCAAGCGATATGACTGACAGCCGCTTCTTGCCCAGTTTTCTTTTCTGCGTCGAGAATAAAATGCCCATTTTTTGCTATTATGGCCTCCAATTTTTCAATGGCGTTGGAAAGCCTCACCAGTAGCGGGTAGAAATAGATGAATTTGATCGTGTTGTATCAAGATGAACACATCATGGTGGTCAACAAGCCCAGCGGGTTGCTTTCTGTTCCGGGTCGCGCACCCGAGAATAAAGACAGTGTGATGACACGTATTCAAGCCGATTTTCCTAACGCAGAATCTGTTCATCGGTTGGATATGGCCACCAGTGGTGTGATTATCGTGGCGTTGACCAAGGCTGCTGAGCGCGAACTTAAGCGGCAATTTCGTGAACGTGAGCCGAAAAAAACGTATATCGCGCGCGTATGGGGCCATTTAGCCCAAGATGAGGGCTTGATAGATTTGCCTTTAATCTGTGACTGGCCCAATAGGCCAAAACAGAAAGTCTGTTATGAAACCGGTAAATCAGCACAGACAGAATATCGGGTCCTTTCACGTGATGCAGATGGCAGTACTCGAGTGAAGTTATCTCCCATTACAGGCCGCTCGCATCAATTACGCGTTCATATGCTGGCGATGGGGCACCCGATCCTTGGTGATGGTTTCTATGCTCATCCAGAAGCCAAAGCAATGGCACCGAGGTTACAACTCCATGCACAGGAATTATGTATTACTCACCCAGAGTTTGGGACAGCTATGCATTTTAAGTGTGAAGCTGAGTTTTAATATTTATTCGTAGAATAAGTCGTATTTGAATTGTGTTTCACTCTTTTAATTAAGTGATTAAATATTAGAGTGGAATATAATTAAGAATGTAAAACAACAACAAAATAGTTTGCCAGACAATAATAGTCCATCAATCACCACTGAAATGAAGGAATATTATGATGTCTATCACCGCGAATTGTGCTTTAAACACGGATAAAAACATTACTCATCAAGGCGAAAAAATAAGAAGCCATATACACCGATTTAGTGAAAATAATGTCGCGGCATTATCAGGGTATTCGGTCAGTATCAATACCCACGAACAAAACTGGCATTCTACAAAAACGACAACACCGACGGAAAGATCTGAAGCCACTAGGCAAGCAATTGAATCAAAATATATTTCCATCGTTCCTAAAAATGGAACACCTGGAGAAGATAGTGAAATCACATTTTACTTGCCTAAAGAAATAGGCAACTATCGTTCGGAGGTTTCCAGCTTTAAGCCGATTAAAATAGCCGCTCAGTCAAAATATTCCTTTGATTTCAAAGCAACTTCTCTGCCTAAAGATCTGATTCTATTTCAGGTCAGGGAACTGGGCGGCAGTATGAAAACATTAGGTGGTGATCGCCCTTCCTTTTCGTTACATATCAAACAAGATGGTACGCTCGTCTCAACCATTAATACCGTCAATCAACACCTTGTTCCTGCTGATGCTGAAAGCCCTCGTTATCAAAATGAAAATGTTGTAATAGAGAAAATTGAATTAGACCAATATTATCATTTCGAACTTGAGATGGTGATGCATAAAGATCAGCCTCTCATCAAGATTGCCATTGATAATAATGAGATATATCGGCGAGATATTCCGTTTGGTGCCTCCGATTCAAAAAGATTTTATACCAAGCTTGGCGCTTACGTTCCGCAACAAAAAAAGGCAGAAGGAATTAATGACTCTCAAGTCAGTTTCGATAACATTCACGAATCCCATCACGAATATCACCCCTCAACCCTAGCCACAGAAAATGATGTTTGTTTGGCTCATTCAGCACCACTTCAGTCGTTGTCTGATGCGATGGCAGCATTCAATATCAATCAGGCAGAAATGATAAATATAGTGGGGCATAGTACAGGGAAAATCTTAACGGCCCTCGCCACAACAATAATAGCAGCACCTCAACTATCTTAACGATTATCGTTCTGGCGACCATAATTAGATAAAAGTAAAAAATGCCTGATCGCAGGCATTTTTTTAATGTAGCTAACCTAGCTTACTTAAATCCTTTCTCGCGCTTAATCAAATCATACGCAGCTTGGATCTCTTGGGCTTTTTGTTTCGCCATCTCCATCATTTCTGGCGGTAAGCCTTTTGCCACCAACTTATCAGGATGATGCTCCCCCATTAACTTACGGTAAGCACGCTTGATGACCACGCTGTCATCCGAACTGTTAACGCCGAGTACTTTGCAGGCATCTTCCATCGTCGGACCATTAGAGGCTTGCTGGTAACCCCCTCGAGAGTATCCCCCGTGCTGCCCACCGTGGCCGCCAAACTGACGACCGCCTTCAATCATGCTCAGAAACTGGTCAAATTGACCACGCGAGATCCCCAGCTCTTCAGCGATGACGTACAACACTTGCCGCTCATTAGGATGCAATGATCCATCGGCAAATGCGGCCTGTAACTGAATTTCCAGAAACATCCTAATTAAATCAAAGCGGCCAAAACAAACGCTACGTAATTCCTGCAATCTTTCACGTAACGGGAAACCGCTCTCTTTGCCCTCACGAAACGCTTGCTGCGCTGCAGTTCGGGCCTCACCATGCAATTGCATCCGATCCATCAATTGGCTGGCAAGCTGAATATCAACCTCCGTCACCCGCCCTTTGGCCTTGGTCAAATGCCCCATAACCTGAAAAGTGGCGCGGAAAAAAATGATTTGTCGTGTTTGTTGATCGGCAAAATAGCCGCGGCGCTTCGTGCTTCGCACCCTGTCTACCATATGGCCGACAAGCAACCCCAGTACCACACCCCAGAAACCAGTACCTGACATTAAGCCCAATACCAGACCGAGCAGTTTTCCCCAATACTGCATATACTCCTCAATTCATCATGCCGTCAGTCAAAATTTGCATTATCATACTCGGCATTCAGCTCAGCGCCTAACGGCGAGACGTGTAAACGACCGGATTTAACACTAGCGCAACGGTGATGAGTAATATAGTCTCAAACCGTTTGCCGGCATGATGCCCCCAGATGACGGAACACCTAAACAGCGTATGAAAAAAAGATTCCCCACACTGCTGGCCACATTGATATGGACGGCGCTATATAGCCAACAAACACTGGCTGACCTTGCTGAGCAATGTATGCTCGGTGTACCTACCTATGACCAACCACTGGTCACAGGCGATCCGAATCAGCTACCGGTTCACATTAATGCAGATAAAACCGAAGCCAATTACCCCGATAGTGCGCTGTTCACGGGCAATGTTATTGTCCAGCAAGGTAACAGCACGTTAAGGGCTGATGAGGTTGAGCTGACACAAGTACAAAAACCCGGTGAAGCTATCCCGGTGCGTAATGTTACAGCTACTGGCAACGTTAATTATGACGATCCGCAAATCAAGCTAAAAGGCCCCAAAGGCTGGTCAAACCTAAACACCAAAGACACTGATATGGATAAAGGGAAATATCAGATGGTCGGGCGTCAGGGACGTGGCGATGCAGATTTGATGAAATTACGTGGGCAGAACCGCTACACCATCCTAGAAAACGGGACTTTTACTTCCTGTTTACCAGGGGATAATAGCTGGAGCGTCGTGGGCTCAGAGGTCATACATGACCGCGAAGAACAAGTGGCCGAAATCTGGAACGCTCGCTTTAAAATTGGCAAAGTACCGGTGTTCTACAGCCCGTACATGCAATTACCCGTCGGCGATAAACGTCGTTCAGGCTTCCTGATCCCTAATGCTAAATACACCAGTAATAACGGCCTCGAATTTATGCTGCCGTATTACTGGAATATTGCCCCAAACTTTGATGCCACCATTACGCCACATTATATGGAGCGGCGCGGGTTGCAATGGCAGAATGAGTTCCGCTACTTACTGGCTCCCGGTTCTGGCACCATGGCGTTGGATTGGCTGCCAAGTGACCGTTTATATCACGGGCAAAATGGCCAGGAGCAAAACCCGACCCGTTGGTTATACTACTGGGGCCATTCTGGAGTGATGGATAAAGTCTGGCGTTTCAACGTCAACTTTACCCGAGTGAGTGATCCAAACTACTTCACCGACTTAACGTCGCAATATGGCTCCACCACTGACGGTTATGCAACGCAGATATTCAGCGCTGGATATGCCGATCAGAACTGGAATGCCACTTTGGCCTCCAAGCAGTTCCAAGTGTTTACTGCCGCCGGTAATAGTAATGCCTACCGCGCCCAGCCGCAGTTAGACATGAACTACTACAAAAATGATATTGGTCCGTTTGACCTACATGTTTATGGTCAAGCCGCCAAATTTACGAGTGTTAACCCGAATAATCCGGAAGCTAGCAGATTCCATGTCGAGCCATCGGTTAACCTACCATTATCTAACGGTTGGGGGAGCTTAAATACTGAAGCTAAGTTATTAGCCACCCACTACCAGCAGGATATCCCGACTGGCTTTGCCCGCTATTACTCTAGTGCTAATCGAGGTGAAACAGCACCCGAACTTAAAGACTCAGTGAATCGAGTCATGCCACAATTTAAAGTCGATGGCAAAGTGGTATTTGACCGGCCAATGGACTGGAGTGAAGGCTTCACCCAAACCTTAGAACCACGCGTACAATATCTCTACGTTCCTTACCGGAATCAGGATGATATCTACATTTATGACACCACTCTGATGCAGTCTGACTATTCCGGCCTGTTCCGTGATCGTACCTACAGTGGTCTGGACCGTATCGCATCTGCGAATCAAGTCTCTACCGGTTTAACCACACGCATATATGATGACACGCTGGTTGAACGTTTTAATGCTTCTGTGGGTCAAATCTATTACTTCAGCCGTTCGCGTACCGGTAACAGCGAAACCATTGATGGTAGTGATGATACCGGTAGCCTTGTTTGGGCTGGCGATACCTTCTGGCGAATCACTGATCAGTTGGGTCTGAAAGGTGGTGCGCAGTATGATACGCGTTTAGGAAATTTAACTTTAGGTAACGGAGTGTTGGAGTATAGAAAGGACGCAGAGCGTATGATTCAATTGAATTATCGTTATGCGAGTCCAGAATATATTCAAGCCGCAGTTTCTAACGTGAAAAGCCCCGGCTATCAGCAGGGCATCTCTCAGATTGGTACGACCGCGAGTTGGCCAATCGCTGATCGCTGGGCATTGGTAGGCGCTTATTACTACGATACCAAAGCTAATCAACCTGCTAGCCAGCTTGTTGGCGTACAATACAACACTTGTTGCTGGGCGATAAACTTAGGTTATGAGCGTAAAATCACTGGTTGGAATTCACAATATGAAACCAGCAAATACGATAACAAAATTAGCTTCAATATCGAATTACGTGGTCTGAGTAGTGACCATAGCCTGGGGACGGCACAAATGCTGCGCTCAGGTATTCTGCCTTATCAAAGTGCATTCTGATACTGTGTAACACACTGAATACAGTGAATTTTAACCCGCCAAAGCGGATTACATAAATGGAAAAGGTATGAAGAACTGGAGAACGCTTATTCTCGGATTGGTTGTCTGTGCCAATACCGCGTTCGCAGCACCACAAGAAATCAATAAAGTTGCCGCCGTAGTCGATAACGGTGTCGTTTTGCAAAGTGACGTTGATGGCCTGTTACAGTCAGTGAAACTGAATGCACAGCAGTCTGGGCAACAAGTGCCAGACGATGCGACCTTGCGCCATCAGATCCTTGAACGTCTAATTATGGATAATATCCTGTTGCAGATGGGCAAGAAGATGGGCATCACCATCAGTGATGAGCAATTAGATAAAGCCATTGCGGATATTGCAGCGCAAAACCGTATGACTCCAGCTCAGATGCGTAGTCGCTTAGCGGCCGATGGCCTGAATTATGATACTTATCGTGAGCAGATCCGCAAAGAGATGCTGACCTCTGAAGTACGTAACAACGAGGTGCGCCGCCGGATAACTATCCTGCCACAGGAAGTTGAATCTTTAGCTAAGCAAATTGGTAATCAAACCAGCGGTGATGCCGAGCTGAATCTCAGCCATATTTTGATCCCGCTGCCAGAGAATCCTTCTCAGCAACAAGTTGATCAAGCTGAAGAGTTAGCGAACAAATTGGTGTCCGACATTAAAAGTGGCGCTGATTTCGGTAAATTAGCTATCGCTAACTCTGCTGACTCTCAAGCGCTGAAAGGCGGTCAGATGGGTTGGGGGAAATTGCAGGAGTTACCTTCTCTGTTTGCTGAAAGACTGCAATCGGCAAATAAGGGTGAAGTTGTTGGCCCTATCCGTTCCGGCGTAGGCTTCCACATTCTGAAAGTGAATGATATCCGTGGTGGGGATAATTCCGTTTCTGTCACGGAAGTTCACGCCCGCCACATCTTGCTGAAACCATCGCCCGTAATGACGGACGATCAAGCGCGCGCTAAGTTAATGACCGCTGCGGCTGACATTAAAAGTGGGAAAACCACTTTCGCCAATATCGCCAAAGAGATTTCTCAGGACCCAGGTTCTGCGGTACAAGGGGGTGACTTGGGTTGGGCATCACCTGATATTTATGACCCTGCGTTCCGTGATGCTTTGATGAAGCTACAAAAAGGTGAAATCAGCGCACCGGTTCATTCCTCATTCGGTTGGCACTTAATTCAGGTTGTCGATACCCGTCAGGTAGACAAAACTGATGCTGCGCAGAAAGATCGTGCGTACCGTATGCTTTTCAGCCGCAAGTTTGCTGAAGAAGCTCAAACTTGGATGCAAGAGCAGCGTGCTGCTGCTTACGTAAAAATTCTTGATGGTAGTAATGCACAACCACAATAATCGTATCGTTATTACCCCCGGCGAGCCTGCCGGGGTTGGGCCGGATTTAGTCGTCGCCCTAGCGCAACAGGATTGGCCTGTTGAGTTAGTGGTGTGCGCAGATCCGGCCTTGCTTCTTTCGCGTGCTAGCCAACTTAATCTGCCTTTGCAATTGCGTGATTATCAGCCAAACCAACCCGCGTTAGCCCAACAAGCGGGTACGCTCACTATTTTGCCAGTAAAAACAGCGGCGCAGGTGATACCCGGTAAGCTTGATGTCGAGAACAGCCACTATGTGGTGGAAACCTTGGCCAAAGCGTGTGATGGCGCGATAAGCGGTGAGTTTGCTGCCCTTGTGACAGGCCCAGTACAAAAAAGCATTATCAATGATGCTGGTATCCCCTTTATCGGGCATACCGAGTTTTTTGCTGACCGTAGCCATTGCCCACGTGTTGTGATGATGCTGGCAACAGAAGAACTGCGTGTTGCACTGGCAACGACTCATCTGCCAATACTGGCTGTACCAGAAGCTATCACTCGCGATTGCTTGCATGAAGTGATCACCATTCTTGATCATGACCTGAAAACCAAATTTGGTATTCAGCAGCCGCAGATTTATGTGTGCGGGCTTAATCCTCATGCAGGCGAAGGTGGCCATATGGGCCATGAAGAGATTGATACCATTATTCCTGCGCTGAATGAATTACGTCAGCAGGGGATAAATCTGATCGGCCCTCTGCCGGCAGATACCTTATTTCAGCCCAAATATCTGCAACATGCTGATGCTGTTCTCGCGATGTACCATGATCAGGGATTACCTGTGCTGAAATATCAAGGGTTTGGTCGAGCAGTGAATATCACGCTCGGTTTACCTTTTATCCGCACATCTGTGGATCACGGCACCGCATTAGAACTCGCCGCAACCGGATCTGCCGATGTTGGCAGTTTCATTACGGCATTAAACTTAGCCATTAAAATGATAAATAACAGCAATGAATAATAGAGTCCACCAAGGGCATTTTGCCCGCAAACGCTTTGGACAAAACTTTTTAAACGATCAGTTTGTCATCGATAGTATTGTCTCAGCGATCCATCCGGTTCCCGGTGAAGCGGTCGTCGAGATTGGTCCCGGTTTAGGCGCATTGACCGAACCGGTTGCAGCACGTATGGATCGTATGACGGTGATCGAGTTGGACCGTGACTTAGCCGCTCGGCTCGCCAGCCATCCTCAATTAAAAGATAAGCTTACCATCCATCAGCAAGATGCGATGAAGGTCAATTTTTCTGAGTTGGCAGAACTTGCGGGGCAACCATTGCGGGTGTTTGGTAACTTGCCATACAACATCTCCACCCCGCTGATGTTCCATCTTTTCAGCTATACTGATGCTATCCGTGACATGCACTTCATGTTACAAAAAGAGGTCGTTAACCGCTTGGTAGCAGGGCCGAATAGCAAAGCTTATGGTCGTTTGACCGTCATGGCGCAATACTATTGCAATGTCATTCCGGTACTCGAAGTACCGCCAACTGCATTTACCCCTGCCCCGAAAGTTGATTCGGCTGTGGTGCGCTTAGTTCCACATGTGAACATGCCAAACCCAGTGGGTGATGTACGCATGCTGAGTCGCATTACTACGCAGGCATTTAATCAGCGTAGAAAAACAGTGCGTAATAGTTTAGGTGACCTGTTCACTCCAGAGCAGTTAATTGATTTAGGTATTGACCCGATAATGCGGGCAGAGAATATTTCTGTCGCGCAATACTGTAAGCTGGCGAACTGGCTTTCAGCCCAATCGACACCGCAAGAATAGGCAGGAGCACATTATGATTGAACAGCCTCGCGTTTGTGTACAGGTGCAAAGTATCTATGTGGAAACTCAATCGATACCTGATGAAGAACGTTTCGTCTTTGCTTATACCGTCACCATCCGTAATTTGGGCCGTTCAAATGTGCAACTGATTGGCCGCTATTGGTTAATCACCAATGGCAATGGCCGGCAGACTGAAGTTCAGGGCGAAGGGGTCATTGGTGAACAGCCTTTGATCCTGCCAGGTAATGAGTTTCAATATACCAGCGGCGCGGTTTTAGAAACTCCGCTGGGTACTATGGAAGGGCATTATGAAATGGTTGATCATCTTGGTCAGACTTTCCGTACGGCAATTCCGGTGTTCCGCTTAGCGATCCCAGCGCTGATCCATTAATCCTGATCTCAACTCAAATATGTCTACTTATCTTATTGGCGATGTTCATGGCTGTTTGGATGAATTGCTTGCGCTATTAGCGCAGGTCAATTTTGATCCTCAGCAAGATACCTTATGGCTCACGGGTGACTTAGTCGCCAGAGGCCCCGATTCATTAGATGTATTACGTTATGTGCGCTCTTTAGGATCCGCTGTACGCATGGTTCTTGGTAACCATGACCTACACCTGTTGGCCGTTTATGCGGGTATCAGCCGTAATAAGCCAAAAGATCGCATTACACCTCTATTAGAGGCGGCTGACGCTGATGAATTGATCAATTGGTTACGTCGCCAACCGGTTTTACAGGTTGATGATGAACTCAAGTTAATCATGGCTCATGCCGGTATCACGCCACAATGGGATATCGAAACCGCCAAGATCTGCGCCCGTGAAGTCGAAATGGTATTAAGCAGTGACAGTTATCCCTTGTTTCTTGATGCCATGTACGGTGATATGCCAAACAACTGGTCACCTGAGCTGACGGGGTTAGCACGCTTGCGCTTTAGTACCAATGCGCTCACCCGTATGCGATTTTGCTTCCCGAATGGGCAACTGGATATGATCTGTAAAGATACGCCAGACAATGCCCCTGCTCCGCTCAAACCTTGGTTCGATTTGCCAAGACGAGTCGATCCTGAGTATTCGATTATTTTTGGTCATTGGGCATCATTGGAAGGTAAAGGCGTACCTGAGGGTATTTATGGGCTGGATACAGGCTGTTGCTGGGGTGGCGATTTAACCTTGTTACGCTGGGAAGATAAGCGCTATTTCACTCAACATTCATTCAAAGTTGAAGCCGAAATAACGCCGGCTGATGAATTAGCATCATCCTCTGAAGATCCACTAAATTATTTGTAGTATTGGATATCGGCTAAAGACGTATACAAAAAAAGCCCATTAATGGGCTTTTTAGCGAGATACAAACGATGAACTATATGCGCCTTTAGCGACGATCCAGTATTTCGAAGCAATAACTGTGAGAGTTGGCCTCATCTGCATCGTGGAATTCACTGAAGGTACTTTCCCACTCATCTGGCTCATAGTCAGGGAAATGGGTATCACCACCGACTTCAGCATCAATATGAGTCAGGTACATCCGGTTTGCACGGTCTAAAAATTGATTGTAGACACGCCCGCCCCCCATCACCATCACTTCTTCCACATCACCAGCCAAAGAAAGTGCTTGATCAATAGAGGTGGCCCAAGTAACGCGGTCATCAGTACCGGGCTGGCTACTGATCACAATATTCAAACGCCCTGGTAAAGGACGGCCGATAGATTCGAAAGTCTTACGACCCATAATGACCGGCTTATTAAGCGTGTTACGTTTGAACCACGCTAAATCTGCCGGTAAGTGCCATGGCATGGCATTTTCCATACCAATAACGCGATCTGCTGCCAATGCAGCGATCAGGCTAATAATCATTGCTAAACCCTGTGGGCTACGAGAGCCAGTACCGAAAAATTGCTCACACTATACGTAAAGCCTAAACCAGCGTCGATAGCGATGATCAGGCTAATTGCACATATAAGACAGCTCCTAGCGCGATACTAAAACAGAGAATAAAAAAAGCCTTATACACCAGGACGTTTGCGATAGAGCCATAATCCAGGTAAAGATAAACCAATCGACAACGCCCCCACGATAAATGACGCTTTTAGGAAATTAGTCACCATCGTCGACATTAATGCCTCGGTGTAGCCCAGATGAGAAATCTCCACCACTGAGATCATAGCGGTATACGCTGAGATCCCCGGAAACATTGGGATGACTGCAGCGACGGTAAATACTTTAGGGTGTGCCAACAACCAACGTGACCAGTTAATTCCGATGACCCCAATCATTATCGAGGCCAATAGTGATGCCAGCTCGATATTCATGCCAAAGTGAACCATCAGCATGCGCGAACCGTGCCCCATCGCCCCGAGTAACGCGCAATAGCGTAATGCACGACCGGGCACATTAAACACCATCGCAAAACCGAGTGCCGGTATTGCTGACAGCACCATATCTTGTAGTAAAGCCCAGAGTAAACTCACGCCCACCCCCGCAATCCCCAAAGCCCCATCGCAAATATCACCCCAATACAGGTCGACAGTGTTAATAAGCTTGCCATTGCCCATCGCGCCAATCCGGTGTTCACATGCCCTTTAAACATATCGGCGACGGCATTAATCAGCGGAAAACCCGGCACCAGTAACAGCACACTGGCAGCCATCGCCACGCTGGAAGCCTCATGAAAGGCAGGTAACCGCATCAGTAAGCCAGAGGCCGAGGTCGCGACAAACGCCGTGATACAAAAGTTAATAAGCGGGTTCATATGACGAGCAGTCAAACTTTGTCGCACAAACATCGCCAACCCACTGGCAATAAAACTGATTGTAAATGCATCCCAGCCGCCGCCGTTGAGTTTACTGAAGCAGCCGCAAGAGAGTGCAACCATTACGACGACCAACCAGCGCGGGTAACGCAGCGGTTTGATATTCTCAAAACGCTTCTCTACATCTTTCCCATCCAACAAATGGTGTTCGACCAAAATAACGATATGTTGGACTTCCGTGACCACCTGCATATTGATACCGCGGTCGGTATTTTTACGGGTAGAGGTCAGACAATTGCCTTGGCTAATGGTCGTTAAAACCACTGCATTAGCAGAGATAGAGCTTTCGACACTGTCCATCCCCAGCGCCAGACCTAAGCGGGCAGATAACTGTTCAACCAGCATACTTTCGGCACCATGCTGCAACAGCAGCAAAGCACACTTGATGCACAGCCTCGTAATCTCACGCTGTTGCTGGTGCGGTACATCATTACTGACTATATTTTCAAGGCTCATATTCGTGCATCACTATCCGTCAGAAAAGTAAAAGAACCTGCCAATAGAGCATAAGGGCCATGCTCAGTGTCGTTGCTGCTGAAAATATCACTACCACAGATAACCAATAAGAATAATGCAACGAAGGCTTAGTGGCGTTATTATCGCCAGAACGCATCACTCTTACTCGGTAATTCTTATGCTTGAAACTTCTTTATTCGTCGCGACTCTTGCTACCTTGGGGATGCTCTCCCCTGGGCCTGACTTTTTTTTGGTCATCAAAAATGCTGCTCGCTACCGCCGCCCTGCCGCCATGATGACCGCGCTTGGCGTCGTTTTGGGTGTCGCGACACACATGTCTTACTGCGTGGCCGGTCTGGCAGTGGTTATCACCACCACCCCTTGGCTATTTAATCTGCTGAAATATGCTGGCGCCTGCTATTTGATTTGGATTGGTATTCAAGCTCTTCTGGCGCGTGGAGACAGTAAACTCAATATCGATAACGCCACACAGTCCCCCATCACGCTGAAAGCCGCCTTCTTACAGGGATACCTTTGCAACTTATTGAATCCCAAAGCGACACTTTTCTTCCTCGCCGTTTTCACTCAAATCTTACAGATCAACTCTGGCGTGGGTGAAAAACTGTGGTACGCCTCAATCATCTGGGTATTGGCCGTTATCTGGTGGCCTCTGCTGGTGATTCTAATTCAAAGTGCACCAGTACGTCGTGGTTTAGCAAAAGCACAAAAAGTGGTCGATAAACTACTGGGTGGCCTATTGATCGGCTTAGGCATCAAAGTCGCACTAAGCTAGCGATAGCGGTGTTTTAACCCGTTATCCTTAATATCCACAATACGGCGAGCACTAACATTGGTGAAGATCAATGTTGTTTATGAACAATATTATTGTTTATGAAAAATACTTCTGTTTATAACAAATACTGCTAATTAGACTAAAGAACGCGATTTTATCATCTCTAAGCATAAAAAAAGGCGATGTCTCCATCGCCTCTTGTCTTGTCTACTGTGGTGTTACATCCACATTAACCTTTCATATTCTTAATCTTGGCATGCATTTCTTGCACTGAAATCACCTGTTCAGTCGGATCTGCATTTAATGCCATCGCGGTAGCAAAACCGCCATTCAAGGTCGTGTCGTAATGCACTTTATATTGCAAAGCACTGCGGCGAATCAGTTTGGAGTCTTCAATCGCCTGACGCCCCGCCGTTGTATTAACAATGTAAGTGTACTCACCATTCTTAATACGGTCCTGAATGTGTGGGCGACCTTCATGCACTTTATTGACCAAGCGCGGATTTATCCCTGCTTCACCCAGCACCACTGCGGTACCGTGGGTTGCATCCAGTTCAAAGCCCTGTTTCAGCAGTTTTGCTGCCAAATCAACCACCCGATGTTTATCACCTTCACGCACTGATAATAACGCTCGGCCACTCTTTTTCATGCCAGACTGACTGCCCAACATCGCTTTAGAGAATGCTTCAGCAAAGGTACGACCAACACCCATGACTTCACCAGTCGAGCGCATTTCTGGCCCTAAAATCGGGTCAACGCCAGGGAATTTATTGAACGGCAAGACCACTTCTTTGACTGAGTAATAAGGTGGAATGATTTCTTCGGTGATACCTTGCTCAGCCAGTGATTGACCGACCATCACGCGTGCAGCAATTTTTGCCAGTGGCATACCGGTCGCTTTTGAGACAAACGGCACAGTACGGGCAGCACGAGGGTTTACTTCAATCAGGTAAACCTCGTTATTCTTCACCGCAAACTGCACGTTCATTAAGCCACGCACGCATAGCTCAAAGGCCAACTTTTCGACTTGCTGGCGCATCACATCTTGGATTTCTTTGCTCAGCGTGTAGGCTGGCAGTGAACAAGCAGAGTCACCGGAGTGAACCCCCGCTTGTTCAATATGCTCCATGATCCCGCCAATAAGCACGCGCTCACCGTCACAAATGGCATCGACATCGACCTCAACAGCATCATCAAGGAAGCGATCCAGCAGCACGGGTGCATCATTCGATACACTGACCGCGTTTTGGAAGTAACGACGCAAATCAACTTCGTCATACACGATTTCCATTGCGCGGCCACCCAAGACATAGGATGGACGAACCACCAACGGGTAGCCCAAACCAGTCGCCTTCTCTACCGCTTGTTCAATCGTGGCAACAGTGGCGTTCGCTGGCTGTTTAAGTCCCAAACGATTGACTGCCTGCTGGAAACGTTCACGGTCTTCAGCACGGTCGATAGCATCAGGGCTGGTACCAATAACAGGTACACCAGCCGCTTCAAGTTCGCGTGCTAATTTCAATGGTGTTTGGCCACCGTACTGCACGATAACGCCTTGTGGCTTCTCGATACGTACAATTTCCAATACGTCTTCTAGCGTTACTGACTCAAAATAGAGGCGGTCAGAAGTGTCATAGTCGGTCGAAACCGTTTCTGGGTTACAGTTCACCATGATGGTTTCGTAACCATCGTCACGCAGCGCCAATGAAGCGTGTACGCAGCAATAGTCGAACTCTATCCCTTGACCGATACGGTTTGGTCCACCACCCAGTACCATCACCTTCGGACGATCACTGGTTGGGTTGGATTCGCACTCTTCCTCGTAGGTTGAGTACATGTAAGCCGTGTCAGTTGAGAACTCTGCGGCGCAGGTATCGACGCGTTTGTAAACTGGATGCAGGCCGTGCTTGTAACGCAGTTTGCGCACTTCACTTTCTGCCGCACCCACCAATTTGGCTAAACGAGCATCAGCGAAACCTTTGCGTTTCAACTGGCGCATAAACTCAGCATTCAGACCATTGATACCGCACTCCGCTACACTTTCTTCTAGGCGAACCAGTTCTTCAATCTGTACCAAGAACCAGCGATCCACGTTCGTCAGATTAAAAATGCCATCAACCGACATGCCGGCACGGAAAGCATCAGCGATGAACCAGATACGGTCAGAACCGGCTTCCTTCAATTCACGACGAATCTTGGTCAAGGCTTCAGGATCATCCAAGCTAACTTTCGGATCAAAACCCGTCGCGCCAACTTCCAGACCACGTAACGCTTTTTGCAGTGATTCTTGCATCGTACGACCGATTGCCATCACTTCACCGACAGATTTCATCTGTGTGGTTAGGCGGTCATTCGCACCGGCAAATTTTTCGAAGTTAAAGCGTGGGATTTTGGTCACAACGTAGTCAATAGAGGGCTCGAAAGACGCTGGTGTGCGACCACCGGTGATGTCATTCATCAACTCATCGAGCGTATAACCTACCGCCAGCTTGGCGGCAATTTTAGCAATCGGGAAGCCCGTCGCTTTAGACGCCAACGCTGAAGAGCGGGATACACGCGGGTTCATTTCAATGACAATCAAACGGCCGTTCTTCGGGTTAACCGAGAACTGGACATTAGAACCACCGGTTTCTACGCCGATTTCACGCAGTACTGCCATCGAGGCATTACGCATGATTTGGTATTCTTTATCAGTCAGTGTTTGAGCTGGCGCGACAGTAATGGAGTCACCGGTATGGATACCCATTGCATCGAAGTTTTCGATTGAACACACGATGATGCAGTTGTCGTTCTTATCGCGAACCACTTCCATCTCATACTCTTTCCAACCAATCAGTGACTCATCAATCAACAATTCTTTCGTTGGTGACAAATCCAGACCGCGCTCGCAAATCTCTTCAAACTCTTCGCGGTTATAGGCAATACCGCCACCGGTGCCACCCATAGTAAAGGAAGGCCGGATAATACAAGGGAAGCCCACATCAGCCGCAACGGCCAGCGCTTCTTCCATATTATGTGCAATGCCAGAACGCGCCGTATCCAGACCAATTTTTTTCATCGCAATATCAAAGCGGCGACGGTCTTCTGCTTTATCAATCGCATCGGCGGTGGCACCAATCATGGTGACACCAAACTCAGCGAGAACACCTTGGCGTTCCAGTTCCAACGCGCAGTTCAGTGCTGTTTGGCCACCCATAGTCGGTAAAACGGCATCTGGGCGCTCTTTTTCGATGATTTTACGTACCACTTCCCAGTGGATCGGCTCGATATAGGTTGCATCGGCCATTTCAGGGTCAGTCATGATGGTCGCAGGGTTTGAGTTCACCAGAATGACGCGGTAACCCTCTTCGCGCAGCGCTTTACAAGCCTGAGCACCCGAGTAGTCAAATTCACAAGCTTGGCCGATAACGATAGGGCCTGCGCCCAGAATCAGGATGCTTTTTATATCTGTACGTTTTGGCATGGTAATCGCTCCTGATTATTTATGGGTGTGGCTAGCAGCACGATAAGCTTCAATCAGCTCGATAAAGTGATCAAACAACGGAGCAGCATCATGCGGCCCTGGGCTGGCTTCGGGGTGACCTTGGAAGCTGAACGCTGCTTTATCGGTGCGATGAATGCCTTGCAGCGAACCATCGAATAATGAAACGTGCGTAGTGCGCAGGTTAGCGGGTAATGTGGTTTCATCTACGGCGAAACCGTGGTTCTGCGCAGTGATCATGACGCAATCGGCATCTAAATCTTTAACTGGGTGGTTACCACCGTGGTGACCAAACTTCATTTTTACCGTTTTTGCGCCACTGGCCAGAGCCAGTAATTGATGACCTAGGCAGATACCAAATACGGGGATATCCGTTTCAAGGAAGCGCTTAATGGCTGTGATAGCATAATCACATGGTTCAGGATCCCCTGGCCCATTAGATAAGAAAATACCATCCGGATTCAGCTTCAGAACCTCTTCAGCAGGGGTTTGTGCCGGAACCACCGTCAGGCGGCAACCGCGGTCTACCAACATGCGCAGGATATTGCGCTTCACACCATAGTCGTAAGCCACAACGTGGAAGGGTAAATCTTCTGGCTGCTTCGCCGCAGGCAAATCATTCTCCAGCGTCCAACTGCCTTGTAGCCACTCGTAGCTATCTTTCGTGGTCACTTCTTTCGCTAAATCCATCCCTTTCAGGCCAGGGAATGCTTTTGCTTTTTCCAATGCTAAAGCGGCATCAGACAAGTCACCCACAATAATACAGCCGTTCTGCGCACCTTTTTCACGCAGCAACCGAGTCAGCTTACGAGTATCGATATCCGCAATCGCAACAATGTTGTGACGCTTGAGATACTCGGCTAAGCCTTCTTCATTACGGTAGTTGCTGGCAATTAATGGTAGGTCGCGAATAACCAGACCTTGGGCGTGTACTGCGGAGGATTCTTCATCAGAGGCATTAGTGCCGACATTGCCGATATGGGGATAAGTAAGAGTGACGATCTGGCGGGAGTAGGAAGGATCAGTGAGGATTTCTTGATAACCGGTCATCGACGTATTGAAGACCACTTCCCCCACTGCCGTACCCTCTGCCCCGATGGCCCGACCGTGAAATTGGGTTCCGTCTTCGAGAACCAATAGCGCTGACTTAATCAAAACACCCTCCAAGGAATAAACAGTCACATTATTTGCATATTAATTCACATCTAACGATCTAAATCAATGCAAAAACCGCCCTCAAAGCTAATTTTTGGCAAATTGGGCGCATTTTAATGATGAGTGATGCTCTTGTCTACTAATAGTGCCATTTTTTCTCTATTTTTTGCCGTTTTCATTAAAATAAGTGAGTTATCACGGCAAAATCACATACTAACTTTATAGAGTAATCGGTTGCGAGGGCCAATGGTTGGTAAATAGTGGTTCAGAAGGGCGAAAAGTACATATGCTTGCTTCATTTAGGAGATAAAAGGGGAAAACATCACTTAAAACACAATGTTTTGTAGCTAATAGACAAAAATTGGATTGAAAGTGGAAATTAAGTGACAAAATAAAAAAGGACAATAAAATATTGCCCTATTATCAAATGATTATGATAAAAACAACCACATCACTGGCTGTGCTTTACATCGTTAAAGTTCGTTCAAATTCAGGACATCACGCATATCAAACTGACCATTATCAAGCTTTGATACCCATATAGCGGACTTTACCGCACCATTGGCAAATGTCATGCGACTGGTCGCTTTATGGGTGATTTCAACACGCTCACCAATATCCGCAAACATCGCGGTATGCTCACCGACGATATCGCCAGCACGCACTGTCGCAAAGCCGATTGTACCAGGCTTACGCTCACCAGTATGGCCTTCACGACTATAAACAGCATGTTCTTTCAATGACCAACCGAGTGAGTCAGCAATCGCTTCCCCCATGGCTAATGCCGTACCTGAAGGCGCATCCACTTTATGCCGGTGGTGAGCTTCAATTATTTCGATATCGGTATAGTCACCCATCACTTTAGCTGCTTTTTCGAGCAACTTGAGCACAACATTAACCCCAACACTAAAGTTAGCCGCAAATACGATACCAATATCGGTTGCTGCCTCACGAATGGCTGCTTTACCGGCCTCATCGAAGCCCGTAGTGCCGATAACCATCGCTTTGCGATGTTGGCGACAAATGGCTAAATGCGCTAATGTGCCCTCTGGGCGAGTAAAATCGATCAACACATCAAAATGATCAATCACCTTGGATAAATCATCACTTACAGTAATACCTAACAAACCGGTTCCAGCCAGTTCACCCGCATCACTGCCTATTAGTGTGGAGCCTTCGCGTTCAACAGCAGCACCCAGTGCAACACCATCTGTATCGGTGATTGCTTGGATCAATTGCCGGCCCATACGGCCTCCAGCGCCAACAACAGCAATACGAATTGTTGATTCAGTCATGATTTCTCCTCATGTTGTGTCATCTACCCTGACAAGGGTTCAGATTAGCCGCCCACTATGGACTCCGCCAGTCTATTTAGTCTGTATTAGAAAAAAATGATATACGCTCGCGTTTATCAGCGAAACCACTTAAAGCCTTAAATATCGTTATTTAATCTTAGTCCGGCAGCATCTCATTCATCCCACGTCACTTTCAGAACGCTTGATCTGCTTGTTTGCCGTTAGTGCGCATATTCATTCAGTTATAGTGCAAGTTACGCTGTCATTTATTGCTGCTTATTCTGCCCATCACTGTGTTAGTTAGCCCTAGTCTTATTCGCCAACATGGCAAAATCGCCATTTTCACGATAAAAAAAAGCAGCCACTGCGGCTGCTTAGTATGGGTTAACGCATATATATCTGTGCTGAAAAGAATCAATCGATCTGTTTGATATCCACACGTAATTCTTTGGGAACTTCGAAGACGATGCTCTCTTCACGACCGCTGAGCTCAATAGAACCGCCGGCACCCAGTTCTTGCAAACGTGAAATCACTTGTTGCACCAAGATATCAGGAGCCGAGGCACCAGCCGTCACACCAATCCGCGCAGCGCCTGCTAGCCATGACTCTTGGATATCAGCAGCAGAGTCAATCAGGTAAGCTGATTTCCCCATTCGCTGAGCCAACTCAGCCAACCGGTTAGAGTTAGAAGAGTTTTTCGAGCCAACAACGAGTACCACATCGGTATCATTGGCTAGATTACGTACCGCTTCTTGCCGATTGGTTGTGGCATAGCAGATATCATCTTTGCGTGGACCAACAATCTTCGGAAAACGTTTATGCAGCGCATCAATAACGGCAGATGTATCATCAACGGACAAAGTCGTTTGTGTCATGAAACACAGATTATCTTCGTCTTTGACATTCAGAGCCCAAACATCCTCGGGTGACTCAACCAGATACATCCCCCCTTTCGGGTTGCTGTATTGCCCCATCGTGCCTTCGACTTCCGGATGACCCGCATGACCAATCAGGATAGCTTCTTTACCTTTACGGCTGGCGCGTGCAACTTCCATATGCACTTTAGTCACCAACGGACAGGTTGCATCAAACAACATCGTTAACTCACGTTCACGGGCTTCCGCACGAACTGCCTGTGAAACCCCGTGGGCAGAAAAAATCAGAATCGAACCATCAGGCACTTCAGAGATTTCTTCGATGAAAATAGCCCCACGTTCACGCAGACTATCAACCACATAACGGTTGTGTACCACTTCATGCCGCACATAAATGGGCGCGCCGTACATTTCAATCGCGCGTTCAACAATACTGATAGCCCGATCAACTCCGGCGCAAAAGCCTCGTGGATTAGCCAGCAATATCTGCATGGGCAGCCTCCTGTTGGGGGTCAATCTCCAGCACTTCAATTTCAAAGCTGACGATATGTCCTGCCAACGGGTGATTAAAATCAACAGTAATAGACTCTTCTGCAACCTCACGCACCACACCCGGCATTTCACTGCCATCGCGCGCGGTAAAGAGCATGATGGTGCCGGCATCCGGCACCCCTGTTAACGCAAAATCACGCTGAGTGAAATACTGAATCAGGTCAGGACTTTCTATGCCAAACGCATCTTCAGGTTGCAAGGTAAAAGTATGCTTATCACCCACTTTCAAGCCAATTAGCTGCTGCTCCAATGCATCGGATAGGCTGTTATCGCCTAGCCGAAATAGTGCAGGTTTCCCGTTAATATGGGTTGATTCCGCCGTTGAGCCATCTTCCAGCTTCAGAGTGAAGTGCACCAATACCGCACTGTTGTCTTGTACTTGAATACTTTGCACACCTTCAGACATATCACTCACCTTCTTTATCAATCGCCGTTTTATCAGCTGGGCTCAAGAAGCCTTCAAATATCACCAACGCAGCACCGATACAAATCGCGACATCGGCCAGATTGAACGTCGGGAAGTGCCAATTATTGACGTAGAAATCGATGAAATCGTTCACTGCGCCATGTACTAAACGGTCAAACAAATTCCCGAGAGCACCACCAATAATTAATGCATAAGCACAGTTTATCAGGCGTTGTTTAGCCGTGGAGCGGTACATCATCACCATCAATACAACTGAAATACCGATGGCAATCCCAGCAAAGAACCAGCGCTGCCAACCGCTTTTATCCGCAAGGAAGCTAAATGCCGCACCATAGTTTTGCGCATAGGTCAGATTGAAAAAAGGAATCAGTGGCATGGATTCATACAACGCAAAGTGGGTCATAACCCACTGTTTGCTGCCAAGATCCAAAATCACCACCAGTACCGCTAGCCATAGCCAACGCAATCCGGTCGAACAAATAGGCTTACTCATTAGGCAAACTTACGCTCTTCACCGTTACCGGCGACGTTAGTAACACAGCGACCACACAGTTCAGCATGTTCCGCCACCAAACCGACATCTTGGGTGTAATGCCAGCAACGTGGACACTTCTCACCGTCAGCCTTGTTAAAGGTAATTTTCAGACCGGTGATCAGCTCACTTTGCACGGCATCATCACCTGCTTGAGCATAATCTGCGACAGTCGCACCAGAAGTCAGCAACACAAAGCGCAGCTCATCTTGCAAGCTGTTCAAACGTGCCGCTAATTCAGGTTCGGCGTACAAAGTCACTGCGGCTTCTAACGAACCACCGATACGCTTATCGCTACGAGCCTGCTCTAATACTTTGTTGACTTCACCACGGACTTTCAGCAGCTCGGCCCAGAAAGTATCGTTCATGCCCTCAGTGCTCGCCAACCCGAACAAGCCGTCATACCATTCTTCAGTGAAAACATACTGCGGCCGCTCACCCGGCAGTTGATTCCAAATTTCGTCGGCCGTGAAGGACATGATAGGAGCCATCCAGCGAACCAAGGCTTCAGCAATATGGAATAACGCAGTTTGGCAGCTACGACGGGCAACGCTATCACTTTTCGCGGTGTACTGGCGGTCTTTGATGATATCCAGATAGAAAGAACCCATCTCAACCGAGCAGAACTGCATCAAACGTTGCACAACCAAATGGAAATCGTAATTTTCATATGCTTGCATGATCTCAGCTTGTGCCGCTTGAGCACGGCCTACCGCCCAGCGATCCACCACAACCATATCTTCTGGTTTCACCTGATGTACGGCAGGATCAAAGCCATTCAGGTTAGCCAGCAAGAAGCGTGCTGTATTACGAATACGGCGATAAGAGTCAGCAGAACGTTTTAGTATTTCATCAGAAACAGCAATTTCGCCGGTGTAATCGGTCGAAGCGACCCACAGACGCAGGATGTCACCACCCAACTTGTTCATGACATCTTGCGGGCTAATGGTGTTCCCGATGGATTTGGACATTTTGCGCCCTTGACCATCAACGGTGAACCCATGAGTCAACACTTGACGATAAGGCGCTTTGCCCTTCATCGCAGTCGCAATCATCAGTGATGACATAAACCAGCCGCGGTGCTGGTCAGAACCTTCCAAATACATATCTGGGCTATGACCATTAAACTCAGGGCGCACATCAACCACAGAAGAATGGGTTGAACCAGAGTCAAACCACACGTCTAAGGTATCTGGTACCTTAATGTAATCGGCTGCATCAGCCCCTAAGATCTCAGCAGGATCAAGATCCCACCACGCTTGGATGCCGTCTTGCTCAACACGTTTGGCGACTGCTTCCATCAATTCAGTACTACGTGGGTGCAGCATTTCAGTCTCTTTGTGCACAAACAGAGACATCGGTACGCCCCAAGTACGCTGACGCGAAATGCACCAATCTGGACGATTAGCGACCATCGTTTCAATACGTGCTTGGCCCCAATCAGGGATCCACTGAACACCTTTAATTTCTTCCAGTGACTGCTTACGCAAGCCTTTCTGGTCCATGCTGATGAACCATTGTGGCGTGGCGCGGAAAATAATTGGCGTTTTGTGGCGCCAGCAGCATGGGTAGCTGTGCACCAGTTTCTCCACTTTCAGTAAAGCGCCTTTTTCACGCAGCAGTTCAACGATCACATCATTAGCTTTAAAGACAAATAGGCCATCAAGTGTTGGGTAAGTGCCCGCCAAATAGCAACCATTTGGCCCCACTGGATTGGCAACTTCCAAACCGTATTTTTGACCGATAACAAAGTCATCAGGGCCGTGGCCTGGTGCAGTATGGACGGCACCTGTACCCGCATCCAATGTGACGTGGTCGCCTAAAATTGCGGGGACATCGAAGCCCATAAACGGATGAGAAAAACGCAGTAATTCAAGATCAGCGCCTTTACAGCTACCTAAAACGGTCCATTCAGCGATACCGGCGCGTTTCATGACGCTCTCAACCAGATCTTCCGCCAGAATCAGACATTCGCCTTCAACCTGCACCAACTGATAGATATATTCAGCATTCAGTGAGATGGCGCGGTTAGCGGGCAACGTCCACGGAGTAGTCGTCCAGATAACCAGAGATATCGGGCCATTGGCTTGAGTGGTACCAAATTTTGCGCTCACTGCGGCGGTATCAACGGCGTTAAAACGCACATCAATAGAAGGTGAGGTTTTGTCGTAATATTCAACTTCAGCTTCAGCCAATGACGAACCGCAATCGGTACACCAATGCACTGGCTTCGCGCCTTTGTGCAGGTGGCCGTTATCAATGATTTTGCTTAACGCACGAATGATATTGGCTTCAGTTTTGAAATCCATCGTCAGATAAGGATGGTCCCAATCGCCTAAAACGCCCAAACGGATAAAGTCCGCCTTCTGGCCTTCAACTTGCTCAGCGGCATATTTACGGCAGGCTGTACGGAATTCAGCAGCGCTGACTTTCTCACCCGGCTTACCAATTAACTGCTCAACTTTTAACTCGATAGGCAAACCATGGCAGTCCCAACCTGGAATATAAGGTGAGTCGTAGCCAGCCATTCCTTTCGACTTAATAATAATATCTTTGAGAATTTTGTTAACAGAGTGACCAATGTGAATGCTGCCGTTCGCATAAGGAGGGCCATCATGCAGAATAAAGGTCTTTTTACCTTTCTTGGCCGTACGAACAATCCCGTACAGATCCTGCTCATACCAACGTTTCAGCATGTCAGGTTCACGCTTAGCCAGATCGCCGCGCATCGGGAACCCTGTTTCAGGTAAATTCAGGGTATTCTTGTAGTCACTCATTAGATTCTCGGTTCCGTTTCGGCTAGAAATATTAAACCGGTGTCTTTAGCCCAAAAAATGTTCGGGCCGTCACCACATCATTGGCGATTTGCTGCTTCAGGGCATCGAGCGAAGCAAAACGCTGTTCATTGCGCAGTTTTGCGCGGAGCACCACATCGATATGACGCCCATAAAGATCCATTGTCACATCTAGCAGATGAACCTCGAGTTGCTGGCGAACACCGGCAACTGTAGGCCGAGTGCCAATATTGGCAACACCGGGTAATGGCTCTGGACCTAAGCCATAAACATCAACTGCATACACTCCTTTTACCGGAGCAACTAAACGTTTTAACGGCAAGTTTGCTGTAGGGAAACCAATCGTTCGCCCCAACTCATCACCGTGTACCACACGGCCAGAAATACTGTACGGGTGGCCTAACAGTGCCTCAGCCAACATGAGGTCATCGTCCTGAAGTGCCTGGCGAATCGCCGTGCTGCTAATGCGCAACCCGCCGTCACAGAAACTGTCAGTACTGATGACATCAAAACCAAACTCAGCACCGGCCTGCTGTAGCAGATGAAAATCCCCTTGGCGTTCTGCACCAAAACGGAAATCATCACCAACAGTTAAAAACTTAACACCCAACTTCTCGACCAGCAACTGAGCAACAAATGCTTGCGCAGTATTCGCTGCAAAACGCGGATCAAATTTAACGCACAATAAATAGTCAACACCCGCTTCGGCCAGATATCGGGCCTTATCACGCAAACGCGTCAGTCGTGCTGGTGCTTTGTCCGCTGCAAACAATTCCAGTGGTTGCGGTTCAAATATCATGACCATAACAGGTAGCCCTAAACGCTGACCTTCGCGCTTTAGCTGCTCCAATAAGGCTTGATGCCCGCGATGGACACCATCAAAGTTACCGATAGTTAACACGCAACCATGGTGGCGTGCCCGGATATTATGTATACCGCGAATTAGCTCCATAGCTGGCTCAAAACAGTGGAAATCGCCGGATTATACCTTGTACAGCGGTTAAGGTTAACCCGCGATTGGCACCTTTAGTCGAAAGTCATACCATTTTGCCAATTATATGCAGGTAAAATCCCTTTTACTGACTTTATCCTGTAGAATACGTTCGCCGTTGAATACAGAAGCAGGCTGAGATTTTTACAAGAACCACCGTCGAATCCCTTCGAGGCAGTGAACTGTGGAATTTTCTTTCGAAAGACTGTATTCCACAGCGCGAAGCTGGTAAAATCCCGCTCCATCACAACGTAGCAAGTGCCGCCCGTACAAACGGCGCTTATTTGCACAAATCCATTGACAAACGAAGGCTAAAAGGGCATATTCCTCGGCCTTTGAATTGTCCTCAATAGAATATATTTGGGAGTTGGACCTTGGCTAATATCAAATCAGCTAAGAAACGCGCCGTACAGTCTGAGAAACGCCGCAAGCATAACGCTAGCCGTCGCTCAATGGTGCGTACCTTCATTAAGAAGGTGTATGCGGCAATTGCAGCTGGCGATAAAGACGCAGCGCAAAAAGCATTTAATGAAATGCAACCAATCGTGGATCGTCAGTCCTGTAAAGGTCTGATCCACAAAAACAAAGCAGCACGTCATAAGTCAAACTTAGTCGCGCAAATCAACGCAATGCAGTAATTGCTTTACATTGATTGCTTGTAAAAAGACCGGCCTAGGCCGGTTTTTTTATGCCTGTCATTAGGTGTCATCACAAGGAATGCGCTGCACTATCGTCAGTAGAACCGTACGTCAGTAGAGCCTTCAATAGAGCAATAATCCTCGCGAAAAATTGCTTATATCTTCATCGTACACTACCCAAGCAAGCGTTTAGCCACTAAAAAGTGCTGAGAAATCTTTATTGCATACCCGTTGAACGGCTGGATGCTGGATCATTCGTTCTGCAAAAATCACGTAATACTCTTCTTGCACATTGTCTAAACGGCCAATTTCTACAATTCGCTCATCTTTGGCATAGGTATCAGCAGCATAAATTGTTGGCGCGACAAAAATGGCATCATTGTAGATAGCGAAAGCGTTCATCAGCGCGGCATCATCGAACTCCCCCAAAATCTCTACTTGTAGCCCTTTGCTATTAATCCAATTCAATAATTTTCGCCCAAGCATTGAACGACGCCCTGGAACCAGCAAGCGCTTTTGCTGCAAGCACGCAGGGAAAGGCAAATCAGGGACAGGCTGGCGACAATAAAAACTTACGCTACATTCGCCGAGTTTTACTGAGAACAACCCTTCTTGTTGACTGGAATCAACAGGACAATCCGACACAATCATATCCAGCTTATGCTGGCTCAATTGCTCAAGAAGTAATTCGTGAGTCGATTCAAAACAGCGTAAATGAATCTTTTCATTATCAACTACCGCGGTTTCTAGCACCTGACTCACCAAACGCTTGGATAATGCATCAGCGACACCCACATCGAAAAGTAGGTTAGATTCTTTGCGATAGTTAACAATATCGAGCATTTCATGGCTCAGCATGAACATTTTATCGGCATAACGAAAAACCAACTGCCCCAGTTCAGAAGGCACTAACCCACGCCCTTGCCGCTTAAACAGTTTACCGCCCAACCTCTCTTCCAATGCCTTTATTTGACCGGTAATGGTTTGTGGCGTTAGGAATAATGCGCCTGCGGCACCCACAACAGATCCTTCTTTGCAGACCTGCCAGAAATAGTAAAGATGGTTAAAATTGATGTGTGATACTCGCATGTCGTTATCTCCTTAACATATCGCGAAGCCAGATATAGGGCCAAATGCACGATAAAACATTCCTTGTTTTAGGCTTCACAAACTGTGAGCCAGGAATTCCATCAAGTAAAACTGCCGGTGCCTTTGCCTGACACCGGCAACGTCAAAATACTAAGCTAGTCAGACAGCTTTTTGTTTGTGGGTAAGGCCAAACGCAATAAACTGTAACCGACGACCGCCGCTGCAGTCGAACCTAGCAATATGCCCAATTTCGAATACTTTGTCAGAGCAATATCTGCGTCACCAAAGGCGAGTGAGGCAATAAATATCGACATAGTAAAGCCGATACCACAGAGTACTGATACCGCAAAGATCTGCTTAAAGTTTATCGCATCAGGCAGTTTAGCAATCCCTAACTTAACCGCTAACCAACTAAAGACGAAAATGCCCAGTGGTTTGCCCACAAACAGAGCGCTCGCAATCCCCAACGGTAGCAACGACGTCAAACCAGAGAAAGAGACGCCTTGCAGCGATACACCGGCGTTAGCAAATGCAAAAATGGGCAGAATCAAATAGGCGACCCACGGATGCAAGCCATGTTCCAGAGATTCTGAAGGTGAACGCTTATCTTTGGTATGCAGCGGTATCATAAAGCCAACAATCACACCCGCTAAGGTCGCATGTACACCAGATTTAAGAATGCACACCCACAGCACTAACCCTACTAGCAAATAGGCTGATGTTTTCCCAACACCACGCCAGTTCATATACCCCAACAGTGCAATAGCCGCCGCTGCGATCCCCAAAGCCTGTACTGAAACTTCATGGGTGTAGAACAGCGCAATAATAATGATGACGCCGAGATCATCAATAATCGCCAGTGCCAGTAAAAAGACTTTCAGGCTCGTTGGGACTCTATTCCCCAGCAGCGCCATCACCCCAAGAGCAAAAGCAATATCCGTTGCCGCTGGAATTGCCCAACCTTGGCGAGTCACTTCATCGGCCCCATTAAACATTAAATAAATCAAGGCTGGTGCCAACATGCCGCCTAACGCAGCAATCGCAGGGAAGACAGCTTTATCGCGCCCCGCCAAAGAACCTTCCATCAGTTCGCGCTTAACTTCTAGTCCTACAACCAGAAAGAACACCGCCATTAAGCCATCATTAATCCACAACAACAGTGGTTTACTGATATCCAACGATGCGATCTTGACGGATACGGGTACATCAAGAAATGATTGATAAATCCCTTGCAACTGAGTGTTAGCCATTATTAAGGCGACGACAGCGGCAAAGATTAAAATCAGCCCCCCCGCGGCCTCTTGGCGCAAAAATTGACGAATCATATTTGTCACAATGAATACTCCTTACATCGGACAGAAAAAAAGCCAGAAAAGCTGGCAAATAATTTATAAATTCTAGGCTAATTATTAACTCGTAAAAAGTCGTTTTTATAGCAACAAACACTCGGAATAACCGAGCAATAGATTCTATTGATCACATTTATAGGGAAAAGTCAGCTCGTCTTGTGGAATGCAAGGTTGTAACTCATAGGATAGCTCTTGGAGCCGAAGGAAAACTAATTTGATATAGGAAAAAAAGCCCATACATCACTGTTATGGGCTTAATGAAACTAGCAACATTCTACGTGGTCATCTCCCTATCATTAACGAGCTACTGCTTCGACAATCGTTAAGTAAGTGCCGGTATCGATGATGCGGTTTATTTTTAAGTCAGCATCTGCAAGCAGCCCTTTCAACTCATCTTCTGTGCGTTCCCTCCCACCATCAAAGCTCGCTAACATCAGAATATCCATACTTTTACCGAAATGAGGTTTGTTATCTTCTTGAATAAGAGTGTCCATGATCAACACTTTGCCATTAGGCCGCATAGCCTTACGGCAACAACGAAGTATTTCTGTTGCTTTCTCATCTGGCCAATCATGAACAATATATTTCAGCATATAAATGTCAGCCGGTGGGCATGACTCGAAGAAACTACCCGGCTGAAGTTCCCAGCGCGAATCATCCCCAAGTTCACCAAGACGAGCTCTGGCCAAAACAGGATCCCTATCAAATAAAATACCATGGAGTGTTGGATTCGCCTGTAACACTCTAAGCAGCAATCCTCCCATTCCCCCAGCCACATCAACCACTGTCGCATTTTTTGGGAAATCGTAACTACGCACCAAACAAGGATTTTCCACTTCTGACATTGACGACATGCCGGCGTGGAAATCATTTTCGTCGGTGTGATTCTCGGGCCGTGACCAATACTCGAAGAACGATGTGTTAAAGATTTTCTTAAAGGCAGAGTGACCACGAACACTTTCAGTAATAATGCCCGTAGGGCGCCAAAATGTTTCATCAGTTAACATCATTGCGGCTGCACGCAACGAATAGGGAGAGGACTTACACAGACATTCGGCCGCAGGAGTGAGAGCAAATTGCTGCCCCTCAATTTCCTTGAAGACATCCCTAGTAGTTAGGAGCCGCATTATCCGATGTAGCGGGAGTGCCTCTACACCCAATTCCTTTGCAAGTTCCTTCGCTGTTTTTGGCCCACTTAGAAGATGATCAGCCACACCTAGAACCGCCACAGCACGAAGTGACGCCTGATAACTGTAACCCATGATTAAGTCCATTAAGTACAATGCTGCTGTTTCATTTTCATGCGCAAAATTCTTATTAATTACCATTATAATAATACCTCAACTTGAATATTAAATAAGCGTGATAATCGATAATGCAAACATAGGACTTCCCTGTTAACGTAAGTACAGGAAAAGATATGTTCGGCACATAATTATTACTCGAATAAAAAACAACTCAAATTAATATTAATTATAATGATTAATTGATTGTGTGTTTTTATTTACATTAATGCATCAGTATTTTAATTGTAATTAAAAAAACAAAAGATAGTAACTCAAGCTGATGATTTAACTGATAAAATATTTCACAAAATCAATTAACAACAAATCAGATAATTAGCAAGCTCATAAACACTCACCTTGTCACCTATAAATAATAATGAATAAAATTATTACTACATCAATTAATTGAAAAATAAATAACGATATAATCACAAAACTGTATTATATGAAAACCAAGTGATATTTAACCAGATGAAATCAATTAATTACAAATAAATGGTATGAAAATTAGATCTAATCTAACGTTATTATTCAATAAAATTACTCTATTAAGAATGAAATGAAGTTGCCAAATATTTCCTATTCACCCTTTTCACAGAGTCATTTATCATCAAATATGATTTGTCACTAATGCCATTGCATTGCATGAGCTACTGTCGTACACAGTGGCAAGAGATCATGACAAGCAACGTTTTTGAATTCATTTTATCCTTAGCGTAAATAGTCAATATCGACTATAAAGCACAATGCCGATCAACCTAGGATCTATGGACTAATCCTAAATTGACCGGCATCGTATTTTTACTGGCCTAATCCGTATTTTGATTAAGCTATTCGTTGGCGGATTAATTCTAACGAGTCAAATCGTCGAAGAATTTTTTCACACCATCTAGAAAGCTTTTAGAGCGGGGGCTATTTTTCTCACCCGCAGCACCCACAAAACTTTCTTCAAGTTCACGTAGCAATTGTTTCTGCTTTTCACTCAGATGAACAGGTGTTTCCACGACAACGCGACAAAGCAAGTCACCTTGACTCCCGCCACGTACGGATTTAACACCTTTACCGCGCATACGGAATAATTTACCCGTTTGAGTTTCTGCTGGTACTTTCAGCTTAACGCGGCCATCCAGTGTTGGTACTTCAATCTCGCCACCCAAGGCTGCCATTGCGAAGTTAATTGGCACTTCACAATACAAGTTATTGCCTTCACGCTCGAATATTGGGTGCGCTTTGACTTGTACTTGAACGTATAAATCGCCTGCTGGTGCACCGTGCTCACCGGCTTCACCTTCGCCCGATAAGCGAATGCGGTCACCGGTATCAACGCCTGCTGGGATCTTAACCGACAGTGTTTTTGACTTCTCAACTCGGCCATGCCCATGGCACTTGTTACACGGGTCTTTAATGATCTGACCGCTACCATGGCAAGTAGGACATGCCTGCTGAACGGTAAAGAACCCTTGGCGCATATGTACCTGACCGGCACCACGACAAGTAGAACATGTGACTGGCGAACTACCTGGTTTTGCACCGCTGCCATGACAAACATCACACTCGTTCAGTGTAGGGATGCGGATTTCTTTGGTGACACCGCGTACGGCTTCTTCCAAAGTCAGATCCATGTTGTAACGTAGATCCGAACCACGAGATGCACGCTGACGGCGTCCACCACCAAAAATATCCCCGAAAACGTCGCCAAAGATATCGCTAAAATCAGCACCACCGCCACCGAAACCACCGCCCCCCATACCACCTTGTTCGAAGGCAGCATGGCCATACTGATCGTATGCGGCACGTTTTTGTGGGTCAGTCAGAATTTCGTAGGCTTCTTTAACTTCCTTGAAGTTCTCACCGGTATCGTTCTCGTCCTGATTACGGTCCGGATGATACTTTACTGCCAGGCGTTTATAGGCCTTTTTGATCTCACGTTCATCGGCGTCCTTTTTAACGCCCAAAACCTCGTAATAATCTCGCTTCGCCATTCTCTTTTTTTCCTACCCTTAACATGCGTGCACGGGCGTAGAGTTTCCTCGACGCCCGTGCTGGTTTCCAGCAACAGTAAGGCCTACCACTGCTGTGCCCGCTTAAGGGCGATTATTTTTTGTCTTTTACTTCTTCGAATTCGGCGTCTACAACGTCGTCTTCTTTCTTAGCACTGGTATCACCAGCTTCACCGCCTGCGGCTGCTTGCTGCTGCTGTGCCATTTCCAGCAATTTGCCAGAAACCTGCACCAGAGCCTGAGTTTTCGCTTCGATTTCAGCTTTATCTTCGCCTTTCAGCGCTGCTTCTAACGCTTTCATAGCCTCTTCGATAGCTGTTTTGTCTTCTGCTGGCAGTTTGTCACCGGCTTCTTCCAACTGCTTACGTGTACCATGAATCAGGTGGTCAGCTTGGTTACGAGTCTGAACCAACTCTTCAAACTTACGGTCAGCTTCAGCGTTAGCTTCAGCATCGCGTACCATTTTTTGGATTTCTTCCTCGTTCAAACCAGAAGATGCCTTGATGGTAATCTTCTGTTCACGGCCAGTAGTTTTGTCTTTAGCAGACACATGCAAAATACCATCAGCATCGATATCGAAGGTCACTTCGATTTGTGCCGTACCACGAGGTGCCGCCTGAATCCCATCCAGATTGAACTGACCCAGAGACTTGTTATCCTGTGCACGTTTACGCTCACCCTGCAGCACATGGATGGTTACCGCAGATTGGTTGTCTTCTGCAGTAGAGAACACTTGGCTGTGCTTAGTTGGGATAGTGGTGTTTTTGGTGATAAGCGGAGTCATCACACCACCCATGGTTTCAATACCTAGTGACAGTGGGGTCACGTCCAGCAACAGGACGTCTTTCACTTCACCAGACAGAACACCACCCTGCACTGCCGCACCAATCGCTACAGCTTCATCTGGGTTAACGTCTTTACGTGGTTCTTTGCCAAAGAAGTCAGCAACTTTCTTTTGAACCATTGGCATACGGGTCTGACCACCCACCAAGATAACGTCTTGGATATCGGAAACAGACAGCCCAGCGTCTTGCAATGCAACTTTCAGTGGTTCAATAGAACGGTTAACCAAATCTTCAACCAGTGACTCCAATTTCGCACGAGTCACTTTGATGTTCATATGTTTTGGACCGCTGCCATCAGCCGTAATATACGGCAGGTTGACGTCAGTCTGCTGAGCTGAAGACAGCTCAATTTTTGCTTTCTCAGCGGCTTCTTTCAGGCGCTGCATGGCCAGCGGATCGGTACGCAGATCCATACCCTGGTCTTTCTTGAACTCATCAACCAGGTAGTTGATCAAGCGGCTATCGAAGTCTTCACCACCCAAGTGTGTATCACCGTTGGTCGCCAGAACTTCGAAAGTTTTTTCACCGTCTACATCATCGATTTCGATAATAGAGATATCGAAAGTACCACCACCGAGGTCATAAACCGCGATAGTACGGTTGCCGACTTCTTTATCCAAACCATAGGCCAATGCTGCAGCGGTTGGTTCGTTGATGATACGTTTTACTTCTAAGCCTGCGATACGGCCAGCATCTTTGGTTGCCTGACGCTGAGCATCGTTAAAGTAAGCAGGAACAGTAATAACGGCTTCGGTGACAGGTTCACCCAAGAAATCTTCAGCCGTTTTCTTCATTTTTTTCAGTACTTCAGCAGAAATCTGCGGTGGTGCCACTTTCTGGCCTTTTACTTCAACCCAAGCGTCGCCATTGTCAGCTGCTACGATTTTGTACGGCATGATATCTTTATCACGCTGCGCTTCTTCATCTTGGAAACGACGGCCAATCAAACGCTTGATAGCAAACAATGTATTTTGTGGGTTAGTAATAGCCTGACGCTTAGCAGGTTGACCAACCAGAATTTCACCATCTTGGGTATAAGCGATGATAGAAGGTGTAGTGCGATCACCTTCGCTGTTCTCCAGCACACGCGCTTTTACGCCATCCATAATAGCTACACAAGAGTTGGTAGTACCCAAGTCGATACCAATAATTTTACCCATCTAAAACGCCTCCACTAAAAAGTCATATTCGGTCAAGTTACTAATCTATATGTGGGCGGATTACTTCTTTTCAACTGCCCATATTTTCTTAATCAATGTTTTCATGCTCAAAACTGAGTAAGTGCACGTCCGCGCTGATCCCCGATTAGCCCTGCGGTTGGGAATAAGATGGGGCCACGAAACGCTGCATCAAGGGGGGAGATGAAAAAAAATTACTTTTTATTACCTTCAAGATCATTGTTTCCAATCGCGGGGATCATTATGATGCCGCGCGCACTTGGATAATTGACGACTTTTTGGTCATTCCGGCGCTGTATACATTTTCGGATAATGATACCCAAAATGCTTAGGGCTGTCGGTGGGTTGTCTACTCACCATTGGCAGTGTCGAGCTGGAAAGGTATATCCATTTTTTAGCATTCTGTTAGTGACAGAGGACTTATGAACACCACCAAGTTGGCGAATCCTGGCCCATTAGGCCTTATGGGCTTTGGGATGACTACCGTCTTGCTTAACCTGCATAACGCAGGCTTCTTTCCCTTAACTTCTGTGATTCTGAGTATGGGGATTTTTTATGGCGGCTTAGCACAAATTCTGGCCGGCTTATTGGAGTACAAAAAGGGTAATACCTTTGCGGCAACTGCATTTACTTCCTACGGCGCATTCTGGCTGAGCCTCGTTGGTTTGCTGATGCTGCCTAAGATGGGTCTGGCAGAAGCTACTGATGCTCAGTTCCTGGGCGTTTATTTAGGTCTGTGGGGCATTTTCACGCTCTTTATGTTCTTCGGTACTTTACCAGCTAACCGTGCCTTGCAGTTTGTTTTCGGTAGCCTAACACTACTGTTTGCATTGCTGGCTGTGGGCAACTTCACGGGTAATCATTCACTGCTGGTCTTTGCTGGTTTTGAAGGTATTATTTGTGGTGCCAGCGCGATTTATCTCGCAATGGCGGAAGTGCTGAACGAACAATATGGTCGTACTGTGTTACCTATTGGTGAGCCAAGCCAAGCTTTACAAGTACAACCGGCAGTTTAAGTCGAGAACCACCAGAAATATTCAATTAAAAACACACTGAATGTTAAAAACTAGATAATATTCGGTGTGTTTTTATTCATTACAGCTAGATTATATTTAAGCAACTTGAGTTAATACATTGCGTAATAAAAAACGCACCATAATTTCATCTCAATGAATGATTGTAAAATAGAAAAGGTAAAAGTACAGCCTTATTATATAATCCTCTCGCCGCGACAAGAACCCATACTTTAATTAACGAAGCTAAGGGGATGTCAATGAGAATAGCCATCAAACTATTTATCAGTATTATATTAATAGTATCCACATCTGTTTACTCAGATGACAGCACCTGTTTTTATACGGAAAAAGACTTCGAAGGTGAAAATACCTGTTTATATTCAGGCCAAAAAATAGATTTATACGCTGAGTTTAAAAAGTCACTCCAATCAGAATCAGACCCCAAAATAATTGACAATGACAGTGTACAATCAATAATGATACCATCAGGGATGATGGCAAAAATCTATAAAAATGATAATTTCAGCCCTCCGTTCTTCACGTTAGTAGAGAGTGCCAATGTTAATCAGTTAAAACGATTAGGGATAAACCGTGAAATAAGCAGCATTAAAGTATCTGAAAACAAGAATCTAAACTGCAATAGAATATGCACTATTTTAAGCACACACAAAATAAATCTCTCTGATGCCTTTGGCAGATATTGGCATGATGGGCGCTTAGTTAACAGACAAATAATACTTATTCTTAATAGTAAATATTCTCGTAAAATTGAAGGGTATAGCATTAATTTATCTAAGGGTCCAAGCATCAATGTGACTGAAAATGAAATTATTTTCTCCGACTACAAAGAACTTAATCAGTTCAATTTTGAATACAAAAAAAATGCAAATGAACTAGCATTTATCATACAACTTAGTGATGATTTCGTTCAATACCAATATATCCAAACAGAAAAAAAACAGTTAGTCGATATATCACCTATCATTTCGTTTAAATGGTTAAAAGAAAAACAAATCAATCCAGAACTAACTATTGAAAATTACAATTACTACAATATACCTGTGATCATAAATAGAGCTATACTGACTGCTGATACCGGAAGGAAAAATTCAGAGAAAAGAGATTTATCTCAAACCAGTAAAGCAATATGTTCATTCACTCCTTTTCTTAATATCTATAACTACATTACCCATGGAACATGTCAGCAGTTAGATGGAATTATATTTAATGCACTTGATTACTTCAGCAATAATACAAAAGAAAAAACATTACATATTGCAGGTGAGAGTCGTCCACTAAAGCCAATAACTATATCCAAAATAGCTAACAATAATACCAGTGATGGTGTTTACGAAAATTATCTGATGTTAAGCTATATTGATAGCACAAACCATCACCAATCATTAAGTCTACCGGCTGTCGCTAAAACCTGTGAAACCTCGATTTACAGATTAATAAGCTCCCGCCCTAATCGTCAGGGACGGCCACCCTGTATTGATTGGACGCTAGATATCATGACTGATTTTACCTTGTTATTTGGTAATGACTTGAGTACTTGGAATTCAGAGTACTTTAGTAAAATCATTGATTCAATTATAAAAACAGGGAGCACAGGTGCGGTTGTAGAAGATGCAGAATTAGAGCAGCGTTTCAGTAATGCAGTAAGAGAAAAGGTTGTCGATAGAAGCAAGGGTAACTCTCTTGGCCAAATTAAAACCGCGTTCGATTATGCTCAATTAAGTTATCTCGCTCATACTGCTTATTACGCATCGGATGACATGCCGAGCCAAGTAGAACAACTACCACTCGGTATTTATGAGCTATTACTGGAAACATTCGTATATAGGCCAACCATACCAATGATTATGGAACATGGTGAACAGGTCCCTCAGCATGACTCAAATTTTGAAATAGAAATAATCGCAACACCGACTCCTGAAGAAGCAGAAAAACTGTCCGCAGAGGAAATAGAAAAGATTCGCGCCTCACGAGCAGAACTGGCTGAGACCATCGTTCAATGGGGCGAACAATATCAAGGTTCCCATGTTGTCGATCTCGACGCTAATCCTGATTTGGCTGCTGAATTTAGTAAAACCCTTCATGCAGGTCATATTGTTACAGGCATTATTCACCGCAGATTGATCATTAAGCGCCCAGGCGAGATTTATGTTGTTGTCAAATTCCGAGGCAAAACTATCGCGATTGTGCTGGCAGATCGTTTTAATAATAGAAATCAAGTTGAACTAGTCGCATCAGCGACACTGCCGGATTATGTGCTAACCCCAAATCGTGAAGGGACAGTTAGAGGAGCGGGAACGGCTGCTGTAATTGCTTTAGCTCAATATCTAAAGGAGAAAGGTGCTATTACATTGTTTTCTGAGGTAATTTCCAGCCCCTCAGCGCGGGTTAAACAAAAGGTCGGCTTTAACTTCAAATCAGGATTCTGATTGGCGTCACAAACACAAAAGCCCATAACCTTTATTCGCATTATGGGCTTTTTGATGATGGACTGACTTCTGGTTACGAGGAATAACTACCCCATCACCTTCTTCGTCAGATTAATTTTCACTTCACTATTAATGTCATTACGCAGATAAACGCCCAGCAGCAGCCCAACCAACGATAGTAGCAACATATAATATGCTGGTGCCATAGGGGTAATCTTCATCAATAACGTCACTAGAATAGGTGTCAGACCGCCGAATATGGCATAAGCCACATTGTAGGAGAATGATATCCCTGTGAAACGAACTTCCGCAGGGAAAGCACGCACCATCACATAAGGTACTGCACCCACTAAGCCGACGCAAAAACCAGCCATCATATAATGAGTAAACAGTTGGGTCGGATCTGTAAGATTAGTGTGATAGAACGACCATGTGGATAGCGCCAGCATCAAGCTACCGACAATAAAAGTTTTACTGGCGCCAACGCGGTCAATGACTAATCCTGCAATCACACAGCCACACACCAGTGCGACAATCGCCAAACTGTTCGCCTGTAATGCCAATGCCGGCAGCACGCCAAACTGCTTTTGTAAGTAAGTCGGTGTCATCAAGATAACGACGACGATACCCGCCGAAAGCAGCCAAGTGAGTAACATCGACACGACCACTTCTTTTTTGTAATTCACCACCACAGATTTCAACGGTAACTCATCTGCCAAGGCTTTACGTGCCTGCATTTCTTTGAAAATAGGCGTTTCTTGTAACCAACGACGTAAATACATCGCGAACAGACCGAAGATACCCCCGAGGAAGAACGGTACACGCCAGCCGCCGTCTAATATGGCCTGATGACTCAAGGTAGTATTCATTGCTGTTGCGACCAGTGATCCTAATAAGATCCCCGCAGTCAAACCGGCGGTTAACGTGCCACAGGCAATCCCAATACGTCGACGCGGCACATGTTCTGCCACAAAGACCCATGCGCCAGGGACTTCACCACCAATTGCTGCGCCTTGCAATACACGCATAAAGAGCAATAGCAGCGGTGCCGCAATACCGATAGAGGCGTAAGTAGGCAGCATACCAATTGCCAACGTAGGTATGGCCATTAATAGAATACTGAGAGTAAACATCTTCTTGCGGCCAACCAAGTCACCAAAGTGGGCCATGATAATGCCACCCAGTGGGCGGGCGAGATAGCCAGCAGCGAAAATACCAAATGTCTGCACTTGACGCAGCCATTCAGGCATATCGACCGGGAAGAAGAGATCGCCAATCACCGCAGCAAAAAAAACGAAGATAATAAAGTCATAAAACTCTAACGCCCCGCCTAATGCCGCCAGCGTCAGTGTTTTATAATCTTGCTTATTCAAACGACGATTATGATTATGTTGTTGGGATGAGTCGCTTTGAGATGAGTTGTGTTCTTGAGACATATGACACCGTAGTAAACCAGAGTTGGGGAAGAAAAATATTTTCAGTCTTTCGTAAAGTAAATATGACTATACCGTACAAAATTCCCCACACTCGTATAATGGTACCTAATGCTGCATAAACTTTTAATTTAGTTTTTTATATCGATAATGGCATTCTTCGGACGAAAAGCCGCTACCACTTCCGCATTGGTCTCTATATAAGGTCCATCCAGCAATTGGATACAATAAGGGACACTGGCAAAAATACCTGCAACAACCACGTTCGATTGAGCATCTTTCACGCCTTCTAACGTCTCTTTAATTGATTTAGGTTGCCCCGGTAAGTTGATGATCAATGCTTGTTTGCGGATGATCCCTACTTGGCGGGATAAAATAGCAGTAGGAACATAATGTAGGCTGATTTGACGCATTTGTTCGCCGAATCCAGGCATTTGACGATCGGCAATCGCTAATGTCGCATCTGGCGTAACATCACGCCGTGCAGGGCCTGTTCCTCCAGTGGTTAAGACTAAATGGCAACCCATTTCATCCACTAATTCACACAATGTTTGTTCAATCAGCGTTTGCTCATCAGGGATAAGACGCGCTTCAATTTCAAAGGGAGTGCTTAGTGCACTTGCCAGCCACTCTTCCAGCGCTGGGATGCCTTTATCCTGATAAATCCCGCTTGATGCCCGATCAGATACGGACACTAAACCTATACGTAATATATTCATGCGACTACCTCGACAAAATACCTTTATCTGGTCGAATGATAGCATACCCAAAGTGATTCAAGTGGTGGCCCGACGGTAAACCTTTGCAATTGATGAACCAAGGGAAATACTGGTCTATGGCAAGGTATAAGCGATTAAAGAATAGAAATAAAAAAGGCGGCTTTCGCCACCTTTTCTTCAAATCCCGCGTATTCAACGGAGATTACAGCAGCTCTGAAATCATCTTCTCAAGTTTACCCTGATCAATGGCAAACTTACGAATACCGTCAGCCAGTTTATCAATCGCCATAGGGTCTTGATTGTGCTGCCAGTAGAATTCAGCTTCAGTCAATGGTGCTGGTTTAGCTTGAACTTCACCAGTGTAAGACAGTTTACGCTCAACTGGACCTTCGCTTTCTGCCAGCTCTTTCAGCAGTGATGGTGCGATGGTCAGACGGTCACAACCGGCCAACTCAATGATTTCGCCCAGATTACGGAAGCTTGCGCCCATGACCACAGTCTTATAACCGTGTTTTTTGTAGTACTGATAGATTTCGGTGACTGAAACCACACCTGGATCTTCGTTTGGCGCGAACTCTTTTTTGTCGCCATTGGCTTTGTACCAATCAAGAATACGGCCCACAAACGGTGAAATCAGGAATACATTAGCTTCAGCACAAGCACGCGCTTGAGCGAAGGAGAACAGCAGTGTCAGGTTGCAGTTAATACCTTCTTTTTCCAGTTGCTCTGCGGCACGGATCCCCTGCCAAGTAGAAGCCAGTTTGATCAGGATACGGTCATTGCTGATGCCCGCTTCATTATAAAGTTTGATCAAGCGTTTGGCTTTTGCCACGCTGGCAGCAGTGTCATAGGACAGGCGAGCATCAACTTCGGTAGAAATACGGCCTGGGATCAGTTTCAGAATTTCCAAACCAATATTGACGGCCAGTTTGTCAGTGGCATCCACGATCTGCTGTGCGTGATCGTTGCTTTGAGCACGAGCCCAAGCGACAGCTTCATCAATTAATTTGCGATATTCAGGAATTTGAGCAGCATTCAGAATAAGCGAAGGGTTAGTGGTTGCATCTTGCGGCTGATACAGTTTCATTGCCGCGATATCCCCAGTATCGGCGACTACAGTGGTGATTTGACGTAGGGAAGTAAGTTTATCGGTCATGTTGTCGTTTCTCGTCGTTTGTGCATGAACTTTTGGCATATCGAAAGTTTAAATTGCTTAGAACAACTTTTATTGCTTTGAAAGCGGTTATTACTACGATTGCAATGTTAGGCATTTCGCAAGATAGGCGCTTTCGAAGCCCTGCCTTGTCTTGATAATAACATGCGTAAGCCTTGGTGCAAGGCAGTTAAACTGATTAAAAAAAGCGCAACCTTGCTGTTTCCGGTTAGCAACCGTTTTCGCCTTTCAAAACAGCTGAATATCGACTGATTAATAGCAATTCTGTCCATTTGTGTCGTGCTGAGACGATTTAGCTTATCGATATCATCGCTAATATGTCCATCTAACCATAAAATTATTGGCAGCGTCATTCACTTGCCAACCTGCTAACTAGCCTACAACGTCAAATTCGCTAGGGATACCTATCTTAACAATCGCCTAATCTTCTTTTTGCTGGCGCGCGCTTTTTGCTACAGTGTGCTATCTGGATTAACAGGATGTCGTGATGCTTATTATTATCTCCCCAGCCAAAACCCTTGATTATCAAAGTCCGTTAGCGACTAAAAAGTTTACTCAGCCTGAAATGTTGGATAAGTCACAAGCACTTATCGAAATTTGCCGCGATCTTACGCCCGCACAAATCAGCAGTCTGATGGGGATTAGTGACAAACTTGCCGGCTTAAATGCGGCTCGCTTTAGCGAATGGCAACCCGATTTCACCCCCGATAATGCACGTCAGGCTATTCTGGCCTTCAAAGGTGATGTTTATACCGGCATGCAGGCTCAGACGTTCAGTAAAGCTGATTTTGACTTTGCCCAACAACATTTACGTATGCTTTCTGGCTTGTATGGTGTGTTGCGCCCGTTGGATTTGATGCAGCCCTATCGCTTAGAAATGGGGATCAAGCTGGCGAACTCACAGGGCAAAGATCTTTATGCATTCTGGGGTGATCTGATTACAGAGAAGCTGAATCAAGCGCTGGCGCAGCAAGGAGATAACGTACTGATTAATCTGGCGTCTGATGAGTACTTTAAAGCGGTAAAACCGGCCAAATTGATCGGCTCAATGATAAAACCAGTGTTCTTAGATGAGAAGAACGGGAAGTACAAAATAATTAGTTTCTACGCCAAGAAAGCCCGTGGTTTGATGAGCCGCTTTGTTATCCAGAATAAGCTCACCAAGCCAGAACAACTGGTTGATTTTAACCTGGAAGGCTATGAGTTTGATGCAGGATTGTCAGCGAAAAATGAGCTTGTCTTCAAGCGAGCCGAACAACACTGATTTTCTGAATGAGTTAGGCGGTAGCTCAGTTTGTCTTCGTCGGTGGCTGTTCGTATTGTAGATGATTACCCCGATGACAAATTTAAAAGGCCAGTGGCCTTTTAAATTTGATGAGCGAAAAGTTTAACGTACCGAGGAATGCGTCAGCGGCATGCGTCGCCGACTCCCATAGTCCGCTTTCTCTTCGCTCTACGACTTAGCAATAGCGACCAATTACTTTGGCAACGCCATTAAGAATGCCCGCATCTGCGCAAAGTCAGCAGGCAAATCGTGGGACAGCAACGGTAATTGCGCCCGGATAGCCAATGGTTTTGGTAACGGTAATTCTTGCCCCAAAATTTCTTCGACGCTTTCTTTGAATTTTGCCGGGTGCGCAGTACCAACAAACAGACCGAATTCACCATCTTGCAACTGATCACGCAGCACGCGATACGCAATGGCCGCATGAGGCTCAGAGATGTAACCCAGTTTTGCCATTTCACGCATCGTCTCTTTTGTCACTTCATCGCTCACCGCGCCGTGACCTAGATCCTTCAATTGCCAAACTTTGCGGCGATACAGCTCTTCGACGCGCGGCCAGTTATTCGGTTGGCTTACATCCATGGCATTCGATAACGTCGAAACGGTCGCTTTTGGTTTCCATTCACCGTTAACCAAGAAACGTGGCACGGTATCGTTCGCATTGGTTGCGGCAATGAAACGCTTCACCGGCAAACCTAAAGATTTTGCCAACAACCCCGCAGTCAAATCACCAAAATTACCACTGGGTACCGAGATAACCAGTTGATTACGCGCGTCTTGTGGTAACTGGGCTACCGCTTCAAAGTAATAGCAAATTTGGGCCAGTAAACGGCTGATATTGATCGAGTTAGCCGAGTTCAAGCTCAACGCTTGCTTGAGCTCTTCATCATCAAAGGCTTGTTTCACCAACGCCTGACAGGCATCAAAATCGCCATCAATAGCCACTGTATGGATATTTCCACCCAGGGTACAAAACAGCTTTTCTTGCAGTGGGCTGATTTTGCCGCGCGGATAGAGGATCACCACGCGCACATTTTTTAGGCCATAGAAGGCATGGGCAACCGCGGCACCGGTGTCACCGGAGGTGGCCGTTAAGATAGTGACAGGTTGGTCGCCAGCGACTTCGGCTAGCATTTGCGCCATAAAGCGCGCACCAAAGTCTTTAAATGCCAACGTAGGGCCGTGGAACAGCTCCAGTGAGGCGATATCGTTCTCAACTTGTGCTACCGGCGCTGGAAACTCAAAAGCGGCCTGAACACGTTTGGTTAAGACTTCAGGCGCAATTTCACTGCCAATAAAGGCGGATAAAATGCGGCTGCTGCGGGTGACAAAATCCAGATCCAACAGTTGGTCGATTTCAGATACGTCAAATTCAGGCAACTCTAGCGGGAAAAATAGCCCCTGCTGCTTACCCAGTCCCTGTTTGATCGCTTGCGAGAAGCTGACCTGCTCGTTGTGATCTTTAAGGTTATACAGTTTCATGCGTTATCCCAGTAGTCGTGCGCCTGCGGTATCCAGACGGCAAATATGAACAAAACCTTCGTCGTTTTGCAGGTAATGATTTTGTAGCCAGCTCGCCATACGCTGTGCGGTTTCAGTGTCGTTACAGACAGCAAACAGCGTCGGTCCGGAACCAGAAATACCACACGCCAATGCACCGATATCCTGCGCTGCCTGTCTAGCAGCAGCAAAACCCGGCAGTAATTGTGTGCGATAAGGCTCGGCGATCACATCTTTCATCATCTTGGCGGCTAAATCTGGTTGCTGAGTGTGGCAGGCATGAATGAATCCCGCCAAATTGCGCCCATGTGAAATACAGTCTTGGCGGCGATACTGTGCCGGTAAAATCGCGCGCGCCTCAGCGGTGGAGACTTTAATGCCCGGATAAGCCATCACCCACAGCCAGTCGTTAAAGCCAGGAACTTCCTGACTGATGTAACCTTCTTGCTCAAGAATCAGTTGCATACCGCCCAAATAACAAGGGGCGACATTATCAAAATGGACGCTACCAGAAACGCGCCCTTCCAGCTCGCCCATCAGGCCTAGCAACGTCACTTCATCCAGCGGCTTGCCACAGAATTCGTTCATCGCCATCAAGCCCGCCACCACCGAACAAGCACTGGATCCCAGCCCTGAACCAATCGGCATGTTTTTTTCCAATACCATTGCCACGGGGATGGTTTTGCCGATTTCCTGACAAAAACGTTCCCAACATTGATAAACGATATTCTCTTTCGGGTCATCAGGTAATTTACTGACAAAGCGACCTTCGTTGCGCAGGCTAAAACTATCCGCCGCCGTCACACTTACACAATCGCCAAGCAGGGTGCCGTCTACCGGTGAAACCGCAGCACCCAACACATCGAAACCGACGCTGACATTACCAATCGATGCCGGAGCATAGATTCTAACCATATTTAAACTCCCAACTTCCATGATAATGTGCGTAAAAGATCAGCAAACACCCCAGCAGCAGTCACGTCATTACCTGCACCATAGCCGCGTAATACCAACGGAATGGGCTGATAATAGCGGGTATAGAAGGCCAGTGCGTTCTCGCCATTTTTGACTTTATACAGCGGATCGTTACCATCAACCGCATCCATCCGCACCTTACAACGCCCATCCTCAATAGATCCTACATAACGCAATACTTTCCCTTGTTCCGCAGCATCCGCCACCAGACGAGTGAACTCCGCATCCAAAGATGGCAAGCGGGCCAAGAAACTGTCTACGTCACCTGATGCATCAAAATTGGCGGGCAATACTGACTCGACCTCGATATCCGCCAGTTCAAGTTTGTACCCTGCTTCACGGGCCAAAATCAACAGTTTACGCGCGACATCCATGCCAGAAAGGTCATCACGTGGATCAGGTTCGGTATACCCCATCGCCTTAGCCTGCAAAGTGGCTTCGGACAATGTCATGCCTTCATCCAATTTGCCGAAAATAAAGGAGAGCGAGCCAGATAGGATGCCCGAGAAGCGCATCAGTTCATCACCGGCATTGAGCTGATTCTGTAGGTTTTCGATAACCGGCAGGCCCGCACCGACGTTGGTGTCATACAAGAACTTACGACAAGATTTTGCCGCTGCCGCACGCATTTGGCGGTAGTAATTCATGGATGAGGTATTGGCTTTCTTGTTTGGCGTGACCACATGGAAACCGTCTGCAAGGAAATCAGCATATTGATCTGCAACGGCCTGGCTGGACGTACAGTCAACGATCACTGGGTTGAGCAAGTGGTACTCTTTCACCAAGCGAATCAGGCGGCTCAAGTTAAATGGCTCTTGCACTTCGGCCAATTCATGACGCCAGTTATCCAGCGCAATGCCATGTACATTGGTCAACATGGCTTTTGAGTTGGCGATACCACAAACGCGCAAATCGATATGGCGCTGTTTCAACCAAGGTTGCTGGCGATAGATTTGTTCAATCAATGCCCCGCCCACTCCACCAACGCCAATGACAAACACTTCTATCACTTGATCGGTGTTAAACAGCATTTGGTGGCAGACACGGACACCGGTTGTCACGGCATCATTGCTCACGACCACCGAAATGGAGCGCTCAGACGAGCCTTGAGCGATCGCAATGATATTGATGTTGGCGCGAGCGAGCGCTGAGAAGAAGCGCGCTGAAATCCCACGCAGTGTGCGCATACCATCGCCAACCACAGAGATAATGGCCAAATGCTCCATCACATCCAGCGGCTCCAGCACGCCATCTTTAAGCTCCAAATAAAACTCTTCTTCCAATGCTTTGCGCGCGCGAAGTAGTTCGCCTTGTGGCACACAGAAGCTGATGCTGTATTCAGAGGAAGACTGAGTGATCAGCACGACCGAGATCCCGCTGCGGGACATGACAGCAAAGACACGGGCAGCCATCCCGACCATCCCTTTCATTCCTGGCCCTGAAACGTTAATCATCGCCATATTATTCAGGTTGGTAATGCCTTTGACGGGGAAACCGTCATCGTCAGTGCTTTCGCCACCAATCAGCGTACCGGGAGCTTGTGGGTTAGAGGTATTTTTGATTAGGCAAGGGATCTGAAACTGAGCGATTGGGGCGATAGTGCGAGGATGTAGAACCGAAGCGCCGAAGTAGGAAAGCTCCATTGCCTCCTGATATGACATCGACTTCAGTAGGCGCGCATCAGGCACAACTCGAGGGTCGCAAGTATAAACCCCGTCGACATCCGTCCAGATTTCACAACAATCAGCACGTAAACAGGCTGCCAATACCGCCGCAGAATAGTCGGAACCATTACGCCCCAACACCACTAACTCACCCTTGTCATTACCCGCGGTGAAACCTGCCATCAGGATGATATGGTCAGCAGGGATATTGCTGGAACCAATACGGCGCGTGGATTCAGTAATATCGACGGTAGATTCCAGATAGTGGCCTTGAGCTAACAATTTCTCGACCGGATTAATCACGCTAACCTGATAACCTTTCGCCTGAAATACAGCCTCCATGATGGCAATAGAGAGTTTCTCGCCACGACAGATGATCGACGCATTGATGCTGTCTGGGCACTGCCCCAGCAAGGAAATGCCATGCAGAATGTGCTTAAGTTGCGCGAATTCCTGTGCCACCAAGGCTTTCAAACGTTCATAGTCAAAACCGGGTTGAGTATCAGCTAGTCCGCGTAACAACTCAGAAAAAATTCGCTCAGAATCGCTGATATTTGGCGAGATATCTTGCCCAGCGACCATTTTGTCGATCATTGCGACCAGATGGTTGGTAATTTTCGCGGGAGCGGATAATACCGTAGCCACTTGTCCCTGACGTGCATTACTTTCAATGATATCGGCAACACGCATAAAGCGTTCTGCATTTGCTACTGATGTCCCGCCAAATTTCAGCACTCGCATTTCTGGTTCTCTCCCGCTTTCGCGCTTTTTTTATCGCAAATTTTTTTGCAAAGATTTGATTGAAAAAAAAAGCCCGCACTGTCTAGGTGCGGGCTTTTTTTTGTTGTTTCCTGTACGCGTCAGCCCGCCCCGTAACCAGTGGTTTCGGTGGTGGTAATAATTGTTGTGATCAGGCTGATGTATCGCATGTCGTCTGTCTGTCTCATAAATGAAGCTGTCCCTCTATTGGTTAAAGCAATCGCCCTGCGAAGTCAAATTTTTTCATCAAACCAGCTAAAAAAAGCCGCTCTTCTCTTGGGGCAAATCCACTAATTCAACTGGGGTTATTTGGCGACAGTTCGAAATAAACCATCTAGATCCAGCCAATAAAACTAGAAATTTGTTTTTAATCACCATAATTAACTTTCACGATTTTTTTAGCCTAATGACAAAAATACTCGGACAGACAAGTCATACAACTGTGGCGATAAAAATCCGATAGCAGGAATAAGATAGTCATCTTATGGCTCACTATTCTGACAACCGATTAAAACAGATACAAAAAGTGCTGGCTGTGCCAGATATTTTACATTTAACTAACATTGACGATAATTCTTCTAATGTTTTTCCATGAAATAACACACTGACATGAAAAACAGGAACATCGCCATCATGGCGTAAGAATATTGATTTTAAACAATAAAAATCAAGAGATTAGAAAAGTTATATTTTTGTTACCCACATGAACAATTTTATAATATTAACAACACTGAATCGATCGCATATTTTAACCCATAATCCCTTAAGCTTGTATTCTTGTAAGTCTTTTTCACAAAAGTGTTAACGTGCTACAATTGAATTTGATATATGTCAACAAAGCGTAGTTTTGTTGGGTGGTAGATTCGGCTCACACTGTTATATTGCTGTTAATAGCGTTAGGATATGCGCCGCTTTTGTCACCTTTGGGGCTGTAGGGAGTCACACCCCGATCAAGCTTGTAATGTTGTTGACGTTGATGGAAAGTGCATCAAGAACGCGTTTACGTACTTTAGTCATGTGATGAGCGGGATGACGAGTAATAAGTCAATAAAAACCCTAATATAACAAAGACTTCTGTACTTCCTATTTCTATTTTGTTGGCAATTTTAGGTAGCAAACATGCAGACCCCGCACATTCTGATCGTAGAAGATGAGATAGTTACTCGTAACACCCTTAAAAGCATTTTCGAGGCGGAAGGCTATGTTGTTCATGAAGCCAATGATGGCGCAGAAATGCACCACATTCTGTCTGAAAATGATATCAACTTAGTTATCATGGACATCAACCTGCCAGGCAAAAATGGCCTGCTGCTGGCACGGGAACTTCGTGAACAAGCCAGTGTTGCCCTAATGTTCCTGACAGGTCGCGATAACGAAGTCGATAAGATCCTTGGCTTGGAAATTGGTGCTGATGACTACATCACCAAACCATTCAATCCGCGCGAACTGACCATTCGGGCACGCAATTTACTGTCACGCACCATGAACTTGGGTAGCGTAGGTGAAGAGCGCCGCTTGGTTGAGAGCTATAAATTTAATGGCTGGGAGCTGGATATCAACAGCCGCTCGCTGATTAGCCCTGCTGGCGAGCACTATAAGCTGCCGCGCAGTGAGTTCCGCGCCATGCTGCACTTCTGCGAAAACCCAGGCAAGATTCAGTCTCGTGGCGAATTGCTGAAGAAAATGACTGGCCGTGAATTGAAACCTCATGACCGTACCGTGGACGTGACTATCCGTCGTATTCGTAAACATTTCGAATCTACGCCGGACACGCCTGAAATCATCGCCACCATCCATGGCGAAGGTTATCGTTTCTGTGGTGATTTAGAAGAATAATCTTCTACGAGCATTCAGAGACAAAAAGGCCAGCTTTACGCTGGCTTTTTTTTTGTCTGCACACAGCAAAATGAGGCCTGTTACCAAGGCATAATCGGCACCGCACTGATGGCATTTTTGGGTGAGCCATCAACCACACGATCCGAGTACGTCAAATAGATGAGCGCATTACGTTTTTGGTCGTAGAAACGGACCACTTGTAGCTTTTTAAATACCAATGATGTTCGTTTCTGAAAGACAACAGTACCATCCGATTTTTTATTCTTAATTTTATCTGTCAGCTCAATTGGCCCGACTTGCTGGCAGGAAATGGCTGCATCTGATGTATCTTCCGCTAACCCCAGTCCACCCTTGATCCCCCCCGTTTTTGCCCGACTGATATAACAAGTTACATTTTTAACGTCAGGGTCATCGAAGGCTTCAACCACGATTTTATGATCAGGTCCCAGCAACTTAAATACCGTATCAACTGAACCAATTTCCTCAGCATGGGCACTAATTGCGCCCAAAGAAAGCATGCAACCAAGCAATATCCAACTTTTTTTCATACACTTACTCCATTCCGTTGAATAACGTTATCCAACGTTAATTTTTTGTAGCAAAAATAGCGTACTCGGTAAAAATTCACTTTATCAATCTTAGATACTTATCTAACACATAATGCCAGTAAATTCTTAAGCAGTCGGGAACATAAAAAGTTGCTACTATGCGCCAGAGTTATTTTTTCCATATTAATAACACCCTAAATTTAGGCCGCTTTACGAGGAAGATCTATGGATCAAGCCAGTATCATTCGTGATTTGCTTAGCTGGCTAGAAAGTCATTTAGACCAGCCTTTAGCACTGGACAATGTCGCTGCCAAAGCAGGCTACTCAAAATGGCATTTGCAGCGAATGTTCAAGGATGTCACCGGGAATGCTATCGGTGCTTATATTCGCGCAAGAAGGCTATCTAAAGCCGCTGTGGCGTTACGACTCACTAGCCGCCCTATTTTGGACATTGCCCTGCAATATCGCTTTGATTCGCAACAAACCTTTACCCGTGCGTTTAAAAAACAGTTTGCGCAAACACCTGCGCTATACCGTCGGGCTGAGGATTGGCATTCAGCGGGGATATGCCCACCGATTCGGTTAGGTACCTATACGTTGCCGCAACCTGAATTTATCACGTTACCTGAACAGCACTTAGTCGGTTTAACGCAAAGTTATTCTTGCACCCTTGAGCAGATATCGAATTTCCGAACTGAATTGCGCTCGCAGTTCTGGCGACAATATTTGGGGGAAGCCGATCAACTGCCGCCAGTGCTCTATGGCCTACATCACTCTCGCCCGAATCAGGAGAAGGATGATGAGCAAGAGATTTTCTATACCACGGCCATAGAACCCCAGCACGTGCCGAGTAACGTGCAAGAAGGCCAAGCTGTTATCTTGCAAGGGGGTGAATATGCACTGTTTAACTATGACGGGCCGCTGGATGGTTTGCAGGATTTCATCCTCACGCTTTACGGCACTTGCTTGCCGCAGCTAGGACTGACCCGCAGACGTGGATATGATATCGAGCGATTCTTCCCGCAGGGGAGGCCAAAAGATCAGCCTCCAACTACGCTTAAATGTGAGTATCTCATCCCAATCAGACGTTAGCGTTGTAACTCATCAAGTGCTGGCATATCCAAATGCGCGGTATCGCCAGCACATTCAATGACCCAACCAGATGCTAGCCAAGGGCTTTCCTGATAATCAATACGCGACAACGAGCAGTTGCGCAACCGCAGGCGACGTTCAGCATGTGCCGGTAAGCCCAGTAATGTACTCAGCAGACATCCCAACGCCATACCATGGCTAATTAACAACGGCTTACTCCCCGCCGGTAGCTCTAAACAACTGTCCAGCGCCGCGCGCATCCGCCGACCTAACTCAGCCATCGATTCCCCTTCCGGGATACGACCACCTTCTGTGCCATTGACCATCTGCTTGCGCCATTGCTCTTCTTCTGGCGTTAGACTTTCAATCGGACGAGTTTCCAACACGCCCATGTTCAACTCGCGCAAGCGTGGGTCTGTCACCATTTTTAGCCCACAAGCATCGGCGATGATTTTTGCCGTCTGCTGTGTACGCCCAAGATCACTGGCGATAATATGCGTGATCCCTTGGCTGCGAACCCGCTGCGCAACAAGATAGGCCTGACGTATCCCGATGTCGGTCAACGGGCTATCTGATTGGCCTTGAATACGGCGTTCCGCGTTCCAAATGGTTTCGCCATGACGCACGAGATATACCTGTAACATGTCATTTTTCCGTTATACTGCGTGAAATAATCGCTAAGCCTATGACGTTAACCTCTACTCAAGACCTTCGCGCGGCAAAGTCACTGGTCAGCCGACACCAACCAGCCGCTTCAAATGCAATGAGTATAGGCTCTTAAATATATCGAGACTCATTATGTACCATGTTGTTGCTGCCACTACCAACCCTGCAAAGATCAAGGCTATTAGCCTCGCGTTCGATGATGTTTTTGGCCCCAATGGTTATCGTGTTGAAGGTATCAACGTCGACAGTGGCGTTCCCCTGCAACCTATCGGCAGTATTGAGACGCGCACAGGTGCCAGACAACGAGTGAGTCATGCCCGTCAGATTCGCCCTGAGGCTGATTTTTGGGTCGGGGTTGAAGCCGGTATCGAAGATAATATGACCTTTGCATGGATGGTTATTGAGCACTTACAATCACGAGGCGAGTCTCGCTCTGCCAGTTTGATGCTGCCCGATATTATATTGCAAGGGATTCGCCAAGGCCGTGAGCTAGGCGACGAAATGGCCGATTTAACGGGCATTTCGAATGTGAAACATCAGGGCGGTGCCATTGGCATTTTCACTAACGGGAAGTTAACGCGCACCAGTGTTTATCATCAGGCGCTATTGCTGGCACTCGTCCCCTTTCACAATGAGATTTATCAACGCTCTGCCGAGGGCTGAAACACCCGCAGAATCGATTACTTTTTATCAGCCAGCAATTGGGCTTCAAGCCAGTTCTTAAGTGGCAACGGCGCGGTTTTCAAACTATTGGAACCCCGAGTGATGGTCGCGATCCCCGCCCCCAACTGGTTTTTCAGCTCTCGTTGACTTAATTCCCCACGCATTAGCTCTTCAATAATACGTACGCGAGTCCCCAGTGCAGTGCGCTCGTCGGGCGTCAGCATCAGTTGCAATAACGGCAAGTGAAGATCTTGCGCAATGGCATTTTGCAGCAACGCAACAAAACTCAGCCAGTGCTGATTGTCTTCAGGGGATAACGCGGGGTCGGGAATATGGTTTTCATTTGCCAACGCAGGCATGTCGGTCAATGGTTGTTTTGTCATGGTCTGCCGCCATACTATTTAACTAGTACAGCAGCATAACATAATGACTGATAGAGCCAAAGTACTTGCCGTGGCTGGTTAACAACTCATATACCTGCCACGGCATGAACTCAGGAAATGACAGTAAACGTCACTTAATAACGGCGTTGCCACTCAGCATCACTCAACACTTTTGCTGGGCGATTCATAAAGTGGCGGTAAAAAGCATCATAGGCCAACACATTCTTCACGTAACCACGGGTTTCGGAGAAAGGAATACTCTCGATAAATGCCACAGCATCGACCTGCCCCGCACTATTCCCTAGCCACGTATTGACTCGTGAAGGACCCGCATTATAAGCCGCACTGGATAAGATACGGTTACGGCCGAACTGCTGATAGACCTCTTCCAGATAGCTCGTGCCAATCTCAATATTCGTCACAGGATCCAGCAATTGGCTGCTATTAACATAGCCACTGATATTATTCAGCTTTACTGTATGCTCGGCGGTGCGCGGCATCACCTGCATCAGCCCTGCCGCCCCAACAGGCGATTGTGCTTTCGGGTTCCAGGCACTCTCTTGGCGAGCAATGGCCATGGCATAGCTTGGTGTTATCCCTTTACCTTCTGTTGCCTGACGGAACTCTTTCGGCCACGCTAACGGGAAGCGTTCCTCCAGATGATCCCACAGCTTAGCTACAATTGTGGCCTGAACACTCAGATCTGCCCATTTTTGGTTAAAGGCGTAACGCGCTAAAGCTTCCTGCTCCGGCTTACTGCGGCTAGCGACCAAATAACTCCACTCGTTTCGAGCCAAGTTATCCATATTCCAATACATCAACTCGCGAACACGAGCGATCTCTGGCCGCTGAGCCAAAGAGGCATCCGGTTTAGCCGCAATCTCCACTTTAATCGGATAAGGCACGCCCAGTTTCTGCGCCGCGACCATAGGATAAAAACCACGTTCTTGCATCAAGCTGCGCAAGATAGCTTCGCCTTCGGCTTTTTTGCCCTGCTCCAATAACAGCGAGGCACGCCAGTAACGCCACTCATCTTTGTTTTGCGCATCTGCTGGTAAACGCGCCAGCCAGTTCGCTAAACCTTGACGATCGCCACTCCCCAGCGACATACGGATACGACGCTCCAGCAGCGGAGTGGAATGACTGCGTAACGTGACTTGATCCCGCCATTTCGCTTGATCGTAAGTGGCATCGGTTCCCATCAGACGCCAAGCAACAGCCTCTTCCAGCTCCAGCTTCTCGCTATCACTCATTTTTTGCAGTCGTACTAACGTCGGGATCATCGCGCGAGCATTTTCCACATCCTGACGAGCCAGGCGTGTAAAAGCGATTATCGTGGCTGAACGCGTAAAATCTGTCGGCCCAACAGTCCGTGCGAAGCTTTCAACACTGGCGGGATCGCTTTGCAATTTCGCCAAGGCCGTGCCCATCGTTTGGTAATCGGCGGGTAGCTGTTTAAGTAAATAGCTGACCAAACTCGCATTACCCTCTTTTAGGGCCAACTTCATGCGCGCTAATGTCGCCAATGGCGTTTGATGTCCGGCTTGTTGCCAGACACTGAATAATTTGTCGCAACTGCTCGGTAGCGCCTGACCATTAAGCCAAATTTCACTCGCGCCATCCCAAGCAACTTGCTGCTCACCCGTCGCCCATTTGGCATAGTAATAGTTACAGCGCGCCGCAACCGGTTTCGGCGCTGTCGGGCTGAAGGCCAATAGCCCGCGCCAATCTTCACGACGCGCCAGCTCATTGACAAAGCGGGATGAGAGCGAGCTTGCGGGCGGCAATGTTGGATTCCGGCTGAGGAAATCATTCACTTGCGCCGCGCTCACTTGGCTCAGATCTTGAGTTAACTGGCGGTATTCCAGATACGGATACAGTGGATAGTCACGTAACGTGGGCATCAGTTGCGCCACGGTATCCATCTGATTGCTGTCCCAAGCCAATTTAACTTGCTGATAGCGTTGCCGTTGGGCATCAAGGGAGTCAGCGAATGCCACACCTGAGGTTGTCACCAGACACACGCCAATCGCCAGATATCGCCACTTTTCCATACTTACTGTTTCCTCACTGGTTGTTGGCTACTGCATTTTACTTACCGCAACTTCTGATTAGCATAGTCATTATAAGTTCCGGCGATGGGATATCTTAACTAAGAGTTTCACTTGATAGCCAGTGATTACACATACTAATGGATATGTAGGATTAATCTTCATAGGTAATGACTTAATGAGGTAGAACATTCTCTGCTGGATAGACGATACACAGAGTTTTAGGAAGGAAATTTCCGAAAATAACAATAGCCGAATCGCCTAGTATTCAATAAGTTAAATTTAGCTTATTGCCAAATATTTCTTTATTATTATCTCAGATCAAAGCACTATTATGATAAAAATCTACTATCCTTGCTTAATATCACTATGCTGTTGTAAATCTTTCATTTATACCCGAAGCCATTGGCGTTATTAACGTTTGGCATGGTCGAAGGTGAAGGGTAATATCATTTAGTAAATATATGCAAACGTAGAGATTATAGATTTACTCATTTTTAAGAAGGTTCTTTCAATGCAAAACTCATCTGACCATAAATCGGCCTCACCGCCCCCAGAAGGCAAGGCTTGGTATCAACTGACGACGGAAGAATCTTTGCAGCAGCTTAATAGCCGCGAAGAAGGGTTAAGCCAAAAAGAGGCGGAAGAGCGCCTTAAGCAGTACGGCCCTAATGCACTCCCCGCCAAAAAAAGTAAGCACCCCCTGCTGCAGTTCTTAGGCCATTTTAATGATGTCCTGATTTATATTTTGTTAGCAGCGGCATTGGTCAAAGGTTTGATGGGCCATTCCGTTGACACCATCATTATCCTTTGCGTCGCCGTCATTAATGCCTTAATTGGTTACGTTCAAGAAAACAAAGCCGAAAGATCGCTGAAAAGCATACAAAATATGCTATCCAGTAAAGCTGTGGTTATCCGTGATGGCAATGCACAAACCATTGACGCACAGAATCTCGTACCGGGTGATATCGTTACGCTGAAACCAGGGGATAAAATTCCTGCAGACCTTCGGCTACTTGAAGCCCACAATCTCCAGATTGAAGAAGCTATTTTGACCGGTGAATCCACCGTGGTTGAGAAGCAAATCGGGGTGATTGAGAACGAATCTGTTATTGGTGATCGCAAAAACCTGCTGTTCTCTGGCACCACCATCAGTGCGGGTACGGCGAAAGGCGTCGTCATCGCCAGTGGCGGTAATACCGAGCTGGGTCATATCAACCAGATGATGTCAGAGGTTGAAGCCGTTCGTACCCCCCTGTTGCAACAGATGGACCGCTTGGGCAAAGCTATTTTCATCCTGATTTTAGTGATGATGGCATTCCTGTTCGTCTTTGCCTTTATCCTGCGTGACCTGCCGGTTGATGAGTTATTGCTGGCGTTAATCAGCTTGGCCGTGGCCTCAGTACCGGAAGGTTTACCGGCGATTATTTCGATCATCCTGTCCCTTGGTGTGCAAGCGATGGCGCGCAACCGCGCGATTATTCGTAAGCTACCGACAGTAGAAACGTTAGGGGCGATGACCGTCGTCTGTTCCGATAAAACCGGCACACTGACGATGAACGAAATGACCGTCAAAGCCGTCATTCTGGCTGACAGCTGCTATAAGGTCACCGGTGAAAGTTACGAGCCAGTCGGGAATATCTATCCAGAGGGCAGCGATCAACAAGCTGTACTGGCCGGGCCGTTAAAAACCTTTATCACTGCGGCCAACTTGTGTAATGACAGTCAGATTCAAAAGAACGACCAAGGCCATTGGACGATTGTGGGTGGTCCAACCGAAGGCGCATTAAAAGTCTTGGCGGCTAAATCAGGGATTGAACTGGGTCAGGTAACGCAACACGGTAAAATTCCTTTCGATTCGGCTTATAAGTACATGGCCACCAGCCACCAAGTTGAGTCTGAAAGCTGTATCTTCCTGACTGGCGCACCAGACGTGCTGTTCACATTCTGCCAGCAAGAGCTGACGGAGCATGGCGTCGTGCCATTCCGCCGCGATTACTGGGACGCAGAGATGACGCGCTACAGCAAACAAGGTTTGCGTATGCTGGCTGCGGCCTACCGCCCAACCGAGCAGCCTCTTAGCGAATTGGACCACAGCGATATCCAGCAAGGCATGATCTTTGTCGGTATCGCCGGCATGATGGATCCACCGCGTCCTGAAGCCATTGATGCGATTGCAACCTGCCAACAGGCTGGTATTCGCGTGAAAATGATCACCGGTGACCATCAGGAAACCGCGATGGCGATTGGTGCGATGCTCGGCATAGGCAATGGGAAAGACTCCATTACCGGTGGTCAGCTAGAGCACATGGATGATAAGGAACTGGCAGAAGCCGCAGTTCGTTATGATATCTTCGCCCGTACCAGCCCTGAGCATAAGTTGCGCTTGGTTAAAGCCTTGCAAGAGAAAGGCGAAATCGTGGGGATGACAGGCGATGGCGTTAACGATGCACCGGCACTGAAACAAGCCGATGTGGGTATTGCCATGGGTATCAAGGGGACTGAAGTCACAAAAGAAGCTGCCGATATGGTGCTGTCTGATGACAACTTCGCCACTATTGCTCATGCCGTTGAAGAAGGGCGTCGTGTTTACGATAACCTGAAGAAAACGATTCTGTTTGTATTGCCAACCAACTTGGCGCAAGGGCTATTAATTATCTTTGCGATTTTGGTCGGTGCGGTGATCCCACTGACGCCACTGCAAATCCTCTGGATAAACATGGCAACCTCCACCACGCTCTCGTTTGGTTTGGCTTTCGAACCGTCAGAACGTGGCATTATGCGTCGTAATCCACGTGACCCGTCTAAACACGTGTTAGACGGCCATGCTATCTGGCGCATCGCATTTGTCGGTACCTTGATTGCTTGTAGTGCTTTTGCCTTGGAAGCCTATATGGAACCTCGCGGCTACAGCACCGAGTTTATCCGTACCGTAATAATGCAGACCTTGGTGACCGCACAGTGGATTTACATGTTTAACTGCCGCGTGATGGACCGCTTCCCGTTGAACAAAGAAATCTTCGTCAACAAAGGGTTGTGGTTAGTCTCTGGCGTTCTGATCCTGTTGCAGCTCGCGATTATTTATCTGCCATTTATGAATACCGCGTTCGGTACTGAGCCATTACCGGCTTATTACTGGGGCGTGACATTGCTGGTTTCTATCGCGATATTTATCATCGTAGAAATCGAAAAATGGATTATTGCGCGTTTTAAAGGCACATCAAACGCCGCTTAATTTTATCGACGACCATCAAGCCCGGCTAATTTAGTCGGGCTTTTTTTATGAATATAAAATAGCATTTAAGATTAATCGCAGATTGGCGATATTATGACTATGATTGCAATAATCAAAGTTTATAGTAGAGATAATGTAGGCTGAAATTTCCATCGACTGCAATTTACACGTGAACCTTGCCGCCCTACAGGAAGCGCAGAAATGAACACTGCAACTTGCGCATTTAGCGGCGTCAGTAATGATAAGCGCTATTGTCCGCTCAAACCGATCACGCTAGGGCGAGTCTGGCGGATCTGTGTCTCTATTTTCTTTCTTCTCTCGCTCCTATTTATCGCATGGCCGTTAATGGCGGCAAATAAGCTGGGTGAGGAACGCATACAAAATCGCAGTGATAACGCGGCCAAAATGGTGCTGGGTATCATCAGCTATACGCGTTGGCCAGTACCGCCGACAGTGATTCGTTTATGTGTAGTCCCTCAAACGGATTACGCAGAAATGTTATTTAATCCGGCTTTAATGCAAACCGCCCATCCGATTAAGACTGTGCATTATCCCCAGATAGATGCCTCGATTGCGGCCAATTGTGATGTGATTTATTTAGGACGCATTGAGGCACAAAAACGCCAAGAACTGGCCATTTTACTCACAGGGTACCCCGTGCTAACCATCAGTGAGGATTATGACGAATGCACCGTGGGCAGTGCATTTTGTTTACTGCTGGAAGATAAGCAAGCCTCTTTCAAAGTTAATATGGATGCATTAGCACGCGGTGGGGTCCGTGTTCACCCCAGTGTGTTGCAACTTGCCCGTAAAAAGGCTGACGCATTATGAGTTCAATCAAAAATAAGTCTGCTGGTCAGGCTAAACATCACAATGCCCCCACTAATCTCCCCACGTTGGGACGAGTTCTGGGACGAATACATCTGATTGTGGCGCTCGTCTCAGTGGTAACAGCGGGTATCTGCCTGACACTGGCAGCACTGTTAGCATTACGGGTTTATGTCGATCATAACCTGCACTTAGTGGCTCGCTCGATTAGCTATACCACTGAAGCTGCGGTGGTGTTTGGCGACAGCATGGCTGCTAACGAAGCCCTAGCGCTCATTGCTGCTAATGAAGAAGTGGACAATGTGAAAATTTTGGATGTAAATGGCCGAGAGCTAGCCAGTTGGACAAAGCCTGATACTAGTCCGATGCACTATTTGGAACAACAAGTTGCCCGCTGTACACTACCTGACCCCGTTGTTCTTCCCATTATTCATGACGGCAATGAAATCGGTACCGTCGTGATTGCCGGTCATGGCAGTAACCTGCTACGTTTTCTACTGCAAGGAATGGCGGGCCTACTTTTATGCTTAGTGCTCACGACAGCGGTCGCATTAGTGTTGTCACGGCGCATGCTATCTGGTGTTATCGGCTCACTAAACCAAATTACCAAAGTCGCTCATAATGTTAGCCGCCATCGCAGCTTTGGCCAACGAGTTCCTTCGGCCAAAACAGCAGAGCTCAATGCGCTAAGCGATGACTTCAATGAATTGCTAGGGGAGCTGGAAGTTTGGCAGGCTCACCTCACGCAAGAAAATGACTCACTGGCACATCGAGCGGCACACGATAGCCTTACCGGTTTGGCAAACCGCGCCTTTTTTGAAGGCCGCTTAAGTCGCACGCTGGGCGATTGTGAACCTGGTGAACATGCTGCGGTTTTATTCCTTGATGGTGATCGCTTCAAAGAAATCAATGATAACTATGGTCATGCGGCGGGAGATGTGGTGCTGACCACCATTGCTGACCGTATTCGTGCCTTATTACGGGAAAGCGATTTAGTCGCCCGCCTAGGTGGTGATGAGTTCGCCGTGTTGCTGGCCCCTATTCATAACATTAAAGACGTTTCGATCATTGCCAGCGATATTCATGAAAGTATGAGCCAACCCATTATGTTAGCGGATGGATGCGAAATTACGATGTCGCTGAGTATTGGGATCGCGATTTATCCTGACCATGCCCAAACACCTGAAGCGTTGTTACAACGGGCAGATGAGGCGATGTATCAAGCCAAGAAAAACTTCCAGTCCGGAGGGAGTATGATTGCTCAACCATCGGACGATCCTCTTACAGAAATTTAGGGTAGGTGACATGCAAAGATTGAAAAATCAGCCTTTGATTAGCCGTATCTGGTTTAGTTTTTTCGCTCTCAGTTTATTGGTTTTGGCAGGGTGCCAAGCTCCCCGTACCGGTTTGACGGCTGAGCAGATTGCCGCATTACAAGCTCAGGGGTTTAAGTTAACCGATAACGGCTGGGAGTTTGGCATGGCGAATAAAGTGCTATTCGATAGCGATATTAAGCAACTTAATCCGGCCGGTGTTCAGACAGTACAAAATATTGGTAAGGCGTTAGTGGCCGTGGACATTACTCATTTGCGGGTTGATGGTCATACCGATGCCATTGGTGAAGATAATTATAATCAACAATTGTCTTATCAGCGTGCCGCCGCTGTCGCCGATTCGCTGGCAGCCGTTGGTATTCCCAGAGCAAATATTGACGTGCGGGGTAGAGGGAAGCTTGAACCCGTCGCCGATAACCGTACCGCGAAAGGCCGAGCAGAGAATCGCCGTGTCGCCATGATAGTCACCGCACCTTAGTTTTTTGCCGCAGCAAACGAAATCATCCCGATGAGCTGACACTAGTCAGTGATTCGGGTTATCGAGTGCAGCTAACAACGCTGTGGCGGCAAACACGAAGGGTCCCCAAAGTCATTGCTGTCACAGCTAGGCAGCAAACGAAATCATCCCGATGAGCTGACACTAGTCAGTGATTCGGGTTATTGAGTGCAGCTAACAACGCTATGGCGGCAAACACGAAGGGTCCCCAAAGTCATTGCTGTCACAGCTAGGCAGCAAACGAAATCATCCCGATGAGCTGACACTAGTCAGTGATTCGGGTTATTGAGTGCAGCTAACAACGCTATGGCGGCAAGGACGAAGGGGAAGCTGGGAACTCCAACCAAAACGGGCTACACTCCGCACCAGACATCACTAATAAAAGAGAGGCAGACGCAACGTGGCTCAATACGTCTATTCCATGCATCGTGTCGGTAAGATTGTTCCACCGAAACGGCATATTTTGAAAAACATCTCCCTGAGTTTCTTCCCTGGGGCAAAAATTGGTGTACTGGGTCTGAATGGTTCCGGTAAATCAACCTTGTTGCGCATTATGGCGGGTATTGATACCGACATTGAAGGTGAAGCGCGCCCACAACCTGGTATCAAAATTGGTTACTTGCCGCAGGAGCCCAAGCTAAATCTTGAGCAAACGGTGCGGGAATCAGTTGAAGAGGCGGTTGGCGATGTTAAACGCGCACTGACCCGTTTGGATGAGGTTTATGCGCTGTATGCTGACCCTGATGCAGATTTCGATAAACTCGCGAAAGAGCAAGGTGAGCTAGAAGCCATTATCCAAGCCCAAGATGGCCATAATCTGGATAACCAGTTAGAACGTGCTGCGGATGCTCTGCGCCTGCCGCCGTGGGATGCCAAGATTGCGAATCTGTCCGGTGGTGAACGCCGCCGCGTGGCGATTTGCCGTCTGCTGCTGGAAAAACCAGACATGCTGTTGCTGGACGAACCAACCAACCACTTGGATGCGGAATCCGTGGCATGGCTGGAACGCTTCCTGCACGATTATGAAGGCACCGTGGTCGCCATTACCCATGACCGTTACTTCCTCGATAACGTAGCCGGTTGGATTCTGGAGTTGGACCGTGGCGAAGGTATCCCATGGGAAGGCAACTACTCTTCATGGCTGGAGCAGAAAGATGCTCGTCTGGCGTTGGAAGCCTCTTCCGAAGCCGCCCGTCGCAAGTCCATTGAGAAAGAGCTGGAGTGGGTTCGTCAGAATCCAAAAGGCCGTCAGGCGAAAGGCAAAGCACGTCTGGCCCGCTTTGAAGAACTTAACAGCGTTGAGTATCAAAAACGTAACGAAACCAGCGAGTTGTTCATTCCACCGGGTCCACGTTTAGGGGACAAAGTGCTGGAAGTGGAGCACTTGAGTAAATCTTACGGTGACCGCCTGTTGATTGATGATCTGACTTTTGCGCTGCCAAAAGGTGCCATCGTTGGGATCATCGGCCCGAACGGTGCCGGTAAATCAACGCTGTTCCGCATGTTATCCGGCCAAGAACAGCCAGACTCTGGTTCGATTTCGCTGGGCGATACCGTGCTGTTGGCCTCGGTTGATCAGTTCCGTGACAACATGGATGACAGCAAAACCGTGTGGGAAGAAGTTTCCGGCGGCCAAGACATCATGAAGATCGGCAACTTTGAAATCCCAAGCCGCGCCTACGTGGGCCGCTTTAACTTCAAAGGCATTGATCAAGGTAAGCGTGTCGGTGAGTTGTCTGGTGGGGAGCGTGGCCGTATTCATTTGGCTAAGCTGCTACAGGTTGGCGGTAACATGTTGCTGCTCGATGAACCTACCAACGATCTGGATATCGAAACGCTACGCGCACTGGAAAACGCCTTGCTGGAATTCCCAGGTTGCGCAATGGTCATTTCCCATGACCGTTGGTTCCTTGACCGAATTGCGACTCATATCATCGATTATCAAGATGAGGGTAAAGTGCAATTCTTCGAAGGTAACTTTACCGAGTACGAAGAGTGGAAAAAACGCACTCTGGGTGCCGAGGCACTGGAACCCCATCGCATCAAATATAAGAAAATGGTTAAGTAATGACTTAACCTGACTTAACCCAACTCACGGCCTGCCATTGCAGGCCGTTTTCATTAGGAATAACCATTCCATCAACCAAGATTGCCCCCCTGTTCCTCTGTTATTTCCGCGGTAAACCTCCCGCCTACCCAGCCACTCACAACCAGAATTCTATTCTGTGATCACTATCATTCTTACCCACTGAATTTTGCCAGTTTTCCTTGTCCTAAGGCAGCCAGCAGAAGGTGACAAAACTGCACACTATTTAGACTCCTTCGTCATCAGCGGTTTGTGCCCTTCCCGTTCGGCGCCTATCCGCATCATCACAACGAAGGATAATAAGATGAACAATGCGATTATATTGGGGATAATTTGGCATCTGGTGGGCGCTGCAAGTGCGGCGTGCTTCTATGCGCCCTTTAAGCAAGTGAAGAAATGGTCGTGGGAAACCATGTGGTCCATTGGTGGATTAGTCTCTTGGCTTATCCTTCCTTGGACAGTCAGTTATTTGTTATTACCTGATTTTTGGCAATATTACGGTTCTTTTAGTCTTGCCACGCTATTGCCAGTATTTCTGTTCGGTGCCATGTGGGGGGTTGGTAATATCAACTACGGCCTCACCATGCGCTACCTTGGAATGTCGATGGGGATTGGGATAGCCATCGGTATCACCCTGATTATCGGCACGCTAATGACGCCTATTCTCCAAGGGCGTTTCGACATGCTATTGGGGACTGCTGGGGGGCGAATGACGCTGCTTGGCGTATTTGTTGCGCTGATAGGTGTGGCCATCGTTAGCTATGCTGGGCTGCTGAAAGAGCGGGCGATGGGTATTCAGGCCGAAGAGTTCAATCTAAAGAAAGGGCTCGTATTGGCTGTCATGTGCGGCATTTTCTCTGCCGGTATGTCATTTGCCATGGATGCCGCGAAACCGATGCATGAAGCAGCCAGCGCATTAGGTATTAACCCGTTATATGTGGCACTGCCAAGCTACGTCATCATTATGGGGGGCGGTGCCATCATCAACTTGAGTTACTGCTTCATTCGTTTGGCAACACTCAAAAATCTATCCGTCAAAGCCGACTTCGCTGTCGCTAAGCCATTACTGATCAGCAATATTCTGTTCTCAGCGTTAGCCGGTTTGATGTGGTATCTGCAATTCTTCTTCTATGCTTGGGGCCACGCCAAGATCCCGCAACAATATGATTATATGAGCTGGATGTTGCACATGAGTTTCTATGTATTGTGTGGCGGGATTGTTGGACTGTTACTCAAAGAGTGGAAATGCCCGACCAAAAAGCCAGTAACCGTTCTGTGTATTGGTTGTTTAGTGATTATTCTGGCTGCCAATATTGTCGGATTGGGTATGGCAGCGTAACCCGCTGACTTGAAGCTGATACTTTCACGGGCAGTGTTGCAAAACCTGCCCATCATCACAGGACAACTATCGTCATTCATCGAGTTAGATAATGGGACTACGCTGTTGTTCTGCGCTATCAAGCTCACGCTTAGCCGGTGTGCGGATAAAGCGCTGACGGTAATCGCGCGGGGTCATACCGGCTTCGCGGGTAAACACCGCAGAGAAGTAATTACTGTCCTCAAACCCACAACGAGCGGCGATATCACTGATGCGATGTTCGCTACCACGTAATAAACACTTCGCATGGCATAATCGAATCTGACGTAGATAATGATTGATACTCATGCCCGTTTGCTGACGGAATAATTGTTTAAGAGAACGTTCAACCAACTGGTTTTTAAAGCAAAAATCCGCCATATCAAAATGCACTCCTAAACTTTGCTGCAACGCAGACATAATTAAATCCAGTTGCTCACCATCAGGGAGTAGGTGCGATTGTTCTGCCCGGTAGCGATGGCGTTTCAATACGATCGCCAGTTGCAGTAACAGTGCCTCGGTCAATTGTATCGACCATGAATCCGTCTTGCGCGACTCTTGCGCCAATTGCTGAATAATGGGCCGCGCCTGAGCCATCCCTTCGGTGGTTAGCCGCCAATAACCTTGGTTCTGTTCATGGCCAAAAGGAGGCAGTAATTTATGCCATTGCGCATTGAGACGCAGCCGCTCGGGACAATAAATGATGTTGTCTAGTACCAAGTCATGGACAGATTCATAGCTATGATGGTCTTGCGCTTGAATATAAAAAACATCACCACAGGTAATGCGATAAGGGTGATCATTCAATACATGCAGGCCATTGCCCCGCCAAACAATCACAATTTCGCAAAATTGATGGGTATGCTCTGCGAAAACTTCCTGCGGGTATCGGTTGGTGACAGCCACCGGCATGTGTTCCGAGGGTAAATAGTCTCGGCTTTCTAACAGCAGTGGTGCTCGCATGTCGGCAGCCTTATCGTTATCGATTAATTAATGAGCATCTTATTATTGGCGGAATACCCCATTTTTACCGTGATGCCATTCACGCCTTGCCTGTTAGGCGGTCATAGTCACTAAAGCTGGCTACGTAAATCACGGGGGGACTGAGAGAATTCTCGCTTAAACAAGGTGGAAAAATGATTGCTGTCACCGAAACCACACTGGTATGCAATATCAGTCACGTTATTGTTGCTGTAACACAATTGATGGCGGGCTTGCAGTAAACGCAAACGTGTCAGATAACGCTGGGGAGTCATCCCAGTTTGGTTTTTTAACTGGCGGTGTAGCGTGCGCAACGGCAATGCAAATCGGTCGGCTAATTCCGACCATTCAATCACCTCGCTGTAATGATTCTGTAGCCAGTCCAGCAGTTGGCATAATCGCCCTTCCTGATCATTGCCGATCTCTGCACGGCATCCTTGCCACAGCTTCACCAAAAGTTGCATAAAGACACTTTCATGCAGAGCAATATCTTCAACCAAATCACTTTTTGGCACCTGCGCTAAACAAGCTATTAAGTGCCTAACTTGCTGCAAAGTCTGACCATTAACCCGCCAATGAGACGGGTAAATACCCTCACACTCTTGGGGCAAAAAATGTCCGACGCCGGATAAAAAACGAAAGGCATCAGGCGCGCGAAATAATACGTTAGTGAGAAAGAGTGCATCAGTCGATTCGAACAAATGACGATCGTGATCGCGGACAAAACAGACGCAGCCACTGCTTAATGTATGGGGCTGTCCATTAAAAACGTGCACTCCCGCGCCTTCTTCAACGATAACAATTTCATAAAAATCATGATGATGTTCTGGGAAAGCCGTTTGTGGCGCACGCGTTTCAATGGCAATGGGCGCCAAACTGGAAGCGAAAAAATCAATACTGTGCAAAACAGTCATCTTTTGCCCTCTTTCGAAAGGAACGGCGAAATCGCCCTGCTTCAGACCTTGATAGTAAAAGCAGCAGAGGAAAGGAAACCTTCAATTTTTGACGTTAAAAATGACTTTGGCGGCGGTTTTTTTTAGATATGCACGGCAATGTTGAAAAGTATGCGCGGGGTCACAGGCGAGAGGTGTTCCACGTAAAGACGAAACTGTGAGCTGTTTCACTTTCACTTTCGTCATTTTGCCAACATGCCATCACGATTGGCAGTGTTGAGAAGGTCGGTGATAAGGCAAATTTCTACACTGTTGGACATTGAGAAACAACAGGTCGCCTATCATGTCCATACCAGCTACATTTTCAACGTCAACCGTTGCGCAGCCAACCATTGCACGGCACATGGTCGCCATCGACCTTGGTGCCTCCAGTGGACGGGTGATGCTGGCAAGTTACTTGCCCGGTCAGCAACAACTGACCTTGCGGGAGGTTTGCCGCTTTACCAACCAAATTAAATCTATTGATGGCTCTGACGTCTGGGATATCGACGCCATTGAACAAGCTATCCGTGGTGGCCTAAATCAACTCGACAGCGAAGGGATCAGGCTAGACAGCATTGGAATTGACACTTGGGGTGTTGATTTTGTATTGCTCGATAAGCAAGGAGAAAGAGTCGGACTGCCTGTTTCATACCGTGATAGCCGTACTCAGGGTGTGATGGAGCAGGCGCAGCAGACATTGGGCAGCGATATGATTTATCGCCGTACCGGCATTCAATTTCTCCCCTTCAACACGCTGTATCAATTACGCGCACTCAGTGAACAACAACCTCATTTGCTCGCCAAGGTCGCCCATCTATTGCTGATCCCAGACTATTTGCATTATCGCCTGACCGGACAGCTTAACTGGGAATATACCAATGCCACCACCACCCAACTTCTGAACATCGAAACCGGTGACTGGGATAGCGATTTGTTGGCTTATGCCGGTATACCGCCTCACTGGTTTGGCAAACCCAGCAAGCCTGGCAACACCATCGGCTACTGGCAAAGTCATCGCGGCCAGCAAGTCCCAGTCATTGCTGTTGCCACCCATGACACAGCCAGTGCAGTGCTCGCCGCGCCACTGATGGATACAGATGCCGCCTATCTCAGTTCCGGTACTTGGTCGCTGATGGGGTTCGAAAGTCGTCTGCCACTCACCCACTGTCAGGCGCAGTCGAGCAATATCACCAATGAAGGGGGGGCTGAAGCACGCTATCGCGTACTCAAAAACATTATGGGCCTCTGGTTACTGCAACGTGCAGTAGACGAGTTACATATTGATGACTTACCTGAACTTATTGAACAAGCGGCAAAACAACCGGCCTGTCGCTCGCTGATTAATCCTAATGATAGCCGCTTTATTAATCCGCCCAATATGTGCCGTGAAATTCAGAATGCCTGCCGCGAACACGGGTTACCCGTTCCCATCACGGCCGCTCAACTGACTCGCTGCATTTTTGACAGCCTAGCCATGTTGTACCGGCAAGTAGCCCAAGAGTTGGCAGAACTTCGCGGGCGCCCCATCAGCCATTTGCATATTGTCGGTGGCGGATGCCAAAACCAATTTTTGAATCAGCTCTGTGCTGATGCCTGTGGCTTACCCGTCAGTATGGGGCCTATTGAAGCCTCCACGCTGGGCAATATTGGTAGCCAATTAATCTCGCTAGGCGAGGTGGCGGATGTCGCACATTACCGCCGCATCGTAGCAAAAAACTTCCCAATGCACGCGCTATCCCCTCACGACAACACTGACTTCGCTGCCCACTGGTCGCAATTCCAGTCATTGAGTCAATTACCTAAGGAACTTTGCATATGACGAATTCTATTGAACAGGCTTGGATGCTGGCTAAACAGCGCTTTGCTGCGGTCGGTGTTGATGTTGATGCCGCACTAGCCCGCCTTGATACGCTGCCCATTTCCATGCATTGCTGGCAAGGCGATGACGTGACCGGTTTTGAGAATCCGGATGGCGTTTTAACCGGTGGTATTCAAGCAACAGGAAATTATCCGGGTAAAGCGCGTAATGCTAGTGAGTTACGTGCTGACCTGGAACAAGCGCTGGCATTAATTCCTGGCCCTAAACGCCTCAATTTACATGCTATTTATCTCGAATCCGACACGCCTGTTGCTCGCAATAAGATCGAGCCGCATCACTTCAAACACTGGGTTGAGTGGGCGAAGAAGCATCATTTAGGGTTGGATTTTAACCCTTCTTGCTTCTCTCACCCGCTCAGTGCCGATGGCTTTACCCTGTCGCACGCCAATCCTGAAATCCGCCAGTTCTGGATTGAGCATTGTCAGGCCAGCCGCCGCGTTTCAGCCTATTTTGGCGAACAGTTGGGCACACCTTCTGTCATGAACATCTGGATCCCTGATGGCATGAAAGATACCCCTGTTGATCGGCTTGCCCCCCGCCAACGCTTGTTATCTGCGTTAGATGAAGTCATCAGTGAAGCATTAAACCCCGCTCACCATATTGATGCTGTTGAGAGCAAATTGTTTGGTATTGGCGCTGAAAGCTACACCGTCGGTTCCAACGAATTTTATATGGGTTATGCCACCAGCCGCCAAACTGCACTGTGCTTGGACGCCGGTCACTTCCATCCCACTGAAGTCATTTCCGACAAGATATCCAGCGCGATGCTGTATGTCCCACGCCTGCTGCTCCACGTCAGCCGTCCTGTCCGTTGGGACAGTGACCATGTGGTGTTGCTGGATGATGAAACACAGGCCATTGCCGGTGAGATCATTCGACACAATTTGTTTGATCGGGTCCATATCGGCCTCGATTTCTTTGATGCCTCCATCAACCGGATTGCTGCTTGGGTTATTGGCACGCGCAACATGAAAAAAGCCTTACTACGCGCCTTACTCGAACCTACCGATATGCTGCGCCAACTGGAATTACGCGGAGATTTCACCGCACGACTGGCGCTGCTGGAAGAACAGAAGTCTCTGCCTTGGCAGGCTATTTGGGAAGGTTACTGCCAGCGCAATGATGTTCCAGTTGATGCCCGCTGGCTCGATGCAGTACGCGAATATGAACAACAGACTCTCAGCCAACGTTAAGGATTTATTATGCAAACTATTCTGTCTTCCTGGTTTATTCAGGGAATGATTAAAGCCACAGGTGATATGTGGCGTAAAGGTTGGGATGAACGTAACGGTGGCAATATCAGCTTGCGATTGCTCGACGCCGAAGTTGAGCCTTATCGTCGTGATTTCTCCCCCCAACCGCGCCACGTGGAGCTCACGCAACCCGCGCTTGAACTGGCGAACTGCTGGTTTTTAGTGACCGGTTCCGGAAAGTTTTTCCGCAATGTTGAATTAAACCCAGCCGAAAATCTGGTGTTACTGCAAGTCAGTGCTGATGGTATGGCATATCACATTCACTGGGGACTGACTCAAGGGGGGCTGCCGACCTCTGAATTAGCGGCGCATTTCCAGTCTCACATCGTCCGGATGCAGGTCAGTGGCGGGACTAATCGGGTCATTATGCACTGCCACGCCACCAATCTGATTGCGCTGAGTTATGTCCAAAAACTGGATAATGCCAGTTTCACTCGGTTGTTATGGGAAGGCAGTACTGAATGCTTAGTGGTGTTCCCTGATGGTATTGGCATTGTGCCATGGATGGTGCCAGGCACCGATGGGATTGGTACGCAGACGGCGGAACAAATGCGCAACCATAGCCTCGTACTTTGGCCTTTCCACGGTATTTTCGGCAGCGGCCCCACGTTGGATGATGCTTTCGGCCTCATTGATACCGCCGAGAAGTCAGCCGAGATCATGGTGAAAGTCTTGTCCATGGGGGGCAAGAAACAGACCATTTCACGTGAGCAACTCATTGCCCTAGCCGCGCGTTTTGATGTCACCCCACTGGCGGCAGCGCTAGACGCTTAACCTTTAAAACCGGCCTCCGTTAACGGGGGCCGGTTATCACAGAGGCCTTATTTGAGGAATACAAGATGAGCTTCATGTTGGCACTACCCAAAATAAGTTTGCATGGCACCGGTGCTATTGGCGATATGGTGCAATTGCTCCGCGATAAACAGTGGGGAAAGGCGCTGATTGTGACTGACGGGCAACTCGTCGAACTCGGTTTGCTAGACAGCTTGTTTACCGCCATGAACCAGCACCAGTTATCTTATGCGCTGTTTGGCGACGTTTTCCCTAATCCAACAGAATCCTTAGTCCAAGCTGGCTTAACTGCCTTCACTCAGCATGAGTGCGACTATCTGATCGCCTTTGGCGGTGGCAGCCCCATCGATACAGCTAAGGCCATTAAGATACTGACGGCCAACCCTAGCCCCTCTACGGCCTACTCCGGTATTGGCAAAGTCAAACAGCCTGGCGTCCCACTGGTGGCTATCAATACCACAGCCGGCACGGCAGCGGAAATGACCAGCAACGCCGTCATCATTGATAGTCAGCGGCAAGTGAAAGAAGTGATTATCGATACGAATATCATTCCAGACATTGCCGTCGACGACCCTGAGGTCATGCTTAACATTCCTGCTAGCGTCACTGCCGCAACAGGGATGGATGCCCTCACCCACGCCATCGAAGCCTATGTTTCGCTCGGCGCGCACACATTAACCGACCCTTGCGCGCTAGAGTCTATCCGTCTGATTAGCCAATGGCTGCCAGTCGCCGTCGATGAGGGTAAAAACCTTCAGGCGCGAGAGATGATGGCATGTGGTCAATATCTGGCAGGGATGGCATTTAACAGCGCTGGATTAGGCTTGGTTCATGCACTCGCGCATCAGCCGGGCGCGACACATAACCTTCCTCATGGCGTCTGCAATGCTATCTTGCTGCCCGTGATTGAAGAATATAATCGTCCGCAAGCCGTCAGCCGTTTTGCCCGTATCGCGCAGGCAATGGGGGTCAACACCCAAGCAATGAGTGATGAACAAGCCAGCCATCAGGCTATCGCCGCCATACGCCAACTGTCGTTGCGCGTCGGTATTCCTGCCGGATTTTCTGCCTTAGGTATTGAGGAAAGTGATATTGAAGGCTGGTTAGATAAAGCACTCGCCGATCCTTGCGCGCCTTGCAACCCAAGGGCTGCGGATCGTGAACAAGTACGCGCACTTTACTTGCAGGCACTTTGAGGGAATAACATCATGATACGCAAAGCGTTTGTCATGCAGGTCAATCCTGATGCCCATGGTGAATATCAGCGTCGGCACACCCCCATTTGGCCGGAGTTAGAAGCCGTGTTGAAAGCACAGGGTGCTCATCACTACTCGATTTTCATCGATGAAACACGCCATTTGCTGTTTGGTTTTGTCGAAATTGAATCGGAAGCGCGCTGGAATGCCGTGGCTGACACTGCCGTTTGCCAGCGCTGGTGGCAACATATGGCCGATGTCATGCCGACTCATGCCGATAACAGCCCAGTGAGCCTGACGCTCCGAGAAGTGTTCTATCTGGATTAACCTGTTTTACCGTTTTGCTCAGGCCAATAAGCCAAAGTGGAGTCGGCAATCCCGGCTCCACGCACTTAAGACATTGCCAGCCCTTGCACGTAATCCTCAAAGACCGGATGCCCAATCACCACATCAATGAAACAACTCAATGCGGGCGAGTTGAGTTTGCGGCTAGGGTAGACCAAATACAGCTCATTCCCTTCAGCCTGCCATTCGGGCAGCACTTCGACCAACTGGCGATTCGCTACCACTTCGCGGCTGAGAAATGCCGGCAGTAAGGTGATTCCCGCCCCTGTTAGTGCGCATTCTCGAGCATACAACAGGTTATCCGTCACATGCTGCACCGGCACTTGCCAGCGATAAAACTCATCTTCACGGCGTAAAATTAGCGCCTGCCAAGCACGATGGGCGATACAATGGTGTGCTTCCAATTGTTGTGGATGTAACAAGGGTGGATGCTGCGCCAAATAGTCTGGCGAGGCCAGCAGATAGCGAGGGGCGTAACCTAGCCGACGACCAATAAGCGACGAATCCTGTGGTTTGCCGGTTCGCAAGGCCACATCAAATCCCTCTTCCACCAAATCCACCATGGTATCTGACACCAAGACTTCCAACTGCACATCGGGGTATTGTTGCTGAAAATCAGTCGCCAACCGCGCCAACAAAGTGGCACCTAATCCGGCAGGCGTCGAAATCCGTAAACGACCACTGGGATTCGCCTTCAGGCGTTGCAGTGCCAGATCCGCACGCTCTGCCGCTTGCAACATCTCTTGGCAATGCAACAAATACCGTTCACCGGCAAAGGTCAGATTCAACTGGCGAGTGGTTCGGTTAAGCAACCGAATCCCTAAACGTTGCTCTAACTGGCTGATGCGCTGACTAACACTCGATTTTGGCAATCCGACCCTTTCCGCCGCACGCGTAAAACTGCCGCATTCCGCCACGTGCGCAAACAGCGCCATATCCTGCAGTTGCTTAAACATGATTGTTTATCTCAAACGAACACTGCGTTAGTGATTGTCCATCTTATCACTGCTATCAGTTAGGTCTAAACTCTCTTAACACACTCAACAGGACAATAAAAATGACCTTTAAAGCCATTGCTGTGAACCCGCAACAACCTGCCGACTTTGTTGAAATCGCGCTAGATAGACTCGCACCCGGCCCATTTGATTTGCTGGTTGAAGTTAAAGCGGCCTCCATCAATCCGGTGGATACCAAAGTACACAGCAGCTTAAAAAAGAATGGCCTACAGCAGCCTCGGGTTTTGGGTTGGGACGCCGCAGGGGTGGTGATCAGTGTTGGAGAGAAGGTCACCGGTTTCCGTGCGGGTGATGAGGTTTGGTACGCGGGTGATATCACTCGCGCTGGCAGTAATGCACAGCAACAGTTAGTCGATGCCCGCATTGCAGCCCATAAACCCCACTCAATGAATTGGGCGCAGGCTGCCGCTATTCCTTTAACCGCTATTACCGCGTGGGAAGCCTTGTTTGAACACTTGAAGATTCAGCAGGCCAGCGCAGAAAAAAGTCTGCTTATCATCGGTGGTGCGGGTGGAGTGGGATCACTGGCGATTCCGTTGGCCGCCTTACGCAGCCAAGTCAAAGTGATTGCGACCGCATCACGCCCAGCATCTGCCGCTTGGTGCCGTGAACGAGGAGCTGACCTGACGGTTGATTACCGCGACCTGAAAGCACAGTTAGCAAAAGAAGGTATCGATAAAGTGGATTACATTCTCTGCCTAAATGATACAGACGGTCACTGGCCGGCTATCAGCGAATTGATCGCACCGCTGGGGCAGATATGCACCATCGTTGAGAATGAAAAACCTTTGGATCAGAATCAGTTAAAACTGAAAAGTGCCGCTTTGCATTGGGAGTTTATGTTCACGCGTAGCATGTTTTCTACGCCAGATATTGCCCAACAAGGGGAAATCCTAAAGCAGGTGAGCCAGTTGGTGGATGAGGGCAAACTGCAAGGCACGCTAAGCGAAACCCTGCACGGCCTGAGCGTTGAAAACCTGCATGCCGCCCATGCACGAGTGGCAGAGGGGCATATGCAGGGCAAAATCGTGATTGCTTACTAAAGCCGTGATGACTGAGTAAAACCGTTATTGCTGACTATCGCGACTCTTCCCGCGCTTCAACTAATACTGAAGGGCGGGCAAGGCGTTGCAGGTCGGCGGCCAAAAGCTGCTGCACCAGCTCTACACAGCGTAAGAAACGTTCGTCATAATCGGCTGACTCAACATGCACGTATTCAATATTATTGCTGCGTAACATCTGCTCCAATAAGTTCTGGAATGATTTACGGTCACGATCACTGCCAAGACTGCGTAAACCATCGGCCACCCACGGCGTGTTGTTTTCCAGCAAAATCACCAGATCAAAGCGATATTCATCAATTAACGCTTGTACGAAGGGGTGTTCGCGCCCCTCATATTTTTTGCAGAACGCCTGCGTGGTCACAAAATCGGTATCGATAAACGCCACTTTATTGGCGTACTTCACCGCAAAATCTACGTACTGCGCTTGTCCGAGCGCGATCTTGTCATAATCTGAATATTGAAGTGCCATCTCATCGCCACCCAGATGAGAGAAAACATAATCGCGGCCATATTCCCACGCACTGGTGGTATTGAAGATATTGGCTAACTTATTGACCAGCGTTGATTTACCGCTGGATTCCCCCCCGAGTATCGCCACCGTCCGGACAAAAAAGGGCTTCACTTCTGTTGGAATATAATCCCAGTAGCGGAAAGGGTCGCGGCGGATTTGGCGGCCACTGATATTCATAAATGAGCGCTGTGGGTCGATCAGAATCGTTTCGATGCCGAGCTGCTCACGGTAACGCGGCGCATCCTGACTTTCACTGGAGTAAATAAAACTGGGGATGATGCCCTTTTCCGCCATAAATTTCTTAACGCCACGGCTCCACACATCCCAACCGTGCGGATAAGGCTCAATCCCATGTTCATCAAAGGAATGAATGTGGATATTTTTCTGATACTTAAAGGTTTGCAGTAACCAGCGTAGGCGGTCGCTGACGGTCGGCTGCTGTGACATCGAACTGTTTTCGAATAGCTCGCGATCTCGTGGCTCATCGTGGCACAAAATGACATGCAGCTCGTCAACCTGACTACAGGCACGTTGGATTAAAAAGATATGGCCGGTGTGGAGCGGGTAAAATTTACCAAACACTACGCCGACTTTTTTCTCGCGGCGTGGAAATTCCAGCTCAAGAAAACGGTGCAGAGCTTCAAGCTTTTGCGCACTGGGGCTTTTAATTTTGTCGTTGAGCAACTGGCTTAAATAGCCTTTCGTCATGCCGCTGGCTTCAGCGACCTGCTGTAAGGTACAACCCTTTTGCTTAATTGCGGTTTTGAGATAGTCAAACTGCAGCATGCCGCCTCCTTGTTTAGTGCGCTAAACAAAAATAACACAGTATGCTGCGAGATTGACACGACTAAATATGCCGTTACAGATCTTCTAAAACGGCGAGCGCATCGGCCAGCTTTTTCACGCCGAAAACCTGCATATTGGGCAGCGGTTTTTTGGGCATATTGGCATGGGGGACGATGGCGCGTTTAAATCCATGTTTGGCCGCTTCAGAAATACGTTCCTGACCACTGGGCACCGGCCTGATTTCACCGGCTAACCCCACCTCACCGAACACCACGAGATCTTGTGGCAGTGGGCGATCACGCAGGCTGGAAACCAGCGACATCAACAAGGCCAGATCCGCACTGGTTTCAGTCACTTTCACACCGCCGACCACATTGACGAAGACATCTTGATCCGACATCTGCAAACCACCATGGCGATGCAAAACCGCCAGTAAAATGGCTAACCGGTTTTGTTCCAGCCCCACCGCCACACGGCGCGGGTTAGACATCATGGAGTGATCCACCAGCGCTTGTATCTCAACCAAGAGCGGGCGAGTGCCTTCCCATACCACCATCACTGAGCTTCCGGCGGTGACTTCATCGCCACGGCTGAGGAAAATCGCTGATGGATTGCTGACTTCGCGCAGACCTTGTTCGGTCATGGCAAAGACACCTAACTCATTGACGGCCCCGAAACGGTTTTTATGGCTGCGCAAGGTGCGGAATCGTGAGTCACCGTCACCATCGAGCATCACCGAGCAATCGATGCAATGCTCTAATACTTTTGGCCCCGCCAGCGAGCCATCTTTGGTGACATGGCCGACCATCACAATGGCGACGCCTCGTGTTTTAGCAAAACGCGTCAGGTAAGCCGCGGTTTCGCGCACTTGCGCCACACTGCCCGGTGATGATTGGATATCGGCCATGTGCATGACCTGAATGGAGTCGATCACCATCAGCCGCGGTTGTTCTTGCTCAGCAATCAGGCAGATCTGTTCGATGCTGGTTTCCGACAGCATATTCAGGCCAGCAGTGGGTAGCCCCAAGCGATGGGCGCGCATAGCCACCTGTTGCAGCGACTCTTCGCCGGTGACATACAGGGTTTTCATGTTTTCGGACAGTTTGCAGAGGGTTTGTAGCAGCAGGGTACTTTTCCCCGCGCCCGGATTGCCCCCAATCAGAATGGCGCTGCCCGGCACGACACCACCGCCCAGTACCCGATCAAACTCGAGGAAGCCCGTTGAGAAGCGCGGCACTTCTTCGAGGCTAATGTCCGAGAGTTTTTGGACTCGACTGACCCCTGTGTCGCCCGCATAGCCGGTAAAACGTTCAGTACGGGATGACGACGAGGCCGCCGCCAACCGAATTTCGGTAATGGTGTTCCAAGCATTACATGCGCTGCACTGCCCTTGCCAGCGCGGATAATCCGCCCCGCATTCATTACAGACAAATGCCCGTTTTGGCGCTTTAGCCACGATTCACCTCAATCAAATAAAAAACGTCCCGCAAACGCGTCCCGATGAGCTGACTCTCGTCAGTGATTCGGGCAAGTGAGCGCCGCTAACAACGCTGTCGCGCCAAGGGCGCAGGGATTAGCGCTCCTCGTGCTTAAGACTCCCTGTCAAAATACAAAGCACACTCATTAGGTCACCATGCCTGATCGCCACTTTCGCTTTAGCGTAAACTTTGGGCTTGGCATGAAATGCCAGACCTAGCCCTGCGGCTTGCATCATTTTTAGGTCATTTGCGCCGTCGCCTATTGCGACGGTCTGCGCCACGGGGATATTCAATTTTTCGGCCAGTTTCAGCAGGGTGTCGGCTTTATATTGCGCATCAACGATTGGCCCGAGTACTTTGCCTGTCAGCTTGCCATCTTTGATCTCAAGCTCATTAGCCGCAACTTCTACCAACCGTAATTTGTCACGTAGGTATTCGGCATAATAGGTAAAGCCACCGGAGGCGATTGCCACATGCCAATCCAGCGCTTGGAGCTTGCGCACTAGGCTGGTCAGGCCCGGCATTAAAGGCAGCTCGTCGCGGACTTGTTTGAGAATATTGGCATCGGCCCCTTTGAGGGTCGCGACTCGCTGGCGCAGACTAGCGGCGAAATCCAGCTCACCTTGCATGGCACGTTCAGTGACAGCAGCAACTTCTTCTCCCACCCCTGCCAGTTTGGCGATTTCATCGATACATTCGATTTGGATGGCGGTTGAATCCATATCCATGACGAGTAAGCCAGGGGTACGTAAATGGGGGATGGCACCCAATGGCGCAACATCAAGGCCACTTTCATCCGCCAGCGTTTTAATGCGAGGTGTTAGGCTACCTGCAAGGCGGATCACCTGATAATCATCCACACACCAAGCAGAAACAATCACCATTGCCGCACCTAATTGGCGTTGAAAATGGGTAATACGCTTTTTATCTAGCTTCCTACCGTACAACAGCCAACCCGTGTGACCAGCACGATAATCCAGCGGCATGACTTCATCACCACTGAGTGAAAGTGGCAGACCCGGCCATTGGTAGATCTCCGAAGGAAGATCACAATAGGTCAGACTATTAGACATGAAAAACTCCTGTAGAAAACCAGACTCAGCAAGATAAACCCTGTCGCTTTCGCGTTTGTGTCAGGCAGCAATTGCGCCAACACCGCCCACCTATCGCCGGCGGGCGTTCAATCCCATAGTATCGTGAAAGATGAAGGGTAAAACAACGCATCAAGCTATCCTATCGCGCTGGCTTCTGGCAACATAAAGTCACCGAATTCGGCAAGGAACCTGCATGGCCAAGGCTAAATTAAAATTTCGACTGCATCGCACCGCTATTGTCCTGATTTGTCTGGCATTGTTAGTTTTGCTTATGCAAGGTGCATCCTATTTCAGCCTCAGTCACCAGCTAGCGCGTTCGGAACAAGTTGAAGAACTGGCCAAAACGTTGGCAAAACAAGTCACTTTCAGCCTATCGCCCATTATGGACAGCGGTGATGATGATATCGATAGCCAAAAAGTCGATGCGGTACTTCAGCAGTTGACGCAGTCTAGCCGCATCTTGGACGCCAGTGTTTATCAGATTGACGGTACGCTCGTGGCCGCTGCCGGTGAAAACGTCAAAGTCCGTGATCGGCTGGCTTTAGATGGTAAACGCCCCGGCAGTTATTTCAATCATCAAATTGTCGAGCTGATTCCCGGCAAGAGCGGGCCAAGTGGATTTTTGCGAATGACGCTAGATACCCATGTTTTGGCGACAGAATCCAAGCAAGTGGACAATACCACCAACTTGCTGCGCCTGATGATACTGGTCGCGCTCGCTGTGGGGATCATTCTGGCCCGAACCTTACTGCAAGGCCGCCGCAGCCGCTGGCAGCAATCACCTTATCTGCTGACTGCGAATACGCCAGTAAAAGAAGACGATGGTGAAGATGATGCGCCAAAGTCAGAGCCAAAACCTGACGAAAAATAGTGCGTGCTGATGTGACAAGATAATGGCTATTCATCGTCATCGCTTCGCGACTCAATAATACGTAATGAGCTTAAAATATCTGCATCAGCTTTATTTATTTTAATTTTCAGTGTGTCATAAACATCTTCGCGTCGATCGACAGTAATAACAGTGATAACAATACTGAATTCACCGTTTGGGGTTTCGGTAACCTGATAGATTAATCGATAGCCATCACTGCGTAACTTGATTTTGTAGCACCGCTCAATCCCAGATAACTTATGTTTCTGTGGTTTAAGCGCCTCAAGAGACTGAGCTCGTTTTTTCAACTTTTTCTTAAAACTATCTCTGACTTTAGCGTCAAGAGCATCCCACTCTTTTTTGGCGCTTTTCTTAAATTTTAGCTGCGGCTTGAAATCATTCCCTGACAATTACAGATCCTCCCACTTAACCTCGACTTCTTCCTCATTGAGACGGTTCTTAACAAGGAGTGCTAGTTCTCGATCTTCAATAAGATCAAGCATTGCTGCATATAACTCAGCAGGTACGCAGTAAAATGCGGGCTTACTGTGATTTAGTATCGCAACAGGACGGCCGCCAGCAGATTGCATTGTGGCTGTTGGATTTCTTTTTAGTTCGCTAATAGACGCAGAGCGATCGGCAAGAATGGTAGTAGCCATATTTAAGACCTCAAAAAAGACCATATTTCAGCTCCTATTTTAGGTCTCTACATAGAGATTTGGCAATCATAATTGTGCAGTAAATGAAGAGACTAACAAGTTGTAAGCCGCGCGGACTAAGAGACAATGAATAGAAAGGTGAATAGAAAAAACAGAGATCATACCATTCTAACATTATGATAAATAAAAACATTTAACTTTTAAAACGATTTTTATGAATAGATTCAGCAGCAGATTAGACTGCTGCTGAATAGTAAGCGAGGAATGAATATTAGACTCTGTCACCTAACAACACTGACTCTAATGCAATCTCAATCATGTCATTGAAGGTGGTTTGACGCTCAGCGGCAGTGGTTTGCTCGCCGGTACGAATATGGTCAGAAACGGTACAGATAGTCAGGGCTTTTGCACCGAATTCAGCCGCCACACCATAGATACCTGCGGCTTCCATTTCCACACCGAGAATGCCGTATTTCTCCATAACATCAAACATCTGTGGGTCTGGCGTATAGAACAGATCCGCAGAGAAGATATTACCGACACGCACATCGATACCTTTCGCTTTGGCGGCATCAACAGCATTGCGGGTCATTTCGAAATCAGCAATCGCCGCATAATCATGATCTTTAAAACGCATACGGTTAACTTTAGAGTCGGTGCACGCGCCCATGCCGATAACCACGTCACGCAGTTTAACGTCAGCACGTACCGCACCACAGGAACCGACACGGATAATTTTCTTCACGCCGAAATCGGTGATCAACTCTTTCGCGTAAATGGAGCAAGATGGGATACCCATACCATGGCCCATCACTGAAATTTTGCGGCCTTTATAGGTACCGGTAAAACCTAACATGCCGCGCACGTCGTTGACTTGCTTCACATCCTGTAGGAAGGTTTCTGCGATAAACTTCGCACGCAGCGGATCCCCTGGCATCAATACAACGTCAGCGAAATCACCCATTTCAGCATTAATATGTGGCGTTGCCATAATTTCTTTCCTTAAAAATCAGATAAATAAAATTATTATCACCGAACTCCCCTGTTATTCCGACAAGGCAATTCAGCCAAAAACTCTCAGTGAAAAATACAGTCCATCAGAAGCCGAGCACGGCCTCATTTCAGCATTGCGCGCTCGGCTTAACGTCCTGCTTAGAGCATGTTCTTACCGTAATCCATTGGCGACAAATCAAAGTAACTCGCCACTGTCTGCCCAATATCGGCAAAGGTTTCACGGTGCCCCAATGATCCCGGTTTTACTTTCGGGCCATAGACCAAGACCGGAATGTGCTCACGAGTATGATCGGTGCCCGGCCAAGTAGGGTCACAACCATGGTCAGCGGTCAGGATAAGAATGTCATCTTCTTTCACCAGTGCCATCAGTTCTGGCAAGCGGCGGTCAAACAGTTCCAACGCGGCGGCATAACCTGCCACATCACGACGGTGACCATAAGATGAGTCAAAATCAACAAAGTTGGTGAACACGATGGTGTTATCACCCGCTTTTTTCATCTCTTCAATGGTCGCATCAAACAGTGCATCGAGACCAGTGGCCTTCACTTTATGTGTGATGCCAACATGGGCGTAAATATCAGCGATTTTACCGATAGAAACCACTTCGCCACTTTTCTCGTCCACCAGCTTTTTCAGCATGGTCGGTGCAGGCGGCTCAACAGCCAGATCATGGCGGTTACCGGTGCGTTGGAAGTGGCCCGGCTTATCGCCAATAAACGGACGCGCAATCACGCGGCCAATATTGTAGCCACCTTCGGTCAGTTCTTCGCGTGCGATTTCGCATAGTTCGTACAGGCGATCAAGGCCAAATGTTTCTTCATGGCAAGCAATCTGGAACACCGAGTCAGCAGAAGTGTAGAAAATCGGTTTTCCGGTTTTCATGTGTTCTTCACCCAGTTGATCGAGGATAACGGTGCCACTTGAATGGCAGTTCCCCAGATAGCCGGGTAAGTTGGCGCGTTTGACCAGTTTATCCAGTAATTCCGGTGGGAAGCTGTTTTCTACATCACTGAAGTAGCCCCAATCGAACAGTACGGGTACACCGGCAATTTCCCAGTGGCCTGATGGCGTGTCTTTACCCGAGGATAACTCGCTGGCGTAGCCATAAGCACCAATGATGTCAGCGTTTTTATCTAACCCGACAGGGAATTTTCCGGTCGACTCTTCAGCAGCTTTTCCCAATCCTAAACGGCTCAGGTTCGGCAAGGTCAGTGGGCCACTGCGGCCAACATTGGCTTCACCACGGGCGCAAGCCTCGGCGATGTGGCCCAGTGTATCCGCTCCTTCGTCACCAAACTTTTTAGCATCAGCGCTCGCACCAATACCAAATGAGTCTAATACCATAATAAATGTACGTTTCATGCTTCTCTCCTACAGCGATTCACCCGCTTGGCGGGTGAGTCAAAATGGGGCGTTTATTCCGTGATACGGCGATAGATAACGGGTGTTTCTTCCGGCGCTTTGTCACCCAACGTGATGGCCTTGCGCACAGCATCTGCTGCCTGCTGCCAATCGTCTTCGTTATTGGCATGAATCACGGCTAAGGGAAGTTGACCGTCAACATGGGTGCCCAAACGGATCATATCGGTTAAACCAACACTGTAATCAATCGGATCGGTTGCACGACGGCGACCACCGCCAAGGGCAACCACGGACATGCCTAATGCGCGTGTATCCATCGCAGTGATAATGCCAGACCGTTCAGCGAAGACCGGCTTACTCAACATGGCAACCGGTAAGTAGCTGTCGTAGCGTTCGACGAAATCACTCGGGCCTTTTTGCGCCGCGACCATGCGACCAAAGACCTCTGCCGCCTTCCCGTTATCCAGTACGGCTTGCAACTTGGCTCGAGCATCCGCTTCATCTTGTGCCAAGCCACCGGATAGCAGCATTTCAACACAGAGTGCCATAGTGACTTCCAACAAGCGCGGGTTACGATATTCGCCGGTGAGGAATCGCACGGCTTCGCGCACTTCAACGCCATTACCGGCGCTGGAAGCCAATACCTGATTCATGTCGGTTAATAGCGCAGTGGTTTTGCAGCCAGCGCCGTTCGCGACACCGACTATCGCCTGCGCCAAATCAGCAGATAACTGATAAGTTGGCATAAAAGCGCCCGAACCGACTTTGACATCCATCACCAGCGCATCTAAACCTTCCGCCAGTTTCTTGGCGAGAATAGAAGCGGTAATCAATGGGATAGAGTCAACCGTTGCGGTGATATCACGGGTGGCATAGAAGCGTTTATCCGCCGGTGCCAACGAGCTGGTTTGGCCAATAATCGCCACACCAACATCCTGAATGATTTTACGAAAAGCACTATCATCGGGGAAAATATCAAAACCGGGAATGGCTTCCAGTTTATCCAACGTCCCGCCAGTATGCCCTAAGCCACGGCCGGAAATCATCGGCACATAGCCGCCACACGCGGCCACCATCGGGCCGAGCATCAATGATGTCACATCGCCGACACCACCGGTGGAGTGTTTATCCACAATTGGGCCATTGAGATTCAGGCTCTTCCAGTCCAGCACAGTGCCAGAATCACGCATTGCCATAGTGAGCGCCACACGCTCAGGCATGCTCATATCATGGAAATAAATGGTCATTGCCAAAGCTGCAATCTGCCCTTCGGAAACCACGTTATCGCGGATCCCATTGATGAAAAAGCGAATTTCTTCTTCGCTCAGTGGCTGACCATCGCGTTTTTTACGAATAATTTCTTGTGCGAGAAACAAGGCATCCCCCTGTTTATAGAATAAAAGCCGCACTGCGCGCAAATTAGCCCGCAGTGCATCGACGGCGTTCGATTAACCGCTAAATACAAATCTGCGCGGCAGTTAGTAGCCGCTGCTTTTGTTGTCGCTCTGATGACCCAACGTGGTGAGCAAGCTGGCGAGCAAACTGGATGCACCAAAGCGGAAGTGGCGAGCATCGGCCCAGCCTTCTCCCATCAATTGATCAGCCAATTGGAGGAATTGAGCGGCATCTTCAGCAGTACGTACCCCACCTGCTGGTTTGAATCCCACGGTTTTGCCCACACCTAAATCGCGAATGACGCGTATCATGATGTCGGCACTTTCCAGTGTGGCATTCACCGGGACTTTACCGGTGGAGGTTTTGATAAAATCAGCACCCGCTTTGATCGCAATTTCAGAGGCTTGGCGAATTAAATGCTCTTGCTTTAACTCACCCGTTTCAATGATAACTTTCAATAAAACATTCGCGGCAGCACAGGCTTCTTTGCACTGTTTTACTAATTCGAAACCGATCTTATCGTTCCCCGCCATTAAGGCGCGATAAGGGAAAACCACATCCACTTCATCAGCACCATACGCGATAGCAGCACGGGTTTCGGCCAGCGCAATGGCGATATCGTCATGACCATGAGGGAAGTTGGTTACCGTCGCGATACGAATGTCAGGCGTACCTTGTTCACGCAATGTTTTACGCGCAATAGGAATAAAGCGAGGATAAATACAGATTGCCGCAGTATTACCGGCAGGACTTTTTGCCTGATGACACAACGCGATCACTTTATCATCGGTGTCATCATCATTCAGAGTGGTTAAATCCATCAAACTCAGCGCGCGTTTGGCATAATCATTGAGATTCGCGCAGGCGGTTAAATCGGTCATAAAACTCTCCAACACTATTTCAGCCTCGGCACCTTGCCGTCACTGAGCATTTATTTATGAGCGAGCCAAGAAACGATGTCTGTTTCTCTGGTGATTAAAAACGCGCTACAGAAAGCGATATTACGACCGTCAGTGCGAACACAGACCATGCAGAAATAGCGCTAATGAGACCGTTCTAGCTCAACACGTTGGCGAGCGGACTTGGTTCCTTGAAGATAGCCCCACGGGTAAGCCCTTGGTTGCAATTGAGATCCATCTCACCGCAATACTTACCTGACTTGAAATGTGCGCGGAAACCGCGTTTTCAGTCAAAAATACATCATGCTATTTGAACACATTGTCGACACATGAGATGCGCCACAACTCACATTAATTAACAGAAAATTGTAACGCGCCGACATTATATGTGATTAGAATCACAAAATAACCTCATTTATAAGGTTTCGACAGTATTATGCCCACTCGCTTCAAGAATAGCTTATGGGTAGGAATACGCCTGAAAAACGGTGCAGCGCAGCGTCAAAGGTATAGCGGGTTTGAGTGCAAAATGCGCACCCGCGCTAGGGGCTTGTGTCTAAACAACAAACCCCTAAATGAGAATGACTGCGAAAAATTAGAGTGCGAGGAAGAAGCCAGCAATAGTGGCACTCATCAGATTAGACAATGTACCTGCTGCCACGGCTTTCAAACCGAACCGCGCGATATCATGGCGACGATTAGGTGCCATGCTGCCTAAACCACCCAGTAAAATGGCGACCGACGATAAGTTGGCAAAACCACAAAGGGCGAAAGAGATAATCGCTTTTGTGTGTTCAGAAATAACCTGTAAACCAGCGGCTTTAACTAATTCCTCTGACTGAAGATATTGGCCGAAATTCATAAATGCCACGAATTCGTTGACGATAATTTTCTGACCAATAAACGAGCCAGCCACCATCGCTTCACTCCAAGGAATGCCTATCAGATAAGCAATTGGAGAGAACACCCAGCCTAGAATCAGCTCTAGCGAGAGTTGCGGATAGTCAAACCAACCGCCAATTCCGCCCAAAATACCATTGAGCAATGCAATCAAAGCGATAAATGCCAGCAACATTGCGCCGACATTCAATGCCAGTTGTAGACCGGAAGCGGCGCCGGATGCCGCAGCATCAATCACGTTTGCGGGGCGGTCATCTTCTGCAATTAAAGTGGTGGCATCAACTTTGTCATGGGTCTTTTCCGTTTCCGGCACCATCAACTTAGCAAATAGCAACCCGCCAGGCGCGGCCATAAAGGAGGCGGCAATCAGGTACTCCAATGGCACCCCCATTTGCGCGTAACCCGCCAAAACAGAGCCGGCAACGGAGGCTAAACCGCCACACATCACTGCAAACAGTTCGGATTGCGTCATCGTGGCAATATAAGGGCGCACGACCAGAGGGGCTTCCGTTTGCCCGACAAAGATATTGGCCGTCGCGGAAAGAGATTCAGTACGAGAAGTGCCAAGCAGCTTTTGTAAGCCGCCGCCTAGCACCTTGATCACCAGTTGCATCACACCGAGATAATACAAAACAGCGATCAATGAGGAGAAGAAGACAATCACTGGCAGTACACGCAGGGCAAAGACAAACCCGCCCCCGCCAAAGACTTCAAACATTTTGTCGGAAACTAAACCGCCAAACATAAATGAAATCCCGTCATTACCGTAAGCGATAACATTCGCGACCCCTTCGGACATTCCCCCTAAGATACTGCGCCCTACCGGTACATATAATACCAACGCGCCTATTCCTACCTGAAGAATAAATGCCCCTATCACAGTGCGGATATTAATCGCCCTAAAATTACTTGAAAGAAGTACGGCTATTAATATCAGTACTGCCATTCCCACCAAACTCATAAGCATGCAGATAATCCTGTTAATGATTTGTATTGAAATTATATGGGCGGATTATACCGACATGGGCCAGTCATCAAACAATCCCTGTCACAAATAAACACAACTAAAAGCAACGGTAAGACTGTAAATGTGATGACTGTCACGGAAAGTAACTCAATAAAAGAATAACACGCTAACTATTCCCGCAGCTTACCGAGATCGTTCAATGTGTTATCACGCGAGTTTAGGCGGGAGGTAACTGAAATAAGCGCTGGCTATTCGCCAGCAAATGAGCGGCTATTTCTTGCGGCGCTTCTGAACGCAATTCACACAATGCAGCAAACACCTGCGCTGCACGTTCGGGTCGATTAGGCTGTCCCTGAAAACCGGCGAGGGGCATATCGGGTGCATCGGTTTCTAGCAGTAACGCAGAAAGGGGCAATGCCGCCATCACGCGACGCGTTTTCTGCGCTCGCTCATAGGTGATTGTTCCCCCTACGCCAATAGCATAACCCAAGCGAACGAATGCTTGTGCTTGCGCCAAACTGCCCGCAAAACCATGCACCACCCCAGTACGCGGCAAGGCAACTTTACGCAACGCGGCTGCCAACTGATCATGGGAACGACGAGAGTGTAAAATTACCGGAAGATCATGCTGTTTCGCTAGCTTAAGTTGAGCCTGTAATAGTGCCAATTGGCGTGGCAACTGTGGCTCATCCATATAGAGATCCAAACCAATTTCCCCCACCGCTACCAGCTTTTCAGGTTGACTCGCCAGCAGCGAGGCGAGCGTCGCCAAATCAGCGTCCTGATGATCTGCAATATAGAGTGGGTGCATACCGAGTGCGGCGAATAGCGGGGGATAACGCTCAGCCAACGCCAAAATACGGGGGAAATAAGCCGCGCTCACAGCAGGCACAATGAGTTGCCTGACATTGGCTTGGGCGGCACTCACTAAGCTAGTCGCTTCCTCGCCACTGAATGGCGGAAAGTCAAAGTGACAATGAGTGTCAACAAAATAGGGAATCTCGAGAGCGGTGGGGATCGGCGCCATTATGCTGTCCCCCCTTTGGTATTATCCACATCCGACGGCAAAATAATCTCACCTGCCAATGGCGTTTTTTTGCCTTTACTGGACGCGGTGGTTGGCACAATTAGGCCACTGTCTGTCACGGCCATTTGAGCCGGAAGTGGTTGATTTGCCCCAGCAACTGCGTCAACTGGCCTAATCATGTCGGGTGTTTGAGTAATATCAAATGATGCATCATCGCCATCCAACCATTCGGCCACGTCATCAAGCAGGTTAAGATCTTTTGGCTGATTCATGTCTTGTGGCTGAATCATGCGACGAGAAAGGGGGATCGCGGTTTTATCATTCGCCGATTCAGCTGAATTCTCCGTATCACGCGGCAACAGCCAATGCCCAACTGTCGCCAAGAAGTAGCGGCCACAACGGCGACCTAAATGATAATCTTGATTTAACGCCGCAACACGGCTGCCCAGTGCATTACTGGCAAGGGGTTTAGGTGGATATATCTCGAAAACACGCAAGTCGCCCGGCGGTTTTTCAATAAATTGCTGGATACGATGATAGCTCTGTTCATGCTGCTGCATAATTCGCACCAGTTGCTGCAAGCTACTTTCACTGAGCAGGTGTTCCATTCGCTTCATCCATTGCGGCGTATAGTACGCCTGCGAAGGAACAGTACGGATGACCACAATCGTATCCGCCCCACGTCGATAAGCCTCTTCCACCGGAATCGCATCACTGATACCGCCATCCAGATAACTTATTCCATCTAAATCAACACCCTGTCGATATAAGCCGGGTATGGCACTGGAGGCTTTTAATGCGGGTAACCAGCTTTCGCGGGTTGGGGAGATATAAGTCGGTTCGAAATCATCGCTGCGACAGGCACACATTAAGAATTCGCGGCCATTAATAAGATGCTGTTCCGCGTGGTCCATGGCCAAAGGTAATTGTTGCGCAGTGATATCCACCAGCCAGTCGAGATCAATTAAATGCCCGCCACGTACAAAGCGTAGCGGATTAAAGAAATCTGCAGTAGTGGTGTAACGGGTAATCACACGACGAGCGTAACCGGGTTGACCACAAATAAAAGCGGAGAGATTCTGTGCGCCAGCAGAGGTGCCGATCATTAGGTCAAAAGGGTTAAAGCGGGCACGTTGAAACTCATCCAGCACACCGGCTGTAAAAATTCCCCGCTGCCCGCCCCCTTCACAGACCAACGCCATTTTTCCGGGTTGGTATGGTTTATAGGCGAGTGGCTCAATATTACCGAGCGTGATAGGTATTCTGTATCCCACCATCCGTCCTTAATTAGGCTACAACAGGCGTCGAGGATACCCCTTCTTCACCTTTGCTGTAACCCTCTCGCCATACTAAAGGCGCTTACGTCCTGTAAACAAACTGATGAGGAAGAGGACAATACCGACGACAAAGACGACTTTCGCGGCCCAAGCTGCCGTACCGGCTAGCCCACCAAAACCTAATGCCGCAGCGATTAACGCTATAACCAGAAAGATAATTCCCCAGCGAAACATAAGCTTCTCCTTACCGTTTTAAAAAAATATTCCGTGGGTTTATTGATAGCCCACGAAATACCCGTCAATCGGATAACAATTAAGGCTTGATGCTCAGATCATTTTTGACGCTTTTTACGCCATCAACGGCTTTAGCAATACTCTCAGCACGTTCGGACTGGGCTTTATTCTCAACATTACCGGTCAGTAACACGACGCCATCGGTTGTTTCGACACTGACGTTACGTGACGGGACAATGTCATCTGCCAGTAATTTGGCCTTAATGGAGCTGGTCGTTGCTGCATCGCCAGCATATTCACTGACTGATTGTGATTTCTGATCCTTTACATGCAGCTTATCGCTGACGGATTTAACGCCTTCGACGTTTTTGGCAATATCAACAGCGGTCTCTGCTTCTGCTTGGGAATTGACGAACCCACTTAGTGTCACGACACCATGGTTAGTTTCGACTGAGATATCCGTGCTTTTGAGGGATTTCTCTTCCAGCAAAGCACTTTTCACTTTTGCCGTGGCCGCGCTATCCCCCATGTAATTATCGACTTTTTTCATGGAGCTATCGATTTTGGCACCGGCACTGTCCACAGCGTTGGAAGTTTTATTTAGCATCGTGTCTTCAGCTAACACACTACCGCTGATAAGTGCAGAACCTAAAACAACAGCCATCACTGAACGGGCAAATTTTGTGTTTTTCATCGATTTCTTCCTTTCTTGTTTTGAATCCCAAACTGGATAAGTACCCCAATTCACAGATTCTAATGCCACCTCAAATGGGTAGCCATTTGGTGAATACTTTACGATTACTGCAGGTTGAACGCCCCAAAGATAATGCGATTCAATCCTGCGCGTAGTTATAAAGATAGAGCATCTCAGAAGAAACACAGTCGGAATCGGCCTAAAGGAAGATTTTTATGATTAAGTCAGAGTTATCTTAAGGAAAGAATTGTGAGGGAAATTAATGAATCGGGGTACGGTGTACCCCGATGGAATGCGGCTTGCGGCGTGATTAATGCTCGCGTGTTTTACGGAAACGCACTTCTGGATAACGTTCTTGCGTAATATTGAGATTGACCATCGTTGGGGCGATATAGCTCAAATTATCACCGCCATCTAAGGCGAGGTTCACTTCATTCTTACGCTTAAATTCTTCAAATTTCTTCACATCGTCACATTCAACCCAACGTGCGGTTGAGACGTTAACAGACTCATACACCGCTTCCACGTTGTATTCACTTTTCAGCCTTGATGACACCACTTCAAACTGCAGAATACCGACCGCACCCACAATCAAATCGTTGTTGATTAACGGACGGAACACCTGCACTGCGCCCTCTTCTGACAACTGAACCAACCCTTTTAGCAGCTGCTTTTGCTTCAATGGATCACGCAGACGAATACGGCGGAACAATTCAGGGGCAAAGTTCGGAATACCGGTGAACTTCATATCTTCACCTTGGGTGAAGGTATCGCCAATTTGAATCGTGCCATGGTTGTGCAAGCCGATAATGTCACCGGCATAGGCTTCTTCGATGTGAGAGCGGTCACCGGCCATAAAGGTCAGCGCATCGGAAATGACCACATCTTTCTTGGTGCGTACCTGACGCAATTTCATGCCTTTCTCATAGCGGCCTGAAACAACACGCATAAAGGCAACACGGTCACGGTGTTTGGGATCCATGTTAGCTTGAATCTTGAACACGAAACCGGTGAATTTCTCTTCAGCCGCGACCACTTCACGGGTATCCGTTTTACGTGGCATCGGGGCGGGCGCCCATTCAACTAAACCATCCAGCATGTGGTCGACACCAAAGTTACCCAGCGCCGTACCAAAGAACACCGGAGTCAGGTCGCCCGACAAGAAAGCTTCATGGTCAAATTCATGGGAAGCGCCTTGAACCAGTTCCAGCTCTTGGCGGAACTGTTTAGCTAAGTCTTCACCGACTGCCACATCCAGATCGGGGTTATTCAGACCTTTAATGATGCGCACTTCTTGAATGGTGTGGCCTTTACCGGTCTGATACAGGTAAGTCTCATCTTTATAAAGATGGTAAACACCTTTAAACGATTTACCGCAGCTGATTGGCCAAGTGATAGGTGAACAGGCAATTTTCAGCTCACGTTCCACTTCATCCAGCACTTCCATTGGATCACGAATATCACGGTCCAATTTGTTCATGAACGTCAGAATCGGCGTATCACGTAAACGGGTGACTTCCATCAATTTACGCGTCCGGTCTTCTACCCCTTTCGCCGCATCAATCACCATCAAACAACAGTCGACAGCGGTCAATGTGCGATAGGTATCTTCGGAGAAGTCTTCATGCCCTGGGGTATCAAGCAGGTTAACCAGACAATTGCCGTACGGAAACTGCATCACAGAAGTCGTGATAGAGATACCGCGCTGCTTTTCCATTTCCATCCAGTCAGATTTGGCATGATGGCTGGAACCACGGCCTTTTACCGTACCGGCAGTCTGGATTGCGTGTCCGAACAGCAACACTTTTTCAGTAATGGTCGTTTTACCGGCATCGGGGTGGGAAATGATCGCGAAGGTACGTCTTTTCGCGACTTCCAGTGCGTATTCACTTGGAGACATAGTTTGAAATTTCTACTTTTAGGCCGCCCTGCTCTGGGCCGTGCATCCTAATTGGTGTCACGGTCAGGCAAAGCAAGGCATTGATTAGGGCGCTATACCCTGCTTACTGGGGGTATAAAGGTTATAGCGCGGTATTTTCCCTGATTTATGCCCGATAGACAATTTTTTCAGGGGAGATTATCGGTAAAACTGAGCTACCCCAGTGGTAACGCCATCATGATGGCATCTTCACGCCCGTTGGCGCTGGGGTAATAGTTACGACGTACCGAAACCTCGTTAAAGCCTAAGCTCTCGTACAGGGCAATTGCTCCCGCGTTTGAAGCTCGAACTTCGAGCCAAAGCGTCACTATTCCACGTGATTCCAACTGCGCAATCAGATGTTCAAGCAGTAAACGACCATAGCCCCGACGCTGATGCTGTGGGTCAATAGCAATATTAAATAATGTGGCTTCATCCAATACCGTTTGGGTAATCGCGAAGCCTACCATTTGCTGCTCAACACTCAATTTAAAATTGAGGTAACGCTCACCCTGATTGCTGGCTAAGGTTTTTTCCGACCACGGGAAAGCATGGCTGGCTTGCTCAATTTGGTACGCTGTGGCCAGATCGGCTGGCGTCAGGATAGAAATCTGCTTCATGATGACAAATCTGCTGCCAAAGTGCGCGTTTCGCGCTTGCGTCTTGATAAAGTCCAGCCAATGGTGGACTGTGTAACTGTGCGCCTGCGACCGCGAGGGGTTCACTGATGCCCAATCGCCAACTATTGCACTGCGTATCTGCTGGCAACATGGCGACCTGATCCGGCGTCAAGGCATAAGCCTGAAGGGGAGTCAGCCCTAAGCTGCGCAACACATCACATAACAATGGATCATCCTGCTCAGGGAGCGTCTGCGCCACAACCAACAGACGAATCCCCTCGGGGAGACGAACAGCAATTTCACCCTGCAAGACGGCCGGGCGGCGCAATGTCCACTGCGTAATGCCAAGCTGTTGTAACAACAAGTCTCGTCTTGATGCCATGCCATTTCCTGTCAGAACGACCCGAATTTCGACGCTATGCTAGCAAACCCATCGAACATGCGCCAACAAACCTCTATAATCCCCGATCATATTATTGAGGAGCCAAAGACTGATGTCAGCATTAACCCCAGCCAGTGAAGTGATACTGCGCCATAGTGATGAATTTTTAGCCCGCCACGTGTTGTTTGCCGGTGATTTGCAAGATGCGCTGCCTGCGCAGTTTGAAGCCGCTGGCGTACGGGTTCACTCCAATCAATATCACCACTGGCAATTACTGAGCAATACGCTGGAAGAGAATGTGCAATTCGGGCTTTTGGCGACACCTGAACTCGTTGCAACCTGTGACACGCTGGTTTATTACTGGCCCAAGAGCAAACAGGAAGCGCAATTCCAACTGGCCAATCTGCTTTCCTTATTACCTGTGGGTACCGATATTTTTGTCGTCGGTGAAAACCGCAGTGGTGTGCGCAGCGCAGAAGAAATGCTGTCAGATTTTGCGCAGTTGACCAAAATTGATAGTGCGCGCCGTTGTGGGTTGTACCATGGTCGCTTAGATACCCAGCCAGAATTTAATGCCGATGACTGGTGGGAAAGCTATCAGGTCGATGACGTGACGGTGAAAACCTTACCGGGCGTGTTCAGCCGTGATTCATTGGATTCAGGTAGTCACTTGCTACTGTCCACATTCAGTGAGCCATTTAAAGGCAGCGTGCTGGATGTCGGTTGTGGTGCAGGTGTGTTGGCCTCTGTGTTGGCGCAACAATCACCCAAAATTAAATGGACGCTGAGTGACGTCTCTGCTGCTGCGATTGAGGCGAGCCGAGCAACACTGGCGGCAAATCATATCGAAGCGCAAGTCATCGCCAGTAATGTCTACTCTGACATTAAAGGCCGTTTCGAGATGATTATTTCGAATCCGCCGTTCCATGATGGTATTCAAACCAGCTTAACGGCAGCTGAAATGCTGATTCGTGGTGCCACCGCTCACCTGCATATGGGCGGTAAATTACGTATCGTGGCGAACGCCTTCCTGCCTTATCCTGCGCTACTGGATGCCGCTTTTGGCAGCCATGAAGTGCTGGCGCAGAATGGTCGCTTTAAAGTGTATCAAGCAACCGTGGGTCGCCCGCCACGAGACGCAAAGAAAAAACGTTAAATTTAAGCGTTAAGATGCGCCATCCCTTCCACGCCGTAGCGTTCACCGGCTGCGGCATGGAACGGGAAGACCGCCTTCAGCGCCGCTAACTCTTGCGGGCTGAGCACAACCTCTAATGCCGCTAAATTTTCTTCCAAATAGGTGCGGCGTTTGGTACCCGGAATCGGCACGATATGCTCCCCTTGTGCCAAGACCCACGCCAAGGCTAATTGCGACGGCTTAACGCCCTTATCACGCGCCATGGTTGTCACGGTATCGACCAATGCCAGATTCAGTGCAAAGTTATCGCCCTGGAAACGTGGGTTATGACGGCGAAAATCATCAGTAGCCAAATCATCTGGGCTGCGGATGGCGCCAGTAAGGAAACCGCGTCCTAATGGGCTGTAGGCCACAAAGCCCACACCTAAACGCTCACAAGTTGCTAAGACCGATGCTTCAGCATCTCGTGTCCACAGTGAATATTCACTCTGGACAGCGGTAATCGGGTGCACTTGATGGGCTTTCTCCAGTGTGGCTGCCGACACTTCACTCAAACCGATGTAACGGATTTTACCGGCAGTGACTAAATCAGCCAATGTGCCAATCACCTCTTCAACCGGTACCGTAGGATCACCGCGATGCTGGTAATAAAGGTCAATCACCTCAACACCCAAACGTTTCAAGCTGCCATCAACAGACTGGCGAATATAGTCAGGGCGACTGCTCACGCCCCGTACGGTGGGATCGTTAGGGTCACGTACAATACCGAACTTGGTGGCTAAAAAGACCTGATCTCGCTTGCCTTTGATTGCCCGCCCAACAAGCTCTTCATTGGTGAACGGGCCATACATATCAGCGGTATCAAGCATCGTCACGCCCAACTCCAGCGCCCGATGCAAGGTAGCAATAGACTCGGTAACATCCTGATTGGTGGAGTAAAAGTCACTCATTCCCATGCAGCCAAGGCCGAGTGCAGAGACAGCCGGGCCATTCGAACCTAATTGACGTTGTTGCATTGTGATATTCCCCGTTAGTGTTGCCGCAATTGAATGATGCTGCAATTGGTGATGTCGGAAGAAAGTGTGGTTGTTTCGCAGAGAAAGATAAATAATGCAGATCACTCAGCACTGTTCCAAAAACACCAACAATAGGCGGCTCATCTTGGACCAAATACAAGCCATGCGGATTTTTGTGCGTATCGTTGAATTGGGCAGTTTTAGCCGTGCAGCGGAAAAGCTGCAATTACCGCGCGCCACGGTCAGCAACACATTGAGGCGCTTAGAACAACGTCTCGGCGTGCGGCTGCTGGTCCGCACCACCCGCCAAGTCAATATCACTGCCGAAGGCACGCTGTATTACCAACGCTGCCAACAATTGCTGTCGGCGTTTGAGGAAGCAGATTCCCTTTTTAGTCATCAGAGATTACAGCCTGAAGGGAAAGTGCGCATTGATATGCCCCATTCGCTGGCGCGCAATGTTGTGATTCCAGCATTGAGTGACTTTTATCAGCATTATCCCCATATCACACTGGTGTTGGGGGCCAATGACAGCACCATTGATTTGATGCGCGAAGGCGTAGATTGTGTTTTGCGCGCGTGGTTACCCCATGACGAACAACTGGCGGCACGCAATATCGGTCAGCAGCCGCAAATAACCTGCGCTTCGCCGGCTTATCTGGAAAAGTTCGGTGTACCGACTTCACTGGACGATTTAACTCGTCATCAGGCAGTGGGGTATTTTTCACCGCAGACTCAGCGTGATTATCCGCTGGAGTTTACCCAGCAAGGGAAAGTGGAAACGCGAGTATTGCCCAGCATCTTGAGCGTCAATGGCGCAGATGCGTATATCGCCGCTGGCGTGGCAGGTTTAGGGCTGATCCAAGCGCCGACGCCGGGTATCCTGAGCCATTTAGCTAAAGGGGAGTTGATTGAAGTGCTACCTCATTGCCCTCCTCCTGCAATGCCACTGTTTATTATGTTCCCGCAGGGGCGCTTTCTAGCACCTCGAGTAAGAGTGCTTATCGATTGGCTGATTGCGCTATTTGCCCATTATCCTCCCCCGCCAAAGGAGCCGTCTTAACCGGCGCGGCATTAGGGACAAAATAAAAAACACGTCACAAATCAAATCAATTGAACAGCATGTGATGCTTTTTACAGCAAACGTCTAGCTCCGGGGAAATAAGTATTGACCTGTACGTGAAAAGCTCTAGAATTCGCCCCCGTGGTTGCATCAAAAAGTCATGTTTCCGGTACGCGATGGTGGCGGAATTGGTAGACGCGCTAGCTTCAGGTGTTAGTGTTCTTACGGACGTGAGGGTTCAAGTCCCTCCCTTCGCACCAAACAGACTTTTCTTCAGCCATGTTGGTTTCAATTAGATTGTTCCCGACAACCCGCAGTACAGATTTATATTGCACAGCACATGCGATGGTGGCGGAATTGGTAGACGCGCTAGCTTCAGGTGTTAGTGTTCTTACGGACGTGAGGGTTCAAGTCCCTCCCTTCGCACCAAGCTGGTGATATAAATCGACAATATCTTGCGACTTAACGTTAGCGGATAAGCAGTAAGAAATCATTTGGGCGATGGTGGCGGAATTGGTAGACGCGCTAGCTTCAGGTGTTAGTGTTCTTACGGACGTGAGGGTTCAAGTCCCTCCCTTCGCACCACGATGATTTCAAAACCTCGATAATGCCTCTCCCCAGATACACCCTACTCTTGAATTCTCTATCGCCAAAAACCAACATCTTATTAGTCGTTAGCGCATGCAGGTTGTGAATGTGCGCGGATAGTGAATACACGTGGATATTTAATGTATGCCATTGTGCATCAATATTGCGGCTATCCCTCCCAAGAGCGCCAAGCAAGAGGGCAGTAACAGAAAATGCCGCAACCGAGTGTGATACAACATACTGACCGTCGCTAGCATCGCCAGCACTATCACTATTCGTAATTGACCTATGGTGATATCTGCCCACGCCAGCAACGGTAATAACACGAAGGGCAGCAATATCCCCCAACCACTGGACATGCCACGGCTCAAAAAACCACGAATTCCCCACGAACGGTAAGCGGCTAATCTGGCTGTAATCATAGTAACGGCTCACTCAAGTGATAATGATAACCAATATCATATATCACTCTTTCGCATCCTGCACCATGAAGTTGTCTTCAGCTAGCGTAATGGAGGCTTTTCAAAGAAACATCATGATGACAGGTGGAAACAAAAATGGTAATTTTGACTAAGATTATTCCTAAATCGACACAAAAAGATTCAATAAAAAATAATTACCTAGAAAAACTATTTATCGTGATGCCTAAATAATAAGGCTTCATGAGGATATTGTTTATTTGTCTACCGACAGTAAGACATTATGCAGAGTGAATTGATTATGAATAGCCACTCCTACGATCAGCTTCTGAAAAGTAAGCATCGCCTCTCTTTACTGCTTTTTCTATTTCTGAATGCATCGTCAGCTATTTTTAGTATGATATTACCGTCACCCAAAACACCGGCAATGACATTACCAATAGTGATGATCACGGCGATCAGTCTGGGCACCATCGCTTATTTGATTTTAATTTCGAAAAAATATGCTGATAAATTGAATTATTTTTCAATTGTTCTTGGTGTGTTATGGGCTTGGCAAATCATTCTAAAATATGAATATCTGGGTACTAATGAAAATAATTACTTATTAATCAGTTTATTTACCATTTTCTTTATCAGCACCATTGCACTCTCCGATAATTTTATCGCCTTTTGCCTGCATACCGCACCAGCGACGTTGGCTGTTATTTTCTTAGATGATTTTCACAATATCTTCCGCATTCTATTCACTATTATGCTGCCACTGATTGGCTTTTCTCTTCATCATTTGATGTCACGCCGCAGCGATGATTTTACGCGAAAACTCGTTGCGCATCTTTACAATGAAAGAGAAAAATTCAGTGATTTGAGCATGATAGACCCTCTTACCAGTTTATATAATCGCCGTGGGTTGGAGAATAAACTTGAAACACTGCTCGCACAATCGCCGGGGAATCACTATGTGCTGTTGCTCGATATCGATCATTTTAAGGCCTATAACGATAACTATGGTCACACCATGGGCGATCAAGCGTTAGTGCGGGTTGCGGCGGCGATTCGTGACGCCGTACGTTCACGGGATATCGTGGTGCGCTATGGCGGTGAAGAATTTTTAGTATTGCTGACACATGTCAGTGAAGAGTATGCCAGTCAACTGGCCGAGCGTGTGAGACAACGGGTTTTAGGACTTGATATTCCACATGTTTTTAACCATAAAGTGTCTACAACTGTCACATTAAGTGCGGGAATATCCCCACTGCAAGCCTATGATTTAGCCTCTTCACTTAAAGCAGCGGATGAAGCACTTTACCGCGCTAAGAAAGATGGTCGCAACAAAGTCGAATTTGCGGGCAAAGAATTCTCAAATGCTGAGTCCTCACCCTGATAAAATAACTGAGCTTCATGCTCAGTTATTTCTTACCGCCAATCACTGAGATTAATACTGAGATTAATACTGAGATTTTATCTTTCACTTTGATGTAATTATTAAGCTGTGACATAACATGGACAGAAAATAAATTATTGGTTTATCTGTTGGCAGTTAACACTTATTTAAGAGAATCATACTAATCTTACACCCCAGATAATTCGCTCTCTAATAATAGTGAATCTATTAATCCCATTTCAATACCACTCTTTCCCTCAGAAATTTCATTCTTCTACCGCCAAATCAGATCTTGAATGAAATTCATGTTTAGGGAACAAGCATGATAATGATAATCAATATCCTTTAAATGTTGGATAGCTACCTGCTATGAGTGATAAATTTATGATTAGTGGTGCCATACACTACTTTCATCAAACAAAGGATAGCGAGAATGGGCTATCTTTCATGAGCACTGATTCACTTGGCACGAACGTCTTTTTGTGAAGAACGATAGCCGGTGATAAACGATACCCGTTAAATAACACATTGCTTGAGGAAGAGACGCGCATTACCATCATCGACCCACTTGATACACCTGCGCTGATTGGCTCTTGGCAACGTTGCCAAAAACTGATGCAAGCCCATCAATGGCGTGTGCCACACCGCGCTGTGGGCGCGACATTTCAGTCAATATGTCAGCGTAAAAATGACTTATTAGTATTAGGTCAAGCCGCATTGGAAGACGCCTATGAGTACATGGAGTCGCGCCATTGCGTGTTACTTATTCTTGATGAAAGCGGCTGTACTCTGTGGCAATGTGGCCATCCGCAAACTATCCATCAACTTCAGGCGCTCGGCATTGATTGTGGCAGTTATTGGACCGAAGGATTGATTGGTACCAATGCGCCTGCGTTAGCCATCGCCGAAGGGTATCCGGTTCAAGTCAGTGGCCAGCAACATTTTAAGCAAGCGCTGCACCCGTGGCGTTTCTGCGCCACCCCCGTGTATGACAATAGTGGCCGCCAACGTGCGGTGATTGTTTTAGGTAGCTTGCTGGCTGATCATGCTGCGAGTGATTTACCACTGACGTTGGCGATCGCCCGAGAAATAGGTAACTATCTCCATGCCGATACTTTACTGGCTGAAACTAACCGCCATCTAAATGAATTAAATGCCCTGCTTGATGGGGTTGAAGATGGCGTGATGGCATGGGACCAACGTGGCTGTCTGCTCTACCTTAACCGCCGCGCAGCCGCTATTTTGCAGCTCGATGAAACCAGCAGCCTTGGTAAACCGGTCACCGATCTATTAACACTCCCCGCGTTGCTGAGTCAGGCTATTTTGCACCGAACGCCCCTTAGCCATGTGGAAGTAACTTTCGAAAATCAGCAGCATTTTATTCCGGCACTCTTAACGCTCAAACCCATTCCTGATGGGGATCGTTGCGGTTATATTGCCTTGCTGCATCCTCAAGAATTGCTGCGAAGAATGGTTTCCAGCCAATTAGGTCGAGCTAGTTATACGTTTGACGACATGCCCATCGCATCACTAGAAATGCGCCGCTTAGTGCGTTATGGCAAGCAAGCGGCCAAGGGCCATCACCCGATATTGCTACACGGGGAAGAAGGTGTCGGCAAACAACAATTAGGCCAGGCCATTCATAATGCCGGCGACCAAGCCGATGGACCTTATATCGTATTAAATTGCCAAGCATTGCCACAAAACTTGATGGCTCGAGAGTTTTTGGGCTGTGATGCCAGTGAAGGTGAATCTGGGCAACCGAGTAAGTTTGAACTCGCGAATGGCGGCACGTTGTATCTGGAACAAGTCGAATATTTGTCACCCGAGATGCAATCTGCGCTGCTGCAAATTATTAAAACCGGTATGGTCATGCGAATAAACTCCAATCGCGTCATACCGGTCAATGTCCGAATCATTACCGCCACCGGTGCCGATCTCCCTTTGCTCGTGAAGCAAGGGCGTTTTCGTCGTCAATTGTTCTACACCCTGCAAGCTTTCGAGCTGCACATCCCTCCCCTGCGCCAACGTCAACAAGATATCCCACTGCTGGCCCAACACACGCTGGTAAGCCTTGGTCAACATTTCCACTGCCATTATCAACTAGACGATAGTGTTATCCGCCAACTATGCCAGTATCCGTGGCCTGGCAATGATCAGGAATTCAAAAGTGTAGTAGAACGAGCGGCCATGGCCTGTCATAACAATCGCATTAACCTTAATGATTTACCCGAACACTTATTAGGGGAAAAACTCGTATTAGAGCCAGATATGCCACAACCCCAACCCGTACTATCACTGCAAGAATTAGAAAGGCAGGCCATTATTCGTGCAGCATTAGTTTGCCAAGGCCAACTCAATGAAATGGCCACCTTATTGGGTATTGGCCGTACAACATTATGGCGAAAAATAAAACAACACAAAATGGATATCCAACAATTTAAAGGCAATGACTCATTGACTCTTTAGTCTAACGCGTTCCTTTTACACATTATTATCTTTCCACCCCAAATTAAGGGGGGGAAGTCAATAATTCGCCTCCAGTAAGAATAGCGAGCTTAATATATCAATTCATTTTTGAATTTTAAATGCTTGCTGAAAAGAAATCTTTGAGATATAAAAAAGCGAAACAAATAAAATAACAACCCAAATTAGTAACGATAAGCGAATTAATTACCACATAAAGATATCATATTTAGTTTTAATTAATACCAATTATAAATAACACCCTATTCAACAGGATATATAACCTATGAATTTAAAATATAAAATAATTGGATTCAACATTAAAGAATTTGGCATTAATATACATGAAATGAAAAAAGAGTTACCATTCGATAAGTTATCTTGGGATGATAACGATATAAAGATAGCGCAGTTAGAGCTTTTAATAAGTCAGAACCCTAACGACAACGATTTAATTTTACAAGAGGCGCAGCATTATCTTGATCAGGATATTACCCCTGAAAAAATTAAAAATCTGATCTCGATGCTTCCTGCTCATGCTAAACATACTTTTCATGCTTTTAAGCCATTTAGAAAAAGAAGCGTGAGTCAGTTCATTGCTGAGAATATTAATAATCAATGGGTTATCAGAAATATTGAAATCCCCCGGTCAATAGGATTCACTCAACAAGCTGACCACCCATTAGATTTACGGCAATTAGCACGAAGATTCCCCTCAATGGATCGGGCTATCAGTGATTCACCTATACTGAAAAACCTGATTAGGCACTTTGTCGAAATATTGTGTGAATGTGAACCACAAAGAAACCTAACCAAAATAGGCGTCACTTGCCATCAGATGTCCTTGCTGATTGATAATACCAGCCATTCAGTCTCTAACTCCCCAGAGGGCTTACATCAGGATGGCAGTGACTATATTGTTTCAGCATTAGTGGTTGATAAGCACAATATTGAAGGTGGGACAAGTCAACTTTACTGTACTGAAAAAGAGGATTTTATTAAGTCTCATACATTAGAACCCGGTGAAGGACTATTTCATGTTGATAGAAACTCAACTATTTGGCACAAAGTCACACCAATAAAATTAAAAGACCCCTTAATCGGAACAGGTTACCGGAACATACTTGGTTTTGATTTCAACTATATTTCTTGATGATAACCTTAAGCGAAATAAATTTAATGGATATTAAAAGGTCGAAAAAAAAGAAAGGTATTATATTATCATTTCTATTTTTCATCCATGGGATGGCATACGCCAGTATAGTACCTTGGTTTCCAGAAATAAAATCGGATTTCGAGCTGAGTAATTATAGGGTGGGAATCATGGTGTCTGCGATACCTGCAGGATCAATAACATTTGGACTACTCTCCAAAAGATTTATCGATTTCATTGGCTTGTATTGGGCGACAAATATCACCTTCTTGCTGCTCATTACATGCATTTCAATAGTACCGTTCTCATCATCATGGCATGGTATAACACTCGCACTCTTCCTATTTGGTATATTTGACTCATGGGGGGATACCTGTATCAATGTACAAGCTATCCGTGTGCAAAACTCATGTGGCAGAAGCTTAATTAATCGATTTCATGGCATTGGCAGTATAGGCACAATCTTCGGAGGAGGAATCGCCGTATTTGCTATTAGTATTGGCCTATCGATTAAGCAATTTAGTCTTACTGTATTCTGCGGGAATTTATTTTTGCTAATGCTATTCATTGTCATTTTTAGAGATAAAAATAGACAGCGAAAAATATTCACCTGTGAGAAAAACAAACCAAGTCAGCATTACTCAGAAAATCAACTTTATTTGATCGCATTAATTTTACTGACTTTCACCTGTGGCATTGAAGAAACAGCCAGTATTTGGGGAGCCATATATATGACAGACTATTATGATGTGTCACCGGTACTTTCTGGCTTACCCTATTTAAGCTGTCAAATATTCATGGTAGTTGGGCGGATTTTTGGTGATCATTTCACTAATAATTTCGGGCGCATCACTACGCTAAGATGCGGAGCGATAACTGCAGCAATGGGTGTATTTGTTATAATGAGTATTAACTCACCGATATTAACAGTGTTAGGGTTTGCATTAATCGGTCTCGGCATATCTGTTGTATTTCCATTAACGATATCATTTATTGGCCAACTCCCTAATATCAATGCCACAAATGGAATTACCTTCGCCACATGGACATCAAGAGTTGGCTTACTGCTCACCCCGCCATTACTCGGTATGTTGGCCGATATGACATCATTAAGAATCGCCTTTATCACGATATTTATTGGCTGCTTATTTATTTTATTACTCATTAATATCCTATCGAAAAAGTTAATTCAGCTAGAGCGTTAATCTCAGGAGATAAAATGAAGAAGATGAAATGGGCTGTTATATCAGGAGATGGTCTCCCAACCAGTGGACTGCTCACTATTTTTAGAAATGTGGTAGAAATTGCCATGAAAAAAAATACCATTGTGAATGAGATACCTGCCGATCTTGGATTTTCTTGGCGGCCGGACAAGAAATACTTTTTTCCCGCTGGCAGCCAAAAATCACACTATCCCATCTGGATGAAAGTCAGCACCATCCAGCGACCATCAACCTGTAGTGATATTTATGCAGACAAACTTTTAAATATTCGACATCAAGTTTCACAATATGATTCATTAACCGATACTGAAGTGAATGAAATAGAAGCAGAGATAGCGTCAATCGCTGATGAGTATGAAACATATTTCATTAATTGGTTTGAGCAAAATGCGATTGATTGGGTTTTTTGCTTAAATCTAACCTTATCTGATGCAACACCAGTCACGCTCGCCCTTCACCGTGCTGCAAAAAAATATTGGGGGAGTAAGGAGAGCGGAGGCGTCATTTTTTGGGATCATGACCTCTTTGGAAGTTATGCCATTTATGAAAATGAAGATAGGTTATATCCTCAATCACCAAATTCCTTAACCCCGATACCACAGGATAATCCCTATACTCAATGGATAGTGGCTTCCGAAGCGCTGGCTGATGAATGCAAAGACTACCCAACAAAAAGTAATCCGCTTGTTATCCCCAATATTTTGCCTGAAATTGAGCGTCCTGATTTCAGAGAGAGACATGCTGCATTCTTAAGCCAGCATCATATACCAACAGGCTCAACGGTTATTCTTGTTCCTGTTAGAGTATTCAGAGTCAAAGGTATCGAAATATCAATAAGTGTATTCAATGAATTATTAAATATTTATAGCGAGAAATCATTATGCAAACCGAAATTATTGATATTTGGTAATATGAATGAAGATCCTGAATATGCATCTGAATTGATGGAACAAGTAGAGTTTCTTAAGTTACATGATGACCTTATTTTTTTAGATGAAGTTCCGCTGCAAACCTATCAGGACGAAGAGAACAGATGGCATTTAGATGAGATTGATTTACTCATTATTTGTCATGCTTTATCGGGTGCCATTTTATTCACCCCCAATGTCGACAATGTCGAAAGTGTCGGTTTAGGCCCAGCCCTTGCCGCTATTGCCGGTGTTCCTTGCGCCGTGACACCCTATTCTGCCTTTACTGAGTTTTATGGCCATGAATACCATCATATAAAAGTGCTACAAGATCACCCGCGGGACGCAGCACAACAATTATTTGAGTCGATGTGTTGCCATGCTGTGGGTGATGAAAATCTCAAAACATTATTAGCGAATAATAAGCTATTAGTGCAAAAAAGATTCCCTCAAACTCCTTGGGAGAAATTTATCAGCCGATTGCAATAATACTTTGACACTTAATTAAAAAAACAACACTCACTTAACAATAATGAGTTTTTGCTATTAAAGGATATAAAATGAATATTACTGTTGCTAATACAACATATCATCAAGACCATATCCCCACTGATATTAATATTCTTATTCTAGGTGCTGGAATGTCTGGTTTAGAACTTGCCAAAAATTTAAGCCAACGAGACGCTAAGAACGTTGTTGTAATTGACGTGGGGCCAACTGATGACTGCTGTCATATCAATGCAGGAGAGGAATTTCAGTATGCTGATAAATTTTGGAAGAATGAAGAATACGATCGATATGCTTATCGGCCGTGGCATTCGTTAAGTGAACCTCATTTTTCAAAAGGAAGCTGCCTACGGCGAAGAGTCGGCGGCCGATCACTCTATTGGCATGGGGTCATTCTCCCAATAGAGGCTGCTGCTCTCAAATTTTGGCCTTCACAGATTGTGAGTGATCTCACCGAAACTTGGCAAGGTGGCCCCCCACTTTATTCGCAGGTGCAATCTGAAATATTAGCTTGGGCCGGAAAGTATCATGACACAAATACCGTATTCAAATTTGCTGGCTTTGAATTTAAAATCACGCCTCAGGCAACACGCAATGTTGATTCGCTTGGCCGTTGGGAAGCCTATTCGCCCTTATCTTTTTGGCATGAAGCAGAACAAACTAAACATCTTCCCCCCATCATTTCTGGCTATGAAGCTATCTCGTTGATAACTCAAAATGGTCACTGCACTGGCGCGAAATTAAGAAATGTAACATCGAATGAAATACATCATGTGTTTGCCAATAAGTGCGTTCTCGCATTAGGCACAATTGAAAATACACGGTTAGCCGCTCAGGAACTTTATAATACGGGGCATTTGATAGAGAAAAAAATGACGGGTCTTGTGGACCATATCGTTCAGGGTTTTAATGTGACACTTGAGTTCCAAAAAGTCCCTGTCATGCTCAAAGGATTACTGGAAAATCATCCAGATTCCATCTTCTATAGCCCTAGCCGATCAGGTGAACGATTCAACTTATTCTTTACCCTTAGCCAATCAAGATTCGGTGTTGAATTAGAAGTGTGGACAATGGGTGAACAGGTTCCTTCGGAAAAAGGCTATATCAAGGTAGTAGAATATGATGATGTTGCTCCATTACTCATTTCGTGCACTTTGAGTCATGAAGACAATGAGTTAATCCACAGAGAGCAAGATGAACTTAACTTATTTTGGTATAAATTATGCCAACAAATAAAAATCCCCTTCTCACCTTTAGCCTTTGATGGCGGATTCAGTGTCCATGCCCGAACCATGGGCGATGTGTATTATGAATTTCATTCTCCTTCAAGAACCGTTAACTATCATGTCCCGGTGACATGGATAAGCCCATTAGGGACAGAAAACCATGAAAGTAGCACGCTGCCTTTAGGGGAAATTCTGGATGAACAACACCAATTCAATGATATCAATAATCTCTATGCTGTTGGCCCGAGTGCATTCCCGCGCCCCGGTGCGGCGAACCCGTCGTTAACCACACTCGCACTTTCACGTCGACTCGCTGCCATTTTAAGTTAATGCAATAATAAATAAGGATATTCATTATGTGCAAATCTATCTACATTCTTGGTACTGCTTTATCCCATGATGGTTCAACCTGCTTAATGAAAGACGGTGAGATTATTGTCGCCATTGAAAAAGAAAGATTATCCAGAATAAAACATGACGGATTTAATGATAATGACACTATTCAATACTGTTTAGATGCGGCAGGTATTGGGTACCAAGATCTCTCACTGATCGTCGAACAGAACTCATTTAGCCCATTATTCAGTGAACAATTAACACAGCGGAAAAATAGAGTCTTACCCCCCATGGTCCCTGTTGTGAGCATTTCACATCATTTGGCCCATGCCTACAGTGCGGTGGGAACATCACCTTTTGATAATATGGGCGTCGTGGTTATCGATGGGCATGGTGGTAGCTTGGATAGCTGCAATGACCTTGTTGATAATATCGACGGTGCAAACAAGATTAATATTCATCAGCGCTACCGTTACTGGGAAACCTGTAGCTACTATGTTTACCAAAATGGCAGCATGAAGCCCATATTCAAAGACTTCTCCCGCTGGGTAAATAGGAAGAATAGGCGTAACTTTCCCGTGTCGACGTGGGAAATAGAGAACTCTCTGGGCGAGTTTTATGAAGGTATCGCGCTGTATATTTTTGGTGAACTCGATTGCGCGGGTAAATTGATGGGGCTGGCGCCTTATGGGCGGCCTGATGTGATTGATTGGGATCCGTTCTATTTCGATGCCGGTAAAGTGGTACTTCGTAATGAATGGTGGGCAAGTATTGATCCGCTGCTCAATACTAATCCGAGGCACTTTAAAGATAACTTCCAATATTATTCCGATATCGCCTATTGGGCGCAATCCAAGCTTGAGGAGGCATTGTCATATCTGTTTAATTATTATTATCAGCTTCATCCGATGAAAAACTTTGCCTATGCCGGCGGTGTTGCCTTAAATGCCACAGCTAATGAGAAACTGATTCACGGATGCGAGTTTGAAAATCTCTATATTCAACCTGCGGCAGGGGACAATGGTCTTTCTATTGGTTGTTGCTATTACGGCTGGTTAGAGGTACTGAAGAAAGAGCGCGTCAAGCATTCAGGTTCAACCTATTTTGGTCAACATTATGATGACGCCCAGATAGCCCAAGAACTTGAGCAATACACCGAGAGCATTGAGTACAGTTACTATGATGACGTTGAAACCCTCGCGGCAAAATCCATCGCATCAGGCAATGTTATTGGCTGGTTTCAAGGAGGGGCAGAATTTGGGCCTCGGGCTTTAGGTAACAGAAGCATTTTGGCTGACCCACGTCATCCCGCCATGAGAGATCATATTAATGCCGATGTGAAGTATCGAGAGGATTTTCGGCCTTTTGCCCCTGCGGTTTTACACGAAAAAGCGCGTGACTATTTCGAGATAGATCATGACAGCGACTACATGCTTTTTATTGCGCAGGTCAAAGAACAATATCGTGCAGACTTACCCGCCATTGTCCATGTTGATGGCAGTGCACGCGTGCAAACCGTTAAAAAAGAAATGAATACTAAATTCCATCGCTTGTTAACATCCTTTTTTGAACAAACGAAGATGCCAATTCTGCTTAATACCTCATTGAATATCAAAGGAATGCCAATAGTTGAAACACCTAGCGATGCCATCAAGCTATTTTTAAGCTGCGGATTAGATCTTTTGTTTATCAATCACTATAGGATAACCAAAAAAGCACCGCTTAATCACGTTGAGAGAGTATCGATATAAGTCATGCCGCAATTAATTGTATTACGAGAAATCATATTGCTGGAAATTATCTCGCTATAAATAACATTATTCTCAATATCAGGAGGTTATATGCCAAGGAACAGGCTATCAAACGACGAACCCAAAACACTGAAAGTGGGCGTTATTCATCTAGCCACTGAAGGTATTCAACTCTTTGTCGGTGGGGTGGGATCTTTTATTCGAGGGCAGATTGAAGCCTTGCCTGAGGTTATTGAGCTATTGGCTGCTCACCACATTATTTTGCAGCCTCATTTTATTGAGATTGCCTGTAGCCGATATCATTGTTCTTTTAATGATGAGCGTCGTGCCCATTATATTCGCCACATTCACGCGATGGGTGGATCTTTCTCCACCGTTCCCAATATGACAATGGGAAACGGCGCGAATTGTTCTTGGTCCTATGGTGATGCGTTTCTGGGTAATTTGCAGAACTGGCAAATATCCTCTGCCGCTGGCGCAGCAAAAATCATCGATATCTGCGCAAATTACGATATTACCTTGGCTTTTTGTCATGAGTTGCCCTTCTCATTGACGCCGTTAATTGCACGTCTGCAAGCCGCCATCGAAGGGGTGAACTTAAAAGTTATTTTTGTTTCTCATGGCACGGCATTTAACCATGAAATGCCATTGCCCAACCCTGAGCGTTTAATGGCGGAATCCTTACCCGTCCATTGGGCCAAAATTGACACAAATATCAAACTCGGTTTTATCAGCCAATTTATGGCGACTCACTTAGTGGCTCAATATGGCGCTGATCCACAGGGTTTTATTCCGGTACTGGCGGGGATAGATATTGACGATCCTTGGTTTCGGCTGCGCAGTGATCAGGTGATAAGCCATACACTGTTAAAATATGGCATACCGCTAGACCGCCCTTTGGCCATTACTCTGGGAAGGGGAGTACAGTACAAGCGCCACGATTTATTACTCAAAGCGAGCTGCTTGCTGAATAATGATATCCATCCCGTGATTGTCAGTGACCCTGTTTTACCCGAATTAATACAATTAGCACAATCAACACAATTAGCCAGCCAGCTCGCGAGCCCACCCACCATAATTCACTCATTCGATCGAGAGCTTATGGCCTGCTTGATTCAATGGCACAACACACGTGTTTGCGTCCTCTCTGCCGAAAACGAACCGAATGGTTTAATACCAATGGAAGCACGTTGGCTAGCCAGAAAACAGGGAGCTTTGCTAGTGGTTGCCGACTCTGGTGGGTTAAGTGAGCAAGTCACTCCGGGTATTGATGGATTCCGGCATATCGCGGGAGATGCAGAAAATCTTGCCTGTGTGATACAGCAGATTTGCACATTATCTGACGTAGAAATAAGCCATATTCGTCAAGCGGGCGCGGCATTAATCAAAGCGCGTTATCAGTGGAAAAATCAAATCATGGCATCTTTGGCCAGTTTGATCCCTGAAATCGCAACCCTTCACTAATACAGGGCTGCGTTTCACACTGATGATGGCGGCGGTTATTTTTACTGGAGCGCCAATATGCCGAGTGCAGTATCCAATGACGCATTTTGCCCATTACGGCTGGCTTCAAGACACCCCATCGCTCCTACTAACATGGGAATATCCAGCATTTCGGCCAAAATAGCGCTGTGGGACATAATATGCCCTTTGCTTAAACAGATGCCTTTTACCTGCTGGTAGGTTAGCCCAACCATCTGAGAGGGCAGCAACTCGTCGGCTAGCAATATGATGTCGCTATTCACGGGGAGTGATACCGGCGGTAGCCCGGTCAAATGCCCCAATGTACGATTTAGAATGTCGCGAATATCCAGCTCGCGGACACGCAAGTAGTCATCATCTAATGCCAGATAATCGGCCACCATGTTCATCAGTTCGTCTTGCAAAGCAGATTCAGCACAGACGAATTGATGCGCAATCCGAGCTTCCATCTCCCGATGTAACTCTTCATCGTTAATCAACATCTCGTGAGCACTGAAAATTGCTGCGGCTCCAGCCCCTATCTGTTGATCAGCCTGTTGCATCAATTGCTGCAAGTCTTTCGTTGTTTGCGCCAATGCCTGACGTAGACGTTGTTGCTCATGGGTCACTTGCTCAGGGTTGATGGTTCGAGGTAAATAAACCGGTTTCGCAGGTAACCATTGGAATAGTGGTGCGCTTACGGTACGTCGTGGCACCATCACCCCCGTAAATCCACTGTCACTGGCCGTGGTCACCGACTCACCAAAGTGTTGCTGAGCCAATTGCATAAAGGCATCCAGCGCCTCGCCCGCTTGCGGACCACTGGCAATCAGACGAATGGTATCACCCTTGCGAATTTGCAAAATCGCCAACTGATTCAAGCTGCGCGGATTGACACATTGGCCGTTCTTTTCCAGCAATAAATCCGCCGCGAACGGAGCTAGCACCTCCACCAATTTCGCCGCTGGCCGCACATGTAAACCATTGGGATTACGCACAACCCAACTGACACTTTGGGCGTCAGGCGGTGATTTAATGACTGCGCTACTGATAGGTTCTACAACACTCTCCCCTAACTGAGCCGCTTTAGCCGCCAATGCTCCCATAGCCTCAGCTTTGACATCAGCCAGTGAAGCGCCTGATGAAGCCGCGACGACGGCAGCCAAGGTGCCTTCAACCAGAGGCGCGGCACAGAGTTGCACAAGATGCGCGATACTCGGATCCAAAAGGTCCAATGCGGTTTCTGCACTGAGTAATGCACTGCCTAAATCCATCAACACCAGCACGCCTGAAGGCGTATAAACTGACTCAATGGCTTCCATCACTTTAATGGCATCCGTGCCAATCGGATGATCCGGGTCGTCTACACCAGCGGCCACCGCTAATTGGCAACCTCCTTGTGTCATTTGCTGTGCCAGTTCAGCGACTCCCTGAGCCAGCAGCGCGCTATGAGAAACTACCACCAGATTGACCATCTTTCCTCCTGATAAAAATTCGGTTGGACCACATTAGTGGCTGGCAACCTGCCATAGCGCCTGCATCATCAGCATGGCTGAAGTCGCCCCTGGATCCTGATGACCAATACTGCGTTCGCCAAGATAGCTGGCGCGTCCCTTACGCGCTTGCATGGTGATCGTGCTCGCCAATGCTTGCTGGGCACGCTCAACCGTTTGCTGCAAAGCTTCCACCAGCGGCACACCTTGCTGATTTGCTTGCTCCAATTGCGCGACCACCGCCCACCAAACATCGCACATGGTTTTATCGCCCGGTTCTGCTTTACCGCGCATCACGACCCCGTCAACGCCATCTTTGAACATCTGGCATACGGCGGGGAGATCCAAACTCTGCTTGGCATTGGTGCTTTGTGCCGCGCGAATAAAGAAGGTGCCGAACAACGGGCCACTGGCCCCGCCAACACTAGAAAGCAGGGTCATGCCGGTATTTTTCAGAATGAAACCGATGTCTTTATCGGCAAAAGTGGGCAATTTCTCGACCACTTTATTAAAGCCACGATTCATATTCAGACCGTGGTCGCCGTCACCGATATCGGTATCCAACTGCGTCAGAAAATCGCGTTGTTCGCTAAAAACCTCAGCACAAAGCTGTAACCAACTGACAATTTGTTGTTTGGTGAGTCCCATGATTTTCTCCAGGCACAGGGTTGTGTTACCAATACGTTTTATCTGTACGTTTTATCTCTAAAACAGGCCAACTGATTCTCTCTAGCCTTGGCTATCAATGGCTAAAAGCGGGTGTATTCACCGGTGCATCCCACAGTGATAACAGCTCATCGTCAACTTTGAGCATCGTGATCGATATCCCCTGCATATCCAGCGACGTGCAATAGCTGCCAATCAGTTTGCGTTCAATGGTCAAACCAAAATCGGCACAACAGGCTGATAAGCGATGCCAAACACCGTACAACTCTGATAGCGGGGTGGACCCTAAGTTATTCACCAGAACAATGACCCGATCGCCTTTCGCCAATGGCTGCTTGGCTTGACGTGTTTCACTCCAATCACCGGCTTGTCTATCCCAGTGACGTAATGTGCGCTGATAGCTCCCGTGCTCAATCAGGGTGTGGAACATGGCATCAACAGTGTCATTTAACGAGGTGAATGGCCGCCGCTCAATCCCAGGTTCGCCATGAATCCCCACGCCAAATTCCATCTCATTTTCAGCCAACGTGAATGAAGGTTTTCCTGCTGCGGGTACCGTGCAAGCCCCCAGTGCTATCCCGATAGAATGCCCCTGATTATTGATTTTCTCACCGAGGGCAGCACAATCGTCCAGCGAATCACCACGGGCCGCCGCTGCACCGAGTAATTTCTCGATAATGACCGTATTCGCCACCCCACGCCGCCCTGCGGTGTAGAGGCTATCTTTAACCGCCACATCGTCGTCAATCACCAATGTTGCGACGGCTGTCCCTTCGGCATGCAGCAGTTCTGCGGCAGTTTCAAAGTTAAGGATATCGCCGGTGTAGTTCTTAATCAGCATGAGTACCCCCTCTCCGCCATCAATGGCTTGGCCGCACTCGAACATCTGATCAGGTGTCGGCGAGGTGAAAATCTCACCGGGGCAAGCACCGTCTAACATCCCTTCGCCGATAAAGCCACAATGCATCGGCTCATGACCGCTGCCGCCACCGGACATCAAAGCGACTTTGCCTTTAACGGGGGCATCTGCCCGAGTAATAAAAAGCGGTTCCTGATGTAATTTCAGCTCAGGATGGGCTTCAACCAGCCCCTGAATTTGTTCCTGTAACACACTCTCTACGCTATTAATTAATTTTTTCATTTAATGCTCCGCGAAGGGGAATGGCTGGAGAACAGAGTTGCCGATGATGAAGGCCACCGGCAAACTCAGTCAGTTTTCTCGTCGATCAATCCGTTGCTAATCAGTTAAGGAATGCTTGGCCCAATTGGTCAGCCACGAGGATCGCGGCATAAACGCTGTCAGGAGTGACGGCAAACGGCATGTTGTGGATCGTTTCACCCTCGGCACAACTGGCCTGTGCGACGGCGCGAATTTTACGTTCGATATCCTGTGTGACGCCCATTTCAGCCAAGGTGATAGGTAGACCCAGTTGTTGGCAGAATGAGAGCACGGTTTCAATCTCTTCCATGCTGCTGTTTTGCAACACTAATTGTGTCAATGTACCGAAAGCTACTTTCTCACCGTGGTACAGATGGTGGCACTCTTCAAGTACGGTGAAACCGTTGTGGATCGCATGGGCTGCGGCCAAGCCACTACTTTCAAAACCAATCCCACTCAGGTAAGTATTGGCTTCAATGATACGTTCGACGGCTTCAGTGACCACGCCAGCCTCGACCGCCAGTTTGGCTTTATAGCCTTCCGCTAGCAGGGTTTCGTAACATAAGCGCGCTAGTGTCACCGCCGCCAATGTGGATGCGCCCCCTGCCATGCTGATAGCTTTGGCATCAAAACAGGCTTGCGCTTCAAAATAGGTGGATAGCGCATCCCCCATCCCTGCAATCAACAAACGTACTGGCGCTTTAGCAATAATGGCGGAATCCATCAGGACGATATCCGGGTTTTTCGGGTAAATCAGATATTCGGCAAATTCGCCCTGCTCGGTATAAATCACTGACAGTGCACTGGTCGGGGCATCGGTAGATGCAATGGTCGGCACCACAATGACCGGGATATGCTGATAGTGAGCAATCGCTTTAGCTGTATCGAGAGTTTTCCCACCACCGATACCAATCACCCCATTACAGTGATGTTTTTTAAGTTCAGTCGTCAGGCGTTCAATTTCTTGACGAGAGCATTCACCATTAAAGCGGCTAAAGTGATTTTCTAACTCACTCCCATGCAGGCTAGTGCTTACCGTATCAGCCGTCAACTTCATGACAAAATCATCGGCGATAATAAAATAGTTATTCGCCAATAACTTAGCAAACTCACCAATAGACTGCAGCGCATTAGCGCCTTGAATATATTTAGACGGAGATTGAATGACTTTCAGCATATCTTGCTCCTGTAGCGTAAGTGATAAGGCAATAATGATTCATTTTTTGGGTTAAATGATAAATCTGCCATTACTATAAGCGCAAAAAACAAGCTGAAAACCATGCGTAAAAACGTTCCATTATGGAACGTTATGAGAGAAATGATGTTTCAATTTGGAACATGGATACCGCTAAACAACGGCAAGAAGAGAAGTCGCGCACACAATTCAAATGGGGCTGATATCCCATCCCGAACAGCATGGGATAATTGTAGACAAGAAAGCGGACTTAAAAACGGTGCTTCAAAAGGCCACCACAAAAAAGGAGATAGCTGACAAAGTGCCGATTGCGGCGAGGACAAGCATATCGTAAAAACGCCGTAAAATCATCCCTGATGGCTCGAGCCGCGCCATCCTTGGCGCGGACGCTTTACTCTTCTGCCTGTCCTCACCGTTTTAGGTCGAGTCATCGGTGTTTGTCAGCAGTGTGAAAGCTGCCCTGATCAGGGGGCAGCTTTTTGTTTTTTGACTCGCGGCTAATGATTATTCAGTGGCCGGCTCGTCATGCTTTTTTTCTTTCGGCTCAGGATTCATCGCGCTGTAAATGACGGGCAGAACCAGTAAGGTCAGCACGGTGGCGAAGCCCAGACCGAACATGATGACCACCGCCATACTTTGGAAGAAAGCATCGCTCAGCAGCGGTGCTAACCCCAGCACGGTGGTGAATGCGGTTAACATGATCGGCCGCAAACGTGCGGTAGAGGCATCGATAATCGCCTCGCGCAGCGGTTTTTCTTTGCGCTGTAGGCCAATCTCTTCCACCAGCACGATACCGTTACGGATCAGCATCCCACTTAGACTGAGCAGCCCCAGCAAGGCCATAAAGCCAAACGGAATGCCCGTCAGCAAGAAGCCGAAGGTCACACCGATTAATGCCAGAGGAACGGTCAACCAAATCGCCAGCGCGTTACGTACTGAGCTGAACATCAAGACCGTCACCACAAACATAATCAGGAACGCGATAGGCAAACTGATGAAAATGCCGCGCTGCGCTTCTCGAGTACTTTCGAAGTCACCGCCCCAATCAAGCTCATAGCCTCGTGGCAGTTGAATGGCTTCGATCCCCGGTTTGATACGCTGTAATAGCTCGGAAGATGTTTCGCCGCCTTGTTGCGTCGGATCCGTCTGTACTGTCAGTGTGCGCTTACGATCTAAACGCATAATCAGCGGATCTTCCCACTCGGTTTCAAAGCTGGTGACCACGTTGTCGATCGGGATAAAGGCTTGCCGCGCCTGACTCCATACCATCACATCATTGAGTCGCTCGGCGTTGAGCCGCTCTGCATCAGGTGTACGCAGGACAATCGGCATCAGGCGGGTTCCATCACGGTATAGCCCCACCGGTAAGCCGCCAAAACTCATGCGTAATGTGCCATCAACCTCGCGTTTATCGACACCGAGTTCACGGCCCAGATAGTCGGAGAATTGCGGCCGGATCATCTTGCTACGATCCTGCCAGTCATGCCTTGCCCCATCCGCCATCGGATCAGCAATGACGACCTTCTCCGCTTGTGCCGCTAAGGTTCGCAAGACATCAGGATCGGGCCCAATGAAACGCGCTTCGATAGAACTGTTGTTGGATGGCCCAAACATGATGCGTTTGATCTGCGCGTCTACCTGCGGGTATTCATCATGCATGTAGGACTCGATTTCATTCACCAAGCCCGGTATTTGGTCTAGCTGCTCGGTACGAACCATTATCTGCGCGTAGTTCGGATAGTGCCGCTGGGCGTTATAGGTCAGCATAAAACGCATCGCACCCTGACCAATGGTCGCCATGGTGTCTTCTACGCCTTTTTGCTGCTTGATATATTGCTCAACTTTATTGGCGATACCTTCCGTATAGCCGATATCAGTGCCATTCGGTAGCCAAATATCCACGAAGAAAATTGGCGTGTTCGACGGTGGGAAGAAGCTTTGTCGAACGTTGCCAAAACCAATCACCGAAGCCACAAGGAGCGCAGCCAGCAATACCAAAGTAATGCTGCGATGTTGCAGCAATTTATTCAGCACCACACGGTAGTAACGGAATAACCAGCCATCGTAAGGTTGCTTGGCGGGTTTGTCGGCGTCTTGCTTCGCGGGTTTCTGGCCTTGGAACGCCCATTTGGAGAACACTGGTGTCAGGGTCAGCGCCGTAATCCAGCTCAACATCAAGGAGATCAACAGCACTTGGAACAACGATTTACAATATTCGCCCGTCGCATCATTGGATAGACCAATGGGCGCGAAGGCAAGAATGGCGATGATCGTTGCGCCTAGCAGCGGCATCATGGAACGCTTCACGACATTGCCGATCGCCGTCGAGAGGCTTTCCCCCCGCTGGCGACCCACCACGACCCCTTCCACCACCACGATGGCGTTATCCACTAACATACTGAGCGCGATAATTAGCGCCCCAAGCGACACGCGCTGTAGCTCGATGTTGAGTAGCCACATAATCAGCAGTGTGCCGAGTACGTTAAGCGCCAGCGAGATGGCAATCACTACACCGCTGCGTACCCCCATGAAAATCAGCAGGGTGACGATAACAATCAACAATGCCAACAGGAAGTTGAGGATGAAGCCGTTTACTGCCCCTTCCACTTCATGAGATTGGTCATAGAACACATTGATATGCATGCCTGACGGGCGCTCACCTTCGAGCTGCGCCAATCGGGCTTTGATCGCATTACCGACATTGACCACGTTCACGTTCGGGGCAAATGAGATCCCAAGCGCCAGTGCAGGCTTGCCGTTAGCGCGATAGATATTGGTCGGCGAATGGCCAAAGCCTTGTGTCACCGTCGCGATATCACGCAGATAGACACTCTTCGGGCTACCCGGCTGGCTCACTAATAGGTTGCCGAGCTCTTGTACACTTTGGAATTCACCGGTTGGGTGCAGTCGGATCGACTCACTCCCCACCAGCAGTTGGCCTGCATCAGACACGACGTTCTGGCGAGCCAGTAGATCGGAGAGCTGCTGAGGCGTAATACCGGCGGCAGTCATTTGGGCGCGCGAAATTTCTACCTGAACTTCTTCCGGTAAAATCCCCACGATACCCACTTTGCCGACACCCGGAACAAGAACCAATTCACGGCGCAGCTGTTCAGCAAAATTACGCAAATCCTGATTGCTGTAGCCATCGCCCGTCAGCGAGAAGAAGAAACCGTAAACATCACCAAAGTCATCGTTGACCATGGGTATGCCGGCTCCCGGCGGTAACCGGACACTGTTATCGCCGATCTTCCGACGTAATTCATCCCAGATTTGCGGTAATTCATTGGCACCGTATTGCGCACGGATGTTAATGGTAATTTGGGATAAGCCCGCACTGGAAATAGAGGTCACATCATCCACATAAGACAGCTCTTGGATGGCATTTTCCAGCGGTAATGTGACTTCTTCCTCGACTTGTTGCGCCGATGCACCATCATAGCGAGTGACCACCACTGCCGTTTTAATGGTAAAAGCGGGGTCTTCTAACCTGCCTATATTGAGATAGGCAATAATACCGCCAATACCTAGCAACAGAATCGTTAGCCAGATACGGGTATTATTACTGATAAAGTTATCGAGCAGCTTCATTAGAGACCTCGCTCACGTACCCAAGCCCGTACTACTTGATTTGGACGAAGCTCACCCGTACCGGCCGCGACGATATGTTCGCCATCAGCCAGTCCTGAGGTCACTTGAATGCCGTTCTCGGTCAACTGACCCACTTGAACTTTGCGTTCTTCAACGTGCATCTGACCATCTTCATTTTTAATCACCCAGACCCGCGCATCATTTAACTGAGTGCTATCAGGGTTAAAGACCGCTTCGACAGGCACCACAATTGTCGGATGATCAGTCCCTGACAAGTTGCCGGAGTTGATTCTCACCCGACCACTGATACCCGAAAGCAATGGCATATCCGCAGGGCGCTCCATCGTCAAGGTAACTTGGAAGGTTTGTGAGGCAGAGGTGGTTGTGGTGGTGTGTTCTTTATATTCAGCCGTAAATTCACGCCCCGGTAAATGGTTGAGTATCACGGTTGGCTTATAGTTACGGTTGCTGATGTCCAGCGTAGTAAAGAGGCGTTCTGGCACACTGAACACCACATCTAAGGTATCCAGCGCACTCAATGTCGCCACCGCCTGACCGGGGGCCATCACCTGATGGTTACGCGCAGTCACATTGGCGATGATGCCATCAAAAGGTGCCGTGATGGTTGCATCACTCAGCTCTTTGCGCGCAATTTCTAGCGCGGCACGGGCAGATTCCATTTCAGCACGGCGGACATCGAGTTCGGCACGAGAAACCGCTCGCTGGCCTTGCAATGTATTGAAACGGTTGAATTGATCGCGGGCTAAGTTAAAGGTTGATTGGCGATCGCGAACCCGTAAATTCAGATCAGTGTCGTTCAATTGAGCGATCGTCTGGCCTTTTTTCACTCGCTCACCTTCACGCACCAATAGTTGTTGCAGCTGCCCACTGCGTTTGAAGGAGAGTTGGGTTTCATCGCCAGCTTGTAGCCGAGCAGGGAAATAACGCGTCCCATTTTGGCCACCATCTTCAACGGTAAATATTTTCACCGGGCGCACACTTTCGACAACTTCAGGGGGAGTTCTGTCGCAAGCCGCGAGCAGGAACGTTAATAGCAGAGTGACTACTGTGTTTATCTTCACTATAAGCTCTCGTTGAGTCAGATTTTAAATATTATTGCAGATTAGTTATCTCACACTTTTTTATCTGTTTTCTGGGCTAGATTAAGGACCTACCGACATTCTTATTCCCAAAGAAATGGGCGTGTGGGTAAAAAGGTCTCTCAGTGTGATTAATAATCCCCCGGTAAAATTCCCTGAAAGTAGATCAGCACAATTAGTACCAAAATGGGTAGCGTTATTTGTGTAAAAATTGAGATAAATTAACGAATAAATAGCCAATAGCGAAATAGCGTTCTTTTGCTACTCACTATCGGCTATTTTTTTAAGAGCAATGCCGTTAATCAAGCCTATCGATGCCCTAGCTCGGCCAGTAAAACTCTCCTACGGCTGCCAGGGCAAGGGCATTAATAATCGACGGCATCCCGAATAATCGGGCAAGTCATACAGTGGCCGCCCCCGCGTCCACGACCTAACTCACTCCCGACAATCTCAATCACTTCCACCCCTTCTTTACGTAACTGGGTGTTCGTTTTGGTATTCCGGTCATAAGCCAGTACGACACCCGGTGAGAGAGCGACCATATTATTACCGCTGTCCCACTGCTGACGTTCGGTATCGTAATCATTGCCTTCCGTCTCAACCACACGCAGTTTCTTCAGGTTCAATGCACCCGCGACCGCTTCAACAAAGGTGCCTTTATCGCGGCTTAATTTAATGCCGGTCGGGCCATTGTCTGGGCGCAGTGAGAAGGTTTGAATCTGGTTTACAATCGCTGGATACAGCGTCACGACATCACGATCGCAGAAAGTGAAGACGGTATCTAAGTGCATCGCGGCACGCAGTTTCGGCATCGCCGCAATCATGACGCGCTCGACCTGCCCTGCGCTATTTTTAAACAGTGATTGCGCTAACTGGGTGATCGCTTGGTGAGAGGTTCGCTCACTCATGCCAATTAACACCGTTTTATTGCCGATTGGCATCACATCGCCGCCTTCCAGCGTGGCGGTGCCGTGGTGCTGTGTTGGGTCCCCCCACCACACTTTGACATTCGCATCGCCAAAATCAGGGTGGAATTTATAGATGGCCGTGGTCAGGATGGTTTCTTCATGGCGAGCAGGCCAATACAGTGGGTTCAGTGTGACACCACCGTAGATCCAGCAAGTGGTATCACGGGTATAGAGTGTATTAGGCAGTGGCGGCAACAAGTATTCAGTGATGCCAACTGCTTCGCGGATGAGTTTCAGCTCTTCTTTGTCGCATTTGCCGTCTTTATGCAGTTCAGTGGTTGAGAGGCCACCAATCAGCACTTCCGCTAAGAGACGCGGTTCCAAACTTTCCAGATAGCTACGGGTTTCTTGCAAGATACCCAGTGACACTTCATTGGGAACAATTTGCTGATCCAAAATCCACTTTTTCGCCGCCGGTATCGCCACCGTCTCCGCCAGCAGATTATGCATTTCAACCACATCTACGCCGCGTTCACGCATTTTGGTCATAAAGTCGAAGTGGTCGCGCTTCGCTCTTTCGACCCACAGCACATCATCAAATAATAATTCATCACAATTACTCGGGGTCAGGCGGTTATGGGCGCGACCAGGGGCGCAAACCATCACTTTATGTAATTGCCCCACTTCAGAGTGAACACCAAACTTGGTTTTGGCGTGAGCTTTCTTAGCTTTATCTGACATAAGAACTCCAATAAATTATATGGTGATAATTCCGGTGGCAATGCTATAAATCGCAGCAACCGCAGCCACAATCAGAACGATAAACAGGATTCTTTCGTAGTTATTAAAGGCTTTTTGATGCTGTTCACGTTTGGCAATCAGATACAAAATGGTGCCTGGGCCGTAAATAATGGCCGATAGCAACAAGTACTTCATGCCACCTGCGTAAATCATGAGTGCAGAGTAGAAAGTCGCGATCAGGGCGAAAATTAAATCTTTTCTATGACCACGTTTATCTGTTTCATAACTCTCACCGGTCCATGCCAGTTTCAACCCATAAGCGCCCACTAATAGATAGGGAATCAAGGTCAGTGAACTGGTTAATTCCAATGCCAGTTGGAAAGCATAATCGGTAAACAATGTCAGAATTAAGAACACTTGGATAAAGATGTTGGTCAGCCAAACGGCAGCGGAAGGAACCGCATTGCTATTTTCCGTCCCAAACACTTTAGGCATGCTTTTACTCTTAGCGGCAGAGAACAAGACTTCTGCGGCTAACAGTGACCATGATAAGTAAGCGCCTAATACCGAGATAATCAGACCAATACTGATGAAGATCGCACCCCAACGGCCAACTATCGCTTCAAGCACTCCAGCCATTGATGGTTGACGTAATGCCGCTAAATCAGGACGCAACAACACGCCGTAAGACAACATGGTGATCAGCACTAACAAGCACAGCACACCAATGAAGCCCAGAACAGTGGCAATACCGACATGGCTACGCTCTTTGGCGTAACGCGAATAAACACTCGCCCCTTCAATCCCTAAGAAGACAAAGACGGTGACCAGCATGGTGCTACGGACTTGAGAGAATAAAGATTCAGGCTCGACAACCGGTGCCATCACCGCGGCAGCATGACCGACATAGCCGTAATCATTCAGGTGGGATAAATCAACGCTCTTCACCACATCGGGTGTGCCCCAGAAGTTCAGTGCAAACACATCACCTTTAAAGGCAAAGATCAGAACGATGACAAAAATGAAAATAGGAATGATTTTTGCGAAGGTGGCAATGGTATTAATCGCTGCTGCTTCTTTTACACCTCGCAATATCAGAATATGGAATCCCCATAAAATCACGGAGGCCACTAATACCGCTGGGATCGTGTTACCGTCACCAAATATAGGGAAGAATGCCCCTAATGTTGATTTGATAAGCACAAAGTAAGAGACGTTACCAATACAGGTCCCCGCCCAAAAACCTAATGCCGAGGCAAAACCAAGATAATCGCCGAAGCCTTCCTTTGCGTAAATGAAAACACCGGAATCAAGGTTAGGTTTACGCTGCGCTAATGTTTGGAAAACAAACGCGAGCATTAACATACCGCCCCCAGCGATACACCAGGCAATGAGTGCGCCAAACCCACCTGTTGCTCGCCCGAAGGTTGCCGGTAATGAAAATATACCTGCCCCGATCATTGACCCGACCACTAATGAGGTTAGGGCCGGTAAAGATAATTTATTCGCTGATGAATTGGCCATGATGTTCTCAGTGACGTTGGATAAATTACGTTAAGTGTAAATTCTGTTTACCCTACAAACAGATTCGCCCAGTCCCACTTATCGATATAAATACATATTTATCATAGCTACCTTTATGACTATTTGCGTAGTGGCGGAAAAATAGACCAAAGTAGATAAAATGTAAATTATTACAAAAAATTACCCCATACTTTAGCAGTACTTAATAGTGACCAAATTCACCGCTTTATGTATTCACTAAACCGCTGATGGGCCTAATTCTCTACATTAAGGCGATTCCTATTACCTATCTGTCTGTTTTCTTAAAGGTAAAATTTTAAGACAATTCTTGTCTATTTATTTATCTAATACATTAAGGGAATGAGATGATCTCTGTGTTCTTGCCCTCAATAAATCCTTTGAATAATCATAGCTTCCAATTTGTTGGCATTTAATAGTGAAAGTAACGAGGGGGCTTAGTTTTAATATCGCGATTTGTATTACACATACACGCCATAAAAAACGGCCCCGATTAGGGGCCGTTGCTTCGTCCGTTCTCTTTACAATCAATATTCGAACTATTCGTTTAAGCGCTTATTCAAAAGTGGTCGGCGGCCAGTCACTGAATAGCCCGCTAAAATTGCGACGAAGATCATAAATAGATGACCTTCAGATGAATCCAACAAGAATGAGTTAAAGAAATTGCAGGCCATATAGCTGGTCAATACTGCCAGTAATACATTGCGTAACAGCGGTGTTTGTTGCCAAATAACACGGTAACAACAGGCAATCCATGCCAAGAAGATCAACAAACCCACCACACCTGAATGAACTGTTTCGATCAGATACTCATTGTGTGGGTTATTAATGGAATAATTAGTCGCTGGATTTCCATAATAAAAACCGCCCGCGCCATGGCCTAAAATCGGGGCTTCCTTAATCAGGCGGCTTGCCTCAATAGCAAAAGCCATACGCTGCCCCATAGAAGAGCTGCACGCCTTGTAAACATCGTCTGATGGTGCGTCGATACAGACGTTGATTTCATTGACACCCAGCATCATACGGTCAGTGGCCTTATTCGGAATAACGATTAAAGCCGCGAACGCCAGTATCCCTAGCACCACTAAAACGATCCGTTGACGATTACCCAGTGAGAAGAATAGCCATACGCCTAGCCCCACCACCAGCGCCACATAACCGGTTCTCCCCAGTATCAGGAACAAGATACTGTAGCTGGCAGCCACCACCAACAGGCCATACCCCCAGCGTTTCCAGCCTTGACTGTTGAATGCCAACGCTAACCAGAGTAAGGCCGCCAATGCCATAAAGAAGTTTTGGGTGATTTGCAGTTTAAAGATGGTCGGGTTGGTGGGATCGATGCCACTCAACGGAATATGCAAAACGCCTACCATTAGCGTGCCAGCCAATATCACCGCATTGGCAATTAAGAAACCGGTACAAAATAGTTTGATCAACCGCGGCTGATTCACAAAGAACAGCGCCAGTGGCAGGATATAAAGAAGTTTCTTATATTTCCCAACCATATCAGGACCATAACTGTTGTCATGGAATAGCAGCGATAATGCCAGCAATGCAAACATGGCGGCGGGGAGATATACCAGTGGGCTGGTTAGGAATGACTTGATATCAATGGTTTTTCTGTTGATAACCAAACAGATAATAATCAACACCAATGAAATGTTCATCAGTTGGTTGTTCGTTGCGATACCAATACCTAGCAGGACGGCTGCAACACTGCTCAGCTTTTCACTGCGGCGATTGACCGGCATTTCCGGTATTAACGTTGTCATAATTCTCTCAACTCAGGCTGGTTGGGGAAAACAAAGTAATTGAAGGATTAGTGACCTTTAGCGACTCGCCAAGCATCAACTGCCTCTATCACCTCATTAACCGGAATAGCGTTCAAGTAACGATCCGTCGTGTCGGTGTCTATCTCGTTGGGATGCGGCAATGTACGGAAATGCCCGGCCCATAATAGGGTGTGTGGCGCCTGCCATGGATGCCATTGGTTAAGGTTGCTGGGGCCAAATAGCACCACTGCGGGAGTTTGTAAGGCTGCGGCCATGTGCATTGCGACTGAGTCGACACCAATAAATAGCTTCGCGTTGTCGATCAAAACCGCCAGTTCGGGTAGTGCCAATAGGCCAGATAGATTAATGACTTGTTCAGGCTGCGCGCATCCGGCAATGATTTCAGCAATATAGTCTAGTTCAGCCTGATCTTTGCCGCCGGTCAGCAACACTGTTTCACCTTGCTCAGTGAGATGGTTTATCAGTTGACTAAATGATTCACTGGCCCAAGTTTTGAATTTCCAGCGGGCAGAAGGTTGAATCAAGATGTAATCGCTGATGTTGCGTTGCTGGCATAGCTGTTTTACTCGTTCAATATCCTGCGGGCCATAGGACATGGTGACATCAGTGATGATGTCAGTCAGTTGTAATGGCTCGAGGATGTCGAGGTTATTGAGTACCGTATGCCGTTCAGCGGCATGGGGGATGTCGACGAGGGTGGAGTGACAATAGCGCCATAGCCAAGTGTCTCGTTTCGGGTAATGAAAACCGATACTGAAGCTCGGTTTTAGCAACCGGCAATAAGCCGCAGCTCGCCATTGATCGGATAAATTGAGGATCAGGTCGTAATGCTGGGCTTTTAATGCGTTAAACAGGGCTTTTTCGCCGCTGATTTGTGCTGCTAAGCCTGCATGTTTGAGGCCACGATCCACAATGAACGCATGATTGACAGTGGTGTTCTCACGCAGCATTTCCTGCGTTCCGCCGTAGAGCAGTACGTCTATTTTTGCCTGCGGGTAATTGGCTTTCAACGTGCTCAACAGTGGCGTGGTTAAGAGAACATCGCCGAAGTGGCGTAATTTAATGACCAAAATGCGCTGAATATTGCCTTTCTCCCGCAAAGCTGCTGGCAAGATATTGTGCTCTTGTGCAGGTGTCGGAGCGGGTTGCCCAGTAGGTGATTGAGTCATATTTGATGTATTCATCATGGGATGCGCCATCATCGGCAACGAAAGGGGGCAATAATGCTATATCAAGGATTTGTTAGATAGCAAACGTTTTAGCATCCACTCATCACCATGAGTGATAGCTATCTTTGTAAGATCGAGTGTAACCCGCGGTGAGGACAAACAGATCGTAAAGACGCCGTCAATACCTCCCTGTAGGCTCGAGCCGCGCCATCCCTAGCGCGGACGCTTTACTCTTTTGTCTACCCTCACCGCTCTGAATCGCGTTAACTGTCGACATAACCCAGTACGTGACGGTGATGAGCACTGCCCCGAAGCTCGAGCTGGCCAGTAAGATAGCCAAACAAGAGGAAATTGGCGTTATCGGCGCAGTCAGATTGAGTGCGGACAGCGCGCAAGAACCGGAGCGTACACGTAGTACGTGACTGTGATGAGCACTGCCCCGAAGCTCAAGCTGGCCAGTAAGATAGCCAATTTTAGAGCCCGGGGGCCTTCCACAACGACGTCGTCAACCCACTATCCACCAGCGACAGCTGATCAGTGTACACCGCTTGCCAGTTGGTTTTGGCGGCTTGATAGAGGGCTTTATGTTCTAGATTTGGGGTGTATTCACGCTCCCAACGGACCAGTTTTTCACCGGTGGTATCTAGTGCGTCGTAGAGACCGACCCCGACACCTGCGGCGATGGCACAACCTAGGGCGGTGGCTTCTTTCACTACGGGGACACGGACGGGAATGCCGGTGACATCGGCCAGAATCTGGCTCCATAGTTTGCCTTTTGAACCGCCACCAGCAAAGACCACTGAGTCAATTTTAACCCCAGAAAACGCAGCAATTTGTGCCAGATTACAGGCGGATACTATTGCGGCATTTTCTTCCAATGCACGGAATAAGGTTGCTTTGTTGCATTTCTCTGGGTCGAGGGAGAGGTTGATAAAGGAAGGTGCGGCGTGATACCAAGATTTAAAGCGCATCACATCGGAGAAGATAGGCATGACGCCATAAGCCCCTGCCGGTACGCGAGCGGCCATGTCTTCCAATAAACTGTAGGTATCAATACCCAGCCGCTGCGCCAACAGTTTTTCTTCCGCACAAAATGCATCACGGAACCAACGCATGGTCAGGCCGGTGAAGAAGCTAATGGATTCCGCTTGCACCATACCGGGAATGACATGGGGGTTTATCCGCGTGTTCATATTGGGGTCGATAATCGGTTGCGGCAAATTGACCACTTGCTGCCAGAAAGTGCCGCCCAAGACCGCCGTCTGCCCCGGTTGCACCACCCCTAGCCCTAAGCAGCCCAGCTGTACATCGCCACCGCCCATAACAACCGGTGTCCCCACCAGCAAGCCACACTCTTCGGCGGCTTGCGCGGTGACGTGGCCGAGCAGCGTTCCAGTCTCTTTCACAGGCGATAAGATGTCGGCGCGTAACCCTGCCATATCCAGCAAACTGGGTTGCCAGTCGCGGGTGACTAAATCCAGCATGCCGGTGGTGCCTGCATTGGAGGGATCGACCGCTAACTCGCCGCTGAGCATATTGGCTAGCCAGTCACTTATCATGGTCAGTGTGCCTGCCTGACGATAAATATCGGGGCGGTTATGTGCCAACCACAGCAAACGCGGCATCGCACTCAACGCCAGTGTTTGGCCGGAGCACTGATAAACCTCAAATTCAAAACCGTTATCATGCAGCTCTTTTAACTCGCTGACTTCATGACTGGCGCGGGCGTCCACATTGGCACAAGCCCAAATAGGTTTGCCGCTGCGGTCATAAAGCACGATACCTTCGCGCATGGAGCAGGCCGCAACGGCACGGATCGCGCTGGCGGGTAATCCCGCTTGGTGCAGTGCCTGACGGATACACTGGCACGTCAGTTTCCAGTTGGTGGTTAAATCAAACTCCATCGACCCCGGTACATCAGGCACAGGTAAATGCAGCCACTCAGCCTGTCCGGCGGCAATTTGATTACCGTTAAGATCAAATATCACCGCCCGAACACTGCCGGTGCCCGCATCCAGCGCCATGAGATACTCACTCGATGGCGTGGTCGTAGAGAATTGACTCATTTGCGCGATCCCCTGTTTTATATGAATTTATGAATAAAACTGTCCTCTACTGCCATAAAAAAATCGTGTAAAAATGGCTGAAAAGCCTGTGGCGTGTTTGCCGTTATTATTGCCATGGTCGCCGCCAGATAACGTGCGGCGACATCTCAAACGGCACATTCATCGCCCATTAAATCAATTTGATGATCGCCCGAGCTGTCTGCTCATCCGTCACGAGGGCATTGACATATTTCCCTTTCAGCGCCGCAACAATAGCGTCAGATTTCTCGACTCCACCGGCGACACCAATCACTGTCGGGATGTTGGCTAAGTCAGCCAATGAAATACCGATCAATTCTTGATGTATCTGCATCTCTGCCGCTAACGCACCATCGGCTTGCATAAAGTAGCCGAGGATATCGCCAACTGCGCCTTTACGGCTGAACATCAGTTGTTCACCTTCACTGATATAACCAGAGCGTAAAATGGTGGCTTCTCTTTGCTGATTCACTGAGCCAATCCCAACCACCGCGACATCGGCCGCACAGGCTGCCAACATCACATCGCGGACACTGCTTTCTTGGCGGAAGGTATCCGCGACTTTGGCGCTGGATGCCCGTAATGGCGCGGGAATGATGCTAACCTGACAGGCAGCATCTAACTGGCCAATGCCGGTCATATAAGAGCCAACACCGCCTGAAAGTGTCACCAGTCGAACCTGCTGTGAGGCAATAAAACCACTCAGGTGCTGCAAGGCGCACATGGTGGTTTCGCCAAAGCCGACCGCCAGTAGTTGTTGGGGTTGTATCAGTGCCATCAATAAATGCGCAGCACCAATTCCCAACCGGCTACTGATGCTGAGATCAGCCAAAGAAGGCAAGATGCGGATATGTTTAAGGCCAAAATGCTGTTGTAGTTGGTTTTCCAACTCCAAACACCCTTCGTAGCGTGAATTGATTTGGACGCGGATAACGCCTGATTGACGGCCTTTCTCCAGCAATCTGGACACCTTCAATCGGGTCAGCCCCAGCAGTTCGCCTATATCCCCTTGTGTTAAGCCATCGTGATAATAAAACCACGCAATGCGAGCGAGCAGTTCCTCTTCACTCATGCTATTACCCGGATATTTGTATTCATCGTTGGACGACATGGGTTTTTCTTTTACGGCCACTAGTGCTTTCTCTTTCATCATTGCTCTTTGCGATTTCGACTCAGATAACGACGTCATGAATGTTAAATCTGGATTGATAACTACGCTAACAGCTTAGCCAACACATTTGAACATATTTTAATTTAAATTTTTTTATTCACGGAAATGTGATCTTGATTACGCCATAAAAGGGAATATGCGGCTATCTTTTTTGAACACTTTTAATTTTAAATTATTTTTGTTCATCCGGGAGCTGCTCATGCCGCACACTATCACCCCTCCGCCACCGCTGCTCCAAGTACGGGGTATCAGTAAGCAGTTTTCCGGCGTTGTGGTATTGAAAAGTATCGATTTTACCCTGCAACCGGGTCAGGTACATGCTCTGCTGGGAGGGAATGGCGCGGGTAAGTCAACGTTGATGAAGATCATCGCAGGCGTGCTTCCACCCGATAGTGGCACGTTAGAAATCAATGGTGAGCCTTGCCTCAATCTCACGCCAGCCAAAGCACATCAATTAGGCATTTATCTGGTTCCACAAGAACCGATGCTGTTCGCCAATCTATCGGTGCAGGAAAATATTCTGTTCCGTTTACCTAAGCACCAAGCAGATAAAAAGAAAATGGTGCAGTTACTGAATGATTTAGGCTGTCATTTAGATCTTTCGGTCAGCGCCGGTTCGCTGGATGTGGCCGACCAACAGTTAGTTGAGATCATGCGCGGCTTGATGCGTGACTCGCGGATTTTAATTCTGGATGAACCGACTGCTTCGCTAACACCAGCGGAAACTCACCGGCTATTTAGCCAAATCAGAACGTTATTACAACAAGGCGTCGGCGTCGTTTTTATCTCTCACAAACTGCCTGAAATTCGCCAACTGGCCGATTGGGTCAGCGTGATGCGCGATGGCGGCATTGCACTGAGCGGAGCAACGGCGGATTTCTCAACCGATACGATTATTCAGGCCATTACACCGCAAGCCAAAAATAGCGAGTTATCCGATACCCAAAAACTTTGGCTGGAATTACCGGGTAATCGGCGTTCTCAAGCCCGCGCGCAATCGGATCTGCCGGTTATCCAAGTCACCGACCTCAGTGGCGAAGGCTTTGCCCACCTCTCTTTTGAGGTGCACGCCGGTGAAATTCTCGGGCTAGCTGGGGTGGTGGGTGCCGGAAGAACTGAGCTGGCTGAAACGCTGTATGGCTTGCGCCCCGCCAGCGGCGGCAGTGTCTGGCTGGAAGATGTTGATATCACCACCATGAAAACTATCGATCGCTTAGCAGCAGGGTTGGTTTATCTGCCAGAAGACCGGCAAGCCTCTGGCCTCTATTTGGATGCTCCGCTGAGCTGGAATGTCTGCTCGCTCACCCAAAGCGGCCAGGGAATATGGACGCATCCGGCGCAGGAAGCCGCCATTTTGGAGCGTTATCGCCGTGCGCTAAACATTAAATTCAACCATCTGGAACAACCCGTGCGCACCTTATCGGGCGGTAACCAGCAAAAACTGCTGATTGCCAAATGCCTAGAAGCTAACCCCTTGCTATTGATTATTGATGAGCCAACTCGTGGGGTGGATGTCGCTGCCCGCAGTGATATTTATCAGTTAATCCGCAGCATTGCTGAACAACATGTGGCGATCATTTTTATCTCTTCCGATCTAGAGGAAGTGGTGCAAATGGTGGATCGCGTCTTGGTGATGCATCAGGGGGAAATCAGCGGTGCGCTAGAGGGGCCCGCGATGAATGTCGACACCATTATGCATCTGGCCTTTGGTGAACATGGTTCTGCCGATGAAGAAAACGCTGTCGATGAAAATGAGGGTGCATCATGTTGAAATTTATCCAAAATAACCGTGAAGCCACCGCGTTACTGGCCATCCTTGCCTTATTCGCGTTACTCGGTGTGATTGATAGTAATTACTTCAGCATGCAAACCTTCACCATGATTTTCAGTAGTGCGCAAATTCTGATCTTGCTGGCGATCGGGGCCACTATGGTGATGCTCACCCGCAATATTGATGTGTCCGTTGGCTCCATCACTGGCCTGTGTGCGGTAACGGTCGGTATGGCACTTAACGCCGGTTTCGGGTTGGCACTCTCTTGCTTGTTTGCTCTGCTGGTCGGTATGGGGGCGGGCTTCTTTAACGGGATTCTGGTCACTTGGCTGCGCATTCCCGCCATCGTCGCCACATTGGGGACGTTGGGGCTCTATCGCGGCCTGATGCTGCTACTCACCGGTGGTAAATGGATTGAAGGGCTGCCGGCGGATCTCAAAAGTTTATCCACGCCTATCCTGTTTTCGATCTCCCCTATTGGTTGGCTCATTATGTTGCTGATCCTTGCCATGGCTTGGCTGCTGGGTAAAACAGCGTTTGGCCGCAGCTTCTATGCCACTGGCGACAACTTACAAGGCGCACGCCAACTGGGGATTCGCACCGACAGTATCCGCATTCTTGCGTTCTCCATGAATGGCGTCATGGCCGCATTAGCCGGGATCGTTTTCGCCTCACAAATTGGCTTTATCCCCAATCAAACCGGTAACGGGCTGGAAATGAAAGCCATCGCGGCCTGCGTACTGGGTGGGATCAGCTTGCTCGGCGGTACCGGTAGCATCATCGGGGCCATTCTCGGGGCTTATCTCTTAACCCAAATTGATAGTGTGCTCGTGCTGCTGCGCCTGCCCGCTTGGTGGAATGACTTTATCGCCGGTTTGGTGTTGCTCGGTGTGCTGGTCTTCGATGGCCGCTTGCGCTGCGCGGTGGAGCGCAATATTCGGCAACAAAAATACGCTCGTTTTAATGCTCGGCCAGCCGTGAAGGAAAAGGATAAAGAAAAAGATAAAAAAAAGGCCAATACCGTACCCAATAGATTTCACGATACAGGGCGGCGGCAAACGAGCTCATCCCGATGAGCTGCATCAATAGATGATTCGGGTGCTTAGAGCAGCCAACACACCTGCGGTTTGAAAGATGATGGGTATCACTAAAAAAGAGGTGGCACGATGAATACATACCGCCGTTACGGATGGGAATTGGCGCTAGCAGCCTTGCTGGTACTGGAGATCCTGCTGTTTGGCTTATCGAATTCGCGCATGTTGGATATCAATGTGCTGCTGTTCAGTACCAGTGATTTTATCTGTATCGGGATCGTGGCCCTGCCGCTGACCATGGTGATTGTCAGTGGCGGTATCGACATCTCATTTGGTTCGACCATTGGGCTGTGCTCCATCTTCCTTGGCGTGATATTCCAAGCGGGCGTACCGATGAGCATCGCCATCCCACTGACCCTCATGGTCGGTGCGTTGTGCGGCTTAATTAATGCTGGCTTGATTCTCTATACCGGCGTGAACCCGTTGGTGATCACCCTCGGCACTATGTATCTGTTCGGCGGTAGCGCCCTGCTGTTATCCGGTATGTCCGGTGCGACTGGCTACGAAGGTATTGGCGGTTTCCCGACTACATTCACAGATTTTGCTAACCAAACGCTGTTCGGCCTGCCCGTCCCGCTGGTGATTTTTATGGTCTGCGTGTTTCTGTTCTGGCTGCTGATGCACCGCACCCACAGCGGCCGCAATGTTTTCTTGATTGGGCAAAACAGTCGAGTCGCCCGTTACAGCGCCCTGCCCGTTGCACGCACTTTGTGTATTCTCTATGCCCTGACCGGCTTGGCATCAGCCATTGCCGCGGTGCTTTTGGTGTCGTACTTCGGCTCTGCCCGCTCTGATTTAGGCGCATCTTTCCTCATGCCAGCCATCACGGCGGTGGTGCTTGGTGGAGCCAATATTTATGGCGGTTCCGGTTCCATCCTCGGGACAGCACTGGCGATATTGCTGGTGGGTTATTTGCAGCAAGGTCTGCAAATGATCGGCACCCCTAACCAAATATCCAGCGCATTGTCTGGCGCATTACTGATTTTAGTGGTGGTCGGGCGTTCCATCAGCCTACACCGACATCTGATTCAAGAATGGCTACAACGTCGTCGTAGCCGTAGCACCCTAAGTTAATACCGATTTTTGAACGCGTTTTTTGCTCACGAAATGCCAACACCTCGACCCCTAACAAAGACAGTGATTCGGAGATAGCAATGAAAACACAAAGATTAAAAAAGCTGGCACTGGTTTGTGCCCTCGGATTTGCCTGTATCACCACCGCGCAAGCGGCAGAACGCATCGCATTTATCCCGAAACTGGTCGGGGTAGGTTTCTTCACCAGTGGCGGTAAAGGTGCCGTCGATGCCGGTAAAGAGTTGGGTGTGGACGTCACCTATGATGGCCCAACAGAGCCTAGTGTTTCCGGCCAAGTTCAGTTGATCAATAACTTCGTTAATCAGGGCTACAACGCCATTGTCGTTTCCGCTGTTTCGCCTGATGGTTTATGCCCTGCGTTAAAACGCGCCATGCAACGAGGGGTCAAAATCTTAACGTGGGACTCCGATACCAAACCTGAGTGCCGTTCCGTTTATATCAACCAAGGCACCCCGAATCAATTGGGCTCGATGCTGGTCGATATGGCAGCGAATCAGGTGAAAAAGGACAAAGCTAAAGTGGCGTTCTTCTATTCCAGCCCGACGGTGACCGACCAGAACCAATGGGTTAATGAAGCGAAGAAAAAAATCCAGCAAGAGCACCCCGGCTGGGAAGTGGTGACCACCCAATTTGGCTATAACGATGCGACTAAATCCCTGCAAACCGCCGAGGGCATCTTAAAAGCCTACAGCGATTTGGACGCGATTATCGCCCCTGATGCCAATGCCTTGCCTGCTGCCGCGCAAGCCGCAGAGAACCTGAAGCGCGATAACGTCGCTATCGTCGGTTTCAGTACCCCGAACGTGATGCGCCCTTATGTTGAGCGCGGCACAGTGAAAGAATTTGGTCTGTGGGATGTGGTTAACCAAGGCAAAATCTCGGTTTATGTCGCCAATGAAATGCTGAAAAAAGGCGAGCTGAATGTCGGCGATAAGCTGGATATCCCGAACATTGGCGTGGTTGAAGTAGTCCCGAACAGCGTTCAGGGCTATGAGTATGAAGCGAAGGGCAACGGCATTGTCTTGCTGCCACAACGCGTCGTTTTCACTAAAGAAAACATCGATAAATACGATTTCTGATCTCGCGGCCCGTCCTAGGGGCGGGCCAATACCCATAGTATTGGAGTGATTACAGATGGCTGATTTAGACGATATCAAAGACGGTAAAGATTTCGGTATTGGCGTACCGCAACAGAATCCTGCTTTTACGCTGAAAGGGTCTGGTTCGCTGGATTGGGGGATGCAATCTCGTTTGGCGCGGATTTTTAATCCGAAAACCAATCGCACGGTGATGCTGGCATTTGACCATGGCTATTTTCAGGGGCCAACCACCGGTTTAGAGCGTATTGATATCAATATCGCCCCGCTCTTTGACTATGCCGATGTTCTGATGTGTACCCGTGGTATTTTGCGCAGTATCGTGCCCGCCGCCGCTAATCGCCCAGTGGTATTGCGTGCGTCTGGTGCTAACTCGATTTTGACTGATTTATCTAACGAGGCAGTCGCCGTAGCCATGGAGGATGCTTTACGGCTCAATTCCTGTGCCGTCGCAGCACAGGTGTATATCGGTACTGAGCATGAGCACCAATCGATTAAAAACATCATTCAATTGGTTGACCAAGGGATGCGCTATGGCATGCCAACCATGGCGGTAACGGGCGTTGGCAAAGATATGGCCCGTGATCAACGTTACTTCTCTCTGGCAACGCGTATCGCCGCTGAGATGGGCGCGCAGATCATTAAGACCTATTATGTGGATAGTGGTTTTGAACGTATTGCCGCCGGTTGCCCAGTACCTATCGTGATTGCTGGGGGTAAAAAACTGCCGGAACGTGATGCGCTGGAAATGTGTTATCAAGCCATTGATCAGGGTGCATCTGGCGTGGATATGGGCCGTAATATCTTCCAGTCTGAGGCACCGATTGCCATGCTGAAAGCGGTTCATGCCGTGGTGCATAAGAATGAGAATGCAGAAACAGCGTACCAGTTGTTCCTACATGAAAAAGGTTGAGCAGTGACAAGGAGGAAAGTATGCACGTTACTCTCGTCGAAATTAATGTGAAAGATGACAAAGTTGAGCAATTCATTGAGGTTTTTCGCGCCAATCACCTCGGCTCTATCCGTGAGGCCGGTAATTTGCGTTTTGATGTTTTGAGGGATGAAACCTTGCCGACCCGCTTTTACATCTATGAGGCTTATACCGATGAAGAGGCGGTAGCGGCCCATAAAAAGACGCCCCACTACCTCGCGTGCGTTGAGCAATTGGAGGGGTTGATGACCGGACCACGCAAGAAAACCGTCTTTATCGGCTTGATGCCTTAGCCGATGCGGGCAGCCGATATCGTGTCGCTGCCCGTTTCCCTTTTCTCCGCCAACAGCCAACCACCACTGTGCTGGCTGATTCGATCATTTTGCCCTTCCCCTATCCCCCATTATCAGATATCACCTATCAGTAAAATGCATGTTATGCAGTATCCTGTGCACTTAAAATAATGATAGGCAGCCTTTCTGGCTGTCTCGCGCTTCACCTGCTGTGACATACACCGTCAAATAGGAGTTTCTATGAATACCACTCATCGCTGGGTATTGGCTTTGGCCTGTTCCACCTCATTACTGGCCGGTGCAGCAAGCGCGAATAGCTTACTGGATTCAGTCAAAAGTGCCGCAGACCAGTACAGCAAATCAGGCGATAGCAGCGCGTCAATATCGTCACTGACAGGTTTGCTCAACGGGGGCGATAAAGGTTTGAGCGCCAGCACGATGACCAATGCGGCGGGTATCTTGCAATATTGCGTAAAAAATAACGTGCTGTCTGCCAATGGCACCACGGCGGTTAAAGACCAATTGATGAGTAAATTGGGCATCACCAGCACCGAGAATGCCAAGAGCCAAGATTATCAGGAAGGTTTGGGTGGCTTATTGAAAACCGGCGAGGGCAAAAGCCTGAATCTCAATGATCTGGGCAGCGAGCAAATCACTGAAAAGATCAAAACCAAAGCTTGTGATTTGGTGTTGAAACAAGGTCAGTCTTACTTGCTGAAATAATCATTTGGATAATGACAAGGCGGGGCTTGAGCGGTGCTGAATGTATCGACAAAGTGCCCGTCGCCCAGAGAACAGGCAGATCGTAAAGTCGCCGTGAAATCATCCCTGATGGCTCGAGCCGCGCCATCCTTGGCGCGGACGCTTTACTCTTCTACCTGTCCTCTTAGGGCAGTTTCGCCGACTGCCGCCTTAAACCAGAGAAAATAGGCTCACTGATTTTTTCGGGAAAGCCCTGTGGTAGAACCGCCTTCACCGCAGCTATCACTTGTTCGGTTTTTTCTTTCATTTCAGCCATTAATTGCACAACATTATCTTCGGGATAATTCACCTGTTTCGCGGTTGAAATGAAGTGCCGAGGTAAAATAGTACTCCAGTGAAAATGCCGATTACGTCCAAGTAATGCCATGGCCATTTTTGCTTTTTTAGCCGGTATTCCTCGTGGGTGCATGAGTGGAAATGCAGACATCACATCGTAAATGGGTGTCATACGAAATGCGCTATCCAATTCAATAAACACACTAAAATTCTTCGCGTGCCCGTCAATCGCGGCTAACATCCAGAAAAGTATCTGACTTTTAAAAAAAATATCCCGATCCTGAATCGCTTGCTGAGAACCGAGTAATAGTTTCATCGCATCTGCAATCCCAGGACCACCATCAGATTCATATTTGAGTGCAGGTGCTACACCTAAGACCTGACAAAAATCCTCCTGCGGTAAACGCATCAACCAACTATTATTAGGGCTCCAGCGGCGATCGAACCGCTCAACAACTAATGCCTTTTGCTTACCAAAATATTTTATTTCTGAATACGCGACAGGTAGACCAAATTCTTCAGCAATCTTTAAGCACAACCATTCATTCTCGACACTTTCACTTAAATCAATACCATTAGCGGCTATATAGCCTATAGGCAATTTAAGAATATGACTCGTTGGTGTACTCCCTTCTGGCCGATGCCATTGATTCTGATACCACAGTAAGGCTGTTTTCTCTTGTGCCCCAGCCAAAGAAATACGGAAATCATCAATATCGGCCTCCATGCCCAAAGGCGCCTCCTTATACCCTAAGAGTAATTTTTCTATCTCATTGTCATTTAAAGGCGTTGCATGGATCTCGGTGACAGAATTTATTTGCCGGCCTTCTGGGTATAATTGAATTGCCCCTACGCAATCACTCCCTATTTGGGAGAGTAAATCAAAAGGTTGCTTTGTTGGTGTTTGAAAACGCGCTTGAATACGGCTGCGAATAGATTCACTGTCAGGCAGAAGGTTATCAAAAAAATTATAAACAACCTCCCCACGGAATTTCACCGTTTGTAGGGGTAACGACAGAGAAATCGCACGTGCTCCACTGCGTTCAAGCCAGCTATCATGATAGAAAAAAGAGATTTCACCACCGGCAGCCTTCTCCAAGGTACCAACTACGATGCCGTTTAATGCAAGGGTTAACTTTTCCATACATTACCACTCCTGATCCCAGGTTGTATTATCCTTAATATTGCGGTTCCTTGGCCTAACCTGTAGCTCTAAATCCAGTGCTGCCAATAACTTAAACAGCGTGTCTAATTTGGTACCATCAGGATGGTTTTCAAACTCTGATACTGTTGATTGCTTCAAACCGACTGTCTCGGCTGTTTTTCGCTGAGTCAGCTTACTTTTTTTGCGTTCATTCCGTAGTGTATTTGCCAACATTGCAGCAGAGGTAATTTTCATAATATCCTCCCAAGCGGATATTTTTAGTATATCCCCTGCAAGGGATAAATCAATTTTTATCCTCTATAAGGGATAAAAAATAAATATCCGCTACAAGGGATAAAATGGAGGCATTGATGGAACAACACGCGCAAGCAGCATGTCTGGCGAAATTACATCAGTATATCGAGCGTTGGCAATTAGTCGCCGAAGGTGAGGCATTTCACACGCCATCAAGCTGGCTGCAACCGGTGCGGTATGGCGTTCAACCGGCGATGTTGAAAATTGCGATGACTCATGATGAGTGTCTCGGCGCACAGCTAATGCAGTGGTGGGCTGGCGAGGGTGCCGCCCGCGTTCTGGCGCTGGAGGAGGAAGCCATCCTCCTTGAGCGGATCTCTGGGCAAAGATCGCTGTTAACCATGGTCCAAAACGGGCAGGATGATGCCGCTAGCCGAATAATATGCCATGTTGCTGCCCGCCTGCATGGGCAAAACAAACCCCTTCGTCCCGAACTCCCAGAGTTACCAACTCAGTTCGACGCACTCGAGGCTGCCGCTAAAACCCAAGGCGGTATTTATGCCAATGCGGCGTCTATCGCCGCAAAACTCCTCGCTGCCCCACAAGACCTTACGGTTCTTCATGGCGATATCCATCATGGGAATATTCTTGATGCCGGTATTCGGGGTTGGCTCGCCATCGATCCTAAAGGCTTGATCGGTGAACGTGGTTTTGATTTTGCTAATCTCTTTTGCAACCCTAATTTCACTACCGCGACCTCGCCGAATAGGTTGAGCAGGCAAATCGATATCGTGGCTGAAACGGCGGCCCTTGATAGACATCGTCTTCTTTCGTGGGTGGTCGCATGGTCCGGACTCTCCGCGTCATGGCATCTTGAAAGTGATAGCAATCCAGCAACTGCGCTCGCGGTTGCCAGCATCGCGCTGGATGAACTTCGGCAATATGATTTTTAAAGACAGCCGAGTCCTGAGTGACATCATAAGCAAAGCAGCCTAAAGTATTATTCTTGAGGACATCAGAATAAAGGCAGCAAAATAATGCAACAAAAATGGATAACTCAGTGGGTTCCCGGACTAACGACTTTTATTCATTATGATAAAGCCAATTTAAAACCTGATATTCGTTCGGGACTTTCGGTTGCTGCCGTTGCATTACCTGTTGCCATTGCTTACGCCGAGTTAATGGGCATCAATGCCATTGTTGGTTTGTATGCCTGCATTTTACCGATGATTGTTTATGCGCTGTTTGGGACATCAAGGCAATTAATTGTCGGCCCTGATGCTGCGACATGTGCCGTCATTACCGCCGCTATTGCACCGCTTGCCCTTGGCGATCCTAATACGCTGTGGCAAATGTCCATTGTCATGACAATAATGACCGGCTTCTGGTGCGTCCTTGCCGCCCGTTTTCGCCTCGCTATCTTTGCCGACTTCCTTTCTCAGCCGATATTACAAGGGCTGTTAAATGGGGTCGCCATTACTATTATCATCGGGCAGTTTGGCAATATTCTAGGGATAAATTCTCTTCCATCCGATTTAATTAAATGCCTGATTGCTCTGCCCGAAAGATTATCTGATACCCATAAATTAACATTATTACTTTCCGTGACGAGTCTCTTTACCCTATTTATTCTAAAAGTACTGCGGCCCAAATGGCCCGGCCCTCTTATTGTGATGACAATTGCAACGCTATTAAGCTGGTATCTGGATTTCAACGCGAAGGGGATTGCCATTATTGGTAGTTTAGGCGAAGGCTTACCCCATATCACCATGCCTCATTTCGACCCTAATTTATTGCGTGAACTTGTCGTCCCATCACTCAATCTCGCCGTCATCAGTATTGTAAGCTTTATGATGACAGTGCAAAGTTTTGCCAGTAAAAATGGCTATGAAGTCGATATTGATAAAGAGCTCTATGCACTGGGGTATATCAATATTGTCGCGGGTGCATCACAAGGATTTGCGGTCAGTGCGGCAACCAGTCGTACAGCGGTCAATGACGATAACGGTGGCAAGTCTCAAATGGTATCAGTGGTCGCTGCCTTAATGATTGCGCTGGTGCTTATCTTCCTGACTCAAACCCTGAGTTTCATTCCGCTGGGGACACTCGGTGCGGTACTGATTTACGCCGCATGGTCGATGTTCAGTTTTAAAGCCATCACCTCTATGCGAGCGCACAATCGTTCGGCCTATGTTCTGACCGTCTTTACTTTAATCGCAGTGTTAGTCGTCGGGCTGATTGATGGTATCGGATTTGCCATTATTCTTGGGTTATTGCAATTCCTTCGCACGGTATTCAAACCGACAGATCAATTACTTGGCGTTGACAGCCAAGGCATCATTCATTCAGTCAATGCAGCCGATAACATCAAGCCAATTGATGGCCTCATCATGTATCGCTTCAATTCTATCTTGACCTATTTTAATGCCACTTATTTTAAAAAACGCGTGACTCTACTGGTTAACAGCGCGACCACACCCCCTCAATGGTTCGTTGTCGATGCGACGGCGAGCTTTACTTATAATGATGCCAGTGTGTTCGCGATGCTCAGAGAGCTGGTCCCCATCCTGAAAGAAAAAGGCGTAACACTCATTCTTGCTGGCCGAAGCACAGAGCTCACCCGCTGGCTGGCAAGAAACAATATGTCTCATTACACACAAGAGCTTGTATTAGTACCAGACCTCTATTTTGCTGTCCAAATGATCCAACAAGACGCGATACAGACAGAAGTAATGCGACAGAAAGCCGCATTAATATCTGCGCAAGAGAGTTAAACATCTATTTTATGGGCGAAGGATGACAGCACCTGTAGGCATCCTTAACGTCTGCCGTAGGGAGATACTTAAAATAACTCCCCCTGAGAAAGTATCTTTCACTAATATATATAAAAAAATTATTCATTCCAACTACCTTATTAAAATCAAAAGAATAAAAATCCACAAAAAACCATAAAATTAGCATAATGCCCCGCAAATGGCTCCATGCCAAGATACTTTGATCTAAATCAAATTTCTTTGACGATTTTAAATATCGCATATAATCGAATCCAACATAAACACATAGGTTTATTAAATATGAACTATTTCCCTTAAAAGAAATGGCTGGATTCCTTATATCTATAAAATTAGATCATTATATTTTATTTTTCATCAATCATTAATTTTTATATAAAAACCCTAATTACAGGAGGGGAAATGATCGACGTTATCATTTTCAGCAAAAGCTCATTGTTTATTTTTTCACTACAAATCATTATTCATAATAATATGAGTGTAGATAAAAACAAAATAAACACCAAACTCTTTAATTCTTTTGAGGAATTTAACAATCAGTTAGATAATAATAAAATAAATATTGTCATCTTCGATATCGATGGCATTTCAAAAGAAAAGCAAAATATTATTTTTGATAAAATTAAGCATCAAATTAGAAACATTCACCTCCTCGTTTTTTGCCAATATGAGGAAGATTCACTTTATTACCACACTTTATCTGAAGTAACGCGTTCTGTCGTCAGTAAGACAGCACCCGTCACAGAGATTACATCATTATTTAATAAGCTATTAATTTGGGTGAGCAAAAATAGAGATGATAATATCCCATTGGATTTAAGTGCCCAATCACAACCCATGCTATCAAAGCGAGAAAAAGAGGTTTTGCATTTAGCGACTATGGGTATGGATTATCAAAGCATTGCAGAACATCTAAATATTACGAGAAAAACAGTGAGCCACTACATGTCAAATATACGTGATAAATATGGCTACAAGCGAAACGCTAACGTTTACTTTAGATACTAAATACCTATGGTGTCATAACGTGGTATTCCACTGCACTCAAACTTTTGATAACCAAAAATCGGGTATAGACTAAACCATTTATCACACCATCAAATTTTCTCAAAAACGCTAGAATATGGCACCCTATAGGGTACGAAATTACAGATTAATCGCAATATTCACACTATTTCCCTAAGAGGGATTTTATTATAACTGTACTCATATACTCACTGGTAACCCATGTTTGTGATAACTGATATCCAAACTATTAACGTTATATTTCTGACATATGCTAAATCTGTAATCAATGACTTTCTTATAAGGAATCGCTAGTAATTGTGCTATTTGGTGATTATTCAACCCAGCAACAATGAGTTTTAATGTTTTCTTTTCATTTTTAGTGAGTTGCGGGATTTCAACAGTATCTCTTTCCAAGTCAACAACCATATTACTATATTTATCATCACACACTCTTTCTATTGTCGTGATAATATTCAATATACTGCTAGTTTTATACAAAATCGCATTATAGACGTTAGGTATCACACGCAAGTCAGTTTTTTCATCACATAATATAATGACTCTTGATTTCTTTTTTATTTTACTTAGCATGATATATACATCTATATAGCCGGTTAATGTTATATCGACTAAGACTAACTGAGTATTCTGGTCTATCGCACTAACAAATGAATCCGTTTCCTCATAGGTTTTCACCATGACTTTTTTAAGATTATTGGCATTAAATACATGATTGAATATATATTCAAATGAGAATGACAGTAACTGACATTTACTAAATACCAGAACATCCATATTTTCACCTCTCCTTGTGGCTAACTGTTTGAAGTGGCAGCTATAAGAACTGCTTAAACAATCCCAATGACAACACTCTAACGCTAAGTATAGTTCAAAAAAATCATCTTGCTTATGTTATAAATATCATCTTTGAAATCTAACTTATCATTATTGAATGGGGGATGTTTATATAAGTTAACCTATAGAGATGAAATGTTATTTAAGAGGTGTGCTAATCGAAAGTCAGCAAGATAATGACAAAGGGATACGGGAAGTTATCAGCGAGTGCTCCGAGAAACAGTTTTATTTCTCACCACAACATGATGACTGGCAACACCAATAAATGTGATGCTGCCAGAGAGTTAACACGGAAATATAATCTGCAAAACTAAGCTCCAGAACGACAACTCGCTTCAGAACTACAATTCACGTTGTTCCAAACTGGTATTAATTGTTTTAATTTCGCCTTTTAGGCTTTCGCCACGGTACACCATCGACGTATCGTACCGTTGATACTTCTCTTCCCGTGCAGCGCTAAACCAATTAAACGATCCTATACACAGCACCTCTTCGTCCCCAATCACAATTTTACTGTGAACGCGCTTGACCAGCTTCGTCGTGATGCCCATTTCTTTCAGCTCTTCCACAGCATCATTAAGGCGCTGCTGTTTCTCTTTACGCTTTTCATAATCGGTATGCTCGATATTAAAATTTCTGTCTGTTACCACAGTGATTTCAATCCCGCGCGACCGTGCCTGGACCATTGATGTTAGGAAGCCAGTTTGTTCTAACTTTTGCCATGTCAGCCAAGGGGAAACGATAGTGATGTTCTTTCCGATAGTGTTAAAGGTCTGGTTCAGAAACGCATCATGCTGCTCCACGCCATGTAGGGTTGAGATCTGCGTTTGTACTGCGCTTAAATCCTTACGTTCTTGGCGCTCAAACTGCAATGCGTTGCTATCCGAGGCAAACAAGTATTTTGCCAGCAATCCACGCGGCGAAGATGCAGGCTGAATCTCAAACAAATCCATATCACCAAAGACCAGAAAGCTATCTTTTGCACGGGAAATGGCAACGTTCAGCATGCTACTGTCGCTGTCGATAAACCCTCCATCCTCATGTTTGGAATAGACTGGGGAGAAGAGGATTATTGATCTTTCGGCTCCCTGCAGGGAGTGAACTGTACCGACCGTGAGCGAATCTTCATCGCCACTACAGTCAATCCCGAGCTTACGCAATGACGTCTTAATGGCGTTGACCTGTGCTGAAAATGGCGTAACAACCCCCACGACTTTATGCAGTGGTTTGTCATAATGGCGCTCTAGCTCCTCTTTGTGCGCCACAAGCCAGCCTGCTATCGTCTCTGCCTCAAAGGTGTTGTAACGGCTCCCGCCGTTTGTCTGCTGACCCAGACCATCGATATGTAAATAGCCCATTGCCGGAGGAAATGTCCCTTTTTCCACCCCTCGTTTAGGCTGCAACTTACCGTGATAGCAGAGCGCATTACAGTAGCCGATGATGTTATCAAAGCAGCGGCGGTGTTCGTACAGGTACATCCCACGAGCCAGATCCGAATCATAGTGATAGCGAGAATTAAACTGGGCAACCTTCATGACGCTACCCGATGCAGCACTTTTCCCTGAATTACACACCCTTGCATAAGCATCTGTGAGTTCTTCTTGAGTACCACCTGGAAGGATGTTCTCCTCCACCATATTGCCGATATCAATACTAGGTAGACTGTTCCAGATAGGGGCAATTTGTTCTGTATCGCCAATCACTAACGCTTTCTTCGCCAATGCAAAGGAGGCTGCTGCAACTTCAGGAAGCACCTGCCCTGCTTCATCGACGATCAGCAGATCGGCAAAATTATATAAATAACTATCATCAAACTTCTTCCCACCAACATGTTCCCTGATGGTCAAATGATGAGGAAGCATATAGCAGGTCATCACCACACAGGGGGTGAGCTTCATCCTGCGCTGCCAGCGGGCCGTGATCGCCCTCGCCCCTTTAAGACCTTTTTCTTTTTGAAGGTCATCAATAGTGGCCATGTCCATTAGCCAGCGACCTTCCCAGCAGTGGGTCGCTATCAGAAACGCGGGGAAACGGAGCTGTGTATCGGCAAGCTCGTCGGCTCCGGCCAGACTCAGCTCCTCGTCACCGTTATACCCCAGTGATCGGTTCAGACCCTGCCAATCTTGAATAGCCTCACTTTCGCGTCGGGAAACGTCCTGAGCACGAGCGATTTGCTGCTGATACTCTCGCTGTTCTTTTTGCGCTTGAACAATCAGGCCGTCGATATACGCGTCGATACCGTCAGGAGCGGTGCCCTGAAATGCGGCCATTCTTGTGCCAAGCGTCTCAACGAGGAAGAGATTAATCTGATAGTGGCGCTTAGTGCGAATGGCAGGAATCCAAGTGAAGAACGCATACATCATCGACTCACCGGCGCGATATTGCTGCCACTGCTTTTTGCTCTGGGTTAAAAAGGCGATTTCATCTGTGCAGCCAAGCAGTAACGTACTTTTGTCCTGAATATACTGGTCGATATCTTCACTTATGGCATTTCGCTTCTGACGGATGCAGTTCAGTTTGTCCCATGCAGGCTCGATTTGCTTAAGCTGCGCGGACTACTTGGTTAAACACGCATGCAGAAGATCCACGACGCGTTCGGGAGAGCTACAATCCGCCGATGGGAACGCCGCCCTTACCTTCTCAAGATAGAAAACCAACGCATCTTCAACATATTCCAGAGATTCAACACGGTAAAAAAAATCATCCGTCTGGTATTTTTTCGCGGCATCAGCCTTACGGCCCGAAGACGGGAGGTAAGCGCCATAGCTTTTCAGTTCAGGTAGCCAACGACCAGCCATTGCTCCAGTGCCAGTGGAAAAATCTTTACCGAACGCTTCAATAATGTTGGTCACAGCCTGATTGTTGGTTGATGTGGCAATCACCACCGGCGGCTCGGTTTTATTGAGAGCCGCTCTTGCCCATTCAGTGGCAATGATCGAGAGAACCAGAGTGGTTTTTCCGGTTCCCGGCGGGCCATTGACAGCGAGGATCTCACCCTGCTGCTGAGTGAGATAATGACTCAGGGCATCGCGCTGTGCCGCAGCCAGCGGGAACTCATCCCCGGAATGCCCCAGACGCTCGCTAAGCATTGCATTGGCGGCAAGCAGAGGTGCAACAGGCGGCATTTCCGTTGAAGCAAAGCTCGCCAGTAACGGGACCTCTTTTTTGCACTTCAGCAGATGATCGTACAGAGGACGGATATGGATGCTAGCCCCGCCGGGTTGGTTCGCTTTGATAACATAGCCGTATCCGGCCGGTTCGTATTGCTCATAGGTTGCAACCCACTGCCCGGCAACATGTTCTAAAAGATCGTTGAGGTCTTTTAGGTGCTTTTGCCACTGATTCCGATACTTTTCAGCACGCTCTACACGTTGCTCGTCAGTCTCGTCCCGACGATCTTGTTCGTCATCATCACCAAAAGTGAATGAACTATGCGTTGTCTTATATTTGTCGTACTGCGTCATCTCGCCAATGGAGAAGCGGTTCGAGCAGATCGCGAGGGATAGTAGCAGGTGTCATTGGGAACAAAAAACCGTCGCGGTTTAAGAGAGCGGAAGTCACCAACGGCGTCACGATACCTGGTGCGCCGGCAGTCCGCTCTTTGCCATGCTTTAATCGGCGGATCCAGGCTTGTGGGCGTAGCATCACTTCAACTGTATTAACCGCATCATCTTCATCCTTGAAGAACGCGTGAACAGTCTCCTCATTCAGCCGCCCCTTAGTGGTGTCTATCCATCGGGTGAATGAGTCTTCGTCTTTACGTTCAAACGCACCTTTGCCGGACTCAGCATCTGCTAAGGTATTACGCCAGTATGATGCAAATCCCTGAGTATTCCTGTCCATAGCCCATCCCTTGCTTTAACTAAAATTATTGATTTAGTTGATATAAACATTACTAATGGTTAAGTATTGTCCACTATGCGAGCAGGATCGCAATGATTTATTTGTGTAGGGAAGGCTCGTGATCACGGTATAGATATATTTCTTGATGCAGGTATTCACCGCTTTTTAATTCTGCTTGCGTTGAAAATTTTGCAGTAAATAGGGGGCTTATTTATACGTTATGAGGATGTGGAACACCTTCTGAGCCCTAAAGTAGTGGCTGTTTTTACTAGCAATAAGTTGATGTAGATTGAATCAGATTGACGTCAGTTGACTGAAAAGCGGGGCAAAGCCTTGCGGGGACTCGATTTCAGGCAAAAAAAAGCCACCTTTCGGTGACTTGATTTTCATACTAACGGTGCGAAGGCCGGACTCGTAAAACAATCTCAACCAATTGAATTTAAACAATTAAATATAGAAAGATAAAATAAAGACCACCAAATTGACCCCATTAACTCGACATTGTATTCACAAAACGAATTATTTCTTCCAAATGTCCTGAAAACTAGGGGAGTCAGATTCAGGCGGATACATAGGTTTCCCAATTTGTATTGTCATAGGAATAGGGAAATCAACCCCAACAAGTGCTACTTCCCCCTGTTTTAGGCTTGGTAAAAAGGCCGCCGCTGATTTATCAATTTCTCCACAAGCTCTTTCAACCACCTCCCGGTCTCTGTCATTGGTTAATCTATGTACTAAAAGGGTTCCTATTTGGCTTAAAACCCCCTCCGTAATATCTCTTGGCCGTTGCGTAGTCAGACAAATATTTAGGCCATATTTCCTACCTTCTTTAGCGATCATTTCAAATGCATCTAACTTTACTGAATGATCTTCAGCACCAACCCTCTTACCTAAAAAATTATGAGCCTCATCAACAATAACAAGCAATGGTTTTTCCCTGAATCTTTCAGCTCTAGCCAGTATGAGTAATTTTCTTCCTATTACATTAGCTAATATCTCTCGAGCATAAAACTCATAGCTAACATCACTTAAGCATACTCGTAAAACTCTTTTATCTCCGTTTAAAAAATCTTCCAACACCCCCCCCAAACTATTTAGAGCATCAGAGCCATGAAAAACTGATTTTAAAGAGTTTGAATAAATAACAGCCTGAATTCTGGTCAGTAACGAAGAGCAATAACCTAGATCCGCCGTCGGATTTCCCCATGAGTCTTGTTCATCCCAGCAACATTCTTGAACTATTTGAGGTATTATTTTTGTGACATCGAATGGTTGAGATGGGTTATCAACTAATTTAGAGTTACCTCCGGTATTCATTGCCCTACGATAATCTGTTTTGAGCCTTTTTATTTTCATCAAAATACCGTTAGTTGCAATAGTTGGATCCAACGCTACTAACCGTAAACTTTTAATTGCCTCTTTTAGTTTTGGCCCTTGTACTTTTCCCGATGGGTCGAACATGGCAATGAAATCTGATTCCATAAAGTCTGTTGGTGGTATTCTGAACTCACTAGAGTCTTTATGTATATTTAAAGGTGTTCCGAGATGATAGTGAACAATATGTTCTGAATCAAATGATCTATATTCACTAGTTGCATCGACGATAATTATTTTAGCGCCATTATATTGTGAGCATTCTTCTATAATTTTTGAAGTAGTCCAACTTTTACCCCCACCGGTCGCCCCCAAAACTGCACAATGCCTACCAAACAATTTCTCTGGGGTCACACGGACATAACTATCAGAGCCGCCAGAAACAGCCCCTAAGTTAATCGTAACCCGTTCAATATCACTTTCACTCACCCCTTTATTTATAAGCTCAGGGATTAATGAGACAAACTCTAAAGGTGCAGAGAAAACACGATCACCTAATCGAGGGTATGACTTTATCCCAGACTCCACTTTTAAATCAGAAGTGTTAATTGAGCCAAGGAGTTGGATGTAACCTATCGCATCAACTTTATACTTTCCTTGAGAATCTTCAGATACCTCATTCCTATCCCTCTCTGGTAACTTGACCTCAATTAATCGACCAAGGATTATTGACTGCTGGCCCTCTATTAATAATATCTCCCCAACCTCACCCTTTCCATATCTACCTCCTGACATATAGCTTCCGCTTATCTCACCCGCATGAGTAAGATTAATTTTTACACCCTGCGCAGAAACAGAAGAGACCACACCAACCTTTAACTCACCTCGCAAAACACCTACAGATGAAAAATTTTGATTAGACATAATCACTCCCCTCCAACTTGCTTTATTACTTTTGCAAGCTGATCAGCTGGTGTTAGCGCCCTCAAATTAGGAATTAAACCAACAAAGTCCTTAAATGAAGCATTCACAAAGTAAATATCATATCCGTCACCTGATAATTTCTTAAGCAATGACCAGTATTTACTAGAACCATCTCCACCATTATTTTCGATATGAGCTGCACATTTATAATCAGCTACAATCAACTTCATACTGGGATTTGACTTGATAGCTGAGTATATTGGTTCGGACAGGTGATCATCATTAAAGCCGAAGCCAGAAATCACCAAACAACTGTTTTTCTTTCTCAATGAGTCTAAAAACCTAGACAATAACTCTAAGTGAGGCTGAATAAATGCTTGCTGATACTTACCTTTTGCCGGATAAATTAAACATGCTGATGAGGCAGTTGGATTGTTATCTTCATATATTTGCCCATCATCTCTTGCCCAACTCACGGAACCATGTAGTTTAAATAATTGAAACACACCCTCAATAAATTCATGTTCATTCTCATCTCTTTTTATAACATCATAATTAAAATACTTTCCATCAAACCTCCTTTTTCCTGTGTATGAAAGTCCATCTACTACCATCATTCCAAGCTCAGAGGCTGAGGATTCAAATGTCATATCATAGTTAGTAGTGAACACTTTCAATCGGGGATCTCTTACCCTCCTCCTAGCCATTTTTTGCAATAACATTTTGTAAGATGTCAAATCGCTTTTACCTGAAGTAATAAAAGATTGACACCTGTCTAATATAATAGATTTAACTTCATTTAAAAAACCAAAAACCTCTTCATCTTCATGGAAAGATAAATATGCATCACACTGCGATAAAAAATGCTCAATATTGGGATACTTAGTCTCGGAATATCTTACTTTTTTACATACGCTAATTGCGACAGGCTTTAATACAAATTTTTCGTCTACTTCATCTGGTTTTTCCCACATTGCACTCTTCCACAAGTCCCACATACTGGGACCACCCACCTCACCCAAGGATGTTCCACTACCTGCAAAAAAAGAAAGATTAGGGAACTGTAGAGAACGCAATAAAATATCATTAAAAATACTTCTATTTTCCTTAACACTTTCAATATCTGACTCTTCCATTGGATTTACAGGCACAGTACTAAAATCAATTCCAGCCAAATCAAGCCCAATATTAGTATTCCTATCCCTCCAAAAAATAAATGAAGCATTATTTAAAGGTATCCACTCATTACTTCCTGGCTTTAAAAATGCAATATTTCCGTCTGGATTAGTTGTCATTTCTATTATTCCTTTTTGTTACTGACATCAAAATCATACCTTACCTGATTGATTATATAGAAAATAGCTGGAGCTGTAGTGATCAGTTCCACAACCATAACGTGATGAATAGGCTCATTGAAGACATATGATTTTAGCTATAAATTCGCATGTTGGACATCTTGCCGCAGCCTCATTGATACATAACCCAAAGATACATCCAGCAATCTCACACGGCACGATAGTACCAACCCTCTGCTAATTTAAATCGCTATAACTATAATAGACGCCTCAGCAACTTAGTGCTGCATTAGACGAAAAGTCGGTCAAACCTCTGCGCGCGCAATACTCCCCCGCCTACGCGCTCTGACTTTATCATGCACTTTTCATGCATGACATAGAGAGCCTACAAGCCCTTGTGGCGCGGTATTTTAGGTGTTTTGATGCCGGAGCGTTGCATGCAAAATCATGCACTATATGCATGCAGTGCTCATTTTGGCAGGCTAGCCAGAGAAAAAGCCCTTAAACGGCAAGGGCGAAGTGGTGAGAGTCGGAGAAAAGTCCCCGCTTTGAAAGGTTATAGGCGGAGTTAGATTATTAATGAATTCGCGCGTTAGAGCCGTAGCGATTTAATATTTTCCGCTCTGGTAGAATAACATCAGGTATTATTTCTGGCTCTTTAACCGGTGGGCGGGTAATTATTTTATCCACACTCTCAATCGATTTAAAAGTACAAGAACATTCTATATTCTGGCACTGATAATAGGCTTCTTTTGTCTGCTCAGATAAATAGCGGCTGGCACGCGTATGAGACGCATGTTTACACACAGGACAACGCATCATAATTATTGCTCCCCGGCTGGGTTTAGTTTTTCCCGTTTTACCTTTATTGCTTCAAATAACCGCGCACATTTTATCGGACTATTGTTCAGAGCAGAGTCAACATAACCCGGTTGTGGTTGTTGTAGTGTGAGTTCGGCTAATATCGATTCTTTCTCCATATCAAACGAATAAAGCCCCGCTAATGAAAGAAGAGTCGCTGTCAGTGTACCCAGTGCCTTCGCCGGTGATGAGTCAGTGTAGAGTTCGTTCGCAGTTACCATGATTTTCGCTGCCCGGATGAGTTCGGGTGACAGAGTTTTCATCGCAGCAGACATTTCCAGCCTCGCATATTCCATCAACGCTACTTTATGTGTGTCTTTATAGGGTTTCGCAGAAGCACATAATTGCAGTGACGTGTAATCTTTATCCAACTCCAGCTCTTCAATCAAATGCCCGAATTCTTGTGCCAGCTCTCGCTGTGAAATCCGGCGGATATGTTCGGTTTGCAGCTCATCCGTCATTTCACCGCGCAGACTGCGAAACAATTTGCGCCAACTGCCGTCAGCCTGTTGGCTCTGGTTTTCGGCGTCGCGCTGCTTTTGCTGGCTGCGGTCAATGGACGCAATAATTTCTTCGTAGGTTTCTTCATTCTTCAGGTGTTGCGCTTTCGCCGCTTTAAAATTTTCAAGGGCGGGTGTTACTGGGTGTGGGGTTGTTTGGCTCATCTCGTTATAACTCCGTCTCAGTCAATGTGGAGTCATTTTGCAAGCTCTCACACAACGCCTCAATCAATGCCCGTTGTGCCATTTCCCATACAACACACTCTCAAATCAAACTAAAAGGGCTATAAAAATAATAGTTTTATAAAAACTGTTCACTACTCTTCACTTCAGGGAAAAAGTATTAATAATCAATAAATAAAAGGGTGAGCAGTTCATTTAAAACTATTCACCAAGTGTTCACTACTGTTCACTGGGTTAAAAAGAGCTTTTTCTCTGGCTAGCTTAAAAAGCAGGCAAAATCCTCACTGTTGTGCTCAACCACCACCACTCTTTTTAGAGCATTTTAATATCAATCAATGTCTTTTAATTCATTTTAGCTTTAACTGTTCAGTACAAAAAAACACCCCTTCCACACATATACCCGAATACACCCACATAGACCCAGAGAGTCAAATACCGTCATTTTTACGCGTGTTTGTTGTGGTAAATCACACAACAACGGCTTGTTGCATCAGGTAAAAATATTCTCACAATAGGGGGCTACCCAACTGAATCCCAGCAAACCCGGCGGTATATGGCCGGACAACCAATAAGGTAGCTTTTCATGCTTGCAATGACACAACAGGCTTTATCCAATACGCCACCACCCATGGCAACACACTACCCGCGTGACCGCTTTATGCGTCTGCCGGAAGTGATTAACACCACCGCATTATCCCGCTCGACCATTTATGAACTGATTAGCCGTGACCACTTCCCCGCACAGATTTCCCTCGGCGGTAAGAACGTCGCGTGGCTGGCCTCTGAGATTGAGGGCTGGATGGCAGAGTGTATTGCTAAGCGTCAGGGGGTATCAGCATGATCACCCTAAAAATCGGTGAGCAATTCTTCACTCTGAATGATGGCGACGTGCAGTACATCACTGAGGCGTTCCAGATTGCGCAGCAACAACCCGGTCTTGCTTTACCCAAGTACCGCAGCCAGCTAAACGGCGTGGTGCAAGTGATGTCAGGCAATGCGTCGAGTACACCAGCACAGGCCAATTTCTACTCCCGTGCTCCTGCTCAGCCCAAGCCTGATATTCAGACTGATTGTTAAACCGATGACGCTCATCCCGCAAAAAGGGCTTTTCTCTGGCTTGCATTTTTTGCAGGCCTTGCGTTATAGTCGCCGTGCTGTCGTAAAATCGGCAGTCGGGCGTAGGAACCCGTGTTACTTATTGGCGACTCAACACGCGCCATGCGTGTTTTTTTATGTCGTGGCCTCGGCCTACCAGTTTTTTACGCAGTGGTTTCTATACCGCTGTCGTTATCAAGCAATGGTGGCCCAGGCGGGGCAGCCTTCGGGCTGGCCGGTTTCCAATAAGGCCGGTATTCCTACCCCCGTCTGGGCTACCACCCATAAGTGTAGGAACTTCGGTGGTAGCAATAACCAATACTTATTGGAGGCTGCCACTATGGCTACATCCCTCACCCCGTTATACCCGCAATTTATCTATCTGTTTGCTGCCGTTCGCCGTACTGAATTAACGGCACGTCCCTGCATGTTGCGTACCATCGCCAGCAGTGAGAAGAATGCCCGCCTGCGTTTAACCCGTGACTACATCCTGTCGTTTGCTAGCCGCCTGCCACTGGGGGAGGTCGCATGAATACCCTTGCCGCCCGTTATGACTGTGATACGCAGTACAACATCCCTCACGCTGATTTCTTACGCCTCCAGCATGCACACAATGTCGGTGTGACGTTCCTCGATATGCTGGAAACGCAAAGCAGCCTGTTGCACGGCATTACCCCACCATCACCTGAATCGTTCGCCTCAATGGTGGCGTTATTGACTGACCAGCTCGGACAGGTGATGAACACCTGCGAATCACAAATCTTATCCCGCATGGAGGCACCTATCGTATGAATACCCTGAATCAATCCTGTCTGCCCGTTGAAGTCCGTACCGCTGTTTATCGCCGTGCGTTAGCCCATGCCTATCTGGATACCTGCGTGTCTCACGGGGTACGCCTTGGTTACTCGCTGGATGAATTGCAAATGACGATTGCTATGGATATTGAGGGCTACTTTGTGCGCCAGCACGGGCCAGAAGCCGGTATGGATATGGCCTGTACCATGCTCAGTGACATGGTTCAGCCGGATATTTTGCTGGCTCCGCCGCGCCTGACAGTATTAGGGCAAAAAATGATGGATGAACTTTGCCAAACGCAGATAACCACAACCAGTCAAACCACCCTGCACTGAGGAGAAACAGAGAATGACAACATTAAACGTTTCAAAAACCTCACGTGCAGCCACCGGTCAGTGGCCGGTATTGCTCCCGGCTCTCGGTATTCACATCACCGCCGGCGGTCGGGCGCAGCCCTGCCCAATGTGTGGCGGTAAAGACCGTTTTCGCTTTGATAACCTGCAAGGGCGTGGCACATGGTTTTGTAACCAGTGCGGCGGCGGTGATGGCCTGAATCTGGTTGAAAAGGCGCTGGCGGTCACGCCCAAGGAAGCCGCCTGCAAAGTGGCCGAGGTGTTAGGGGAACCCTCATCCCCGCCATTACCGGCACACAATGCCGGGCAGGACGCGCAGGAGAAAGCGCAAGCACGGCAGCGGGCCGCAGAACAGGCTAAACAACTGCTGACTTTCGCCAAACCACAGGTCGGGAATACTTATCTGGCCGCCAAAGGTTGGTCGGAGCTGGAGACGCTGACATTACACGGTAAAGCGTTGCGAGTTGGGGGGGTTGCCTATCAACCCGGCGACCTGTTATTCCCCCTGACTGACAGTGCTGGTGAGGTGGTTAACGTTCAGTTGATTAACGCCAACGGTGACAAGCGCACACTGGCCGGGGGACAGGTGAAAGCCGCCTGTCATTTCTTAGCCGGACAGGATAATACCGTTATCTGGCTGACCGAGGGCTATGCTACTGGCCTAACGGTGCATCACCTGACCGGGGAAAGTGTTTGTGTTGCGCTCAGTGCTAACAATCTGTCTGCGCTGGCGCAACAGTTGCGGACTCACTACCCGGATGCACTGCTATTGCTGGCCGCTGATAATGACGAGAACGGCACCGGCCAGACCCGCGCAACGGAGGCCGCCCAATTGAGCGGCGGTAAGCTGGCGTTGCCGTCGGTTGTCGGTGACTGGAACGACGTTTATCAGCAGCAAGGCAAACTGGCTACCCTGACCCAGTTACAGGCATTCAATCAGCCGCAACAGCCTAGCCCGTTCGATACGCTCAGTGATGCCGACCTGAAAGCCATGAGCGCCAGTGAAAAGGCCGAACTATTAGCAGAGCACTATCAACACTTGTTGGCCGTGCCACAGGTCGGTGAAGACCTGTGCCGTTATGAGAACGGGGCGTGGCAGGTGCTGCCGTATCGGGTACTCAGCCGGGAGATTGCCGCCTTGTTCCATAAAATCCGCGCCCCGTTCTCAGCATCAGGGATAAACAGCGTACTCGATACGCTCAAGCTGATGGTGCCACAAATGGGAACACCCGCCCGGCACTTGATAGGTTTTCGTAACGGGGTATTTGATACCACTACCGGCCAGTTTAGCGCCCACCAGAAAACTCACTGGCTACGCACAGTGAACAGTGTCGATTACACCCCGCCCAAAGCCGGGGAAAATCTGTCCGACCATGCCCCGCACTTTTGGCGCTGGTTAACGCGGGCCGCCGGGCAACAGCATGAGAAACAGGCGCGTATTCTCGCGGCGCTTTATATGGTGTTAGCGAACCGCTATGACTGGCAACTGTTCCTCGAAGTAACTGGGCCGGGCGGCAGTGGCAAAAGCGTGATGGCTTCCATTGCCAGCTTGCTGGCCGGTAAAGACAATACGACCTCGGCTACTATCGATACGCTGGAGTCATCGCGGGAACGTGCTTCTGTGGTGGGTTTTTCACTGATTATCCTGCCAGACCAAGAGCGCTGGAGCGGTGACGGAGCCGGTATTAAAGCCATCACTGGCGGCGATGCCGTTGCCATAGACCCGAAATATCGTGATGCCTATTCCACTCATATTCCGGCGGTGATTCTGGCTGTCAATAATAACCCAATGCAGTTCAGTGACCGCAGCGGCGGCGTATCCCGTCGCCGGGTTATCCTGCCGTTCCCGGAAGTCATCCCGACCAATGAGCGCGACCCGCTATTACTGGCGAAAATTACCGGTGAGCTGGCGGTGATTGTGCGCCACCTGATGCAGCGTTTTACCGTTCCCAATGATGCCCGCGCATTGCTTGAAGCACAGCAGAACTCGGATGAAGCGTTGGAGATTAAACGCGGTGCTGACCCGCTGGTTGATTTTTGTGGTTATCTGCTGGCGGTTAATGCGCCCAATGGTCTGTATATGGGGAATGCTAATATTATCCCGGCCAACCCGCGTAAATACCTGTATCACGCTTACCTGTCATTTATGGAGGCGCGCGGCCATCAACGGCCAATGAGCCTGACCGCATTCGGGCGCGCGGTGCCACAAACCTTGAGCGAATATGAAATAGCCTTGTTGAAGCGCAAGACCAATCAGGGGATGCAAACCAATCTGATATTAAGTGAGGACTGTGAGGCCGACTGGTTGCCTAAATGTGAGGCATATTGAATAAACAGCATCACGATCGTTTCTACCGATCAATATGCTGTTATTGATCTGCCTAACCCATTGGACGCTATCAGTTACGACGCTTATAGTTGCGTTGTACAAACCTCATACATCCAACACCGGGGAGCAATGTATCAGTGTGTACTCGGGCCTGCTTGCAGGCCTTTCTTTTATCCCCAATTCTGTCCCACAACTCTTGGCGCCTCAAAAATAATCACACCGGCCTAGGCCGGTGTTTTTGTATTCAATGGCTGACTGTTCACAGCAAGTGACTAGTTAGGATAAACTCGTCACTAACTCATCACCACTTAATCTATTGTATTTAAATGATTAAATTCAAAAGTGAACAGTGTGAACAGTTTTTCTATAAATCTTTTTTTCTGGCTCAGCTCACCGAGCTTGCTTTGTCATTTTTGCAAATTCATACGGTGTAATGTGGCGCTCACTGTTCATATCCAAGTAATCAGCCCACCATTGCACCATCAATCGGCGTTCTTCCATATGCTCAGCCTTGTGAATATATGCTGCTCTCACGCCGTTGCGCTCTTGATGGCTCATCTGGCGTTCAACCCCATCCCTCGACCATAGGCCTGACTCGACCAACGCACTGCATGCCATGGCCCTAAAACCATGACCGCAAACTTCAACCTGCGTGTCATAACCAATAGAGCGTAACGCCTTGTTTACTGTATTTTCACTCATTGGTTTATGTGGGTGGTGATCCCCGGGAAAAACCAGATCATTACCTGCTGAAAGTTCGCGTATTTGTTCAAGCAATTGGATCGCTTGTTTGGATAGTGGCACGAGGTGGATAGTCCGCATCTTAGATCCTCGGTGCGAATGCTTGACCCCCGCAATAGCTTCACGCTCAGCAGGTATTGTCCAAAGTGCCTTTTTAAAATCAATCTCACCCCAGCGAGCAAAACGTAATTCACTGGAACGAATGAAAATACTGAGTGTTAACCTAACCGCTAATCCGGTCAGTATTCTGCCTTTGTGAGTATTAAGGCGCTGAAGGAATTCAGGGAGACGCTCAAGCGGTAAAGCTGGTCGATGTATGGCCTTCCGAGTTGTAATCGCTCCTGCTAAATCTTGGGCAGGATTACGAGGAATAAGCCCACTTTGCACCGCAAAACGCATAATGCCGGTAATTCGCTGCTGCAACCGAGAAGCGACATCCAAACGGCCACTTAACTCAACCTCTCTCAGAGGGACTAAGAGGTCTCTGGTTTCAAGGTCGGCAATATTACGCTTCCCAATCACCGGGAAAATATTCCTCTCTAAATCCCGCATCACTCTCAATGCGTGGCCTTCAGACCAACGCTTATTCATCGCATGCCAGTCTCGGGCAACCTTTTCAAAGGTCAAGGTTTCAGCTAATGCCTCGACCTTATCGATTTCTCGCTGGGTGCTAGGGTTAATCCCATCGGCAAGTAGCGCTCTTGCGTCGTCACGTTTTTCACGTGCTTTAGCCAGTGTCACAATCGGGTAGGCACCAAAAGCAATTCTGCTTTCTTTACCTTCGTAACGATACTTTAGATACCAGCGCTTAGAACCATTAGGTTTGACTAATAGGTAGAGTCCATAAGCATCTGTGAGTTTATATTCTTTTTCGCGGGGCTTTGCTGTGCGGGCTGCTATGTCGGTGATAGCCATAAATTGGGGGTCAATCCTTTATCGAACCAAGCTGACCCCCATTGTGACCCCCAAAAGATCGGGATGTCAACGGATGTTCTCGGACGAATTTGGATCAAAAAAAAAGCCTTTCGGCTTTTTCTTCAGTAACTTATGGACTGTTACGGACATTCTCGAACTAGTTAATGGTGCCGAAGGCCGGACTCGAACCGGCACACCTCGCGGCGGTTGATTTTGAATCAACTGCGTCTACCGATTTCGCCACTTCGGCACTGAAGTAGTATGCGGAGAACGAGGTGAATTATACCTACCAATGATCCGCATGCAACTGTTATCCCACCAAGTTTAGTCTAAGTGCTGAAAAAACCGCCATCAGCGGCGTTTTAGCAGCAAATAAACACTGATTAGGAGGAAAAGTATACTCGGTAGCAGCGCGCCAATGACTGGCGGGATACTGTATACCAAGCTTAGTGGGCCAAATATTTGATCCAGTACGTAGAAAACAAAGCCAAAGAAGATACCGGTAACCACTCGGACACCCATTGGCACGCTTCGTAATGGACCGAAAATAAATGACAGTGCCATCAGCATCATGACCGCGACCGAGAATGGCGCAAATATCTTGCCCCACATGTTCAACTCGTAACGACTGGATTCCTGACCACTTTGCTTCAGGTATTTACTGTAATCATGTAGCCCGCTGATGGAGAGCGAATCTGGATTCATGGCAACCACACCAAGCTTCTCGGGCGTGAGGTTGGTCTTCCACTCACCGGTTAGCGTCTGCGAACCTGTCACCTGCTTAGGATTACTTAAATCAGATTCATCGACCTGCGATAAACGCCACACATTATCTTCATAAGTGGCTGTCGCTGCGTAACGAACTGACATCAGGCGATCTTGCTGATCAAAGTGATAAATATTGACGCCCGTCAGCTCGTTGTCACCCGATACTCGCTGAATATAGATAAAGTCAGAGCCGTCTTTTGCCCACAAACCAGCTTGTGTTGATAGCAGCGAACCACCGTACATCTGTTGTGCGCGGAAATTACGCGCCATCTGTTCACCCTGTGGAGCGACCCATTCGCCAATAGCCATGGTTAACAGCACGAGTGGAATAGCTGTTTTCATGACCGCCGCAGCAATTTGCATACGGGTGAACCCTGAGGCTTGCATCACCACCAGCTCACTGCGAGTCGCTAACGAACCTAACCCCAGCAATGCCCCGAGCAAAGCGGCCATCGGGAAGAATATCTCGATATCTTTCGGGATACTGAGCAACGTGTACATGCCCGCGGACACCGCCGAGTAATCACCTTGGCCGACTTTACGCAACTGATCGACAAACTTAATGATGCCGGACAACGAGACCAGCATAAATAAGGTCATCAGGATGGTATTGAGGATAGTCCGCCCGATATAACGGTCTAATACACCAAACATCAGGCAGCACCTCTCAGTCGAGCACGTAACTTACGAGCCGGTAGGCCATCCCACAGGTTCAATATCACCGCAATCGCCAGATAAGCGCCGTTTACGGCCCACATCCAGATAAGTGGGTCCAGCTTACCGTTGCCTGCATTCGAGCGCAGGGAGCTTTGCAGTAGGAAGAAGATCAAATACAGCAACATCGCAGGCAGCATACTGAGGACGCGGCCTTGACGTGGGTTGACCACACTGAGCGGTACGACCAACAGTGCCATCACAATCACCGAGACAATCAGTGTTAAACGCCAATGAAACTCTGCACGAGCATCGGGTTCATTCGAGTGCCATAGCTGCGTCATCGTCATCTGATCAGCCGCATTATTATTTTGCTGTACTTCTTGATGACCAATAATGGCCTGATAATCGACAAAATCGGTGATGCGGAAATCACGCAGCAACGCCGTGCCTTCATAGCGAGTCCCTTTATTAAGGATAACCACTTGTGAGCCATCAGGGCGTTCGGTCATATGGCCGCTATCCGCCACCACCACAGAGGGGCGCTGATTACCTTTTGGCCGCAATTGTGCCAAAAACACGCGGTTGAACTCTTTACCCGAGACATTGCCGATAAATAAAGCTGAATTACCGTCGGTAGAAGACTTAAACTGCCCACCCGCCAATGCCGCGATACTGGGATTCGCTCTCGCGTCATTCAACACAACATCTTGATGTTTGGATGACCAAGGGCCAAGCCAGATTGTGTTGACTGCCGCCAGCGCAGAGGTACCCAGCGCCAAAATCAACGCTGCGACGATAAGGGATTTTTTGCCCATGCCGCAGGCATGCATCACGGTGATCTCACTCTCCGTATACAATTTGCCTAACGTCATCAACAAGCCAAGGAATAGGCTTAATGGCAAGATGAGTTGTGCCATTTCCGGCACACCGAGCCCTAAAAGGGATAAAACCAAATTAGTTGGGATTTCACCGTCGACCGCAGCGCCTAATATCCGTACTAACTTCTGACTAAAGAAGATTAATAGCAGGATGAACAGAATCGCAATTTGGCTCTTAAGTGTTTCCCGTACCAGATATCTAATGATGATCACGCTAATACGCCTGTGAAAACTTGTCTTTTTGCAGGAAAATCGATAGTTTCATCGTTAATCCGCCATTTATTCTCATCATATGGCAACCTTCACGGCTAAAATAGTATTACAGCATCTAGCGTTTAGGTGTCCTATAGGAACATGCTTATAGTCGCCAAAACAAAACAACTTATGCCGTTAAGGTTAACACAAGTGGTTAACACAACGGAGTAGAGATCGTTGCGGAGCGCTACATTCTAGCGATAGCGTCCGCCTTTGTCTTTAAGATTCAGGAGAGTACATGGAGTTCAGTGTAAAGAGCGGCAGCCCGGAAAAACAGCGCAGTGCCTGTATTGTCGTCGGCGTTTTCGAACCCCGTCGTCTATCTCCAATTGCCGAACAACTCGACAAAATTAGTGATGGCTACATCAGCGCTTTATTGCGCCGTGGTGAACTTGAAGGCAAAGTCGGGCAGACGCTGTTACTGCACCATGTGCCGAATATTCTCTCCGAGCGCATCTTGTTAATTGGTTGTGGCAAAGAGCGCGAGCTTGATGAACGCCAGTACAAGCAAGTGATCCAAAAGACCATCAATACCCTTAATGATACCGGCTCAATGGAAGCGGTTTGCTTCTTGACCGAGCTGCATGTCAAAGGCCGTAATACTTACTGGAAGGTGCGTCAGGCAGTCGAAACAGCCAAAGAAACGCTTTACACCTTCGATCAGCTTAAAAGCAACAAAACCGAGCCTCGTCGCCCGCTGCGTAAAATGGTATTCAACGTGCCGACTCGCCGCGAACTGACCAGCGGTGAGCGTGCCATCCAGCACGGTCTGGCCATCGCATCTGGCATCAAGGCCGCCAAAGACTTAGGCAATATGCCGCCAAACATCTGTAACGCCGCATATCTGGCGTCTCAGGCTCGCCAACTGGCGGATGCGTTCAGCACCAATATCATCACTCGCGTTATCGGTGAACAGCAGATGAAAGAGTTGGGTATGCACTCTTATTTAGCTGTCGGCCATGGTTCGCAGAATGAATCATTAATGTCGGTGATAGAATATAAAGGTAATCCAAATCCTGATGCTAAGCCAATTGTGCTAGTCGGTAAGGGGTTGACCTTCGATTCCGGTGGTATTTCTATCAAACCTGCCGAGGGCATGGATGAGATGAAATACGACATGTGCGGCGCAGCAACCGTCTATGGCGTAATGCGCGTTGTAGCAGAGCTACAATTGCCATTGAACGTGATTGGTGTGCTCGCGGGCTGTGAAAACATGCCTGGTGGCCGCGCTTATCGTCCGGGTGACGTTCTGACCACCATGTCCGGCCAAACCGTTGAAGTGCTGAATACCGATGCAGAAGGCCGCTTGGTGCTGTGTGATGCGCTGACTTACGTTGAGCGTTTCGAGCCAGAGTTGGTCATCGATATCGCGACCCTGACCGGTGCGTGTGTCGTGGCATTAGGTCATCACATCACTGGTTTGATGTCGAACCACAACCCATTGGCGCATGAGCTGATTGGTGCATCAGAGCAAGCCGGTGACCGAGCATGGCGCTTGCCGTTGGGTGATGAATACGCTGAGCAACTGGATTCCAATTTTGCGGATATGGCCAATATTGGTGGCCGCGCAGGTGGCGCGATTACCGCCGGCTGCTTCCTGTCGCGCTTTACTCGCAAATACAGCTGGGCGCATCTGGATATCGCCGGTACTGCATGGCGTTCAGGTAAGAACAAAGGCGCAACAGGCCGTCCGGTCGCACTGCTGTCTCAGTTCTTGCTGAACCGCGCAGGGCAAAACGGCGACGATTAATCGTTTACTCTATTTCCATCGGATATACATTCAAAGTCATTGGAGTTGCAGGTAGGCAGCAAACGAACTCATCCCGATGAACTTACATCAGTAAGTGATTCGGGTGAGTGAGAGCAGCTAACAACCCTGCGGCTTCAAGGACGAAGAGTGCAGAGAACCTATGAAAAACGCCACCTTCTACCTGCTCGAACACGACACGCCTGCCGGTGAGCTGCGTGCTCATGAAGCGTTGGCCTGCGACATTGCGGCTGAACGTTGGCGGGCGGGCAAGCGGGTGTTGATCGCTTGTGAAAGTGAAGAGCAAGCCCAGCGGCTAGATGAAGCCCTGTGGCAACGTGCGCCTGACCAATTTGTGCCGCATAATTTAGCTGGTGAAGGGCCAAAATATGGCGCGCCGGTTGAACTGGCCTGGCCGGAACGACGTGGGAACTCCCCTCGCGACCTGCTGATCAGCCTGCTCCCCGAGTTCGCAGGTTTTGCCACCGCTTTCCATGAAGTGGTAGACTTCGTTCCTTACGAAGAAAATTTGAAACAGTTGGCGCGCGACCGATATAAGTCTTATCGCAGCGTCGGCTTCCATCTGACTACGGCGACGCCGCCAACCAACTGAAATAAAAAAGAAAATGGATAACACACCTTCTAGCATCGACAAAACTGAGCCTTCCCTCGATAAGACTTACAGCCCGCAAGAAATCGAGCAGCCGCTGTATGAGCATTGGGAAAAGCAGGGTTATTTCAAGCCGAACGGCGATACCAGCAAAGAAAGCTACTGCATTATGATCCCGCCGCCGAATGTCACCGGCAGCCTGCACATGGGTCATGCATTCCAGCAGACCATCATGGATACCTTGATTCGCTACCAGCGTATGCAGGGGAAAAATACCCTGTGGCAAGCGGGGACTGACCACGCCGGTATCGCCACCCAAATGGTGGTTGAGCGCAAGATTGCCGCCGAAGAAGGCAAGACTCGCCACGATTACGGCCGTGACGCCTTTATCGACAAAATTTGGCAGTGGAAAGGCGAATCCGGTGGCACCATCACTCGCCAGATGCGCCGCTTAGGTAACTCCGTGGACTGGGAACGCGAGCGTTTCACCATGGACGATGGCCTGTCCAACGCCGTTAAAGAAGTGTTTGTCCGTCTGCACAAAGAAGATCTGATTTACCGTGGCAAGCGTCTGGTGAACTGGGATCCGAAACTGCGTACCGCCATCTCCGATCTGGAAGTGGAAAACCGCGAATCCAAAGGATCGATGTGGCATCTGCGTTATCCGCTGGCCGATGGTGCGAAAACCGCTGAAGGCAAAGATTACCTGGTCGTCGCCACCACTCGCCCAGAAACTGTCTTGGGCGATACCGGTGTCGCCGTGAATCCAGAAGATCCACGTTATAAAGATCTGATCGGCAAAGAAGTGATCTTGCCGCTGGTTGGCCGCCGCATTCCTATCCTCGGTGACGAACACGCCGATATGGAAAAAGGCACAGGCTGCGTGAAAATCACCCCTGCTCATGACTTCAATGACTATGAAGTGGGTAAACGCCATGCTCTGCCGATGATCAACATTTTGACTTTTGACGGTGATATCCGCGCAGAAGCAGAAGTGTTTGATACCAATGGCGAAGCGAGCGATGCATGCAGCAGTGCCATTCCAGAGCAGTTCCAAGGTCTGGAGCGTTTCGCCGCCCGCAAAGCCGTGGTGGCTGAGTTTGATAAACTCGGTTTGTTGGAAGAAATCAAACCCCACGATCTGACGGTGCCTTATGGCGACCGTGGTGGCGTGGTCATCGAGCCGATGCTGACTGACCAATGGTATGTCCGCACAGCGCCACTGGCCAAAGTGGCCATTGAAGCGGTGGAAAACGGCGAGATCCAATTCGTGCCTAAACAGTACGAAAACATGTATTACTCGTGGATGCGCGATATCCAAGACTGGTGTATCTCCCGCCAGCTGTGGTGGGGTCACCGCATTCCTGCTTGGTATGACGAGCAAGGCAAAGTGTACGTTGGCCGCGATGAAGCCGAAGTGCGCCGCGAAAACAATCTCGGCCCTGAAATTGCCTTACGCCAAGATGAAGACGTACTGGACACTTGGTTCTCATCTGGCCTGTGGACTTTCTCCACGTTGGGCTGGCCTGAGCAGACTGATGCGCTGAAAACTTTCCACCCGACCAGCGTGGTCGTTAGTGGCTTTGACATTATTTTCTTCTGGATTGCCCGCATGATCATGCTGACCATGCACTTTATGAAAGATGAAAATGGCAAGCCGCAAGTTCCATTTAAAACCGTGTACATGACGGGTCTGATCCGCGATGACGAAGGGCAGAAGATGTCCAAATCAAAAGGTAACGTTATCGATCCGCTGGATATGGTTGACGGTATCTCGCTGGAAGAATTACTGGAAAAACGTACGGGGAATATGATGCAGCCGCAGTTGGCTGAGAAAATCCGCAAGCGTACCGAGAAGCAATTCCCGAACGGCATTGAGCCACATGGCACTGACGCCCTGCGCTTTACGCTGGCGGCACTCGCTTCCACCGGCCGTGATATCAACTGGGACATGAAGCGCTTGGAAGGTTATCGCAACTTCTGTAACAAGTTGTGGAACGCGAGCCGTTTCGTCTTGATGAACACTGAAGGTCAGGATTGCGGGCAGAATGGCGGTGAAATGGTGCTGTCATTAGCGGACCGTTGGATTCTGGCTGAATTTAATCAGACCATCAAAGCCTACCGCGAAGCGATGGACACTTACCGCTTCGATCTGGCGGCGGGCATTCTGTATGAATTCACTTGGAATCAGTTCTGTGACTGGTATCTGGAGCTGACTAAGCCGGTGATGAACAGCGGTTCTGAAGCTGAGTTACGCGGTACTCGTCATACCCTGATTGAGGTGCTCGAAGCGCTGCTGCGTTTGGCGCATCCTATCATTCCTTACATCACTGAAACTATCTGGCAGCGGGTGAAGGTTCTGAAGGGGATTACGGCTGACACCATCATGTTGCAACCTTTCCCTGAATACGATGCTAGCCAAGTCGATGAGAAAGCCCTGAGCGATTTGGAATGGATCAAGCAGACCATTATTGCTGTGCGTAATATTCGCGCGGAAATGAACATCGCACCGAGTAAACCGCTAGACGTAATGTTGCGTGGTGCCAGTGCTGAAGCGCAGCGCCGTGTTGTGGAAAACCAGAGCTTCATTCAGTCACTCGCGCGTTTGTCCTCACTCACCTTGTTACCAGAGGGAGAAAAAGGCCCAGTATCGGTGACTAAGCTGGTTGAAGGCGCTGAAGTGCTGATCCCAATGGCGGGTCTGATCGATAAAGCCACCGAGTTGGATCGTTTAGCGAAGGAAGTCGCGAAGTTGGAAGCGGAGATTGAGCGCATCGAAAGTAAATTGAGCAACGAAGGTTTTGTGGCGCGTGCGCCAGAAGCGGTCGTTGCCAAAGAGCGTGAGAGAATGGCCGCTTGCGCCGACGCTAAACAGAAGTTGATTGAACAGCAGGCAACTATCGCTGCGCTGTAATCGTCAGTACTTTGATAGGTAGCATCCAATCACTGTGTTAGGGGGCCATGATAATTATTCACTATCATGGCCCCCTACTCTTTTATGATTGCCACATTGCGCCATTCAATGGTATTACAGTTTATGACTAAGTTATTACCATTCGATTTATAGAGTAATACACCATGACCACAGTTACCCCCATTCGCCTGCTGGTGCGCCCCATCACAGCAGCAGACAATTTTGCCATCGCCAATGTTATTCGCGATGTTTCGGCTGAATTTGGCTTGACCGCTGATAAAGGCTATACGGTGTCTGATCCGAATTTGGATCATTTATACGAGCTGTATAGCCAGCCACGCAGTGCTTATTGGGTGATTGAAGTGGATGGTAATATTGCCGGTGGCGGTGGTATCGCACCTTTATCGGGTGGCGAAGTGGATCTGTGTGAATTGCAGAAAATGTACTTCCTGCCTATTTTGCGTGGGAAAGGTTTAGCGAAGCAATTAGCGTTGCAAGCGTTGGCATTTGCCCGTCAACAAGGCTTTGGCCGTTGCTATCTAGAAACCACAGCCAGCCTGACGAGCGCTGTAGGTTTATATGAAAGATTAGGATTTGAGCATATCGATGGGCCAATGGGAAACACCGGCCATGTCGATTGCGAAGTCACGATGCTAAAAGCATTGTAAAAATTCAGGGCGCACAAGACGCCCTGAGATTAACAGTTAATCATCCGACAGCGCCAAACCCACCCGTTGTTATAGGCAAATCCACCAAAGATTCCCCTAAGTCATTGCCGTTGCAGGTAGGCAGCAAACGAGCAAATCCCGATGAGCTGACCCAAGTCAGTGATTCGGGTGAGTAAGTGCCGCTAACAACCCTGCAGTACCAAATCCACCAAAGATTCCCCTAAGTCATTGCCGTTGCAGGTAGGCAGCAAACGAACGAGTCCCGATGAGCTGACTCAAGTCAGCGATTCGGGCGAGTAAGTGCCGCTAACAACCCTGCAACGCCAAGGACAACGGGGAATCGGGTTTAGTGACGCTTCCCGTCATCATCCTCATCAACCAACTCTTCGTCGTCAAACTCGCCGTCTTCACCCTCTTCGCCGTTAGGGTCTTCGTAATATGTCCCCCAACCGTCGTAATTTACGCCGCATTTCTCGGCCAGTGCGATGAGCTGCTCAACTTGTGTATCGATAATTTCTGCATTCAACGCGACTTCGCTAATCACATCACAGCACATCACCACTGAACCATCTTCCACTTCCAGTTCTTCGGCATCTGTCACTTCATAACCCAGCTTAAAGGCTTCAACGGCGGCCTTTTCCAGCACTTCGAATTTTTCAGCAGAAAGATGGTGCTCAATCGTGTACAGCGCATCAGGATCGCTGCCATCGTCTAGCAGTTCTTCGATGATCAGGCGAGTCTCATCACGTTGTTCGTCCAGCATTTCGCGGTTTGCCATGCCTTTATCCTCAGTCAATGGGCTTAGTATTGCGCTATTTTCCCACACCCACGCAGTTGCCTCCACTATAAACGATAAAGATTTATTCATTGGGGTTGTAATTGAATATTTATACGTATAAATTGAATTTAAATTCAACTAGACTATTCAGGATGCAAACCATGAGCACTATGAGTCAGTTCTACAAACGTCACTTTTTAAGGTTACTGGATTTTACTCCCGCCGAAATTACCGCGCTGTTAGATTTAGCCGCTGAGCTAAAGCAAGCCAAGAAATCCGGCAATGAGCAGCAAAAATTGGCTGGTAAGAATATCGCGCTCATCTTCGAAAAAGACTCGACTCGTACTCGATGCTCTTTCGAAGTTGCCGCATATGATCAAGGTGCGCGTGTGACCTACCTCGGCCCAGGCGGGAGTCAGATTGGGCATAAAGAATCAATTAAGGATACCGCCCGTGTGCTAGGCCGTATGTATGACGGTATTCAGTATCGTGGTCATGGCCAACAAGTGGTTGAAACATTGGCCGAATATGCGGGTGTCCCGGTGTGGAATGGCCTGACGAATGAATTCCACCCGACACAGCTTCTGGCTGATTTATTGACCATGCAAGAGCATCTGCCCGGTAAGCCGTTGAGTGAGATGAAATTTGCCTATCTTGGCGATGCACGTAACAACATGGGGAACACCATGCTGGAAGCTGCTGCACTGGTCGGGATGGATTTACGTCTGGTCGCGCCAAAAGCATGCTGGCCGGAGGCACAACTGGTGGCGGCATGTCAGGCACAGGCGCAAAAAACCGGCGGAAAAATCACGCTGACAGAAGATATTGCCGAAGGGGTGAAAGGCGCTGACTTCTTATATACCGATGTGTGGGTTTCAATGGGTGAACCAAAAGAAGTGTGGCATGAACGGGTTGCGCTACTGAAACCCTATCAGATCAATATGAACGTGGTGAAGCTCACCGGTAATCCGCAGGTCAAGTTCCTGCACTGCCTGCCCGCTTTCCACGACGATCAAACCACTGTCGGCAAGCAAATGGCTGAGCTTTATGACTTACCGGAAGGGATGGAAGTGACCGATGAAGTCTTTGAATCCACGCACAGCATCGTGTTTGATCAGGCCGAAAACCGCCTACACACCATTAAAGCCGTGATGGTCGCCACCCTCAGCCAAGCATAAAAATATTCAACTGCTTACATAAAAAGGGCCGATTCAGTTAACTGAGCGGCCCTTTTTTTATAAACCCATGACTAATTTTATAAATCCATCACCCATTTTATAAACTCATTGATCACTTTTAGGCTGAGTCATCGGCGGTGGCAAGCGCTGCCCAAAACGCAGGCAGTTAAGCTAAAAAGTTTATTTTACCGCGAGTTTAACGACGGCTTTACGTACCTTAGCCGGCTCACCCACTGCACACAGTGGCTTATGCACTTCGCCCGGATAGAACACCACGAAATCACCGGCTTGCATAACGAATTGCTTTTCATCGACGCCTGCCGGTAAGAAAGCAATATCTTTATCGGCTAACCAGTCGGTATCTGGCTTCCCTGCGGGCAGATTACTGAAGGTCATCCCCTCGACACCCGCCAGTACAATCTGGATATCCAGATACTTGGCATGATATTCCGCGCGGCGATTTTCCAGATAATCGGTGCTGTCGTTAGAAATCAGCACAAACAGGTTATTACCATCAATATCATGCTTACCCAGAGGGGTTTCTGCTGTGATATGGCTTTTCACATATTCAATCGCGTCTTTTAATTGCGCAGGTAGATAAGGTACTAATTCCAAATGATGAATGTTTCCGGTGATCATGACTTTCCCTTTTGTAAAATTAAAATGAAATAATGTTCCATTATAACCAGTTCATATCTCATTTATTGGGAAGTCTCTAACATTTATTTATCCGATTTTTATTCAGTTTCGTTCGATACCTAACTCATCGCAGAATCATTACTTCTATGCAATATTCGTTTATCACTTATTGTTATAACAAATAACAGTTGAGACTTTGACCACAGACTGCAAAGTTACTATCGTGGGAAACTGCGATGAAATAGTCGAAAAAACAATAATTTCCTCGTTATGCTAATGATGCTTGTTGCGCTCAATGTAACAAGTTTCGGTGGTTGAATCCTATTCAGGGAGTCGCAATGAAAACTAAAATTCTGTCATTATTGATTTTGACAGCACTATCAAGCAGTGTATTGGCTGCAACACCACCAGATACATTGGTGGTCGTACAATCCCTGGATGATATCGTCAGCTTGGATCCGGCAGAAAGTAATGAACTGTCGAGTATTCAAACCGTACCCAGCCTCTACCAGCGTTTGATCCAAGCCGATCGTGATAACCCGGCAGAGATTAAACCCGTACTGGCTGAAAGCTGGGAAGGTGACGCCGCAGCCAAAACCCTGACCGTCAAATTGCGCCCAGATGCGGTATTTGCATCAGGCAATCCGGTGCAAGCCGATGATGTGATTTACTCCTTCACTCGCGCAATCAAGATGAACCGCTCTCCCGCTTTTATTCTTAACGTGCTGGGTTGGGATGCGACCAACATCGAACAACACTTGAAAAAGATCGATAACAACACCGTGCGACTGAGTTGGAGTGCAGATGTCAGCCCAGCGGTTGCCCTGAATATTTTATCAACACCGATCGCCTCAATTGTTGATAAAAAAGCCGTCACCGCCAATGTGAAAGATAATGACTACGGCAATGCTTGGTTAAAAATGCATTCAGCCGGTAGCGGCCCATTCAAAATGCGTGTATATCAACCGCATCAAGCCATCGTATTAGATGCCAACCCGACATCACCGGGTGACAAGCCACTGATTAAAAATATTATTATTAAAAACGTGCCTGACCCGAGTGCTCGCCGCTTACTGATTCAGCAAGGGGATGCCGATATCGCCCGCGAATTAGGGCCAGACCAGACTGCCGCCTTGAAAACACAAGCGGGCGTCAAAGTGGTTGAAATCCCATCAGCGGAACAAAACTATTTGGTCTTTAACACGGCCAACCCAGCCAACCCGCTGTTGAGTAAACCCGAGTTCTGGCAGGCTGCACGTTATCTGGTTGATTATCAGGGCATTACCAAAGACTTACTGAAAGACCAATATTTCGTGCACCAAAGCTTCCTGCCTGTCGGTTTACCGGGCGCGCTGGAAAGCAATCCGTTCACTTTTGATCCGGATAAAGCCAAAGAAATACTGGCAAAAGCGGGCATTAAAGACCCAACGTTGACGCTGGATGTTGAGAACAAACCGCCGTTTATCACCATCGCTCAGTCGTTACAGGCCAGCTTCGCCCAAGGTGGCGTGAAATTGGTGTTACTGCCAGCAGCAGGTAGCCAAGTCTATGGTCGGGTACGGGCTAAGCAACACCAGTCTGCGATTCGTTTGTGGATACCGGATTACTTCGATGCCCACTCTAACGCAAGCGCCTTCGCCTATAACGATGGTAAAAGTAGTACTGTGGCCGGTTTAAACGGTTGGGTGATCCCTGAGCTGAATAAACAAACATTGGCCGCCGTGGCAGAAGCTGATCCGGCTGAGCGCACCGCGCTCTATACCCAGTTGCAACAAGAGTTGCAGCAGAATTCGCCTTACATCTTTATCGACCAAGCCAAAGCGCAAGTTGTGCTGCGAGATAATGTGAAGGGCTACCAACAGGGCCTGAATGCCGATATGGTCTATTATGACCGTGTCAGCAAGTAACTTATTTTTGCCTAATTTGGCGTTGCAGGGGGCTTCCTGCCTACATGCAATGCCAATGACGCCAGAAATAGCCCTGCTGATTGACCCCGTTTTATGAAATATAAGTAGGTTGATAGTCGATGTCTGTCGCACTAAATCAAACGCCGGGAATCTTATCCCGGCGTCGTCTTTGGGGGTTTTTACAGGGATTACTCACCCTGGCCCTGACGTTATTCGGTCTACTGGTGATCACTTTTTTCCTCTCGGCAATGTCGCCAGTGGATCGGGTGTTACAAATTGTGGGCGACCACGCCAGTGAGGCGACTTACCAGCAGGTCAAGCACCAGCTCGGACTAGATCAGCCATTAGCCGTCCAGTTCTGGCACTATTTGGTGCGCTTGGCCCACGGTGATTTGGGTCTTGCCAGTGCCAGTGGTCAGCCGGTATTACAAGATTTACTCACCGTTTTCCCTGCCACATTAGAGCTGGCCACCTTGTCACTGATCATTGGTGCCACGCTCGGGGTTATCCTAGGTTTACTCTGCGCCCGCTGGGCCGGTAGTAAGTTGGATGCGACAATTCGCTTTATCACTTTGCTCGGTAACTCAGTGCCCATCTTCTGGTTGGGTTTACTGATGCTCTTGCTGTTTTATGCACGCCTGCAATGGAGCCCCGGTCCTGGCCGCCTCGATGATATTTATCAATACACTGTGGAAGCAACAACCGGTTTTGCCCTGATCGACACTTGGCGCTCTGGTGATGCTGGTGCCTTTGGCAATGCCATCGCTCACTTAATCTTGCCTGTCGCCCTGCTCTCTTATTACGCACTGGCCAGTATCACCCGCCTGACACGCTCGGCTTGCCTGAGTGAATTGAATAAAGAGTACATCACGCTAGCCAGAGCCAAAGGGGCCGGTGAAATGCGCATCCTACTGATGCATGTGTTGCCGAATATTCGCGGCACGTTACTCACCGTGATTGCGCTGGCCTATACCAGCATGTTGGAAGGTGCGGTGTTAACCGAGACTGTTTTTGCGTGGCCGGGGATTGGCCGCTACCTGACCAGTGCCCTGTTTGCGGGGGATACCACCGCGATTATGGGGGGAACGCTGTTGCTCGGTATGTGCTTTATTTTGATTAATAACGTGACGGATCTGCTGGTCCGGTTGCTGGATCCGAGAACGCGCTGATATGTTGATGATACTGAAATGCAAATAGCAAAAGTCTGCCACACGCTAAAGCGTTCCCCTGCCACCAGCATTGGGCTATTGATTATCTCCTTGCTGGTTTTCATTGCGATTTTCGCGCCATGGCTTGCGCCTCAAGATCCTAACTGGCAAAACGCCGCTGACCGGCTGCTGCCACCGGGCTCTGCTGGGCATTGGCTGGGCACTGACAGCTATGGCCGCGATATGCTGTCGCGCTTAATTTATGGCACTCGCCCAACATTGGGCTTGGTGCTGTTGGTCACTGTGATCACTCTGCCACTGGGGTTATTAGTCGGTGTGCTGTCCGGTTATTACGGTGGCTGGCTTGAACGTGTGCTGATGCGCGTGACGGATGTGGTGATGTCGATGCCACGGCTGATATTGGCTTTTGCCTTTGTGGCGATGCTCGGCCCCGGTTTGATTAATGGCGCATTGGCGTTAGCACTGACCACATGGCCCGCTTACGCCCGTCAGGCGCGGGCCGAAATCCAATTATTACGTAAAAGCGATTATCTGGCAGCAGCCGAAATGATGGGTATCAAAGGGTTACGTCTGCTGTGGGGCCATATTTTACCGATGTGCCTTCCTTCGGCGGTGGTGCGCTTAGCGCTGGATCTGGCTGGCATCATCCTTGCGGCTGCGGGGTTAGGTTTCCTCGGATTAGGCGCACGCCCCCCGATGTCCGAATGGGGTTCAATGGTCGCGGACGGCATGCAGGTTATCTTCGACCAATGGTGGATTGCCGCCATCCCGGGCTGCGCGATTTTGCTCAGCAGCATGGCATTTAATCTGTTAGGCGATGGCCTGCGCGATATTTTGGACCCTCACCATGACTGATAAAATTTTCGCCGTAGAGAATCTGTGTGTCGATTTTCAGCAACAACGGGTGGTCGATAATATTTCGTTCCACCTCGGCCAAGAACGCGTCGCGTTGGTGGGTGAATCCGGTTCTGGTAAATCGATTACTGCCAGAGCGCTGATGGGGTTAGTCCGCTCGCCGGGTAAAGTCAGCGCCAAAAAACTGAGTTATTACGCCGATAACCCCTATCAGCAGGGGGAACTTGCCCCTGTTATCGAACACGACTTGACGGCGCTCAAACCCAAACAATGGGGTGCACTGCGCGGTAAAGAGATAGCCATGGTGCTGCAAGACCCTCGCTATGCATTGAATCCAGTGCGAACCGTGGGAAAACAAGTTGAAGAGTCGCTGCTGTTGCACAATGCACTTTCCAGCGCTGACACACATGAGCGAGTCTTAAATGCATTGGCCTCGGTGGGATTAAATGAGAGTGCTTACCATCAATATCCCGGCCAGTTGTCGGGGGGGATGGGGCAACGAGCAATGTTAGCCATCGCATTAGTCAATAATCCGCGCGTCTTAATTGCTGATGAACCTACCTCAGCTTTGGATGCCAAATTGCGTAACCAAATCCTTGAGTTGATCGTCGAACAAACCGAGCAGCGTAAGATGAGTTTGCTGCTGATTAGCCATGACCTGCCATTAGTGTCGGAGCATTGCCACCGCGTATTGGTGATGTATCAAGGCAAACTGGTGGATCAAGGGCTGGCCGCTGAATTGCCGCACTCGACCCATCCTTATACCCATACCTTGTGGGCTTGTCGCCCCAATGCCACCACTTACGGCACTGACTTGCCGGTATTGGATCGCAGCGTAGATTTTTCTGGAGGTACCCGTGGCACTGATTGAAGTCAATAATCTGCGGGTCAGTTTTGCCCTGAAGAATCAAGTCAAAACGGCGGTTGAGTCGGTCAGCTTTGCGGTTGAAGAAGGCGAAACGTTCAGCCTGATTGGCGCATCTGGCTGTGGTAAATCCACCGTATTGCGGACACTAGCCGGTTTGCAGCGGGAGTGGCAAGGTGAAATTAGCTTGCTGGGCAAGCCGTTGCAAGCAGGGCAACGTTTCACCGGTCAACTGCGCAAAGATGTGCAGATGGTATTTCAAGACCCCTATGCCTCTTTACATCCACAGCATAATATTCAGCGCACACTGGGTGAGCCGTTAAAGATTCACGGTGAGCGCAATATCCAGCAGCGAATTGATCAGGCTCTCGCGCAAGTGGGCCTCCCTGCTTCTGCGGCGCAGCGCTATCCCCATCAATTCTCCGGTGGTCAACGCCAACGCATTGCCATCGCCCGCGCCTTACTTTTACGGCCCAAACTGTTGTTACTCGATGAACCCACCTCGGCATTAGATATGTCTGTTCAGGCAGAGATCCTCAATTTACTCAATCATTTAAAACGCGAACACGGCATGACCTATTTGTTGGTCAGCCATGACAGTGATGTTGTGGCCCATATGTCTGAGCGCGCCGCAATGATGGAAAGTGGCAAGATAGTGAGGGAGTTTGCACGGCAGGATTTGGCGCAAGCGGCGCACTTTATGGGGTAACACTTTGTGGCTTAAGCTTTTTCAATGCCCCCTCAGTGTAAGGGAGATAAACCAAGGGGCATTCTTTCAACTTCTCACTTCACAACTGCGACCTACAACACGGAATGTTGAGCGCTACCGAAACATCAGGTATCGGTAAAGAGTCCGTTCCAAATCTTGTTTCATACTGATAAAAACCAGTATTTCCACAGTTTGGCCGTCATAGTCATAGATAACGCGATACTCACTATCAGGGTCCAGCCGTTCACGAAACTGGACCCCGCTATCTGACAATATTGAGTTAAAACGATAGCGGGTCGGATCTTCACTGATCGCCGTGATTGACGATATCAATAAATTATCGACGAATGCTGCGGCTTTAACCGGTCCCATCGTCCCACTTTTAAAGGATTCGATATCTTTAAGAGTCCATTCTGCTGCTGGTGCTATGATGATTTGGGGCATTCCTAACCTCAATCTTACTTGCGTGCTTCACGCAGTTTCCTTAGCGTTTCTTCGGGCGTCATACCCTGCTGATTTTTAATATCCTGCTTGGCCAACATGGTGAGCTTCAAAAGGGCATTTGATTGGCGCTCAAGATTACGCTCCCTGATTTCGGCTTCCCTTTCTGCGGCTGGCTGGACAAACAGCTCGGCGACACCATTTTTTGTCACAAAAACCCCGCCATCAAAAAGATCAGGTGATCCAAGCCCTTCTCTTGCGGCTTTTTGTGACATTGTCGTGGTCATAGTAATTTCTCCGTTGATGACTGCTCATGCTTCAAGCACGCTATCATCAGCTCAAATAAATATCAAATTTATACTAAATTTGTACACGCACTCATGTACAAGAAATCCTCCATCCAATGAGCGACTGCGCAGCAAACACGCTTAACACCGAATTCTTTGCTCTACGTCAATTTTGTTTGCCCACACCTATATATAGTGCTTATAGGAACAAAGACACCTATATGTAGTAGTTATCCACAAAATCATCCACACCCCCCCGCAGCCCTGATGTGCTGCGGATCGTCTTGTGGATAACCCTACGCGGCAGGATACAGGAGCGACATTGTGAAAACAGTAGTGATTAAACGGGACGGTTGTCAGGTACCTTTTGATGAGGTGCGGATCAAGGAAGCCGTCGAACGCGCAGCTTTAGCTGTTAACGTTGTCGATGCAGATTATTGTGCAACTGTTGCCCGTGTGGTCGCTCAGACGATGGAGAACCAGCCGAAGGTTGATATCCGCGATATCCAAAATGCGGTCGAAAACCAGCTGATGGCCGGTCAATACAAACAGTTAGCCCGAGCTTATATCGAGTATCGCCATGACAGGGATATCTCGCGGGAACTGCGCGGTCGCCTGAACCAAGAAATTCGGGGTTTGGTAGAGCAAAGCAACAAAGCGCTGCTGAACGAAAATGCCAACAAAGACAGTAAAGTCATCCCCACCCAGCGCGACCTGCTAGCCGGTATCGTCGCCAAACATTATGCCAAACAGCATATCTTGCCACGCGATGTGGTACTGGCCCACGAACGTGGTGAAATCCATTATCACGACCTCGATTACGCGCCCTTCTTCCCCATGTTCAACTGTATGTTGATTGACCTCAACGGCATGCTGACCCAAGGCTTCAAAATGGGTAATGCGGAGATAGAACCGCCAAAATCCATCTCGACGGCGACTGCTGTCACAGCACAAATCATTGCGCAGGTCGCGAGCCATATTTATGGTGGGACGACGATCAATCGCATTGATGAAATTCTCGCGCCCTTCGTCACTGAAAGTTTTAATAAGCATAAAGCTATCGCTCAGGAATGGCAGATCCCTGATGCTGCTGGCTATGCCATGTCGCGCACCGAGAAAGAGTGTTACGACGCATTCCAATCACTGGAATATGAAGTGAATACGTTGCATACCGCGAATGGACAGACTCCATTTGTCACCTTCGGTTTCGGGTTAGGCACCACCTGGCAATCGCGTATGATCCAGCAAGCCATTTTGCGTAACCGCATTGCAGGCTTGGGTAAAAACCGTAAAACCGCAGTCTTCCCAAAACTGGTGTTTGCGATTCGCGATGGCTTGAATCACAAGTTCAGCGACCCTAATTACGATATCAAACAACTCGCTCTCGAGTGCGCCACCAAGCGGATGTACCCCGATATTCTCAATTATGATCAAGTGGTCAAGGTGACCGGTTCCTTTAAAACGCCGATGGGTTGCCGCAGTTTCTTGGGGGTATATGAAGAAGCAGGTGAACAGATCCATGACGGCCGTAATAATCTTGGAGTGATCAGCCTTAACCTGCCGCGCATCGCGCTAGAAGCCAAGGGTAATGAAGCTAAATTCTGGCAATTACTGGATGAGCGTTTGCTGTTAGCCAAGAAAGCCCTGATGACCCGAATTGCTCGTTTAGATGGCGTCAAAGCACGGGTGGCACCTATTTTGTATATGGAAGGTGCTTGCGGTGTCCGCTTACAGGCAGACGATAATGTCTCTGAAATCTTTAAAAATGGCCGTGCCTCCATCTCACTGGGCTTTATCGGTATACATGAAACCGTGAACGCGTTGTTTGGCGATAAAACTCATGTCTTTGATGATGAAGCCTTGCGTGAAAAAGCCGTCGCCATTGTTGAGCGCATGCGGCAAGCCACCGATGCGTGGAAAGAAGAAACCGGCTATGCCTTTAGCCTGTACAGCACACCAAGTGAAAACCTGTGTGACCGCTTCTGCCGCCTTGATACCGCCGAATTTGGTGTTGTAGAAGGCGTGACAGACAAAGGTTATTACACCAACAGCTTCCATCTGGATGTCGAAAAGAAAGTTAATCCTTACGACAAGTTGGACTTCGAAGCACCTTATCCCCCTTTGGCGAACGGGGGCTTTATCTGTTACGGCGAATACCCTAACTTGCAGCATAACCTGCGCGCGTTGGAGGATGTTTGGGACTATAGCTACAACCGCGTCCCTTATTACGGCACCAACACGCCGATTGATGAGTGCTACGAATGCGGTTATACCGGCGAATTCTCATGCACCAGCAAAGGCTTTACCTGCCCGAAATGCGGTAATCATGAACCGTCGAAAGTGTCAGTCACCCGCCGAGTGTGTGGTTATCTGGGGAGCCCAGATGCACGCCCATTCAATGCCGGCAAGCAGGAAGAAGTGAAGCGCCGTGTGAAACATTTGGCAAACGGGCAACTGGGCTGAGCCCCAGCACAGTAAACAGTTCACTCTATGACCCAAAGTCATTGGCGTTGCGGGCGGTTAACTCACCTGCAACGCCAAGTACGAGGGGGGCACTCGCTATCAACTTTCATCAATACTATCCAGTCGACGTCATCAACGGCCCCGGCACTCGTTGCACACTGTTTGTCTCAGGTTGCGTGCACGAATGCGTTGGCTGCTATAACAAAAGCACTTGGCGGCTTAACTCGGGCAAACCCTTTACCCGAGAAATGGAAGATCAGATCATCGCGGACCTGAACGATACCCGTATCTCACGGCAGGGGCTGTCTCTTTCGGGTGGCGATCCGCTGCATCCACAAAATTTGTCCGCTATTTTGCAACTGGTCAAACGGGTGCGACACGAGTGCGATAACAAAGATATCTGGGTCTGGACCGGCTATACCCTCGCTGAACTGACGGATGAGCAACAACAAGTGGTTGATTTAATTAATGTGCTAGTGGATGGCAAATTTGTGCAAGACCTGAAAGATCCCTCCCTTATCTGGCGCGGCAGCGGCAATCAAGTGATTCATCACCTGCGCTAGGCCACCTTGATCAGTTCGCGAAGTTATAGGTTAACGTCGCATTAAACCGCCAATCCCGACGGCTACTATCACTGGGCAGGTCACCAATCGGCCTTGCCCCTTCCAGTGAAAGTGAATAATGTTTGTTGTCACCAAAGGTGACCCCAACCGCATATGAAGCCAACTTCTTGGCAGGGAAAATCGGCGAGTTATACCAAGTGTGGGCCGTATCCAGTACCACATAAGGCTGGATTGATTTTAGCCAAACACCATTTTTCCGATTATGCATATAACGCATTTCGATTTGACCACCGTAACCATAATCCCCCGTGGCTTCACTGTCTGGATAACCGCGACCAAACCGCAACCCACCGAAGGTGACATGCTCCGCTTCTGGTAAGTCATTATCAGACCAATCACCTTCTGCCGCCGCACTTAACCGCCATTTCTCGGCCATTAAATAGGCCCCGTCGCCCGTGATTTTCCACCGTGTGAAGCCCAGATCGCCCCAAGGCACCGAACTGGAGGCAAGCGCCCCGTTAATGCCTTGGCGGACACTCGCACGGGTACTCCAATAGGCTTGGGTATATTCACGATAGCCCGCCAGAGCGAATTCTGCTGCAGGATAACGCATGCGCTGATTTTGCTCTTCCAGATCGACCAATCGATTATTTTGGCTATTTAATCGCGCACGCTGTTTGAGGCTATAACTTTTCTCTAGATAATCGAGTCCACCGCTAAGGGTCCATTGGCGCTGACGAGTTAATTCCAGTGGGTAGCTTAATACGACGCCGCCAGTATATTGTGTCTGCTCGGTGCGACCCGCTAACGTAATATCTTGCGGATAGAAAGTGATGAGATCCGTATAATCTTTCGGGCTCTGCTTATAATAACTGCCGCGGGTTTGCAGCAGCAGCCCATTGCTGCCTAAATATTGCTGGTAGTTTAAACCCAAATATTGGTCTCGATTTTTATTATTGAGTGGTAATAATGTCGCGATACCCAATTGTTCCGCGTAGGGCGTAAAACCACTTAATGTCGCATTCAGCACCCCACTGTATACGCCTTTGCGGCTATCTAACGCGGTAGTGACATTCCAATTCCGGGGATGGTCCGCTTTTACATCCAATAATGTTGCACCATATATATTGTCCGGATTTTTCGCGGTGGCGATCACTTTCGTATCAGGTGTGCGGCTCATCAAAATATTGTAGCGCTCGAAAGTATCCTTCGTCAGCGGCTTCTCGGCCATGATGTGCTGAGCCAGTTTGGTCAGCCAACGGCCAATCATCGCATTATCACTTTGGATGCGGGTATTGGCGATATAGCCTTCGACTAAACCTATTTTTAATGTGCCATCGGCGAAGTTATCTGAGGGTAAATAAGCATAAGAAAGAACATAGCCGTCTTGCTGATAACGCTGAGTAATAGATTGAGTCGCCACCAGCAAACTTTTTAACGGGACTTTTTTACCAATATAACCGTTAAATGGCTCGCTTAGCAGCTTAATGTCATAACGAGTGCCGCCAATAAATTGAATATGCCGCACATCAATTAACGTATCGAGGGTCAATTTAGGGCCTGGTGTTGGTGTTTTTTGAAGTACAGGCGGCGCGGTTCTCGTCGGTTGCGGTTTAGTAATATCACGGGAAATTCGGGAGGGGTTATTTTGGTCAATGAGCATGGGCACGGTATTTGCCCATGCACTGTATTGCCATCCCAAAAACAATAATAGCCACGCTCTATTATTCATAGAATGTTTCCTTCTGCGCTCACATAATTATTTTTATAAAAATCTGTTTTTATCAGACTGCTGACAAACACCGATGTCTCGACCAAGAACGGTGAGGACAGGCAGAAGAGTAAAGCGTCCACGCCAAGGATGGCGCGGCTCGAGCCATCAGGGATGATTTTACGGCGTCTTTACGATCTGCTTGTCTTCTGTGCAATCGGCACTTTGTCAGCTATCTCTTATTATCTTTAAGTCAGATATTCCCCCGATAAAAAACGGGGGAATATCTCTGGCGAGGATTCAGTGGGATTGGGGTTTTAATATTCCCCCTAAACCGCCCACTAAACCTCCGCCGGTACTGGCATTCGCATTGGCGTTAGCAGACACGCCTGCCGTCACCCCACCCGTTACACCACCGACGGTATTAGTGACCCCAGCCAATAAGCCATTAGAACCCCCAGTGCTGGTCGGTGCCGCCACCAAGCCACCCGTGCTCGCCACCGCCTGTCCTGTGCCTTGCAGCACTTGGCCCACACCCGCTAATGCCGGTGCACTTGTCCCCAGTTGCGTGCCTGTGGTGGCAACGGTGCTACCCACCGCACTCACTAAATTATTCACTGGCGCCCCAATACCGGTGGTTGCCCCCACGGATTGAGTAATGTCTTGTACTTGGCCCACCACCGGTGTCACGACCCCCGTCGCCGCGGTCGTTAACTTACTGGTTGTGCCTGTTTGCAGGTCTTGCGCCAACCCATTGCCAATGGCGCTAACGGCCCCACCGGTCTTATCGACTAACCCACCTGCCGTACCAGTGACACCCGCCAATGGGGTATTGGTCCCAATACCTGAAACTGTGCCACCTAAACCTGAAACACCCGTGCCAACATCCGCGACAGCTTTCGGTACACTGGCCGCAGTAGTGCCTAAAGCATTAGGATTATTTCCCAATTGGCCTAAACCGCCCTGTAATCCGGTCCCAACCTCACTGACCGCATTACCGGTGCTATCGACCACGGTGACCAGACCCGTACCCACTACAGGCAAGCTACCAATAGGGGTTTGACTGACCACATCGCTGACCGTATTACCGACACCATTCACTGCGGTGCCTACGCCAGTAACCACATTCCCAACCGCCGAATTATTGGCTGTCGTTCCACCACCTGTGCCGCCACCTGTACCACCGCCCGTGCCGCCACCTGTGCCACCGCCAGTACCGCCACCTGTGCCACCGCCAGTACCGCCACCTGTACCACCACCGGAACCGTCGTCCGTCCCCGCACCACCGGCTGTTTGACCTGGATTACTCTTTGCTGCATTGATGGATCCACCGCCGCTACCACTACAGGCAGTAAGAGAAAACGCGAGCAAAATAGCCAAAGTCACTTTGCTCAGTTGGCTGAAATTATTAGGGCACATAGTAGAAACCCCCATCGTGACCGCCACAGTGGCGTAAATTAACTATAAGAGACACTTATGTTTCACTCAAGTTTCCATAATGTTTATTTTTTGTTATAAATGAAAATTTATTGAATGAAGATGTATCAGATTGATAACGTGATAAAACTTTTTCGTCTAAGTAACGTACTTTTTCGCATCAAAAACCCTTCTGACACAGACAAAAGTTCACCTTACCGCCATCTCCGCTTAACCCTACTGTCATGATTACGCGCCAGCATAGCGGTGAGATCACTTACCGGTAATCGCTATGACCATCACACTTCTGACTGCCCGTTTGACACTGACCATTGCTTCGATATATCCGGCAGTCAGGGAGAATGATACTGAGAGAGGGAATATCTGCCATGCACCTATCTAGACCACCGACCAGTTATCCCACCCGCTATCAACAAATTGCGGCGCAGTTAGAACAAGAGCTGCGCGGTCAATATCGCTGCGGCGATTACCTGCCACCGGAGCAACAATTGGCTGACCGTTATCAGGTTAACCGCCATACCTTGCGCCGTGCCGTTGACGAGTTAGTTGAACGTGGTTGGCTACAACGCCGCCAAGGGATCGGCATTCTGGTGTTGATGCGCCCCTATGACTACCCACTTCATGCCAACGCCCGCTTTAGCCAAAACTTACTGGACCAAGGCAGTGACCCCACCAGTGAGCGCTTACTAGCTGTCTTACGCCCCTGCGTAGAGCATGTCGCCAAAGCACTCTCACTGGAGGAAGGCGCTCAAGTCATTCATTTACGGACTTTGCGGCGGGTCAATGGCGTGCCGGTCTGTGTTATCGATCACTACCTACCGGACTTGAGTTGGTGGCCTGCCTTGCAACAATTCAATACCGGTTCACTGCATCAATTCATCATCCAGCATCTACAACAGCCGTTGAGCCGTAGCCAAACCCGTATCAGCGCGCGTCGTGCTCAAGCCAAAGAGAGCCGCTTGCTGGAAATTGCTACCCACGCACCGCTGCTGTGTGTACGGACGTTAAATATCTGCGTGAGCAGTCAGCAGGTCGCGGAATACTCCGTCAGCCTGACCCGTGCGGACATGATTGAACTGACGATGGAGCACTGAATGGACAGCACCACCACCACTCGGCAAGGCTGGATGTCAGTATTAGCACACAGCCAACCCGCGGAACTCCTCGCCCACTGGCAGCCCTTAAATCTGTCACCCGCGTATCAAGTCATACGCGCGCCAGAGATTGGCTTGAACCAACTGCAAGCCAGAATGGGGGGGACTGGCCGCCGTTTTATCCTCGGGGATATGACCATCACCCGCGCCGTCATCAAGCTCAATGACAGTGCTGATATTTACGGCTACAGCTACATTGCAGGGCGCAACAAAGCGCATGCTGAACTTTGCGCACTGCTGGATGCTTTGCTGCAACTGTCGACCCTCAATAGACATCCAGCCACTGCCCAAGGCAAACCAGCCGGATTAAACGAATTGCTGCTGAGCACGGTGATTCACCCACTGGCGGCGGCGCAGCAAGAACGGCGACAACAACGCGCCCGCGCCATCGCGACCAGCAAAGTGGATTTCTTCACCTTAGTGCGGGGAGAGGACTAATGCGATTATTGACCCATTTTGACCAGCCAGTGGACGATGCTCAGCACAGTTTTCGCCGCATTCTGAAGGCATTAAGTGAGCCTGGCGTGCTGGTTTCACTGCCTGCGGTCACCGGCTGGCAGCCACTGAATCCAGCCACCACCAGCATCCTATTGACGCTGGCGGATCAAGATACGCCGCTTTATCTGGACGCCTCAATCTACCTAGCGTCACCGAGCGATGTAGAGATATCAACCCATCGTGACAGTGACATCCTGCAACAGAATCTGCGTTTTCATACTGGCGCACCACTGGCCACCAGCAGCGCCACTGCCAGTTTTGCGCTGTTTGGGGAAACGGTCACAGTAGAACAGTTGGCGACCTGCCCAACTGGGGATGAACTCTCGCCAGAGCACTCCGCTACGGTAATGATTCAAACCGATAGCCTGCACCACGGCGTGCCGTTACGCCTACGCGGGCCAGGGATAGAACACAGCCGCACCATCGCGCCGCAACTGCCCGCCGCCGTGCTCGATTATCTACTTAACCGCCCTGTGGCCTTTCCGGCGGGTCTTGATTTCCTGTTGACCTGTGGTGAAAACCTGATGGCAATCCCACGAACCACCCATGTGGAGGTGTGCTGATGTACGTTGCAGTCAAAGGGGGCGAAAAAGCCATTGCAGCCGCCCATCAATTGCTGGAATACCAGCGCCGTGGTAATACACAGATCCCCGCAATCGATTGTGAACAAATCGAACAACAGCTAGGGCTAGCCGTTGATCGGGTGATGACCGAAGGGGGTATTTACGATCGCGAATTGGCTGCACTGGCGATTAAGCAGGCCAGCGGTGATTTGGTGGAAGCCATTTTCTTGCTACGGGCCTATCGCACCACTTTGCCCCGTCTAGCGGTTAGCCAGCCACTGGCGACTGACCACATGCGACTCGAACGGCGAATTTCAGCCATTTACAAAGATTTGCCGGGGGGACAAGTCCTCGGCCCTACCTATGATTACACCCATCGGCTACTGGATTTTACGCTTTTGGCCTCGGGTGATGCCCCCACCGCACCTGATAGCCGCGCGGCATTATCCGATGATGTAACCCATAGTCATTGCGCTCATGTATTTGATTTACTGGCTCAAGAACAGTTAGCGCACACTGAACAAGATGATGGCACTGCGCCAGAAGATATTACCCGCCATCCACCGGTTTACCCCTGCAACCGTTCGGCACGACTGCAACAATTGGTGCGTGGTGACGAAGGTTTTCTACTGGCGCTGGGCTATTCCACTCAACGTGGTTATGGTCGTACCCACCCCTTTGCCGCTGAAATTCGCACCGGTGACCTGACTATCTCCATCGTGCCAGAAGAGCTGGGATTTGCGATCGACATCGGCGAAATCCTGCTGACCGAGTGCGAAATGGTGAATGGTTTTGTCGATCCCGCCGATGAACCGCCGCACTTTACCCGTGGCTACGGGTTGGTCTTTGGCCGTGGCGAGCGCAAAGCGATGTCGATGGCGCTGATGGATCGCGCCCTACAAAGTCGGGAATACGACGAAAACGTCACCAGCCCCGCACAAGATGAAGAGTTCGTGCTCGCGCATGCGGATAACGTTGAAGCCGCTGGTTTTGTCTCTCATCTCAAACTGCCCCATTACGTCGATTTTCAAGCTGAATTGGCATTATTGAAACGCCTGCGCCATGAGTATTTGTCTGCCTCATCGTCACCATTACCAACACAGGAGCCGCACCATGACTGAGGTTCTCACCGGTTACAATCTGGGTTATCTGGATGAGCAAACCAAGCGCACTTTACGCCGTGCGTTGCTCAAAGCCGTGGCGATCCCCGGTTATCAGGTGCCCTTCGGCGGGCGAGAAATGCCAATGCCTTATGGCTGGGGCACTGGCGGTATTCAGCTAACCGCCTGTTTGATTGGCCGCTTCGACGTGCTGAAAGTGATTGATCAAGGGGCCGATGACACCACCAATGCCGTCTCGATCCGGCGCTTCTTTCAGCGGGTGAGCGGTGTGGCGACCACAGAGAAAACCATCGACGCGACGCTGATCCAGACCCGTCATCGCATTCCGGAAACGCCATTGACGGAAGATCAGATCCTGATCTACCAAGTGCCGATCCCTGAGCCATTACGCTTTATCGAGCCACGGGAAACCGAGACGCGCAAAATGCATGCATTGGAAGAGTACGGCGTGATGCAGGTGAAATTGTACGAAGATATCGCCCGTTACGGCCATATCGCCACCACCTATGCTTATCCGGTGAAGGTGAATGATCGCTACGTGATGGACCCCTCGCCCATCCCGAAATTTGATAATCCCAAAATGCATATGATGCCCGCCCTGCAACTGTTTGGTGCTGGCCGCGAGAAGCGCTTATATGCCTTGCCGCCCTTTACCAAAGTGGAAAGTCTGGATTTCGACGATCATCCGTTTACGGTGCAGCAGTGGGATCACCCCTGCGAGCTGTGCGGATCGCGTCACAGTTATCTCGATGAAGTCGTGATAGACGATCAGGGCAGCCGGATGTTTGTTTGCTCGGATACCGATTTTTGCCAGCAGCAGTTGGCGCAGATAGCCGCACAAGATGACCTGAAGCACGAGGAAAACACCCGATGATTTCTGCACATTCACTTTCATCACCCGCTGTCCATCCACTGTTATCCGTGGAGAATCTCACCCATTTATACGCCCCCAACAAAGGGTTCAGCGACGTTTCTTTCCAGCTGTATCCGGGTGAGGTGTTAGGGATTGTCGGTGAATCCGGCTCGGGGAAAACCACGTTGTTGAAATCCATTTCAGCGCGACTGGCCCCGCAGCAAGGGCAGATCATCTACCGCCCAGATGCGCAGCAATCCGTTGATTTATATCAGATGGCAGAGAGCCAGCGCCGCCGTTTATTGCGGACCGAATGGGGCGTCGTGCATCAACACCCGATGGACGGTTTGCGACCACAAGTGTCGGCGGGTGGCAACATCGGCGAGCGGTTAATGGCGGTGGGTCAACGCCATTATGGCGAGATACGTCAACAAGCCGGCCGCTGGCTAGAGGATGTCGAAATCCCGCTGTCTCGTTTGGATGACCTCCCCACCACCTTTTCCGGTGGCATGCAGCAGAGGCTACAAATCGCCCGTAATCTCGTGACTCACCCGAAGCTGGTCTTTATGGACGAACCCACTGGCGGGCTAGACGTTTCCGTTCAAGCGCGGTTACTGGATTTGCTCCGTAATCTGGTGGTGGAAATGCAACTCGCCGTGGTGATTGTCACCCATGACCTCGGCGTCGCCCGCTTACTGGCAAACCGTCTATTAGTGATGAAAGAAGGCCAAGTCATCGAAAGCGGCCTCACTGACCGAGTACTGGACGACCCTCACCACCCCTATACCCAGTTACTCGTTTCATCGGTACTGCAAAACTGACCCAACACGAGAAATCACCATGAACGCCCTAAAACTCAACGTTGAAAATCTCAGTAAAACCTTCGTGTTACACCACCAACACGGAATACGTTTGCCGGTGCTACATCAAACCTCTCTTCAGGTCAGTGGCGGTGAATGCGTGGTGCTACACGGTCATTCCGGCAGCGGTAAATCCACTCTGCTACGCTCTCTCTATGCCAATTATTTGCCTGACAGCGGCCATATCTGGGTCAAACATCAAGGCGAATGGCTGGATATGGTGACCGCACCCGCGCGACAAATCATGGCGGTGCGTCGCCACACCGTCGGTTGGGTCAGTCAATTTTTGCGCGTGATCCCACGGATCAGTGCCTTGAATGTGGTCATGCAACCCCTGCTTGAGTTAGGGGTGGAACGCGAGGTATGCCAACAACGGGCGCAGGATCTGCTGACGCGCCTCAACGTCCCACCGCGGTTATGGGATCTGGCACCTTCAACTTTTTCCGGCGGTGAGCAACAGCGGGTCAATATCGCCCGTGGTTTTATCGTCGATTACCCTATTTTGCTGCTGGATGAGCCAACAGCCTCACTCGATAGCACCAACAGCGCGGCGGTAGTGAGCCTGATTGATGAAGCCAAGCAGCGAGGCGCGGCCATCGTCGGGATCTTTCACGATGAAAATGTACGCAACCATGTTAGCGATCGCATACTGGTGATGACACCGGCCCCCACCACTGCCAGCACGGAGACCTCAGCATGATCCTCAGCAACATCAATCTTATTCTTGAAGATCAGGTGGTCAAAGGATCACTGGAAATCAAAAATGGCGTGATCCAAAGCTACAGTGATCGCCCGACTCAACTTTCGGCGGCAATAGATGGACAAAATGGTTGGTTGCTACCGGGGTTGATCGAGCTGCATACCGACAATCTGGACAAATTTTTCACGCCACGACCCAATGTCGATTGGCCCGCGCATTCCGCTATGAGCAGCCATGATGCACTGATGATTGCTTGCGGGATCACCACCGTACTGGATGCCGTCGCCGTGGGTGACGTGCGTGATGGCGGCCATCGGCTGGATAATCTACAAAAAATGATCAATGCCGTGGTGGATAGCCAGCGGGCGGGGTTAAACCGCGCTGAGCATCGGCTTCATTTACGCTGTGAGTTGCCCCACGACAGCACGCTACCTTTGTTTGAAAAATTGATGTTGCAGCCTGAATTGTCATTGGTTTCAGTAATGGACCATTCACCGGGCCAGCGGCAATTTGCCTCTCGAGAAAAGTATCGCGAATATTATCAGGGCAAATATCACCTTAACGATCAACAAATGGCCGCTTTCGAGGAAGAGCAAATCACGCTATCGGCAAAATGGTCCACGCCAAACCGCAACGCTATTGCGGCACAATGTCGCCAGTTGGGTATTCCACTTGCCAGCCACGATGATGCTACCGCCGAGCATGTCGCTGAGTCCCAAGCACTGGGTAGCGTCATCGCCGAATTCCCCACTACCGAGGTCGCCGCCAGCGCCTCTCACCAGCAAGGTTTGCAGGTTTTAATGGGCGCACCCAATATCGTCCGTGGCGGTTCTCATTCCGGTAATGTCGCCGCACACCACTTAGCCTCACTGGGCGTCTTGGATATTTTGTCCTCTGATTATTATCCAGCCAGCCTACTCGATGCTGCATTTCGCATCGCACAGGATGAAAGCAACGGCTTTAGTTTGTCGCAAGCCATTAATCTGGTGACCCGCAATCCCGCTAACGCTTTGGGACTGACGGATCGAGGCGTCATTGCTGAGGGCAAACGCGCTGATTTGGTTCTGGCTCGCACCCATGAGGGGCCGAAGAATCAACACATCTACGTGCAAAACGTTTGGCGTCAGGGAATACAGGTGTTCTGATGGCACGCTTAATTTATCTGATGGGCGCGTCCGGTGCGGGGAAAGATTGCCTGCTGTCAGCACTGCGGGCGGCAAAACCGGCGCATATTATCGTGGCTCATCGCTACATCACCCGCGAGGCCCATGCCGGCGCCGAAAATCATATCGCACTGAGTGAGCAAGAGTTTCTGCAACGGGCAGCACAAGGTTTATTCGCCCTGCACTGGCAAGCCCATCAGCAGTACTACGGGGTAGGCATTGAGATTGATCTTTGGCTGCAATACGGTTTGGATGTGATAGTCAATGGCTCCAGAGCTTACTTGCCTATGGCCGAGCTGCGCTATCACGGCCAATTACTGCCCGTGTGCCTGACGGTTTCACCGGCTATTTTGGCCCAACGATTACAACAGCGTGGCCGCGAAAATAGTGAACAAATCAGTGAGCGCTTACATCGGGCACAGCACTATCAACAGCAGTTGCCGGTTGACTGCTTGCAACTGTGCAACGATGGCGCACTGCACCACACGCTAGCGCAATTGCAGCGATTATTGGCCATGAATTCCACGGTAGACCGCGATATTAAGGGGTAAAAATGGAACTCACCTTGTTAGGAACAGGCTGTGCTCAGCAGGTGCCGGTATTTGGTTGTGATTGCGTTGTTTGTCGCCATGCCAGAGCACAACCTGCATTGAGGCGAAAATCATGCAGTGCCATGTTGCGATATCAGGGGGAAACGACACTCATTGATGCGGGCTTGCCGACGTTGGATCAGCTGTTTGCTGCGGGGGAAATTCAGCGTTTTTTGCTTACACATTACCACATGGATCATGTTCAGGGGCTATTTCCTTTACGTTGGGGATGTGGAAATTCGATCCCAGTCTATGGGCCACCGGACCCAGACGGTTGCGACGATCTGTTTAAGCACCCAGGAATACTGGCCTTTCAACCGCCATTACGGGAGTTTCATCCGATTAAGTTCGGCAATCTGCAAGTAACCCCCGTGCCATTGAATCACTCAAAGATCACCTTTGGTTATTTGCTGCAAAGCCACAATCGAACCATCGCTTACCTCACCGATACTGTCGGGCTACCGGCAGACAGCGCCCTGTTTCTCGCCAGCAAAAATATCGATTTAGTGGTGATAGATTGTAGCCATCCACCGCAAATGCCCCCGCCACGCAATCATAATGACGTGACCATGGCATTGGCTATCGGTGATTTATTAAAACCAGAAGCGATGCTGTTAACACATATCAGCCACCAGCTCGATTGCTGGCTACTGGACAACAGCCTCCCCACCGGCATCACCGCCGCCCATGACAACCAAACCATCACACTCCAATAGCTCACCCCAAGAGATTGACGTTGCAGGTAGGCGGCCCTTTGCACGTCAAGGAATATGTGGATTCCCCTAAGGCAGTGGCGTTTCAGGTAAGCACCCCCCTCGAATACCTAGATTCCCCTAAGGCATTGGCGTCGAAGGTAGGCAGCAAACGAACGAATCCCGATGAGCTGACTCAAGTCAGTGATTCGGGTGAGTGAGTACAGCTAACAACCCTGCGACGTCAAAGACGACGGGGAACCTGCATAGCTGCGGACGACAACACAAACACCCCCTCCCCCAACGGCGCAAACGCCTGATCCAACATGGCTTGCGCCACATCTTTGCCTTTAATCAACCGCCACTTATCTGGCAACAGGGCAAACAAAGGCGCACTGAGGCTCTCCATTAACCGTGGTGTCGTGCGTTGACCGGCTAACATTGAGGGACGAGCGAAGGTCAATTGCGGCCAGCCTTGCGTCTGTAAATCTCGCTCGGCTTCACCTTTGGTACGATTGTAGAACAGCCATGAGCGAGGGTTTGCGCCTATCGCGCTGACCAGTAGAAAATGCCGTGCACCTAAACGCAGACCGGTTTCACCGGTTGCCAGCACCAGCCGATAATCCACCTGACGAAATGCCGCCTGACTGCCAGCTTGCTTGCGGGTCGTGCCGAGACAACAGAAAACTAAATCAACCGGTTCATCCAGCGTTTTCAGTAATTCGCCAATCTTCTCGCCCTGCGGATTTATCAGTTTATTCATGCTGGGCAAGGGCTGACGGGTCGGTGCAATGATGGATGTTACCCTCGCGTCCAAACGTAGCAGGCGCAGTAATTCACCGCCCACCAGGCCACTTGCGCCCAGTAATAATACCTTCGCCATCTGACCTCCCGATAAAAACGCTAATGCCCCCCAACGCAGGAAGCAATCATGTAATCAATTGTTATGAATAGTACATATCAGAAACACTATACCTTAACTCATTCGAGTGAAAGGTCGAGATTAAGGAGCACACCAATGGTGTTTTTTGCCAAAACCGAGGGTGTTATTGGTCATTTTGATTTCGAGGAGATTGAGTTGCCAAATCGGGGCGGCACTCACTTTCGCAATTGGAAAGCGGCGGCAGTAACGTTGACGGGCAGCTTGTTCGGCATCGCCGCTGAGCAGGACAATTTCACCGCGATACTGGATGCCTTTGATAAGGGCCACCATGCGCGGCTGATTGGCAATCGTCCCGACAATTTGCGGGTTTATTTGCATCAACTCAGCATGACGTGTGTGCTTTTCGGTCATCAGGTAAAGCGCCATCTGCTTATCATCAAACGCGTAAAAGCAGTTGGCGCACCACATATCGATACCGCTGCCAGCACACAGTGTTAGCACATGCTGCTGGCGTAAGAAGCGAATAATCATCGACAGGTCATCAGGAGAGTTCACGGCACTCATGGTTCACGACACCTTCAGCTTGAAAATTGCCTTGAGTGTACATTAACTTTGCTTGCATTCACTTTGCTGTGATTAACTTTGCCACGATCAACTTTGCCACAGCAGACGATCACGCGATGTCAGGGTGTCTGTTGGGAAAGTCGCGAGTACAGCCTGATAGCGTTTGGCATCGTCCGGATAACCCCGAGCCGCTTGTAATAACAATCGCAGTGCGCTGTCATAGTCGATACCGCGTAAATCACGGTAAGGCCACAGTTCGGGTTCGGCAATGAATGGCAGCAAATAATCAATGCCTTGCTGCACATTGCGCCCATCTTGTACCCGTTCCCAGCGATCAATTTCGACATGCTCGCCGTAACGGCACAGCAGCAGGTGCGCCTCCAGATTGAAGAGTGAATAGTGGAATGGCACTGTACGCTCCAGCTCCATCCACTGCTTGCCGTCTTGTGCAATCTGCGCCGCTAACCGCTGGGTAATGCCTTGCTGAATAATGGTCGAAACCAACCCGCGATCGCCGTAAAACATGGCGTTAACCGCACGTTGAACGTCATACCAAGTGCCGTGGTTGTTATGCCAAACATATTCAGAATGGCCCACTTCGCTGTGAAACATCCAGTGGTTGAAGTCGCGGAACCATTGTTGTAATACCGCCGTGTCTTCGGTATCGAGCAGTTTGGCCGGTAGGATCAACCCGATCGTATCAATCACCATCCACATCAGCCGTGTATCGATTAACCCCGTCCCACGCCCCGACACAATACCGGGGATGGCCTGACCATAATTCAGGTGCGGATTCATGCGCGTTTTAGCATCTAAAAACCAGCAGCGAATCTGTTCCGCTGCCACCTGAGCATAACGGCTATTACCGGTAAAATAGTAGGCTAACCCAAGGGTCAGGCAACGATCGCACATCCGCACAATTCGCTGGGTATCTGTATCGTCATTTTGGCTTTGTGGATTGGTATGCCCATCGCGGCGCACATAGGGTAATCCGTTAGGCTTACGCGGATTTGGCCACCAATAGGTACCAAAACTGTAGTAATCGTGAATGTCACCGCTGACAGGCAGCAATGTTTTGTGAGTCACACTCTCTGGCGGTTGATCGCGCAGGGCATCTGCTTCACTTAATAACCGGCGCAATGCCGGTTGTAGGGGTGAGAATGGCTGCTGTAAGACCGCTTTCGCCTTGATCAGGCAATCAACATCGAGCGTGTACAGTTTCATGGGTGTCGCGGACGTTTTTATTGGCGTCATGGGCATGGCTTCCTTATGCGGCTTGGCTGGCCACCCGCACGCCAGTGGCGGCATCAAAAATATGAATACCGGCAAGCTTAGGTTGCAGATAAACCGTTTCGCCTTCATTCACCGCCAAGCGCTGTTTAAATACCGACGTAAAACGGCCACCACCCGTACTGCAAAATAGCTGCATATCCGAGCCAGTATTTTCAATCGCCGTAATAGTCGCTTTCAGTGCGCTAGCACTGTGGGTGGCATCCACGACATTCACCTGTTCAGGACGAATGGCATACACCACATTTTGCCCGTCAGTGACTTGCAACCCCGCCGGCAGGGTCAGCAAAGAACCGTCTTCCAGTTGCAACAAGAACTCTTCGCCTTGTTGCTTTACCGTGCCTTTCAATTGATTGATTTCTGGCGAGCCGATAAAGCCCGCCACAAACAGATTCGCTGGACGATCGTAGAGATCGAGTGGCGACCCGACTTGCTCAATACGCCCTTCGCGTAGCACGACGATCATTTGCCCCATGGTCATGGCTTCAATCTGATCATGGGTGACATACACTGACGTGGTTTTTAGCCGCTGATGCAATTCGCGGATCTCGCCCCGCACTTGCGTACGCAATTTGGCATCCAGATTCGATAATGGCTCATCGAACAAGAACACCTGTGGGCTGCGCACAATCGCGCGCCCCATTGCCACGCGCTGGCGCTGACCACCAGATAAATCTTTCGGTAAGCGTTCCAGTAGTGCTTGTAAGCCTAATAACTCAGCGGTGGACTCCACTTTTTTGTTAATGTCGGCTTTGGACATTTTGGCCATTTTCAACGCAAAGCCCATGTTTTCGCGCACAGTCATCTGCGGATAAAGGGCATAACTTTGGAACACCATGGCAATGTCACGCATCTTGGGTTCAACATCCGTCACATCTTTATTATTGATACCGACGGTGCCGCCAGAGATCTCCTCCAACCCTGCAATCATGCGCAGTAAGGTCGATTTCCCGCAGCCACTGGGGCCAACTAACACGCAGAACTCACCGTCAGGAATTTCCAGCGAGACATCGCGGATCACATGGGTGTCACCGTAAGATTTACAGACGTTTTTAAGTACAACCGATCCCATTTTATTTCTCCCTAGCCTTTAACCGCGCCAGACATGATCCCGCGATTGAAATGTTTTTGCAGACCCAGATACACGATGATGCTCGGCAACATCGCCAGCAGAGTGATGGCAATAAAGATGTTTGGTGTGATGCTCTCATCGGTACGCAATGTGCCGAGGATCACCGGAATGGTATTTAAGCTGTCCTGATTCACCACGATCAGCGGCAACAGGTATTGATCCCAAATCATGATGAAGCCGAAGGTGACCACCGTACCCAACGCCGGTTTGACCAAAGGCAAAATGACGTGGAAGAAGATTTGCCATTCGCTGGCACCATCAATCCGCGCCGCTTCCTCCAGCTCTTTAGGGATAGCGGCCATAAACTCGGTCAGGACAAAGATCGAGAAGGCCCAGCCCACGACAGGCAAGATCATGCCCAGATAGCTGTTGTACAGCGAGGCGTCGATCACCGGCAGTTGCCAGTTGATGATCATATACAGCGGGATGGCGATCACTTCTTCCGGCAGCATCATGGTCGAGAGAATGACCAAGCTGGTCAGCGAGACGCCAACAAACTTTTTACGCGCCAGTGCATAAGCCGCTAATGCGCTGACCGAGACTTGTAAAACGGTGCCAAAGAACACCACGATGATGGAGTTCAGCAGGTATTGCCAAACACCGATATCCATCCACGCAAAGATGAAGTTCTCCCATGAGAATTGATTTGGCCAAGCCAACAATTCCCCTGGTTTGACCGGTGCGCCACTGAATGCGGTGGCGATAATGCCCCAGTACGGGCCGACAAAAACGACGAGTAACAGGCCATAAATGATCCAGCGGCCGATACTGTTCCAACTTTTACTTTTCATTGCCAGTCTCCGGATCGGGTTAGTATTGGGCGATGCGTTTTTTCAAGGTGAGATGACAAATCGTCAGCACCACCGTGAAGGTGAATAGCAGGAAGGACACTGCTGATGCATAGCCATAGTCAAACTGCTCAAAGCCCAGTTTGTAGATATGAGTCATGATCATTTCTGTCGCATTCGATGGGCCGCCGCCCGTGGTGGCATAGACTTCCGCGAAGACGCGGAAACCACGGATAAACGACAGCATCAGCACCACTGACAGCGCGGGGATCATTCCCGGCAAGGTGACGTAACGCAGGCGATTCCACCAGTTAGCTCCGTCCACGTTAGAGGCGTCATATAAGTCGCGACTAATCCCAACCAGCCCTGCAATAAAGATCACCATGTTGTAAGGCACGGCTTTCCAGATATGCAGCAGCATCACCGTCCACAGCGCTTGGTCGGTATCCGCCAGAAAACCCTGCGCTTCAATACTGAACCACGACAAAATGTGGTTCACCACGCCGTTACTGGTTGGGTTAAACAGAATCCGCCACATTTCGGCGACGATCGCGGCACTGGTGACGGCGGGCAAGAAGATGGCCGTTCGGATAAAACGCAAATGCCGCGCTGGTCCTTCTAATAGCATGGCTAAAAAGAAGGCGATAAAAGCGGCCACCACCATGGTGACCACCACATAGAGCAGGGTGTTGAAAACCGCAGAATGCAGTGCTTCATCACCCATGGCACGGGAGAAGTTATCAAACCCGACCCACTCATTTGGCTGGTTAAAGTTAACCTTGTAAAAACTCATCACTAAGCCTTGCAGCATCGGGATGAATTTAAACCAGGTGAAGATGACCAGTGCCGGGGCCAGAAACAGCCACGGAACCAGATTACGTTTCAGTCGGGGGGTTAGCGTTATCATGATTTACTCACTGCCCTAAGACATTCTGTTTGGCCAACTCATCATTTACTTTCTGATTCACCACTTTTAATTCAGCAGGAATATCACTGTCACAGTTGGCTAAGATACGGTTGAAACCTTCAGCAGTGACCTGACGAATTGGCGTCCAGTTAGGCACTTGAGGGATATAGCGGCCATGCTCGGCGTATAAATCAGCAAACATTGCCCAGCGAGGATCGTTATAGACGGCTTTGGTATCGACCTGTTTGTTAATCGATAAACGCACGACGGGCATATTGTTACTGCCCATGCCCATGCCGATTTGTTGCCCTTCTGGTGAAATCATGAATTCGATGAATTGCTGTGCAGCGGCTTTTTTCTGGCTACTTTTCATCATAAACACGGTGGTGCCTTCGGCCAGTGTTGCCTGCCCTTTTGGCCCCGCCGGTGGTGGGATCACTTCAAATGCCTCTTTGCCGGGATCTTTATCAAACAAGGCAATGTGATAAGGGCCGGAGAAGAACATGCCGCTTTGACCGGAACGGAATGATGGGATGGCATCTGCCGTGGTGGCATTAATCGCCCCCGGTTGAACTGTTTTGTCACACACCATGCCGCGCATAAAGCTCAGCGTTTCAGTGGCTGCGGGTTCTTCCAATGACGCTTTGAATTTGCCTTCACCGGCGGGGCGAATAAAGTCACCACCGGCTTGCCAGAGATAGGAGCTGATAAACCAGCTGGCATAACCACGTGTGGTCGAGGCGGGCAAAATAAAGCCATAAGTGTCATTTTTGCCATTGCCATCAGGGTCATTAAAGGTCATCGCTTTCGCCAAGGTGCTGATGTCTTCCCAGCTTTTCGGTTGTGCTAAACCGAGCTTTTCACGCCAATCTTTACGGATAAACAAAGCAAAGGTTTGGGCTGATGTGGGCACGCCATAATATTTGCCATCCATGTATTGAGCACTTTTCCAAGCGGTATCGAAGATATCTTCTCCACCAATGATATTTTTTGGCTCAATCGGCTCAACAATGCCAAGCTGGACAAACTGCCCTATGGCAACGGCATCGTTAAAAATCAGGTCGGGTAACGCGTTGCCTGCTGCGGCTCGCGCTAGGCGTTGTTCAAAGTCGGTTGTAGCATTGAAATATTCAATTTTAATGCCTGTTTTCTTCTCAAAAGTTTCCGCTTCGGTCTTATAAATATTTTTTGAATCATTACTGGCGCGGATCCATACCTGCAATGTTTCTGCTGCGTGGAGGGAAGGGATCCCCATGGCTAAATAAGTTAACAACAGCAAAGATTTTATTTTTACTTTTGACATTATCATTTTTTTCTTCATCTCAGCGTCCTCGTTGAAATCTAATTTTTTATGAATTTACCCAGATGGTTAAATAACAGAATAAAATCACCAAACACTCGATAACATTAGAACTCAGAGGAAAACAAAAAACTACACCACAAAAAATAAAACTTAATTCCATTTTGAATTTTCTGCTTGAGATCACACTTGAAAAATCACCGAAAAAAGACAAAAAACAATATTATCGATAATAATCAAAAAGATAAAATCTTCATTTTAAGAAGTAAAAAATAGATGCAATTATTTAAATCGCCTAAAAAACGTCTAAAACAGAGATTTAATTTGATATCAGTCACAGAACAAATCATTTATTCAAAGAGAATTTATAAAGAAGATCCAGATCACAAAAGTGTATAAACTTTGCCCTAGAATTCAAATTCATTCGAAATGGAACGCTGTTCTTTTTATTGAAATGACAATATTTCATTACGTAATCTTATTTTTAAAATAATGATTTCATTCTTTTAACAGAGATAAGAAAGTTAAATAAAATCGAGAATGCTTTATTTTTATTCATGTAAACAATAAAAATTAAGGAAATTAATGATGAAGAACTTGGGTAAAAAAAACCTATTACTGGCTATTCTACTGGGGTCATCTCCCTTTATTTACGCAGCGGAAAGCCATCCATTAATATTAAAAGTTGATGATATAAACTATAGCATTGACCAAGTTAAGCAAAACAACCCGCTATACGAAAAATCCTATAAAAATCTGATCACTAAGGCTGATAAAGCCCTGCAAAAACCACTCTATTCCGTCATGGATAAAAGCTTGCTGGCTGCCAGTGGCGACAAACATGATTATTACAGCTTCCCGCCCTATTGGTGGCCAGACCCTAGCAAGAAAGATGGTATGCCTTATTTGCGCAAAGACGGCGAAACTAATCCTGATGCCAATAGTGATGCGACAGATAAAAAACGCATGAACAGTTTCAGTGACGATGTCTATTATCTGGCGCTCGCCTATCGCTTTACGGGTAAGCCTGAATACGCGGAAAAAGCACGGGATCAATTGGTCAATTGGTTCGTTAACCCGAATACCCGCATGAACCCGAATCTACAATATGCTCAAGCCATTCCAGGTATCAATGAAGGACGAGGTATCGGTTTAATCGACAGCAGAGCACTGGTAGACGTGATTGATGCCGTCGAACTGATAAGACCGGCCAATGTCCTTAACGAAGCCGACTATCAAGCTATCAAACTTTGGTACAAAGATTTCTACCAGTGGATGACCACCAGCCAAAACGGTTTTGAGGAAGATAATTGGCACAATAACCACGGCACCTATTTTGATATGCAAGCCGCCGCTTTTGCCTTGTTCAGTGACCAGAAAGCCGCCGCACAAAAACGTTTGGAAATCACACAGCTGCGCCGTATTCCCTCCCACTTTGATATGCAAGGTCGGCAAAATGCGGAACTGGAGCGCACTCGTCCGTGGCACTACAGCAATTTCCATTTAGAAGCCTACAACAAGCTGGGCCGCCTAGGGGAAGTCGCCGACAAAGATATCTGGAACTTTAGCCTCGACGAGCACAGCCTGAAAAAAGGCTATCAATACGTGGCCGGCTTTATCAATACCGACCAAGCATGGCCGTATAAAGACTTGGATGGTCTACAAGATAAAAAAGCGCTGACCAATATGATCACTGCCGCCCGTGCCTACCCGTCTGACCCTGATTTCCAACAAAAGGCGCAATACCTGATGGCTAAGTATCCGGATGCCGTTGAAATCCTGCTCTATCCGATAACACAGCCCGTGATCGTCAAAAAATAAGCACTGTCGAGGACACACCAGATATGAAGCAGTTTACGGATCAGCAGATGGCAGAAATCCGCCAGCGGGTTGTTCAGCGAGCGGAAAATACCGTTCAACGGCAAGGCGACATCACACAGCAATACGGAAATACAGTACAGCCGTCAGGGATTATTGCCACGCTGATTGCGGAGAATCAGGTGGTGTTGGACTCAGAAACACGGGTCCCCACCACCGGTATCGCCACTTGGAACCACTACTATTATTGCCCTGACCATGGGGTAAAGTTAGTTTGGGATCGCCATTCGCCCACTCAGCATCGTTGCCCCATTGACGATCAGTTGTTTAGCGGAGAACCCTATGATGGCGCTTGGTGGCGGGCGCTTAACGGCTTAAATGCCAAAGCCTGTAATCAGCTTGGTTTGCTGTGGCAGCTCACGGGGGAAATACGTTACTTCAATAAAGTGCGGGATATCTTGATCAACTATGCCCGCTACTATCCTGACTATGAAGTCCACGGCGGAATTCCCTACAACGGGCCAGGTAAGGCCAACGCGCAAACGTTGTGCGAGGCGAATTGTCTGCTCGATTTTGCTTTGGGTTATGACTTCATTGCCGAGTCGCTAAGTCAGGAACAACGTGATTGTATTGCTGGCCGGTTATTGCGCGAGGGGGCTGATTTTCTGATGCAACACCGTACCCGCCAGTTGCATAACCATGAAGTTAAAATCAGCAGCGCTATCGCCGTGATCGGGTTGATCCTTGAAGAAGAGCACTATGTTGAGTTTGCGGTCAATGCTGAGTATGGCCTGCGTTATCAGCTAGAACATGGGCTGTTCAGCGAGGGATTATGGTTTGAAGGGTCAGTGCATTATCACTTTTATGCCCTGCAAGGCTTCTGGTCATTTGAAAAGCTTGCTGCGGGTAGCCGCTACAGCTTGCTAGCACTGCCTTATTATCGCGATATGCTCAGTTTCCCGCTAAAACTGCTGATGCCCGATGGCACTTTCCCACGTATTAACGATTGTACTGCCGGACAAGAGCAACTGACTCACGCCCACTTGTATGAGTTTGCATTTAAAATCTATGGCAATGATGAGTATGCTGCCGCCTTACATCATATTTATCGCCAACAGCCTCGCTTCAATCTAGATGCTTTGCTCTATGGTGTTGAAGAATTGCCCTCTCCGCGGGTTAATATCATCCCAACGGATACATTGCATGCACCCGATTGCGGCTTGACCATTTTACGCCAACCGCAATCAGGCCGTGCTTTGTTGATAAAACACAGCCCCTATGGGGGAGAGCATGATCATTATGATCGGCTGAATTTAATTCTGTTCGAGCAAGGGCAAGAGATCTTGCCGGATTTAGGCACCACCGGTTATGGCGCGCAGCTGCATTATGGTTACTACAAAAACAGCGCAACTCATAACACGCTCAGTGTTAACCAAGCCAATCAGCCACCTGCCGTACCGGTTATCCATAACTGGTATCAGTCAGCAAAATTCAGTTGGTTAGATACGGAGGCCGATTGGGGGAAAAAAGCCCCTGAGTTAGACAGCCATACTCGTGTCCAATGGGATTGCGATGCTTATCGCGATATAAAATTCCGCCGCCGCATATTGTGGTTAGAAGATGCGATCATCGATATCAGTAGCATCGTCAATCCACATCAACAAGCGTGCGACTGGACACTGCATATCGATGGGATGGCGATGGATGCAGCAGGTGAAAGCATCTCTTTTAGCGAAAATGGGCCAATGCAGTATTTGCATCAAGTCACCACTAAGCCACTTAATGGTGTGCTCCAATGCGATTATCAAACAGCGGCAAACCCGCTGCCAATCTGGCTCGCCGCAGATGCCACGCTATTCCAAGGGTTAGCACCCGCGAACCCATCAGTGCGAGATATCAGTTATCTGATCTTACGTTCTCATCAACCTGAATCACTGATTACCAGTGTGTTTGATATGAACAACCCTCAACCGCTAACGAACGTGCAAGTGGACAATGATGGCGAAATATTGTCGATCAAATTAACCCGTCAACAGCAGGTTATGCAGGTAAAAATCCCCTTGGTTGATTGCGGTATCCCGTTATTCATTTGAGTTTATGCAGCTCGGGGCAGCCTTTGCCCCGTTTTTTCCGCACTTATCGCTAATGCGGACTGGATTGCTAGCATATCCTCCCCATTAATAGGGTCTATGGCGAGAAAGTCCCTGATAACGTGATTTAGCTAACATTTACCACATAAGATTTTTATGAATACATATGCATCTATTACGTATAAGTGAAGATGTAACAAATGATTATGCGTTAACAAATAAAATACAAAATATATTAAGAACTCGCTCTCATTGCCTCTATTGGATAATAATAAGTCGCCTGATGTATCTTCCTTGTTAAATATAACCCTACTGTTTTGCATAATATCCAGTACAGTTTTGAATAAAAACCGTTTTAAACGAATAAAAACGCTTAATTATTCATTATTTAGTCAAAGTGCATTTTAAAATCGGCTAAAAACATGACGTGAGTCACAGAATGAATAAGTGTTATGACTAGAATAGCCGCCATCAGCTCGTTTTATTCATCCTTACTTAAAATGAGCATTTGTTTAAAAACGGCAACTTGTTTAAAACCAAAATTTGTTTAAAAAAACAGAGACCTTACGCAAATGGAAAATAACAACAAGAAAATGGCGCATATAAGGCGGACAACGCATCTCATGATGCCGGCACACCGTAGCTATTTTAGTTTTTCTTATTTCCACTTTAGATAATACCCCCTCTGCAATGACATCCATTTTTATTGGGTAGTCATTGTCTATGCACAATTTTTAACAATAACGAAAATTGCTTTTCAGCATTGGCGTGATGTTAACTATTGTCTGCGTTCTCCGAAGATACTCATACTTGGTTTTATTATCACTATCGGTACGTGTCATACTATTGCTCAGCCGATATCAGCCTTGTGTTAATTATCTTCCAGCAGAAACATAGCTATCCTGTAAAAATCGAATGTCACCTTTGTCATTCATGCTAAATGACATGAGGATCACTGCGCCTAAAATTCAGATGCAGTGATGTGCAGACAAGCAAACTATTTATTAATGAATTTTAATTCATTGATAAGGACAGCTATACACAGAATTTAGTGTCAGTATTTTTTTGATAGTCCAATAAATAATATAAAAGAGAATCCATAATGAAAAAGTTAAATATTGCGGCAAGCCAGTCAGCTATACCCTGTTTTGAATCACAGCGTGAAGTGGTGGATGTTTTACACACGGATTTTACGGATATTGCTGCCGTCGTACTTTCCGTTCAAGATATTAATAATGGTGTCATTAATAGTATTCATGAATTAGGGTTGGAGATTCCAATCTTTGCTGCCGTTTGCTGTGAAGAAGAACTCAATACCGACGTATTACCATCGCTCAATGGGGTCTTTGAACTTTGTGGTGATAATACTGATTTTTATGGTAAACAATTGGAATCGGCTGCTGAAAAATATGAAAAAGAATTGCTGCCTCCATTCTTTAATACTTTAAAAAAATATGTCGAAATGGGGAATTCAACTTTTGCTTGCCCTGGGCATCAAGGTGGACAATTCTTCCGTAAACACCCTGCAGGCCGTCAATTCTTTGACTTCTACGGCGAAACTATTTTCCGTTCAGATATGTGTAATGCTGACGTGAAATTAGGTGATTTACTGATTCACGAAGGTGCACCTTGTGATGCACAAAAACATGCAGCAAAAGTATTTAATGCCGATAAAACTTACTTCGTTCTGAACGGAACATCAGCCTCAAATAAAGTGGCCACGAATGCCTTGTTAGCCCGTGGCGATCTGGTGCTATTTGACCGTAACAACCACAAGTCTAACCATCATGGTGCGCTGATTCAGGCTGGTGCAACCCCTGTTTATCTGGAGACAGCCCGCAACCCGTTTGGCTTTATCGGTGGGATTGATGCTCACTGTTTCGAAGAAAAATACCTGCGTGAACAGATCCGTAGCGTTGCACCAGACCGCGCTAACGAAGCTCGCCCATTCCGTTTGGCGATTATCCAATTAGGCACCTATGACGGTACGATTTATAACGCCCGCCAAGTCGTCGATAAGATTGGTCATCTTTGTGACTATATTTTGTTTGACTCCGCTTGGGTTGGCTACGAACAATTTATTCCAATGATGAAGGATTGTTCACCATTATTACTTGAATTGAATGAAAACGATCCCGGTATTATCGTGACGCAATCAGTCCATAAACAACAAGCGGGCTTCTCACAAACGTCGCAGATTCATAAAAAAGATAAACATATTAAAGGTCAAGATCGCTATTGCAACCATAAACGCTTTAATAACGCCTTTATGTTGCACGCGTCCACCAGCCCATTCTATCCATTATTTGCCGCATTAGACGTCAACGCCAAAATGCATGAAGGCAAAAGCGGCCAACGTATGTGGCTTGATTGTGTTAAGACCGGTATTGAAGCGCGTAAAATGATTTTAAATACCTGTAATATGATTAAGCCTTTTGTTCCGGTAGAGGTTGACGGAAAACCATGGCAGGAATATGACACGAATGCCATGGCACAAGATTTACGCTTCTTTAATTTCATTCCAGGCGAAAAATGGCATGCCTTTGAAGGCTATGAAGCCTCTCAATATTTTGTCGACCCTTGCAAGCTACTATTAACCACCCCAGGGATTGATACCAATACGGGCGAATATACTGCCTCTGGTATTCCAGCAACTATTCTGGCTAATTTCTTGCGTGAAAATGGTATCGTGCCAGAAAAATGCGATTTGAATTCTATTTTGTTCTTATTAACGCCAGCAGAAGACTTGGCGAAAATGCAACATTTGGTCGCGCAAATTGCTCGATTCGAACGTTTCATTGAAGAAGATGCTTTGTTAGTTGATGTATTACCGACGGTATATCGTAATAATGAAGCGCGCTACCAAGGTTATACTATCGGTAAATTATGCCAAGAAATGCATGATCTTTATGTCAGCTATGATGTTAAACAGCTACAAAAAGAAATGTTCCGTAAACAGTATTTCCCTAAAGTGATGATGAATCCACAAGATGCCAATATTGAATTCGTCCGTGGGCATGCTGAATTAGTCCCATTATGTAAAGCCGAAGGTCGAATTGCCGCTGAAGGTGCACTTCCTTACCCACCGGGAGTATTGTGTGTTGTCCCTGGTGAAGTTTGGGGCGGCGCAGCTCAACGTTATTTCTTGGCATTAGAAGAAAGTATCAATCTATTACCTGGCTTCGCACCTGAATTACAAGGTGTTTATTTACAAGTTGATGAAGACGGATGGAACCGTGCGTACGGCTATATGATGAAACAATAATAGCTATTTTTTAATTTTTACAACACCAACATCACTATTCGCTCAATCTGCGGGGATAACTTATTCCCGCAGTCTCTGAAATTAAAAAAGAGATAATAAAAATGAGTAAAACAAATAATAAGATGGGAGTCGTACAGCTGACTATTCTGACCGCCGTCAATATGATGGGGTCAGGCATAATTATGCTGCCAACCAAACTCGCCGAAGTTGGGACGATTTCAATCGTTTCATGGTTAGTCACAGCAGTCGGTTCAATGGCGTTGGCCTATGCTTTCGCCCAGTGTGGGATGTTTAGTCGTAAGTCTGGCGGGATGGGCGGTTATGCCGAGTACGCGTTTGGTAAATCTGGCAACTTTATGGCGAACTATACCTATGGTGCGTCATTGCTGATTGCTAATATCGCGATCGCGATTTCAGCCGTAGGGTATGGCACCGAATTATTGGGTGCCACACTCACGCCATTAGGCATTTGTATCGCCACCATCGGTGTACTGTGGCTGGCTACAGTCGCTAACTTTGGCGGCGCACGCATTACTGGGCAAATCAGTAGCGTCACCATCTGGGGGGTGATTATTCCCGTCGTCGGTATCTCGCTGATTGGCTGGTTCTGGTTTAGTGGCACTGCCTATGTTGCCGCGTGGAATCCACATAACGTGCCCGTCTTTGAAGCGATCGGTTCTTCTATCTCGATGACATTGTGGGCTTTCCTTGGTTTGGAATCTGCATGCGCCAATACTGACGCGGTAGAAAACCCTGAACGTAACGTTCCGATCGCCGTGTTGGGTGGGACTTTAGGTGCAGCGGTTATCTATATCATTTCAACCAACGTGATTGCCGGTATTGTGCCAAACATGGATTTGGCTAACTCTACCGCGCCGTTTGGTTTGGCCTTTGCTTATATGTTCACCCCAGCCGTCGGTAAAATCATCATGGCATTGATGATTATGTCCTGCGTAGGATCATTACTGGGTTGGCAGTTCACCATCGCTCAGGTGTTTAAATCTTCTGCTGATGAAGGTTTCTTCCCGAAAATCTTCTCTAAAGTCAGTAAAGCCGATGCTCCTATCAAAGGGATGTTGACCATCGTTATCATCCAGAGCGTGTTGTCTCTGATGACCATCAGCCCGTCACTGAATAAGCAATTTAACGTGCTGGTGAATTTGGCGGTAGTGACCAATATCATCCCTTATATTCTGTCGATGGCGGCACTGGTGATTATTCAGAAAGCAGCGAATGTCGATCCTGCTAAGGCCCGCAAAGCCAACATCATTGCCTTTATCGGTGCGATGTACAGCTTCTATGCGCTTTACAGCTCAGGTCAGGAAGCGATGACTTGGGGGGCGATTGTGACCTTCCTTGGTTGGACACTGTACGGTTTGGTTTCACCACGTTTCGAATTTGCAGCAAAAACAAAGTAATCAATTAGGTTAATTGAGTAAGATCAGGTGCCAGCAGATAAAAAAGTCAGGATACGGCCCGTAATTCCGGTAATAATGGCTCCAAACCGCTACCCCCGGACTGGAAGAAGATTATGACGGATAGCCCTTGGTATCTCTATCTGCTGCGCACCGCCTCTGGCATGTTGTACACCGGTATTACTACCGATGTTGCACGGCGAATGGCGCAGCATCAAAGTGGAAAAGGCGCAAAAGCACTGCGGGGCAAGGGGACGTTAACTTTGGTCTTTCATTGTGGCGCAGGGGATCGTTCGACGGCATTGAAACTGGAATATCGGGTGAAACAACTCACTAAGCAGCAAAAAGAAAAGCTGGTGATTAACCAGCCTTCTTCACTGAACGCGATGCTCATCGAGCAAAAAGCAGTCGATAAATCATTCGCCGTTAAAATCGATTGAATGGGGCTGAAAAGACCACCTCGCCATCCACGTCAGCCAGTGCATCTTCCGCCAACGCATAAACCTGAAAAGCATTTTCAGTATCTGGCCAGCGGCACGCTAATTGATGGTGAGCTGCTGGTACAAAACCAAAACGTTGATAATAGGCAGGCTCGCCTAATACCACGACAGCGGCATAACCGAACTCATTGAGCGAATCGAGCCCCTCATAAACCAGCTTTTCGGCCAAACCTTGGCGACGCAACCCCTCTTCCACGGCTAATGGTGCCAATGCCACCCATTGACGGTCTTCACCACCAATTTCAACCGGACTAAATGCGGCATAACCGACAACACCACCTTCGTCATCCGTTGCCACAATACCCAGCGTCAATAAACCGTCTTCGCGCAGTTGCTGCACCAGTTCAGCTTCATCGTCTCGCTTAAATGCCTGACGTAATAAAGCGTCGATCCCCGGTGCATCGACCGGAATTTCTACTCGAATTAACACGATGCTAATGTACGGGAAGAACTCACCGCACCCTCTTGTTGACCGGCTTCAATAAATTCGGCCAGTTGCAGTAGACCGACTCGCAGGAGTGTCGGCATGGCTTCCAATTCAATGGCATCCATCAGGTTTTTCACATAAAGGCCCAATTCGGTATCTCCTTCAATGCGTAACCGGCGTTGGAAAAACAGCGTATCCGGATCTTCTTTACGGGCAGCGATCAGAATCAGATCGTTGGCATCACCGCTAAAGCTGACATCGGCTTCAGCTTGTTGGCTCACTATAAGCCTATCGTTTTCTACCGTCATAAACCATTGTAGCCCGAGGTCACGGACTTCAATTTTTAACCAACGGGATTCTAGAAATGCCAAATCACCGTCCAGCAGTGCCTGACGAAATTGCCAGCCAAGCATTTGCTCTAATACTTGGCGCTGTAAAGCGAAAGGAGTCAATTTTAGCGGCCCCCGCAGCAGCGCTGGCCCTTGACGTACAAGTTGTGTTCGTAGTTTTCCAAGCACTGGCTCTATCTCCTTTTGACTCTGATCAACCATAAACCTATACCCAACGTAATTGGAGTTGCAGGTAGGCAGCAAGTGGACGCATCCCGATGAGCTTACTCAAGTAAGTGATTCGGGTAAGTACGCGTAGCTAACACCCCTGCGGCTTCAAGTACAAAGGGTATTTTGCCACAGGAGGAAAATTGCAAAGCATCCTAAATCAATAAAACTGACATCAATTTTTGGCTAATCCTCAGAAGAATGCCACCAATGCAAAAGAAACTGCCTTAAATCAAGGTCAGTGCAAAGCAGGTTAACTAAAATCGCCTCTCGATAAAATACGAATATCATCTTCGGATGGGGAATAATCATTGCCAGCCATGCTGCCAACAACGGGGCTGCTGACTCATTCAGGAAAATTCTATGGAGTTGCTTTGTCCTGCCGGCAATTTACCCGCTTTAAAAGCCGCCATCGATAATGGGGCTGACGCGGTGTATATCGGCTTGAAAGATGATACCAACGCCCGCCATTTTGCCGGCCTTAATTTCACCGATAAAAAGCTGCAAGAAGCCGTTAATTACGTTCATAGCCGTAAGCGAAAATTACATATTGCCATCAATACGTTCGCTCATCCCGATGGTTATGCTCGTTGGCAGCGAGCCGTAGATATGGCCGCGCAGCTTGGAGCCGATGCCCTTATTTTAGCCGACCTCGCTATGCTGGAATATGCCGCCGAGCGTTATCCGAATGTGGAACGCCACGTTTCCGTACAAGCTTCGGCAACGAATGATGAAGCCATTCGCTTCTATCAGCGCCATTTTGATGTGGCGCGAGTGGTGTTACCCCGCGTGTTGTCGATGCATCAGGTGAAACAGTTATCGCGTACCAGCCCAGTGCCGTTGGAAGTTTTTGCCTTTGGCAGTTTATGCATCATGGCGGAAGGCCGCTGTTATCTATCCTCCTACTTGACAGGCGAATCACCAAATACCGTGGGAGCCTGTTCACCCGCACGTTTTGTGCGTTGGCAGCAAACCCCGCAAGGGATGGAATCTCGCCTCAATGAGGTGTTGATTGACCGTTATGAGGATAACGAAAACGCCGGTTACCCTACATTGTGCAAAGGCCGCTACTTAGTCGATGGTCAGCGCTACCACGCGCTCGAAGAACCGACCAGTTTGAACACGCTGGAGCTATTGCCTGAATTATTTGCCGCAAATATTGCCTCGGTAAAAATTGAGGGCCGCCAACGTAGCCCCGCTTATGTGAGCCAGGTGGCCAAAGTTTGGCGACAAGCGATTGACCGCTATCAAGCTAACCCGTCGCAATTTGTGGCTAAAGCGGAATGGATGGAACAACTGGGCGCAATGTCCGAAGGGACCCAGACCACGCTGGGCGCTTATCATCGCAAGTGGCAGTAGCCGGAGGAAATATGAAGTACGCCTTAGGCGCAGTACTCTATTACTGGCCAAAATCGGATATTGAGACTTTCTATCACGCAGCAGCCAATAGCAGCGCCGATATTATTTATTTGGGCGAGAATGTTTGTACCAAACGCCGCGAGATGAAGGTTAGCGATTGGCTGGGCTTAGCGAAAGAAGTCGCAGCCAGTGGTAAACAGGTGGTGATTTCTACCTTAGCACTCCTGCAAGCCCCGTCCGAATTGAATGAATTGAAGCGCTATGTTGAGAACGGCGAGTTTTTACTGGAAGCGAATGATTTAGGTGCAGTGAATATGGCGGCTGAACGTGGCTTGCCTTTCGTCGCCGGTCACGCCTTGAACTGCTACAACGCGTATACCCTGCGGATCTTGCACCGTCAGGGCATGATGCGCTGGTGCATGCCAGTCGAGCTTTCCCGTGATTGGCTGAGCAACGTCCTAGAGCAGTGCGACGAACTGGGTTTTCGTGATCAATTTGAGGTTGAAGTCCTCAGTTACGGCCACCTGCCGCTGGCTTATTCTGCCCGCTGCTTCACTGCTCGTTCTGAGGATCGCGCCAAAGATGAATGTGAAACGTGCTGCATTAAGTATCCGCAAGGGCGCAAGGTGTTATCGCAGGAAGATCAGCAAGTCTTTGTCCTCAATGGCATCCAGACACAAAGCGGCTACTGCTATAACCTCGGTAATGATCTGATCTCAATGCAGGGGTTGGTGGATATTGTCCGTCTTTCGCCACAAGGCATCGAAACACTGGAAGTTATCGAGCAATTCCGCGCTAATGAGCAAGGTCTAGCACCGTTGATGCTGGCAGATAAAGCCGACTGTAATGGCTATTGGCGGCGTCTTGCCGGACTGGAACTGGTGTCATAGCGCCAAAAATCAGGGGGAACATATTTGCTCCCCCTGCTATTTACACTATTTTTTAAGCTATTTTGTTAATCGATTAATGGTGGTCAATCACAGCGGCATTTTTGGGCCATGATCTCAATGATCTGACGGTCAGTTTGCCGCATCGCACCGCAAGCCAGCGCGCACAGATTGGCAATCGACTGATCAACATCATGAGCCACGATCCCCTCATTACCGGTCACACCGCTGCTGTCTAATGCCATGAGTACCGCTTTGTAGGCCGCACTGACGCTGGTAGAGACTTTCATGGCGCAACTGTTGGCTGCACCATCACAAATAATCCCACTGATGTCACCAATCATACTACCGATCGCCAGTGCGACGGGTTCATAACGTGGTTCAAATAGCCAAGCCATCCCAGCAGCCGCGCCCATTGCGGCTGTGGTCGCAGCACATAAAGCAGAAAGTGCTGGTAACTGGCTATGAATATAAATCGCCATCAAATGAGACAAGATCAGCGCTCGCGCTAACGCTTCTTCATCAGCCCCCAGATGCTCGGCAACTACAAGTACAGGCATCGTGGCGGCAATGCCTTGATTCCCTGAGCCAGAGTTACTCATCGCGGGCATTAGTGCTCCCCCCATACGTGCATCCGAGGCTGCCGCTGAGCGGATCATAATATCCGACAGTAAATCCTTAACCAGCAAACCTCGCCCACGCTGGCGCATCAGTGAAGCACCAATATGTAAGCCATAGTTGCCGGTAAGCCCCTCTTGGGACAGCGCCCCATTCAGTTCGGCCGCCTGTAAAATGAAGCTAATCTGCTCGAAAGGGACTTCGGTGGCAAACTGGTAAACCTGCTGAGCACTAGCTTGCTTCAGGCAATCGTGAGGATCACAAACTGCCTGCGCCTGCTGGCTATGCTCCGCAACCTCGAACAAGACATTGCCATTGATAACAATCTTCACCACTTGGGTATGACCCCCAGCAATGGTAACACTCGCCCATTGCGCGCCCTGATAGACCCGAGCTTCAGCGAATAAAACATCATCGCCAGAGTGCATATCTACCCGGACATCCCCACGAGCCAACATCGACTTGGCATCTGTAACCTGCTGTTGAGACAGGTTTTTCAACACCGCTAATCCCCCCTCAGGATCACCCCCCAGTGCACCCACCGCAGCAGCAATAGGCAACCCCACCATACCGGTGCCAGGGACAGTTACCCCCATCCCATTTTTCATTAAGTTTGGTGAAACTCGCGCTTCAATACGCTCAACTTTTCCGGGTAAATAAGTCGCTGCCATTGCTGACGCCAATGCGAGTGCGATGGGTTCAGTACAACCTACGGCCGGTTGCACATCGCGTTTAATGACGCGGATAAACGCATCCCATAAAGCAGAATTATTTGTGTTATTCATAATAATACCTTCAAACATATACAGCAGGTTATGTCAGATGCCGTTATTTCAAGAGAATGCCAAGAATGGAGAGATACACAATAAAACACCGGTAATAATAATCACTGTCAGTGACAGACCTTTATATTTATGCAATGCAGGTACTTTGTAGACTAAATATGCCGGAATTAAGCAACCTACCATGCCGAATATTGGGCTACAAATAGAGGTAAAACTTAATACCGGTGCATTTAAAATAATCGCCCCCCAAGCCAGTAATACAGCAAAAACCATAATACCGTTTTGCACCCAACGTTCATTTATGTTCTCAGCTGGCATGATACGGCGCAGTATATTTAGCACGATACCCTGTGTCGCTTCACGAAAACCTAAATACACACCAAAGAATGCGGTCATGACAGCAAAGATATTTAAAATAACACTGACAACGGTCGCCCATCCGCCAGGGAAGAATTTAGCCGCAATGGCTAGCGCAGAAATATTCTGCTCATAAGCTTTAACCGCTTCATCGTGGCCCATTGCCAGCGTAAAGGAAACAGCATAGAAAAATACCGTACAAAATAGAATACCAAAAGCAATGTTCATCGCCCGTAAGGCTTTATGGCGAGCAACTTCCAGTGATTTCTCTTTAGCACGGTATGAAATCACCATAGGGCTAAGTGTTTGAATAAACAGAATGGATGTTAGGGTGAATGGCAATGTAATGATGGCATTTTTTATCAGCAAACCCATGGGAGGGAGCATGCCGACATTGTACAAGTGCCACATTCCAACCATCGACACGCCCAACGCAGCGACCACCAAAAGCTTGGTTATCACCATAAAACTCGACAGTTTGAACAACAGTTTTTCACCGCGAGAAGAGATAGCCACTAACACACAAATCAAGACTAAACCGTAGAACGGGTTATCTGATAATAAGCCTTCCGTTACCCCAAAAGTCTGCAAGTAAGAGGCGCTATCATTAGTGATGGCGGTGGAATAAACAAACATCCAGATAACCAACATAATAAAGTAGAGCGCCCCTAAAACAATACCCCAGTTTTTCCCTAAATAACCACTGATGACACTCGGATAATCTTTGCACTCTGGTGACTCTGCCAATGTATTAATAAATAAACGTTGGAATAAGTACATGGCGGGATAACCGATAATAGATGAGAGTAAAAACACCCACAATCCCATTAGGCCGACCTGTACCGGTAAGAAAACAATACCGGCACCAATCGCCATACCAATACTCATTATTACCCAGCCAAAATCTGTACTGTCGAATTTAATCGCTTCGCGCCATTCTCTTTCAGTCATATTGGCATTTTTTGCCGCCGGAGAGTCGATTAAAATGACACTCTCATTTGTTCTTGCCGTTTCCATAATAGGTCTCGCTTTAATCTATGATAAGTAGGTTTTATTGTTATAAAAATGTACAGAGCGAGTTATCTGTTATTTATTTCATTGCCAATGCATAACAGAGGGCAGGTGTTATTATTTTTTGGCTATATTACGCTTGGTAATAGAGAATGTTTTTTTCACTTCGCTGCTTTAGAGGCCTTCGATTGGAAATTTATTCCACAAAAAGAGTCTTATTCTGAATTTTAATCTACCATTCTGATCATTTTGCAGTATATTATTTCAACCAATCACCAATAAAACACTAACATATTGATAGATAACAAATATATAAAACATCCCCTTATTTAAGCGCACCTACCCCAACGATTTCCCACAGAAAATGCGTGACACACGTCAACATCCAAAAACCACATTATAAATAAGGTTATTGATGGATTTGCCAAGGCAATCACACATTCCGTATCGATACCAGCTTGTAACAGCATAAAATATTTTATACTCGATTAATAATCATTATATTCAGAGTAATTAACTAGCATCAGCTGACTGAAATTGCCCATTTAGGAAAACGAATGAAAAAGGAGAGTTGTATCTCAATTATCGCCCGTGACATGCCCTCTACACCCTAAGATGTTAGCGATGACGAGGCCGCACTTATTCCCCTCCTTAAAGACGCCATTTCGTTTATGCTCTTAACGTGTATGAATGGTATTCCTGCACCTTATCAGGTGTCATGAATGCCTCTCTTCACTTTTTTATTTTTAAAACCAACGCGTTTCCACCGAAACGCACTCGCCCTTCAAGCGACTTAATACAAGGTTAAGATGGACGATTCTATGACTGATAATACTGATAAAAATACGATCCCCCTGTCGGTGCTTGATTTATCACCTATCGTGCAGGGCAAGACCCCGCGGGATGCCTTCCATGCCTCGTTAGATCTGGCACAACATGCCGAAAAGTGGGGATATCACCGTTACTGGCTCGCTGAACACCATAATATGACGGGGATTGCCAGTGCAGCGACCTCGGTACTGATTGGCTATATTGCGGGCGGCACGAATACCATTCGAGTGGGATCGGGTGGAGTGATGCTCCCAAACCATTCGCCACTGGTGATTGCCGAGCAATTTGGTACCCTCGCCTCTCTTTACCCTGATCGTATCGATCTTGGCCTTGGCCGTGCACCGGGCAGTGATCAACGCACCATGATGGCACTACGCCGTCATTTATCCGGCGAAGTTGATAACTTCCCTGCTGATGTACGTGAACTGCAAAATTATTTTGCGCAAGTACAGCCAGGGCAAGCCGTACAAGCGGTACCGGGGCAAGGTTTACATGTTCCGTTGTGGCTACTGGGTTCAAGCCTCTACAGTGCGCAGCTCGCTGCTGCTATGGGCCTGCCATTTGGCTTCGCCTCGCATTTTGCACCAGATATGCTGCTCCAAGCACTCTCCCTATATCGGGAAAACTATAAGCCATCGGCACAATGGCCAAAACCTTATGCCATCGTCTGCGTGAACGTGGTCGCCGCCGAGAGTGAACGCGATGCACGATTCCTGTTTACCTCGATGCAGCAACAGTTTGTTAGTCTGCGCCGTGGCACACCTGGCCAGCTTCCACCACCAGTGGAAGATATGGAGAAGATTTGCTCGCCAGCGGAGCTATTTGGCGTCGATCAAGCGTTGCGTTTATCCATCATTGGCGACAAAAGCAAAGTTCGTCATGGGCTTCAATCGCTGCTACGAGAAACTCAAGCAGATGAATTGATGATTAATGGGCAGATTTTTGATCATCAAGCCCGTTTGAATTCCTTCGAGATCGTGGCCAGTTTGCAGCAAGATCTCCAAGCCGTTGAGCGCCTGTAAAGGGCATCGAGTGACTAATCGCATCTAGCGATAAATAGCAGACATAAAAAAACCAGCCCGTAGGCTGGTTTTTTACGTTTAATCATCACTGATGATTAAGACTTATGCATCACCGAAGCGACGGCGAGTTGGTGCTGCTGCGGGTGCTGCGGCATCATCACGACGTGGAGCAGATGAACGCTGGCCATCACGGTTACCACGGCGCTCGCCACCATTACCGGCTGGAGCACGATCGCTACCGAATGAACGACGAGGAGGAGCACCTGCACCATCACGACGTTCTGAACGACCACCACCACGACGCTCACCACCATTACCGCCAGCTGGACGCTCACGACGCTCGTGTGGTTGTGCATCGCCCAACAACTGCATGTTCAGCGGCTTGTTCAGGATACGAGTGCGGGTGAAGTGAGATAACATTTCGCCCGGCATACCTTTTGGTAATTCGATCGTTGAGTGAGAAGCAAACAACTTGATGTTACCGATATAACGGCTGCTGATATCACCTTCGTTAGCGATAGCGCCAACGATATGACGAACTTCAACACCATCATCGCGGCCCACTTCAATGCGATACAGTTCCATCTCACCAACATCACGACGTTCACGACGCGCTGGACGATCACCACCGTCACGGCTGTCACGACGGCTATCACCACGATCACGACCACGGTCATTACTGCGATCATCACGGCTGAACTCACGCTGCGGACGACGTGGCGCTTCTGGTGGCAGAATCAGAGGACGTTCGCCTTGCGCCATTTTCAGCAATGCTGCAGCCAATGTTTCGAGATCAAACTCTTCTTCTGGTTGCAGTTTAGCCAGCAATGCACGGTACAAGTCCAAATCACTGCTTTCCAGCTGTTGGCCAACTTTAGCAGCGAACTGCGCTAAGCGGCGCTCGCCCAGCAATTCTGCGTTTGGCAACTGAACTTCAGGAATAGTCAGTTTCATCGTGCGTTCGATGTTCTGCAACAGGCGACGTTCACGGTTCTCAACGAACAGTAATGCGCGACCAGCACGGCCAGCACGACCGGTACGGCCGATACGGTGAACGTAAGACTCTGAATCCATAGGGATATCATAGTTTACAACCAAGCTGATACGTTCAACGTCCAAACCACGAGCAGCAACGTCGGTCGCGATCAGAATATCCAAACGGCCATCTTTCAGGCGGTCAAGTGTCTGCTCACGTAAAGACTGGTTCATATCGCCGTTCAGTGCAGCGCTGCTATAACCACTACGCTCCAAGGCTTCAGCCACTTCCAGTGTCGCGTTTTTAGTACGCACGAAGATGATGGCAGCGTCGAAATCTTCAGATTCCAAGAAACGCACCAACGCTTCTTTCTTGTTATAGCCGCCACCCACTCTCCAGAAGCTCTGGCTGATATCTGGACGGGTCGTCACGCTAGACTGAATGCGCACTTCCTGCGGATCTTTCATGAAACGACGAGTAATACGACGAATCGCTTCTGGCATGGTTGCAGAGAACAACGCGGTCTGATGTTCAGCCGGGATCTGCGCCATGATAGTTTCAACGTCTTCGATAAAGCCCATACGCAGCATTTCATCTGCTTCATCCAACACCAAACCGCTCAGGTTGGACAAGTTCAGGGTGCCACGTTTCAGGTGGTCTAACAGACGACCTGGGGTACCCACAACAATTTGTGGACCTTGGCGCAAAGCGCGTAATTGAACGTCATAACGTTGGCCGCCGTACAGGGCCACAACGTTGACGCCATTCATATCTTTAGAGAAGCTAGACAGTGCTTCAGCGACCTGAATAGCCAACTCACGGGTTGGTGCTAATACCAGAACCTGTGGTGCTTTCAGCTCAGCTTTAATATTGTGTAACAGCGGCAGACCAAACGCGGCTGTTTTGCCACTACCTGTCTGTGCCATGCCCAATACATCACGGCCGTTTAACAGATGTGGGATACATTCCAGCTGGATAGGAGAGGGTTTTTCATAACCCAGGCCAGCCAGAGCGGAAAGAATAGGAGCGGACAGCCCCAGATCAGCAAAAGAGGTTTCAAACTCAGTAGTCATGTACACGTGCCTCATTAATAATGGCAGCCAGTCTACATAACTCGTCGAGAAAATTTTCAGTCATTTTCATTGAAAAGTGTGAACCGGCTCAAATTAGATTATAAAACGAACAAAAAAGCCATCACCGGTTAAGGTGATAACATTGGTAAAAACCAAGTTAAATCAGGCTGATAAGTGTCCGTCAGCTATTGCTGGTCCGATTCCGATAGGTCGTCTTGTTCTTGGCCCAAAAGTGCCAATTCCAACAATGCATAGCGGTGCTCAACAAAGTTATGAACGTTGTTAGCTACCGTCAGTTTGAACAGCGCCGAAGCGGTGTTCTTGTCCCCCAGACTTAGGTAATGCTTACCTAAATAGAAGTCAGTTTCACTGAGATGCTCAGCGAGCGAAGTGTTATCCGTTGCATCTGCCTTGAGCCTTTCCATCAGCGTTTTTTCGCTGATCGTGCCCAGGTAGAATTCGACAATATTCCATCCCCATTGCCCTCTGTCCGATTTCTCATAGCGTTGTTGTAACGCTACTGCCGCTGCCTTGGGATCGATTTCTCTTTCCACCAGATACAGCCACAACGAACGGAAGGGATCATTTGGATCGTCTTGATAAAACGCCTGCAGATCATCCTGCGCCAACGGGAGTCGACCGCCATAATACAGAGCGATACCCCGGTTTAAACGCGCGTAATTGTAAGTTGGATCAAGCTCTAGTACAGAATCAAACGCTTCATAGGCAGCATCAAAATTGCCTGCCTGCGTTAAATAAATACCCAGATAGTTAAAAACTTCTGGCATATCAGGACGAATAGCTAACGCTTGCGAAAAATCATTTCGCGCTAGTGCTCGCAGCCCGAGGCTATCATACAGCACTCCGCGCTCATATAAAAGCTGTGCGCGCTCATCATCCGTAAGTGCCCGACTTGCAAGGATTTGTTCCATGCGCGCCAGAATCACTTCCTGCTGCAATGTTGGTTGCAACGGGATAGCCAACACCTCGTCTTTACGCCAATCATGGTTGCTGCATCCAGCCAGCATGAGTGCTGTCGCAACGTAACACCAGCGCAAGAAAGGCTTCATTTCCTACTCCCGAAGACAAACATTGGACAAACATCCTTTCATCCATTTGTTTAACACGAGGGCATCCTGTCCTCGAGATAACATAGCCCCTTACTATTATCAGTCAGGGGCTATGGAATACCGTATTACTCTGCTGCTTCTGGTGCCGGAGCTTCTGCGTCAGGAGTAGTGGCTTCTTTGATGCTCAGGCGGATACGGCCTTGGCGGTCAACTTCCATTACTTTAACTGGCACTTCTTGGCCCATCTGCAGGTAGTCTGTCACTTTCTCTACACGCTTGTCAGCGATTTGAGAAATATGAACCAGACCTTCTTTACCGCCGCCGATGGCTACAAATGCACCGAAATCAACGATACGAGTCACTTTACCCGCATAGATACGGCCCACTTCGATTTCAGCTGTAATTTCTTCAATGCGACGAATTGCGTGTTTTGCTTTATCGCCGTCAGTTGCTGCAATCTTGATGGTGCCATCATCTTCGATTTCAATTGTAGTGCCTGTTTCATCAGTCAGCGCACGAATCACAGAACCACCTTTACCGATCACATCCTTAATTTTCTCAGGATTGATTTTCATGGTGTAGATACGTGGAGCGAACTCAGAGATATCACCACGAGGTGTGCTGATAGCCTGTTCCATAACACCCAGAATGTGCAGACGCGCACCCTTAGCTTGGTTCAGAGCCACCTGCATGATTTCGCGGGTGATACCTTCAATTTTAATGTCCATTTGCAATGCGCTGATACCGTCACGGCTACCCGCTACTTTAAAGTCCATGTCGCCCAAGTGATCTTCGTCACCCAGAATGTCAGACAGAACCACAAAGTTTTCGTCTTCTTTAACCAGACCCATCGCGATACCAGCAACAGCGGCTTTAATCGGCACACCTGCATCCATCAGCGCCAAAGAAGCACCACAAACAGAAGCCATTGAGGAAGAACCGTTAGATTCGGTGATTTCAGAAACCACACGAACAGTGTACGGGAACTCGCTCGGGCTTGGCATCACTGCCAACACACCGCGTTTCGCCAGACGGCCATGACCAATCTCACGACGCTTCGGTGAGCCAACCATACCGGTTTCACCAACACAATATGGAGGGAAATTATAGTGTAGCAGGAATGAGTCAGTACGCTCACCCATCAACTCATCAATATTTTGTGCATCACGGGCAGTACCCAGAGTTGCAGTGACCAGTGCCTGAGTTTCACCACGGGTGAACAACGCAGAGCCATGAGTACGTGGCAATACGCCAGTACGCACATCCAAGCCACGGATCATGTCTTTTTCACGGCCATCGATACGCGGTTCGCCACGTAATACACGGCTACGAACAACGTTCTTCTCAACATCACCCAAGATGTCCTGAATTTCAGCAGGATTCAAGGTTTCGTCTTGTGCCAACAACGCTTCAGTCACGTCAGCTTTAATAGCATCAACCTGAGTGTAACGCTCTTGTTTCTCAGTGATACGGTATGCATCGCCCAAACGAGCTTCAGCGAGTTCAGCCACACGCGCATTCAGTGCTTCGTTCACTGGCTCTGGATGCCAATCCCACTTCGGTTTACCCGCTTCGGCAACCAAGGCATTAATATTTTCAATCACAACTTGCTGTTGTTCGTGGCCAAAGACAACCGCGCCCAACATTTGATCTTCAGACAAGATGTCTGCTTCAGATTCAACCATCAATACTGCGCCAGCAGTACCTGCAACAACCAAGTCCAGACGGCTTTCTTTCAGCTCGTCAGTGGTCGGGTTCAGGACATACTGGTCGTTGATGAAACCAACACGCGCAGCACCGATTGGACCGTTGAATGGAATACCTGACAGGCTCAATGCCGCTGAAGCACCAATCATTGCCACGATGTCTGGGTTAATTTGTGGATTAACAGAAACAACAGTCGCAATAACCTGAACTTCATTCAGGAAGCTGTCTGGGAACAGTGGGCGAATTGGGCGGTCAATCAGACGTGAAGTCAGTGTTTCGCCTTCACTTGGGCGGCCTTCGCGACGGAAGAAGCTACCTGGGATACGGCCAGCAGCGTAGGTACGCTCCTGATAGTTAACAGTCAGTGGGAAGAAGCTCTGACCTGGCTTGGCTTTCTTTTGGCCAACAACAGTGACGAATACTGCGGTGTCGTCCATGCTTACCATTACAGCAGCAGTTGCTTGGCGAGCCATCATGCCTGTTTCGATGGTCACGGTATGTTGACCGTACTGGAATTTACGAATAATCGGAGTCAGCAAAATAGTATCCTTATACTATGCGGTGCCAGATCGTATTGACGACCTCATCCACCTGTCACTATTACCTTCACACTGCATCCTCGCGACTAATGACAATCCTTAACCCTTATTGAGTTAAAGTCTCTCATTAGCCGCGCGAACCTCTGCACCGGAAGATCCTGTTTTTAAAATTTACGTAATGAACAACAACAATATACTAGCGTATTTTATCATTGCTTCTTAGAAAAAAGGGGCCAATTGGCCCCTTTTTCCCGAAACTCGCAGACTTAGCGACGCAGACCCAGACGCTCGATCAGGGAAGCATAACGTGCTACATCTTCACGCTTCAGGTAGTCCAGCAGCTTACGACGCGTGGATACCATACGCAGCAGACCACGACGGCTGTGGTGATCTTTTTTGTGCTCTGAGAAGTGACCTTGCAAATGGTTAATTTGAGCAGTCAACAGGGCAACCTGAACTTCGCTTGAACCGGTGTCATTTTCACCGCGACCGAAGTCAGCAACAATTTTAGCTTTCGCTTCAACACTTAGAGACATGATACAACTCCAAATATATAGATAAATTAAGACAGGCGCCGATCTCTAATTCAGCAACCCAATATGTAAGCCGCACTATTCTACTCTTTGAGCCGTGGGATCGCAAGGTAGGCCGCTAGACCTACTCGGCGTATTCTACAACCAAGCGTTTCGGTGCAACTCGACCATCTTCTGCGATGGTACCAATTCCGATGAAGTTACGTTCTTCACCTTCGGTGATTCGGACCATCCCTTCATTCGGTGCACCAGCGACATGTACAGGTTGACCTTGTTTAACATAGGCCGCCACTGCCGGTAACAGGTTGACTTCAGGGAAATTGACTACTGCACTGTCCATTGGAAGCAACAACAGATCCAGTTCAGGATTTGGCGAACGTTCTTCTGCCTGTGCCGCTTCAACCATGGCTGACAGCTGTTCTAACGTCACCATGCGCTCACTAGGATAAGTCGCCACTTGTAAGCGGCGCAAATAACTCACATGCGCACCGCAACCTAACAACTCACCCAAATCATCGATAATGGTGCGAATGTAGGTGCCCTTGGAACAGTGGATTTCTAACTCGAGATCGTTGCCTTCCCAGCGAATAAAAAGCAACTCGTACACGGTGATGCTACGTGCCTCACGCTCGACTTCAATCCCCTGACGGGCATATTCATACAGCGGTTTGCCCTGATGCTTCAATGCAGAATACATTGACGGTATTTGCTGGCTATCGCCACGAAAACGATCCAGTGCAGCATCCATTTGAGCCTGAGTCACGTTGACTTCCCGCTCACTGATTAATGCGCCTTCAGCGTCAGAAGTATCAGTACGTTGCCCTAAACGAGCCACCACACGATAACGCTTATCTGAATCCAGCAAAAATTGAGAGAACTTGGTGGCTTCACCTAAGCAGATAGGTAACATACCGGTCGCCAGTGGATCAAGCGCACCGGTATGCCCAGCTCGGTTAGCACTAAAGAGACGTTTTACTTTCTGTAAAACGTCATTAGAGGAGAGGCCCAGCGGCTTATCCAATAACAGAACGCCGTTAATGTCACGGCCGCGACGACGTGGACGACCCATTACTTCTCCTCGTCACTACCTGGATTGACTTGGCGCTCCACATCATTTTTGATGACGTTCGTCACGAGGTTAGACATCCGCATCCCTTCAATCAGAGAGTTATCATAAGCGAAGGTCAACTCTGGCACGATACGCAAACGCATCGCTTTACCCAGCAAAGTACGGATGTATCCAGAAGCATCTTGCAAAGCTTTAATGCCATTTTTTACCGTATCCGGATCGGCGTCATCCGTTAATACATTCAAGAAGGTGACGAAAACTTTCGCGTAAGCCAAATCACGGGACAGTTCGATACCGGATACCGTTGCCATGCCTACACGGGGATCTTTGATTTCACGTTGTAAGATGAGTGCGATCTCTTTTTGCATTTCCTGCGAAACACGCTGAGAACGGCTGAATTCTTTTGCCATTTGGATTCTCCAGACAGTTTGGGGGGCCAAGGCCCCCCAAATGGATATAAGCAAATCTAGAAGTGCTTAAGCAATGGTACGTTTGATCTCGATAATTTCAAAGACTTCGATCACATCACCTGCACGGACGTCATTGTAGTTCTTAACGCCGATACCACATTCCATGCCGTTACGAACTTCGTTAACGTCATCTTTGAAGCGGCGCAAGGATTCCAGCTCGCCTTCATAGATAACCACGTTGTCACGTAGAACACGGATTGGGTTGTTACGCTTAATCACACCTTCAGTCACCATACAACCAGCGATGGCGCCGAATTTCGGTGATTTAAACACGTCACGAACTTCAGCCAAGCCGATGATTTGCTGTTTGTACTCAGGTGCCAACATACCACTCATCGCCTGCTTAACTTCATCGATCAAGCTATAGATGACTGAGTAGTAACGCAGATCCAGACCTTCGGTTTCAACGACACGGCGTGCAGAAGCATCAGCACGGACGTTAAAGCCAAGGATGATTGCGCCAGAAGCTGCCGCCAATGTTGCGTCAGTTTCGGTGATACCACCTACGCCTGAACCAACAATACGTACTTTCACTTCATCGGTAGACAGTTTTTCCAGTGAATCACAAATTGCTTCACAAGAACCCTGAACGTCAGACTTGATAACAATATTCAGTTCAGAAACTTCGCCTTCGGTCATGTTAGCAAACATGTTTTCCAGCTTAGATTTCTGCTGACGAGCCAGCTTAACTTCACGGAATTTGCCCTGGCGATACAGTGCAACTTCACGGGCTTTTTTCTCGTCACGAACAACAGTGACTTCATCACCGGCAGCCGGAACACTGGACAGGCCCAAAATCTCAACTGGGATTGACGGACCAGCAGACGTGATATCACGGCCTAGCTCATCACGCATCGCACGCACACGGCCATACTCAAAGCCACACAGCACGATATCGCCTTTGTTCAACGTACCTTGTTGAACCAGCACTGTTGCTACAGGGCCACGGCCTTTATCCAAGAAGGATTCGATAACAACGCCACTTGCCATGCCAGTACGAACCGCTTTCAGTTCCAATACTTCAGCTTGCAGCAAGATTGCATTCAGCAATTCATCAATACCGATACCGGCTTTCGCAGAGACGTTGATGAACTGAGATTCACCGCCCCACTCTTCTGGTTGAATACCGTACTGAGACAGTTCGGTTTTAACACGGTCTGGATCAGCTTCTGGCTTATCGATTTTGTTCACTGCAACGACAACCGGCACATTTGCCGCTTTAGCATGCTGAATAGCTTCGATTGTCTGAGGCATTACGCCATCATCTGCTGCAACAACCAGTACCACGATGTCTGTCGCCTGAGCACCACGAGCACGCATTGATGTAAATGCGGCGTGTCCTGGGGTATCCAGGAAGGTGATCATGCCATTTTCAGTTTCAACGTGATAAGCACCGATATGCTGTGTAATACCACCTGCTTCACCTGACGCTACTTTTGTGGAACGGATGTAGTCCAGCAGAGAGGTTTTACCGTGGTCAACGTGGCCCATGATGGTCACAACTGGTGCACGGTGTTCAGCAGCAGCTTCAGTGCCGGTATCACGGTCACTCATCAGCGCTTCTTCCAGCTCGTTTTCACGACGCAGGATAACTTTGTGGCCCATTTCTTCAGCCACTAGCTGTGCTGTTTCTTGGTCGATAACTTGGTTAATGGTTGCCATTGCGCCCAGTTTCATCATCGCTTTGATGACCTGAGAGCCTTTAACAGCCATTTTATTTGCCAATTCAGCGACAGTGACAGTCTCGCCAATTACTACATCACGGTTAACCGCAACAACAGGCTTGTTGAAGCTCTGTTGCAATGTGCTTGGTTTACGTTTGCCTTTACGGCCAACAGCACGCGCTTCTTCGCGATCAGCTTTAGACTCAGAAAGCTTATTGCCTTTCTTCTGCTTGGTTGCTTTTCCACCACGAGTGCGGCTACGGCGATCACCTTCAACTTTGGCGTCGTTTTCATCTTCCGCGGCGCGCGCATGTTGTGAGGTGGTGACATGGTAGTCAGCAGATTCGGTTTGTTCGGTCACAGGTTCTGGCCATTTACCTTCGTTTTCGGCTGCCATTTTACGGGCTTCCTCAGCAACGCGCTTCGCGTCTTCCTCGACCTTACGGCGTGTCTCTTCTTCTACTGAGCGTTTCAGCTCGGCAGCTTCCGCTTCACGGCGTGCTTTATCAGTCTGAGCTGGCTTGGTTTTTTCGTCGGTTTGTTGATTCGTCACTTTTTCTTTTTCCGCTGCTTGGCGTTTAGCTTTTTCAGCGGCCTCACGTTTGGCTTGTTCTTCGGCCGCACGTTTAGCTTTTTCTTCAGCGATTTTCTGCGCTGCTGCTTCCGCTTCACGTTGTGCCTGCTCTTCCGCTTCACGCTGTGCCTGCTCTTCCGCTTTCGCTTGTTCAGCTTCCGGCGTATTTACATAAGTGCGTTTCTTGCGGACCTCGATTTGCACCGATTTACTTTTTCCGCCGGTGCTCGGAATATTCAAGGTGCTACGCGTTTTGCGTTGCAGCGTGAGTTTATTAGGCGCACTACCGTGCTCACGGTTTAAATGCGCCAGTAATGTTTCTTTTTCTTGCTGGGTAACTGAGTCTACTTCAGATTTGTTGATCCCTGCATCAGCAAATTGCTGTACCAGGCGATCAACTGGTGTCTGAATCTCAGCGGCCAGTGATTTTACGGTTACATCTGTCATGCTGTTCCTTCCTGCTACAGTTTATTACGCGTTATCGCCAAACCAACAGATATTACGTGCGGCCATAATCAGCTCACCGGCTTGCTCATCGCTAAGCCCTTCAATATCTGCCAGATCATCGATACCCTGCTCGGCAAGATCTTCCAGCGTACACACACCGCGCGCAGCTAATTTGAATGCCATGCTACGTTCCAGACCCGCTAAATTCAGCAGATCGTCAGCGGGTTTTTGGTCGCCAAGACTTTCTTCTTGTGCCAGGGCCAGCGTGGTCAATGCAGCTTTGGCGCGATCACGCAGCGCTTCAACCGTATCTTCGTCGAGACCATCGATTTCCAGAAGTTCTTTCATTGGCACATAAGCCAATTCTTCCAGAGAAGAGAAACCTTCCTCTACCAATACAGTGGCAAAGTCCTCATCGATATCAAGATATTTGGTGAAGGTATCAATAGCGGCATGAGCTTCGGCCTGATGCTTCGCCTGAAGATCGTCCGCCGTCATTACGTTCAGTTCCCAGCCACTTAGTTGCGCTGCTAAACGTACGTTCTGACCATTACGGCCAATTGCCTGTGCCAAGTTACTGGCTTCAACGGCAACATCCATCGTGTGTTTGTCTTCATCAACGACAATAGACGCAACATCAGCTGGCGCCATAGCGTTAATAACAAACTGGGCAGGATTATCATCCCACAATATAATATCAATGCGCTCGCCACCCAGTTCGCTGGATACAGCCTGAACACGGGCACCACGCATCCCAACACAAGCACCGACCGGGTCGATACGTTTGTCGTTGGTTTTAACCGCAATCTTAGCACGAGAACCCGGATCACGGGCAGCCGCCTTAATTTCGATTAATTCTTCGCCAATTTCTGGCACTTCAATACGGAACAATTCAACCAACATCTCAGGGCGTGAACGGCTGACGAACAGCTGAGCACCACGCGCTTCTGGACGCACATCATACAGAACACCACGAATACGGTCGCCTGGACGGAAGTTTTCACGTGGCAACATGTCTTCACGGCCAATGACAGCTTCAGCGTTGTTGCCAAGATCCAGCGCAATACTGTCACGGTTAACCTTTTTCACGATACCCGTGACAATCTCGCCCAGGTATTGACGGAATTGCTCAACAACCATAGCGCGTTCAGCTTCACGTACTTTTTGTACGATGACTTGCTTGGCCGTTTGCGTCGTAATACGGTCAAAAGTGACAGATTCAATCTGATCTTCAACATAATCGCCCAAATCGAGGGCAGGATCTTCGTACTGAGCTGCTTCTAACGTAATTTCGCGTGTTGGCATTGTGACTTCGTTAACGATAGCCCAACGACGGAAAGTGTCGAAGTCACCCGTTTTACGGTCAATGCTGACGCGAACTTCAATTTCTTGTTCGTATTTTTTCTTGGTCGCTGTCGCTAGAGCGGTTTCCAACGCTTCAAAAATCTTCTCGCGCGGAAGGGATTTCTCATTGGAAACTGCTTCTACAACAGCCAGAATCTCTTTGTTCATCCTAGTTGCCTCATCCAAACTTTAAAAGTGGGGTACCAGGTTCGCTTTCTGGATGTTGCTCAGCGCGAACACTTCATCTTTTCCATCCACAGTAACCGTGATCATTTCACCATCAACGGCTTTGATAATGCCCTGCCATTTACGGCGGTTCTGCATCGCCATACGCAAAACCAGAGTGACTTCTTCACCGAGGTAACGAGTATAGTGTTCAGCGGTGAACATTGGGCGATCAAGGCCAGGAGAGGAAACTTCTAAGTTGTAAGCTACTGTAATGGGATCTTCTACGTCCAATACAGCACTGACCTGGTGGCTGACATCAGCACAAGCATCAACAGTGATTCCGTCGTCACTATCAATATAGATTCGTAGCGTCGATTGGCGCCCCCGGATGAATTCGATGCCGACTAATTCGTAGCCTAAGGCTTCTACCGGTGCTGAAATTATCTCTGTTAACTTTTGTTCTAATGTGGACAAGCCCACCCCCAAGACATAAAAAAAGGGCCTAATAGCCCAGTGATTCTGCTGTCAAATAACAAAAAACCCCGAAATTCGGGGCTTTAAGCAACTGGACCCTGTTTGCCGCAAAGCGGCTTCGGTACAACTTTCTGACAAGTATTTTTTTCAAATTGAAATCGAAAGTATTTGAGGTCTACCGAATACAACATTTGAAAAAAAACACTTTAGGAAAGTGGTTGCGGGGGCCGGATTTGAACCGACGACCTTCGGGTTATGAGCCCGACGAGCTACCAGGCTGCTCCACCCCGCGTCCGAAAACGTGGCAAATATTACGTTGGTCATGACAAAAAAGCAAGTTATCTGACTTATTTGGTACCGAGGACGGGACTTGAACCCGTAAGCCCAATCGGGCACTACCACCTCAAGGTAGCGTGTCTACCAATTCCACCACCCCGGCACTGATTCAAATGATTGTTTTTACTGTTTAAGGCATCACAACCATTTTAAAACTTTCTTTTTGTCTTTTACTGCTAACTACTTTTAAAACTTTATTTCGGGATATCGCTGCTCGGCGTAGTTGGTGCTACCGGCGTTGTAGTCTGCTCAGTTTTTGCTGGCTGACCCAGGTTTTCCCACTCGCTGCCTTGATGGCCCTGGTTGGTGCTCATATTGCCCAAAATCAAGCTGATGACGAAGAACAACGCCGCCAATACAGCCGTCATGCGAGTCATAAAGTTACCGGAACCATTCGAACCGAACAGAGTTGCAGATGCACCTGCTCCGAATGAGGCTCCCATATCCGCGCCTTTACCTTGCTGCAACATGATCAGAGCTACCAGCCCAATCGAAATCAGCAAGAATAATACCAGAAGAGCTTCGTACATAAGTTGTACCTGTATCCTTGCGGGTTCACCGCATGCTAAATGCTTCTCACCCATCAGCGGGGGACTTATTCACCCACTTAAGCGGGTGTGAATACTAACCAAAGCGTCTAATACACGCAAGGGCAATTTCATTACACCGTTCTATTTGCAGAAAAAATCGTCAATCTTTCTATCTTGATGTCATTTATCGAGGGGAAGCCATCCTTCCCCCCTAGAAAATTGGCTAGCCTGCTGCTTTCACCGCATCTGCAATTCGGTTCGCCATTTCTACAATAAGTGACTCTTCAGCATCACCCTCAACCATCACTCGAATAAGCGGCTCAGTACCTGATTTACGCAAAAGAACCCGACCTCGATCACCCAGTTCTTTTTCAACTTGGCGGGTTACCTCTTCAACGCTGTCTGATTTTAGTGGGTTGTGGTCACCAGAGAAGCGAACATTCACTAAAATTTGCGGCAATAGCTTCATGCCACTGCACAAATCATGCAAGCTCATGTGATTTCTTACCATCGCAGTTAGCACCTGCAAACCAGCCACAATACCGTCACCGGTCGTGGTTTTATCCAGCAGAATCACATGCCCTGAGTTTTCAGCCCCAATGCGCCAGCCTTTTTCCTGCATTGCTTCCAATACATAACGGTCGCCCACTTTGGCTCGAACAAAAGGAATACCCAACTCTTTCAATGCCAGTTGCAAGCCCATATTGCTCATCAGGGTACCAACAGCCCCGCCTTTGAGTTGGCCTTGACGTAGCCCTTCACGCGCGATGATATAAAGGATTTGGTCACCATCGACTTTGTTACCCAAGTGATCGACCATCATTAACCGGTCACCGTCACCGTCAAATGCCAGACCAACATCTGCACCTTCAGCAAGCACTCGTTCTTGTAACAAGCGAACATCTGTAGCGCCACATTCTTCATTGATGTTCATACCATCGGGTTCACAGCCGATGGTAATCACCGTTGCGCCAAGTTCACGTAATACACTTGGTGCAATATGGTAAGTTGCGCCGTTCGCACAATCGACCACTATTTTCAGTTCATTCAAGCTAAGTTCGCTTGGGAAAGTCCCCTTACAAAACTCAATATAGCGACCCGCAGCATCGACGATGCGGTTTGCTTTACCCAGTTCAGCAGACTCTACGCAGGTCAGTGGTTTCTCCATTTCTGCTTCAATGGCTTCCTCAACATCATCAGGCAGCTTAGTGCCATCGATTGAAAAGAACTTGATGCCATTGTCATAGAAAGGATTATGGGATGCGGAAATGACGATCCCGGCCTCTGCACGGAAGGTACGCGTCAGATAGGCAACGGCTGGCGTCGGCATTGGGCCGGTAAAAGATGCAGAAAGCCCTGCAGCAGCCAAGCCAGCTTCAAGTGCAGACTCCAACATATAGCCTGAAATACGGGTATCTTTACCGATAATAATCTTACGAGAACCATGTCGAGCCAGAACCTTACCAGCGGCCCAACCTAGCTTTAATACAAAATCAGGCGTAATCGGGCTCTCACCCACTTTGCCGCGAATGCCATCTGTACCAAAGTATTTACGGTCGCTCATAATTTATCTCTATTCCTTCGCTGAAAGTGTTGCCTCGACGATTCGCATCGCCTCGACGGTTTCTTTGACATCATGCACTCTGATAATCTGCGCGCCTTGCATGGCGGCAATGACGGCGCAGGCGACGCTCCCGATGACACGCTGTTGCGGCGGAACATTTAATAGCTGTCCCACCATTGATTTCCGTGACATCCCCACCAACAGTGGCAACTCAAAATAATGAAGTTCGGCCAAACGAGCCAAGAGCTGGTAATTATGCGCCAGATTTTTACCGAAACCGAAGCCCGGGTCGAGTAACAATTTGTTTTTTGCGATACCAGCCGCAACACAACGTTCGATGTGATGCTCAAAGAACTGATTAACATCGGCCAGTAAGTCATCGTAATGCGGCGATTGCTGCATGCTTTGTGGTTGCCCTTGCATATGCATAAGGCACACCGGTAACCCAGTCTTTGCCGCAGCATCAAGTGCGCCAGGCTCTTGTAATGAGCGAATATCATTGATCAAATGAGCGCCGGCGCGAGCAGACTCCGCTATGACGCTAGCTTTAGAAGTATCAACAGAAAGCCAAATATCAAAGCGGCTTGCCAATGCTTCAACAACAGGGACAACTCGGTCAAGTTCTTCTTGCTCACTGACTTCCGCCGCACCGGGGCGAGTAGACTCACCGCCAATATCAATCAGCGTAGCACCTGCTGATAACATCAGTTGCGCATGTTGCAATGCTTTGTCGAGATTATTGTGGTGTCCGCCATCGGAAAACGAGTCCGGTGTGACATTCAAGATACCCATAACTTGTGGGTGAGAGAGATCCAAAACTCGATCTCTGGCAGTTAAACGCATGCAATCACGCCTTAAAAGTGGCAATTCACTTTGATGCTATATCGATATTTTGATGCTATATCGAAAGGAAAGAAGTCGCTCGGATTGTCAGGAAAAGAAAAACCCCGAGCAAGCCCAGGGTTTATATTAATCACAATGCTTTTAGATGCCAACTGTTGACTTACTTATCGCTCAACTGCTCTGGCATGCTATTGGTGTTGCCCGACGTCGTATTACCCGATGTTGGCGTATGCGGTTCATCAGTCGCAGTCGGAGCTTTCGGCGTATTGTCACTATCAGATGATTTAGTTTTAGTCGCATTATCCCAACCGGCTGGTGGGCGAACATCTTTGCGATTCATCAAGTCATCAATCTGTGGTGCATCAATCGTTTCATACTTCATCAACGCATCTTTCATGGAATGCAGAACATCCATATTTTCTAACAGCAGCTTACGTGCACGCTGATAGTTACGTTCGATGAGTAACTTAACTTCTTGATCGATAATACGTGCTGTTTCATCGGACATATGCTTGGCTTTAGCAACTGAACGACCAAGGAATACCTCGCCCTCTTCTTCAGCATACAGTAACGGCCCTAATTTCTCAGAGAAGCCCCACTGCGTCACCATGTTACGCGCGATTGACGTAGCAACTTTGATATCATTCGATGCACCGGTAGAGACTTTTTCCGGACCATAAATGATTTCTTCAGCAAGACGGCCACCGTATAAGGTAGAAATCTGGCTTTCTAGTTTCTGACGACTCGCACTAATAGCATCGCCTTCTGGTAAGAAGAACGTCACACCCAATGCACGGCCACGAGGAATGATAGTCACTTTGTGGACTGGGTCATGTTCAGGTACAAGACGACCAATGATCGCGTGCCCTGCTTCATGATATGCCGTCGATTCTTTTTGAGCTTCAGTCATTACCATGGAGCGACGTTCCGCACCCATCATAATTTTGTCTTTCGCTTTCTCAAACTCAACCATCGAAACAACACGCTTATTACCACGAGCGGCAAACAGTGCAGCTTCATTGACCAAGTTCGCCAAGTCAGCACCAGAGAAGCCTGGTGTACCACGAGCGATAACAGATGCATCAATATCGATATCTAGTGGCACACGACGCATATGAACTTTCAGAATCTGTTCACGGCCACGAACATCCGGTAAACCAACGACAACCTGACGGTCGAAACGACCTGGACGCAACAATGCAGGGTCAAGAACGTCTGGACGGTTTGTTGCCGCGATGACGATGATGCCTTCGTTACCTTCAAAGCCATCCATCTCAACCAGCATTTGGTTTAGAGTCTGTTCACGTTCATCATGACCACCACCAAGACCTGCGCCACGCTGACGGCCGACCGCATCGATTTCATCGATAAAGATGATACAAGGTGCGGCTTTTTTAGCCTGTTCAAACATGTCACGGACACGAGATGCGCCCACACCAACGAACATTTCAACGAAGTCAGAACCGGAAATAGTGAAGAATGGCACTTTAGCTTCACCTGCAATGGCTTTCGCCAGCAAGGTTTTACCTGTCCCTGGAGGACCGACCATCAACACGCCCTTCGGAATCTTACCGCCCAACTTCTGGAAACGGCTTGGCTCACGCAGGTATTCGACCAATTCACTGACTTCTTCTTTTGCTTCGTCACAACCCGCAACATCGGCAAAAGAGGTTTTTATCTGATCTTCTGTCAGCATTCGGGCTTTGCTCTTACCAAAGGACATTGCCCCTTTGCCGCCGCCGCCCTGCATTTGACGCATAAAGAAGATCCAGACCCCAATCAACAACAGCATTGGGAACCAAGATATAAAGATAGAGGCCAGCAAGCTCGGCTCTTCTGGTGGCTCACCAACAACTTTCACATTTTTAGTCAATAAGGTATCTAACAGCTTTGGATCGTTGACCGGAATAAAAGTCGTGTATTTGCTGTTATCTTTTTTACTGACGTTAATTTCGCGTCCATTGATACGTGCTTCACGAACCTGCTCTTGGGTTACGTCGGACATGAAAGTAGAGTAATCCACTTTACGGCCATTCGATTCGCTGGGTCCAAAGCTCTGGAATACAGACATCAGTACGACTGCAATAACTAACCAGAGAATTAGGTTTTTCGCCATGTCACTCAAGGGATTAACCTCATATTACAACTGTGTTAACAAACAGCGTTAGGGTACTACAGTTTCCGCCCTGTCGCTACAATGTACACTTCACGCGATCGCGCACGAGAAGCGTCTGGCTTACGAATCTTAACTTTCGTAAACAGGGAGCGAATTTCCCGTAGGTATTCATCAAAGCCATCTCCCTGGAACACCTTCACCAAGAAACTTCCGCCTGGTGCAAGTACATCTCGACACATATCTAAAGCTAATTCAACCAGATACATTGATTTAGGTATATCGACTGCCGGAGTACCACTCATATTCGGGGCCATGTCAGACATGACCACCTGAACTTTTTTATCCCCAACTCGCTCAAGTAAAGCTTTCAAGACCAGTTCATCACGAAAGTCGCCCTGAAGGAAATCGACACCAACGATAGGATCCATTGGTAGAAGATCACATGCGATTATCCGCCCTTTCCCGCCGATTTGGGTTACAACATATTGAGACCAACCACCGGGTGCTGCACCTAAATCGACGACAGTCATACCGGGCTTAAAAAGTTTATCGCTTTGTTGTATTTCATCAAGTTTAAACCAGGCGCGCGAGCGTAGCCCCTTTTTCTGCGCCTGAATGACATATTTATCGCTAAAGTGTTCTTGTAGCCAGCGACTTGAGCTAGCCGAACGCTTTTTATTAGACATCTCTTTTTCCAACTATCTTAATTAAGAGCCCGCGCATCTGTTGCTTAGCTCGCGTAAACTCCCCCATCGATGTAGACCGATTTGGTGATACACATGAGATGGCGGTAGAATGAACCGTTTTCAATCCCAACTTAAGCAAAAAAGACGATGAATCTGAATAACAAACAAAAACAGCACCTAAAAAGTTTGGCCCATCCATTAAAACCAGTAGTCATGCTGGGTAATAACGGATTAACCGAAGGGGTGCTGGCTGAAATCGAACAAACTCTGGAACATCATGAGCTTATCAAGGTAAAGATCACTGCTGAAGAGCGTGAAACCAAAGCCCTAATTGCTGATGCCATCGTGCGCGAAACCGGTGCCGTTAACGTCCAAATCATCGGTAATATTTTAGTGCTTTATCGTCCAGCGAAAGAGCGCAAAATAATTTTACCGCGTTAATGACGCTAGTTTTAGAGAAAAGGTGCCATGCACTTTGTTCTGATAAAAGGCCGCACGCGGCCTTTTACTTTTCTTTACAACTTCATTTTTGAGAAATTATACGTAATAACGGCTTGAATGAACAAATTTTACACATAATCTACGCTAAGAATTTCATATTCTACTTCGCCGCCTGGAGTCCGAATAACGACCACATCATCGACTTCCTTACCAATCAGGCCACGAGCAATGGGGGAGTTAACTGAAATAAGATTTTGCTTAAAATCTGCTTCATCATCACCCACAATTCGGTATTGCTGCTCTTCTTCGACATCCACATTTAATATGCGAACCGTAGCACCAAAGATAACGCGCCCATTATTTGGCATTTTGGTAATATCAATTACCTGCGCATTGGAGAGCTTTGCTTCGATCTCCTGGATACGGCCTTCACAGAACCCTTGTTGCTCACGGGCTGCATGATATTCTGCGTTTTCTTTCAAATCACCATGTTCACGAGCCGTGGCAATATCAGAAATAATTTTAGGGCGACGCACGCCTTTTAAATAATCCAGTTCTTCACGCAATTTGTCTGCGCCACGTACCGTCATCGGAATCTGTTTCATCTTTTAAATACCTCTAAATCTATCCTGTTTAAAAACCGTCATCCTAACGTCATCGAATGAAAATACGGTTAGCTTGATATCCTTCCCGCCTCCAGGTGATAAATAAACAAAAAACCACCCTTGGAGCAAAAAACCCAAGACAGGATCAATTTTGCATTTTGATATGCATTTTAACGTAGAGTTCCTTTAGGGTCATCGTTTACTTTCGCCCTCGTTGCACCGTAGTATGGCAACACATTATCCAGCAGTTATACCGAAATTATGCATTTTTCACGAATTGTCAGTGGATTGGCCTGTGCGATTGCCCTTAATGTCAGCATATCTCACGCCAATGCGGCTCAGGTCGAAAATTACACTCAGTATCTGCCTGATGGGGCAAATCTTGCGCTAGTCGTACAAAAAATCGGAGCTCCAACGCCGACGATAGACTATCACGCCCAGCAGATGGCGTTACCTGCCAGTACGCAGAAAGTACTGACAGCCTTGGCCGCATTATTGCAACTTGGCCCAGACTTTCGCTTCATAACGACGTTAGAAAGCCACGGCACTGTGAGTGATGGTGTTTTACAGGGTAACCTTATCGCCCGTTTTGATGGTGACCCAACATTAACTCGCCAGCAGTTGCGCAATATGGTCGCCACGCTAAGAAAAGCAGGTATCAAGCAAGTGGCTGGTGATTTGATCATCGATACTTCCGTATTTGCCAGTCATGATAAGGCCCCAGGCTGGCCATGGAACGATATGACACAATGCTTTAGTGCGCCGCCAGCGGCAGCTATCGTCGATCGTAATTGTTTTTCTGTTTCGCTGTATAGCGCGCCAAATCCTGGCGACATGGCATTTATCCGAGTCGCATCCTATTATCCAGTGCAGATGTTTAGCGAGGTCCGAACCTTAGCTAAAGGTTCACCTGATGCGCAATATTGTGAATTAGACGTCGTGCCTGGCGAGTTAAATCGGTTCACACTGACTGGTTGCCTTACCCAGCGGAGTGAACCTCTGCCATTAGCCTTCGCCGTACAAAATGGGGCTAGTTATGCTGGAGCCATTTTGAAAGATGAGTTAAAAAAGGCCGATATTCAGATTGATGGCAACCTACGTCGCCAATCAACGCCGAGTCCAGCAGGAAATGTATTGGCGCAAACTCAATCAGCACCATTGCATGATTTGCTGAAAATTATGTTAAAAAAATCTGACAATATGATTGCCGATACTGTCTTTAGAACGATTGGTCATCAGCGTTTTGGCGTACCGGGCACATGGCGCGCAGGCGCTGATGCAGTCCGTCAGGTTTTACGCCAAAAAGCTGGTGTTGATCTCGGGAACAGTATTGTCGTAGATGGGTCGGGTTTATCACGTCATAACCTGATTTCACCGGCGACCATGATGCAGGCTTTGCAATATATTGCTCAGCATGATCAGGAACTTGACTTTATTTCGATGCTACCACTGGCTGGCTATGACGGTACATTACGCTATCGTGGTGGGCTGCATGAAGCGGGCGTTAACGGTAAGGTTTCAGCGAAAACAGGTGCACTGCAAGGCGTATATAATTTGGCCGGTTTTATCACCACGGCCAGCGGACAACGTATGGCATTTGTGCAATTTTTGTCTGGCTACGCTGTTCCACCTGAAGATCAAAAAAATCGTCGGGCACCATTAGTTCGTTTCGAAAGCCGCCTGTATAAAGACATTTATCAGAATAACTGAAAACTATGAAGCTACTGATTGTTGAAGATGATGAACTGCTGCAACGAGGCATCGCGATGGCACTGACCAACGAAGGTTACGCCTGCGACTGCGCCGGAACGGCAGCACAAGCACAGGGTTTGTTACTCAGCAGTCAGTACAGCATGATCATTCTCGATCTCGGCTTACCGGATCAAGATGGTACCCTTTTGCTACGCCAATGGCGTCGTCAGACTGTTACCCTGCCCGTACTGATACTTACCGCGCGTGATGCCCTTGAAGACCGAGTTGAAGGGCTAGATGCAGGCGCGGACGATTACCTAATCAAACCTTTTGCGCTGGCTGAATTACTCGCTCGAGTCCGTGCATTGATCCGCCGCTATCAAGGCCAGAGTGACAATTTGATACAACAAGATGACTTGAGTCTTAATTTGTCGACTCAGCAAGTGTATTTGCAGGACCAGCCTCTAGAAATCACGCCTAAAGAATTTGCGATATTGTCACGCTTAATTATGCGAGCAGGACAAACTGTCAATCGCGAATTGTTACAGCAGGATCTTTACACATGGAATGATGATCTCGGCTCTAATACGTTAGAAGTTCATATTCATAATCTACGCCGTAAATTAGGGAAAGACCGTATCCGGACCGTGCGAGGCATTGGTTATCGCTTGGAAGCACAAGCATGATCAGTATGCGCCGCCGTCTCATCTTGCTGCTGGCGTTAATATTACTAGTGACCCAGTTAATCAGCGCATTTTGGCTTTGGCATGAAAGCCAGGAGCAAATTAGTTTCCTAGTCGATGAAACGCTGAGCGCCAAAGTACGTAATGAGCGAGTTAATACCGAAATCGCTGAAGCGATCGCATCCCTGCTGGCCCCTTCACTGGTCATGATGGCAATTAGCCTATTACTCTCTTTCTGGGCGATCAGTTGGATTATCCGTCCACTCGATCAGTTACAGCAGAAATTAGCAGAACGTTCAGCGGATAATCTCACCCCCGTCGTTGTTCACAGTGATATGCAGGAGATTGTCTCTGTCACATCGACGCTCAATCAACTGCTATCACGACTCTCGAACACGATTCAGCAAGAACGGTTATTTACTGCGGATGCTGCCCACGAGCTACGCACGCCACTTGCCGGAATACGTCTGCACCTTGAGTTAATGGAGCAACAGGGCATCACAGAGAGTAAGTCACTCATTAATCGTATCGACTTGCTAATGCATACCATTGAGCAGCTGCTGATGTTATCCAGAGCGGGGCAGAATTTTGCTAGCGGTCAGTATCAGACCTTAGATTGGGTTGAAAATGTCGTGCATCCCCTACAAGAAGAGTTAGAGGAAATGTGCGCACTCCGTCAACAATCTATTGTGTGGGTGTTACCGTCGGAAGCTCAAACTCAGGGGGATGCCACATTATTGCGTTTGATGGTGCGTAACTTGGTTGAAAATGCGCATCGCTATAGCCCTGTAGGTAGCCAGATTTTGGTTAAACTTTCAGTTGAAGCTCAGGGTGTATTATTACAAATTGTGGATGAAGGACCGGGAATAAAGCAAGAGCAAGCAGGTGAGCTCACCCAAGCGTTCCGCCGGATGGATCAACGTTATGGCGGCAGTGGCTTAGGGTTAAATATCGTTGTTCGCACGGTTCAATTGCACCAAGGCAAACTGACGCTGAAGAATCGTACTGACCGTTCTGGGCTACAAGCACAATGCTGGATACCCACGACCACACACGGTACCGTCTTAGCTCAATCACACTGACCTCCACTCACACCAAACCCCATATTGACTCAAACAAAAGGGCCACCAATAAATGGTAGCCCTTGCTCTAAGTTGATGAAATTAACGAGTCACCAAACGGTGATTAACGTTCGTAGATAAACTCTACGCCGTCATCATCTTCTTCATCCCAATCGTCGTCGTCCTCAGCTTCCGCTTCTGCTTCCACTTCAGCCAGCTGTTCACGGTGATAATCATCCCACATGAATTCAACTTTTTCTGGCGCACTTTCAGCAATAGCCATCGCTTTTGGCTGTGAGTTAAGGAAGTTCATCACATCCCAGCAGAGCGCATTCACGTTTTCACGATTCGCGGCGGAGATCATGTAATACTTATCTTCCCATCCTAACGCCTCTACAATGGCTTTAGCACGGGTTTCTGCCTCTTCAGGGTCTACTAGGTCAATCTTATTGAAAACAAGCCAGCGTGGCTTCTCAGCAAGATTCTCGCTGTATTGCTGTAACTCATTAATAATGATTTTGGCATTTTCAATCGGATCTGATTCATCAATGGGTGCCAAATCGACCAAATGCAGCAGTACACGGCAGCGTTCCAGATGTTTTAGGAAACGAATACCCAGCCCAGCACCATCTGAAGCCCCTTCAATCAAGCCTGGGATGTCGGCGACCACAAAGCTCTGCTCATGGTCCATTCTCACGACACCTAAGCTTGGGATCAGAGTGGTAAATGGATAATCAGCAACTTTAGGTTTAGCCGCAGATACAGCACGGATAAAGGTAGATTTACCCGCATTTGGTAAGCCCAGCATACCAACATCAGCTAACAGCAGCAGTTCCAGCATCAACTCACGGGTTTCACCTTCAGTCCCCATGGTTTTCTGGCGTGGTGCTCGGTTAACTGAAGATTTGAAGCGCGTGTTGCCCAATCCGTGGAAACCACCTTTAGCCACCATCAGAACTTGACCATGGCGAGTCATATCACCGACAACCTCGCCCGTACCTTGATCTAGCACGCGTGTACCGACTGGAACTTTGATAGTGATATCTTTGCCACGCTTGCCGGTACAATCACGGCTCTGGCCATTCTCACCACGTTCGGCGCGGAAAGACTTCACAAAACGGTAATCAATTAGCGTGTTGAGGTTTTCATCCGCCACCAAATAGATGTCGCCACCGTCGCCACCGTCGCCACCATCAGGGCCACCGTTAGGAATGTATTTTTCACGGCGGAAGCTCACACAACCGTTACCGCCGTCACCGGCTACAACCAATATCGTAGCTTCATCTACAAACTTCATTTACTTTCTCCGTAAAAAACCAATAGATTTTATCTACTTGTTTTACATTAACTTTATCGGTTCTTTTCGGCGTATTTTCTAGCTCTCGTGATACACCAAGCGTATTCAGCATATCGAAAAAACACGAACGCACCAGAACCGGCACGAACAAGGGCGCGTATTATACTCGCTTCTTGGAGAAATTTCATCTGTATTAAAAACAGACAATCAATCCGAAAAAAGCGTCCCTTGGATGAAATGACGGCTAAGCACTACGCCGCTATTAGGCGGTTACTTTTGCGGAGCCGCTATGCTTGTTTCAGCCCGACGTGGCCACCAACGGTGCCCAATAGCTGAGAACATAGCGCCTGCAACGACGACAAATGCGCCGACATAACCGACAAAATTGAGGGGTGGCGCGGCAAAGTAATCGGGCCATGCCAGCGACAGTAAAATAGAAAAAAACAAGGTAAACAAAGGCGTCAATGTAACAAGTGCACTCACCTGCGCAGCCTGCCATCGCGCCATAGCTTCAGCTAAAGCGCCATAGCCGACCAGGGTATTCACTCCGCAGAACAGTAAGCAGCCAAGCTGCCACCCGTTTAGCTGAAAAATGACAGCTGGCTTCGCCATTGGGAATAGCGTGATAGCACATAGAACATACAGTAACAATAATATCTGCTGTGATGCCATACGCCTTAATAACACCTTCTGAGCAACACCATAGCTGACCCAAACCACGGCGGCACAGATACCCAGTACCACCCCAAGCGTATAATCAGTCAATCGGGTAAAAATTTCATGCAGGCTGGTATTAAAAAATAACAGCAGACCACAAATTAACATTACCGCCCCAATAACCTGGGTAACTCGCATCCGCTCTTTTAAAATCAGCACGCTTGCCACCATCATCCCAACAGGTGAAAGTTGGCCAATGACCTGAGACGTCGTCGGACTAAGGTACTGCAATGATGAGCTGAAGAAGATGAAGTTCCCCAGAAGGCCACAAGTCGCAATAATCAGTAATAACAGCCAGCGACGTTGACGAAAAAGTTTCAGCGAAGGTAATTGACGACGAGAGGCCAGGATAATTCCCAATCCAACAGCCGCCATCGTAAAGCGATACCAGACAATGGTAAAAGGCTCCATAACTTCAAGCACTTGTTTCATTGCAATTGGCAACGCACCCCAGAATACGGCAGTGGTTAGTGCCAGAAAAATACCCAAACCAGCCTGCTGTTTTGTTTCCATTTTTTACCGAGTGGGGAGCCTGAAATGTAAAAAGCCCCGCAACAAAATTGCAGGGCTTGTATCTTTTACAAGACGCGAAAACTTATTCAGCTTCGATGCTGATAAACTTACGGTTATTCGGGCCTTTAACTTCGAACTTGACTTTACCGTCTGACAAAGCAAACAGAGTATGGTCTTTGCCACAACCTACGTTGCTGCCTGCATGGAACTTAGTGCCACGCTGACGAACGATGATGCTGCCTGCCAATACTGATTCGCCGCCAAAACGTTTTACGCCAAGACGTTTACTTTCGGAGTCACGACCGTTACGAGTCGAGCCACCAGCCTTTTTATGTGCCATTTGTCCGCTCTCCTAAATCTTAAGCGCTGATGCCGGTAATTTTAACATCAGTGAACCACTGACGATGACCTTGCTGCTTACGGTAATGCTTACGACGACGGAATTTAACAATCTTAATCTTCTCGCCACGACCGTGAGCAACGACTTCAGCCTTGATCTTGCCGCCATCGACTAAAGGAGCGCCGATATTGATTTCTTCACCGTTAGCAATCATCAGAACTTGGTCAAACTCAACAGTTTCACCAGTTGCGATGTCCAGCTTTTCCAGGCGAATGGTTTGACCTTCGCTTACTCGGTGTTGTTTACCACCACTTTGGAAAACCGCGTACATATAAAACTCCGCTTTCCGCGCACTCCACTTTTGTAGTCCAGAGCGCACTATAAATATTCACAATAGGGCGCGAATTCTACGCAAAAACATAGTGAATGACAAGTATATAATCAGCACAAGAGAAGAAAAAAAGCACAGTTTCTTACATCTCGTTTATTTGCTGGATTTTTCAAGTACAATCATAGTCTCAGGGAACGTCATGTAATAATGTGGGCGGTAATCTCATCGCAGTTAAAGAGAAAAACAGCTGAATATAACAATGAACCTAGAAAAGATTATCGCGTTAACCGCGTCGGATATGGCAGCAGTAAACACAACAATTCTCGAGCAATTGAACTCTGATGTTGTTCTCATCAATCAATTGGGCCACTACATCATCAGTGGTGGCGGGAAACGAATCCGCCCCATGATAGCCGTGTTGGTCGCTCGAGCGCTACAATACTCAGGCAACAAGCATATCACCGTTGCAGCGTTGATTGAATTCATCCATACCGCAACACTGTTGCATGATGATGTGGTTGATGAATCAGATATGCGCCGTGGGAAGGCAACGGCGAATGCAGCATTTGGTAACGCGGCCAGCGTATTAGTGGGCGATTATATCTATACGCGCTCATTCCAGATGATGACGGGCCTAGAATCGCTGCGTGTTCTGACATTAATGTCGGAAGCAACAAATGTCATTGCTGAAGGGGAAGTCTTGCAGTTAATGAACTGCAATAACCCTGATATCACTGAAGAAAACTACATGCAGGTGATTTACAGCAAAACAGCCCGTTTGTTCGAAGCCGCTTCACAATCAGCTGCCGTGTTGGCGAATGCCAATGAGGAACAAGAGCTCGCCCTACAAAATTATGGTCGCTATCTGGGGACGGCTTTCCAGCTCATTGATGATTTACTGGATTACAGTTCCGATGGTACCACTCTGGGCAAAAATACCGGTGATGACCTAAATGAGGGCAAGCCGACGTTACCTTTGCTGCACGCAATGCGTAACGGTACACCAGAGCAAGAAGCAATGATTCGGCAAGCGATCGAACAGGGTAATGGCCGTCATTTACTTGAGCCCGTATTGGCTGCTATGCAGCAATGTGGTTCACTGGAATATACCCGTCAACGTGCTGAAGAAGAGGCGGATAAAGCTATCGCTGCACTGCAAGTTCTACCTGAAAGTGAGTATCGTCTGGCACTTGAAGGATTAGCGCACATTGCAGTACAACGCTCATTTTAAGAAACTTTAAAGAAACTACGGGCTTTCTTGCCCGAGTTTCTCCTTCCCTATCTCATTCACTTCCCGGCATCAAACCAAACGCTTCATCAGCGTACCCACACCTTCACGCAACAAGAATGCGATGACTTGTGCGCGTTCAGCCTCAGTAAGTTGATAATAGGCTTCAATCCATATGTTTACGGGATCCTGTCGCGTCGGCATATATTGCGCTGGTTCTTCCCGTAGCTGCAATGAATTCACTATACTGCTAGGTAAGCTTTCTACATGATATTCGACCGCCTTCCCTTGTACTCCTCGACGGCGACGCTGTTCCCATCCCTCACGTTTAGCCATGAGGTTTATTCCCTGTGGTGATGACGGTAACCCCTCAAGACCTGCCAATTCCTTAGCGGCAAACCATTCTTTTTTCATGGCGTTGCTTCCTAATATGCGTTGTGACACAAAAAAAGAATATTTAGAAAACATTTGAAATTTTTAAGAAAATAAATGCTATGATCTTTCTAAATGTTCACTTTGTGTTCACGTTCCAATTAACAATGTACCGTTATTTATATCACTAACGCGTCAGCTGCTTAGAAAAAAAAAGGATTAAAGATGATTTTAAGGAAATCGGATTGGCACCCAGCGGACATCATTGCTGCACTACGGAAGGAGGGGACGACTCTGGCGGCACTTTCACGTAAAGCGGGATTAAGCTCATCCACACTTGCGAATGCATTGACTCGCCCCTGGCCAAAGGGGGAATGGTTAATTGCGGAATGTCTGAGCATTCATCCTTCCGAAATCTGGCCAACACGTTATTTTGATTCTAAAACAGGCGCACTTCTTGATCGAAAAGTGAGGATAAGGCAGGTCAATGTTTCTGCATAAAAAAACCGCCGATGAATAGCTTCGGCGGTTGATCATCTCATTCTAGGGGGGGTGTACTCCCCTATTTCTACATCGTATTACTATACCTAGAGCTATTGGCGTTGCTGCCAGTAGTAAAACTACAGCTCCCCAACCAACTGACTCAAACAAGCCCGCCAAATAGAAAGCTGCGACTGCAACACCATTGTCGTAACATCTTAGTTGCTAAAGAATTAGTTGTTAACGAATTTCTCGCCTAACTCAATATCTTGGTGCAATACATCAAGCATGCTTTCCAACGCTTGTTGCTCAAATGCACTTAGTTTGCCAATGTCTTTACGCTCAGCAACACCGTTTTTACCCAACAAAATTGGTTGAGCAAAGAAGCGGGCATACTTGCCATCGCCCTCAACGTAAGAACATTCAACAACATTGCTTTCGCCTTGCAGAGCACGAACTAAAGAAAGGCCAAAACGTGCCGCAGCTTGACCCATGGACAGTGTTGCGGATCCGCCACCGGCTTTTGCTTCAACAACTTCAGTCCCTGCATTTTGGATACGCTTAGTCAAAGAAGCAACTTCCTGCTCTGTAAAGCTAATGCCTGGAATTTGTGACAGTAATGGCAGGATAGTGACGCCAGAGTGGCCACCGATAACAGGAACTTCGATATCCTGAGGCTGTTTGCCTTTCAATTCAGCAACGAAAGTGTTCGAGCGAATAGTATCCAGTGTAGTAATACCGAATAACTTATTCTTATCGTATACACCCGCTTTTTTCAGTACTTCTGCCGCGATCGCAACAGTCGTATTAACTGGGTTGGTAATGATACCAATTAAGGCGTTAGGGCAAGTACGTGCGATTTGTTCAACCAGATTACGAACAATACCGGCATTAACATTGAACAAATCTGAGCGATCCATACCTGGTTTACGAGCAACACCAGCAGAAATCAGAACAATATCGGCCCCTTGCAGCGCTGGGGTAGCATCTTCGCCGCTGAAGCCTTTAATATTAACGGCGGTCGGGATATGGCTCAGATCAACCGCAACACCAGGCGTCACTGGCGCGATATCATATAAAGAAAGGTCTGAACCTGAAGGAAGCTGGGTCTTGAGTAGAAGAGCGAGGGCCTGGCCGATACCACCAGCGGCACCGAGAACTGCAACTTTCATCCTATACTCCTTATTATATTTAATTTAAATTTGCCGTGAATTCATCTAGTTACGCACCTTAATTTATTGTAATTTTAAACACAATCTATTAACAGTCAGATTGAGATATCACGCATTAAAAAGGCGCATAGGGCTTATGTATTTTAGATTAAATCGCTTATTCGTTAATGATATAGCGCACATTCTTCTAAAATTTACTGGCGTATTCATGACAGGTTAATCCGCGGTTACATTACACCCTTCCGCAACACCAAAACAACATCATTTTAATAACATTTTGGTTACTCAAGAAGAATCTCATAAATGCTGATTTAGCATAACTGTAACAGTATGATGGAGTTAAAATTTCGCCATACTTTGATATCAATGCTTTTATCGCCAATACCACAGAGTCATGTTGAATAAAAATTCATTTATATGCATAATAATCCTATTCACTATTGACTACTCAGGGCATAACAAATGCGTAATCCCGCAAAACAAGAAGATCTTATCAAGGCGTTCAAAGCGTTATTGAAAGAAGAGAAATTCAGTTCTCAAGGTGAGATCGTTTTGGCCTTGCAGGAAGAAGGGTTTGAAAACATAAACCAATCCAAAGTTTCGCGTATGTTGACTAAATTTGGTGCCGTCAGAACGCGTAATGCAAAAATGGAGATGGTTTATTGCTTGCCTGCTGAACTGGGTGTACCAACAACCAGTAGCCCGCTAAAGAACTTGGTCTTAGATGTTGATTACAATGAGTCAGTGGTGGTGATTAATACGAGCCCTGGTGCAGCCCAACTGATTGCCCGTCTGCTGGATTCATTAGGCAAGGCTGAAGGCATTCTAGGGAGTATTGCTGGCGATGATACAATATTTACAACGCCGGCCAGAGGATTTACCGTTAAGCAGTTACATGAAGCTATCCTCGGGTTGTTTGAGCAAGAGCTTTAATCCCTCCGCTAGTTTCGGCGTATATCATGCGGCCCTTTCTGTGCCGCATTATTTCTTTTAGCTCCTTCGCTCTCTGTTATCACTCTCTGTATTGGCACTATTTTTACAGTGCATTTAACTACCACTCACACAAAAAGCAATCATATATCTCTTCCACAACTACATTATCGGTCAAAATCACCACTCCATTTCGCACTTTTAGTCAAAAACACTTATCCAATTGAAAATATTAAAATTTAACTAAGATGTGTTGTTTTTTAATCATTTTTTATTCCTTTTCGTTATTAAAAATTAGTCACCACCGCGAAAGTGACCTTAAATATTATTAGTCAGCTATTAATATCCTACGTTACTAGATGTATACTCATTTTCGTGATGTAAATCACACTTATTCCCCAGTAATAGAAGAACAAATAGAGGCAATAAAATGAAAATTAAAACAACTATCGCAACGCTGAGCGTTCTATCTGCACTGTCTTTCGGTGTTTTTGCAGCTGATTCCATCAATGATAATCAAGCTGCCAATATGCAAGCAGTAGGTACAATTACAGTGAGTGGTCTTAATGGCGCACCTTCTGATATTCGTCAGGCACTGTCTGATAAAGCTGATGCTATGGGCGCTAAAGCGTTTAAAGTCATTGAAGTACGCGAAGAGAATAACTGGCACGCCACTGCGAAAGCTTATAAATAAGATTTTTTGCTAGAAATGAAAGTATATGCCCCCGATATAAGGGGCATACTTTCGAGCTTGATGGTTTATTCAATCAGTTGAAAATAGACATAAAAAGTCTTTTTCAGCTTATTGAATAGAGTATGAATTGATGTGGTGAGCTAAGCCAGTAGAGCCCGCAAAGGAATAATCCCTCGTCGTCTATCCGACGACCCCTTTTACCCCCGCTCTGCGGGGGCTTTTTTTATCTGGCTTAATCTTGAGATTGCGCTTCTAAGGCTGATTTTTTACCTAATGAACTCAGTAACTTATCATGAATCCCGCCAAAACCACCATTACTCATGACCAAGATATGATCTCCGGGTTGAGCCGTTTTCACAACCATATCGACTAACGTATCGATATCAGCACTCCAATGCGTAGGTTGAATACAAGCATCTGCGACTTCAACAACTTGCCAAGGGATATGCTGAGGCTGGAACAGGAATACTTCATCTGCACGGCCTAATGAAGGTGCCAACTCATTCTTGGATAGCCCCAATTTCATGGTGTTAGAACGTGGCTCTAAAACAGCTAAAATACGTGCAGTTCCACCGACTTTACTGCGCAATGCCGCTAAGGTCGCAAGAATGGCCGTTGGGTGGTGCGCAAAATCATCATAAACCGTGACACCATGGGCTTCACCGCGTAACTCCAGCCGACGTCGGGCATTAATAAAACCACCTAATGCACGGCAAGCATCCGCAGGTTGCACCCCAACATGGCGAGCAGCAGCGATGGCCATCAGCCCATTGTGCATATTATGCTCGCCCACCAGTGACCAGTTAACCTCACCGACTAATTCATTATCGAGAAGCACTTCGTAGACGCTAGCATCAGTTGAAACTTTACGCGCAAACCAGCTCCCCGTTTCACCAACAAGCTCTTGCTCGCTCCAGCACCCCATCGCCATCACCTGCTTCAGATGATTATCATTGTCCGGCAGGATGATTTTACCGGTACCCGGCACTAAACGTACCAGATGGTGGAATTGCTTTTGAATGGCTTTCAGATCATCAAAGATATCCGCATGATCAAACTCAAGATTATTCATCACTAGCGTTCTTGGGCTGTAATGAACAAATTTAGAGCGTTTATCAAAGAAGGCACAATCATATTCATCAGCTTCAATCACAAAAAATGGGCTGTTACCTAAACGGGCTGAGACATCGAAATTACCCGGTAGACCACCAATAACAAAACCGGGCTCGTAGCCGCAAGATTCCAATATCCAAGCGACCATACCCGCGGTGGTTGTCTTGCCATGCGTACCGGCTATCGCCAATACCCAGCGCTCCGGCAATACATGGTCGTGCAGCCATTGCGGCCCTGAAACATAAGGGATGCCTTGTTCTAATACAGCTTCGACGCAAGGATTACCACGAGTCATGGCATTGCCGATGATCACCAAATCCGGTGCTGGATCCAGTTGAGCTGGATCATATCCTTGGATCAAGTCGATCCCTTGATTTTCCAGCTGTGTGCTCATCGGCGGATACACGTTAGCATCCGCTCCCGTCACTTCATGACCTAATGAACGTGCCAGCATCGCTAAGCCGCCCATAAAAGTGCCGCAGATACCTAATATGTGAATGCGCATAAATCTTCCGTATTAATCAGCTTCGAATTTGTCACCATTCTACCGCTCAGAATCAAAGAGAAGAAATGGAATTGCCTATGAATCATTCTTATCTTTGGGCTACACTGCTGCCATCAGATGAGTTGTTCGTTAATAAATCGATTTTTAACCGTAGATTCAGGGATTGTGTCATGAAAACGTTAGGCGAATTCATCGTTGAGAAACAGCTAGACTTCTCTCACGCCACCGGCGAATTAACTGCATTACTTTCAGCAATCAAACTCGGCGCAAAAATTATTCACCGTGATATCAACAAAGCTGGTTTGGTTGATATTTTAGGTGCCAGTGGTGTTTCCAATATTCAAGGCGAGGACCAGATGAAACTGGACCTGTTTGCCAATGAAAAATTGAAAGCGGCCCTGAAAGCACGTGGTGAAGTTGCCGGCATCGCGTCAGAAGAAGAAGATGACATTGTTATCTTTGACGGTGGACGGGCAGAAAATGCCAAATATGTCGTTCTGATGGATCCATTGGATGGCTCTTCAAATATCGACGTGAATGTGTCCGTCGGTACAATTTTCTCTATTTATCGTCGTATTACCCCATTTGGGGTGCCTATTACTGAAGCTGACTTTTTGCAACCGGGCACCAAGCAAGTTGCAGCAGGCTATGTAGTCTATGGTTCTTCAACCATGCTGGTCTATACCACAGGTTACGGTGTGCATGCTTTTACCTATGATCCTTCGCTGGGTGTTTTCTGTTTGTCCCACGAAAAGGTTCGCTATCCCGCAACCGGTTGCATGTATTCCATCAACGAAGGGAATTACATTAAATTCCCATTAGGCGTGAAGAAATACATTAAGTATTGCCAAGAGCAGGATGAAGCCACTAAGCGGCCTTATACCTCACGCTATATTGGCTCGCTGGTTGCCGACTTCCATCGTAATTTGTTGAAAGGTGGTATTTATATCTACCCAAGTACTGCTAGCCATCCACAGGGAAAACTACGTTTACTCTATGAATGCAATCCAATGGCTTTCTTGGCAGAACAAGCCGGTGGTAAAGCAACGGATGGGGTTAACCGCATTCTGGATATCGTGCCGGAGAAACTGCATCAACGTGCACCGTTCTTCGTGGGTACCAAGTCTATGGTTGAAGACGCTGAAGGCTTTATTGCTAGGTTCCCTGACGAAGAAGCTAAGTAATTAGCGGATTTCGACTGAAAACAGCGGCCATTGCGCCGCTGTTTTTCTTATGCCTCTAGCGCCAGCTTATCCCCCTGCAATTTGAAAACCGCCATACTGGCTGACAATGCGCTCGCTTGATCTTCTAATGAACGCGTTGCTGCCGCTGCCTGCTCAACCAATGTCGCATTCTGCTGGGCAACCTGATCCATCTGAGCAATAGCCACATTGACTTGCTCAATACCACTGCTTTGCTCATAAGTTGCAGCTGATATTTCACGCATCAACGCGGTGACTCGACTCACCTCACTGGCGATCTCATGCATGGTCTGCCCCGCAGATTCAGCCATATCTGCGCCTTCTCGTACACGACTCTGTGATTCAACGATCAGGTCTTTAATCTCTTTAGCTGATTGTGCACTGCGCTGGGCCAGATTACGGACTTCACCGGCGACGACAGCAAAGCCTCGCCCTTGCTCCCCCGCTCGGGCAGCTTCAACCGCCGCATTGAGCGCCAGAATATTAGTTTGGAATGCAATACCGTCAATCACGGTAATAATATCGGAGATTCGCCGCGAACTGGTGGTAATAGCCTGCATTTTATCAACAACGTGGCTGACGGCCTCACTGCCCTTATTGGCAATGTCCGAAACACTCATCGCCAGGCGATTGGCTTGATCGGAGTTCTCAGCATTCATTTTTACCGTTGAAGTCAGTTGTTCCATGCTGGCGGCCGTTTGTTCCAGTGAGGACGCTGATTCCTCTGTACGTTCGGCCAAATGATGGTTACCCGCCGCTAACTCCCGCGAGCCGACACCAATTTGCCCGCCGACTTCACGTACGTTGCTCACCGATTCCACTAACGATTGCTGCATAACTTGCAACGCTTTTGCTAACCGAGCCAGCTCTGTATTTCCCTCACTATTAATATTGCGGGTTAAATCACCAGAGGCGATATATTCTAATTGATGAATTGATTGCTCCAAAGGCTGCAAGATAATGTATTTGAGCGCAAACCATGCCAACACAGCAGAGATCAAGGTGATCACGCCCGCAGCAACAATGATCGCTAACTTAATTTTGGCGGCATTGTTCGCCCTATCAATTTGTTGTTGACCAGCATCCAAGGCATAACTGCGAAAAGTGGCAACGTCATCGTTGAAGGCTTTGCTAATCTCCGTGATACTCTTTTCTAGCACATCATAATACTCATCTGCGTAACCCGCTTTGATAGCGGCAAGCATCGGGATTACACCTTTATCCACATAATTTTTATAACTTTTTTGAATATTTTCTGCCAATACCTGCCCGTCTCCCCGAGCAGATACCGCACTAACAAAACGTGCCATCTCTTTTTGTGACAATGCCAAAGAACCTTCAGCCTGCTTTGCTGTTTGCAACGACTCATCAATCAGACCGATCTCTAGTTGATGGATTGCCAATGCGGCTTCTGTTCGAGCACTCAAGGTCGCATTGAAACTATTCGATAAAGACCCCAATTCCTCCCCTTGGATCTGATTAATGACTTGTAATGAGCGTGAGCTTTCCTGAATCGAATTGATTCCGATCACACTGACAATTAATAAAATCAATGACATAAGGCTTAGCTGAGCAATAAGCCCATTCTTAATGGTAATCTTTTTTAACATCGGTTTTTTCCGGTTGTGTGCAAATGGTTAAGATTACAAAGTGTTAGCAGTACAGCGGACGATCTTATTATTTGATTTAGTTATCGGCGCTGCATAGGTCGTCTTGAACCATCGCAAGAAAAACAGCTTAAAATAGATACATTTATCTAATGACGGGATTTTATCTCAATGAAATGGCCCTGATTCAGGCAATCTCACCGCTATCAAGCAGTGAAAAGGGCGGGAATTCACCTAAGACTTGGCTATAATAGCCAGCACTCCATTTCTGGTTTGATAAAAGGAAACCGACATGAGCTTGAACGACGTACCTGCAGGTAAAGACCTGCCAGAAGATATTTATGTTGTAATCGAAATCCCTGCTAACGCTGACCCGATCAAATATGAAATCGATAAAGAGACTGGTTCTCTGTTCGTAGACCGTTTCATGTCTACCGCGATGTTCTACCCTTGTAACTACGGCTACATCAACAATACCTTGTCATTAGACGGGGATCCGGTTGATGTGCTGGTGCCAACACCGTATCCGTTACAGCCTGGTGCTGTTATTCGTTGCCGCCCAGTTGGCGTGTTGAAAATGACGGATGAAGCAGGCGAAGATGCTAAGTTAGTGGCTGTTCCACACAGCAAACTGACCAAAGAATATGATCACGTTAAAGACGTGCAAGACCTGCCTGAATTGCTGAAGGCACAGATCAAACACTTCTTTGAGCATTATAAAGATCTGGAAACGGGCAAATGGGTGAAAGTTGACGGCTGGGAAGATGCCGCAGCGGCCAAAGCTGAGATCCTGTCTTCTTTCGAGCGTGCGAAGAAATAATTCTTTGTTTTGCCGATAAAAAAACACCGCTCATTGAGCGGTGTTTTTTTTTACTCATGACAATTTCAAATTTATCGCAATCTAAGGTAACGGCTTATCATTTTCTTCATGGCGTTTGAGCCAATCGCCACTGTAAATACGTGGCACCCCTTCGATCGGTAAACGATAAAGATATATCCACGCACTACCGTAAGGTGTTTGAATTAATTCACGTCGATAATCTTTAGTATTACTTTTCAACTCATCTAACTCATTCATAATAGAAGAGTTAATCCGATAAACCTCACAATGCACAGTGCCTTCTCCGGGAATGACCGCCGGATAATGACCTAAATTGTACATTTCATAGCCTTCCAGATCATGTTCGCCCAGCAACTGAGCGTCCGTCATCCAGTGACTATTACCTTGCTTGCGTCGTAAACTGCCGTAGACAATAATTCGCATTGTTAGAACTCAAACTGATAAAGCACATCTAATGCCTGATCAATACCAGACACCGCTTCTAGATACAACCTTGGCATCAACCGATAACGTAATGTTAACGTTGCCAGCGAGTCAAATATACCTACTCCGTATTTTACTTGCAGATCTTTGGTGACATAGCCACTCACAACCACTTGCGAGCTATCGCCAACCCCTTGCGTATCAAGTGCTAGGTTAGTGACACCAAATGCCTCGCCAATTTTACCCACAAGTTTGCCACTTTGTGCAACCCCCATTCCGACAAGCATTGAGGTCATCAGGCCGCTGTCTGCTCCTGAATTGCCTAACCCCTGCCCACGTAACAAGTACGACAGCGCCTCTTGCTGCGACATCGACGGATCCGAGAATATTTCCAGCCGTGGTGCATCGGCCATTCCCGTCACTCGGACACCCGCAGTCACGCCATCAGCAGTGGCATCAGGATTACGTATTGCTTCAATATTGAGTAACGGCTGATCTGGTGGTCCAGAGAACAGTAGTACCCCTTTATTGACGATCAAATCCTGCCCATAAGCTCGGAAACTACCAGACGGGATATTAATCTGCCCGTTCAAGCCCAACCCACGCTGATCTTGAACCATTTTCAAATCGCCCTGCAAACGGGCTTTAAGGCCAAATGCATTGAGACGAACATCGTTACCGACTCGGATCACCAGATTACTGTTGATAGGAATACTGTTTGACCGTGGTGAAATCGGTTTTAGGTCATTATTGAGCATCACTTCGTCGGAAGACACACCAACCGCAGTTTCCGGTACTTCCTGCACAGTGATACGCGCCCAAGGGATATCCACCGAGCCGTTAAGAGTGAACAACTGCGGTGTAGCTTCAAACACTATGTCTGGCGAAACATCAATTCGTACCATCGGCGGGACAGTGACACGCAACTTGTTGCCTTTTGCTGCGATTCGGGCACGCCAAGCATTGATATCACGCCAATCAGCATCGCCAGACAAATTGAGCTGCCCTTGAGACGTCCGAATTAACCCATCCAGCGTTGAGGTCATGCCATCGAAATTCATCACCAGCCGACCTTCGGTAATATCAAATGGCATCCAACTGCCATCAACATCCACATTATCCAGCGCTAATCGACCGAACACTAATGGACTTTTGGCATTACCACCCAAACGTAGATTGGCATTTAATAGGCCCGCTGCTTTTTCGCCATCACTGAGAATCGGGTTAATCATCGCTAAGGAGATATTATTGATAGCGATGTTACCGGATAGATTGCGCCGCCCTTCCGGGTCTGCAACCTGTACCTGCCCTGAGAATTGGCCGTTGTTCACCAGTTTGATGAGCCAATCGGCACGTACTTGTCCATTGGTGAGGCCACCATTGAGATTCAGCGTTTCGAATGCAATAGGTAACGTATTACCCTGCACGACCTGCTGCACCTTAACGCCATTACCACTAAGGGATACCCGCACATCTGGCAAGCTGCCCCCTGCTTTCCAACTCACATCGGCTCGGCCGGTGAACACGCCATCTAAGGTTGTCTCTGGACCAAGAAACGGCTTTATCATTGCTAAATCAAAACGATTGAGCACGACACTCGCCTGCCCGCTGGGGCCCGCTTCAATGGCTCTAGGGACACAAAGCTCCGCATTCGGATTAAGCCAGCAATGTGGCCCAATAGTGACCCGTTCTAACGTATTTTGGTAATCCAGCGCTATCGCACGACTTAAGCGCCATTCACCAACAGGAGTGTCGAAGCGGGTATTATTGAGCGTGCCACGCCAACGCTCTTGCTGCCTATCAAAACTCCCCTCCAACGCCAACTGACCAGACACGGGTTCACCCTGCATATTCAGGCGCAACTGATGCTGTTTTTCACTGCCACGGGCATCCAACGTCAGCAAACTGACCACTAAATCGGCTTGCTTAAGTTGTTCTACCCGAATGGCAAGCTGGCCCTGAATTTGATCCGTCGAGCGAACATCACCCTCAATTCTGACCCGATTAATGCTTAATTCTTGCCATTGCAGGCGGTTGGCGGTGAGGTCAGCCAGCAGTTGTGGTGCTTTAAGGTTGCCGCGCAATCTCAGTGTGCCGTTCACAACACCGGCAAGCCCCGGTAACGCCCCATCAAGCTGTGGCGCATCAACATTGGCATCAAGCTGCCATTGCTCATTGAGGTCACCTTTTACATCGAGCTTATTACGCCCCAATGCCAGATTGATGCCAGGAATATGCCACTGACCTGCGGCATTCCCTGTCAATGAACCACGGGCTGTCACGCGATTTTGTTTAACGTTGCCATCCAGCGTCAGCTCTGGTACCTGTAACTGCCAGCTCCCTCCGTGGATACTGCCTCGGGTAACAATCTTGCCATCCAGTTTTGCCGGCCACTCCGGCCACTGCTTCGCCGTGTTAATCCCTGACAGGGTTAATACCGAATTCCAACTAATGGCCTGACGCCAATCTACCACCCCAGTTAAGTCCGTATTACCTTGCAACGCTGCCAGACGTAAACGAGTGAGATTGAACTGCTCAACATTGCCTTTACCATCCAGCATCACTACCGCTGGCGGTAAATCTGTGCCTTTCACATCAGAGCGAAGGGAGAGCGCATAATCGGTCGCTTGCCCGTTTAGGCGCATTCTAAGATTGTCGATTTGGTATGTGGAGTCACCCGCCAGTGGCCAACGTAGTTGCTTACTTTGTAAGGTTAAGGCTAAAGGTAAACCGGCTTGTGCCAGCGAGGTTTCTGCATCCAATTGCGCACTGACTGGGCCAGATAAGTTCAGTGCCACCTTGAGCTGCTCACGTAGTGCACCACCCACGGTGAGCTTCACTTTCTCGCCTTTTAGCGGCTCCACATTCAATGTGCTGTTGACGACCAGACTCAGCGGCCATGTTTCATTCAATGTCGCCTCCCCCTGAGCCGACAACCCGCCTTGTGGCGACTTAATTTCCAGCGTATCCAGTGTGATGCGTTGATCTTGAGTGCTAGCTTGCAACAAGAGACTACTGATCAGCACATCAGTATCGCCTGTCAGCCTAAGCTGTTGCCCTGAGATCGCATTAATCTGCAAATCCAGCGGTAAGCGGAAATCCGGTAATTCAGGCAGTAAAGGTTCGGCAAACAACGCTTTTAAGCGCTCACCGAGCGGGAGTTCCGGCTCTATGGGGATGGGAGCCACAGCTTGCTGCTCAACCGCTTCTTTTACGGCGATGGCTGTTTCAACTGCTGGTTTGGCAGCATCAGGGACAATAGCAGGTACAGTTTTGGGTAATGCAATTAATAACCCATTGATTTTCGTTGGCATTAAGTTCAATGCACGTTGCTGCCAATGTGCGCCCGTACGGAATTCGTCTAACGAAATCGCAGTATCATCAATGGTGACTTTGACATTATTCAGCGTCAGCATACGTAACGTGATGGGGTATGGGGTACTCAACTCCCCCATCGGCTCGGTACTGGCGGGTGTTTCTGCCGCAGGCGGCAAGGCTTTGGTATCCACTACCACATCCACATCTTGTGCGGTCAACGCATTGACACATAACTCACTGCGCTTAAGGCAAGAAAGCTGTAATGACAGATGAAATTGGCCTGCTTTCACGGTAACGCCCGGCATTTGGTACTGAATACCCTTCAAAGTCAGGTCACGCCACCCACCAGTGACACTGGCAATATCCAACCCAGGCACCCAACGTACGGCGCTGTTGATCAAGAAGTGCAAGCCACTGGTGGTACCAAGCAGACCCGCCAACGTCCCCACCAGCAGTAGGATAATGAGCAAAAATGCGATACTGAGTCTCTTTACCCACCTCATAGTTCAGGCCCCAAACCGATGTAAAATTGCACGCCATGTGCGGTGTTGTCGCCAATAGGTTTGGCGATATCCAGCTTGATCGGACCAACAGGAGAAGCCCAGCGCACGCCGACACCGGCACCTGTTTTGAAATCACTCTTACGAATATCGTTAACAGCTTCACCTGAATCGACGAATACCGCTCCCCACCACCGGCCGGTCACATTGTATTGATACTCCAGTGTCCCTGTGGCCAGCTTAGAAGCACCGGTCAGCTTACCTTCGCTATCGCGTGGTGAAATATCACGGAACTTATAGCCGCGAATACTGCGATCCCCCCCAGCAAAGAAGCGCAGCGATGGCGGTACACGGTCAAAGTTATTGGTTTCGATCCAGCCTAAATTACCGCGAACGACAAAGCGGTTTTTCTCACCCAAAGTACGAATCCACACGTTCTGCGCTTGGAATATGCCGAAATCAACATCAGAACCCCATGTGGTATCAGACCAGTCAATGGAATAGTTTTGGCTATCTCCCCAAACTGGCATCGCTCCACCTCGCTGGCGAGTACGGCTAATATTCACCCCCGGATACAGCAACATGGTGGTGTCCGTCACGCTACCTTGGGTAAAGTGATCGAGACTCCAACGCAGGTTAACTGATCGCTTCCAACCACTGGATAGATCCCAGAATCGAGCCACGTTGAGAGTGGTGGTATCTGAATTGGTGTCATTAAGGTCAGTGCGCTTAAAGCCCCCTTGCAGCAAGTAATATTGCTCAAGGGGATTTTTTAACAGCGGAATACGATAGCTAAAATCCAGCGTCTGTTCAGGTGCTGAAAGCGTGGTGCTGGTCGTTAGACTGTGCCCATAGGAGTTTACCCACGGCTTACGCCAACTGGCGGTTAGGCGCGGGCCAACGTCGGTCGCATAACCGCCCCCCAATTCGATGGTGTTTTCTGTTCTTGGGGTGACGACAGCATCCAATGGCAGGATTTTGGTTTTTCTCGCATCACGAAAGTCGGGCGAAACCACCACCGAGTTAAACCAGTTCGTCGCTGCCAAACGGCGGTTTAGTTCAGCCAATTCATCAGAGGTGTAATACTCTCCTTCATGAAAGGGCACTAAATTTTGCAGGAAATCCTCACGGATTTGTGAGCCTTGGAAAATGACTTTACCGAAACGGTAACGCTCACCACTGTCGAAATCGATATCCCAGAATGCTTTACGCAGTTCTGCTGCCACGCCTAATTGGCTTTTGATCATATTGGCGTCAAAGTAACCACGGCGCAGCGCCAAGCCTGTCAGCGAGCTTTTGAAATTATCATAATCGCCGTGATTCAGGATGGAGCCTATTTTGGGGGTATCGCGACGTACCAATGCCAGATAGTCAGGGTCTGTTTTCGCCCCGCCTTGTAAAACGATATCGACACCGGCAATCAAGACCGGCTCACCTGGGACCACTTTGGCAATCAAAACAGACCGAGCAGGCGCTGGACGCGTTTGTAAATCGAACGTAATAGTGGGGTCGTAATAGCCTAAAGCGCGCAAACCTTGGCGTATAGCCTCATCCACTCGCGAGCGGAAACGGCCATCTGCCGTCACTTCATCAGTACCAATCGTGGATAAACGTGCCCTGACGTTTCTCTCTAAGTCCCCGCTAAGACCTTCCACCTGCAACCGTATATTGGCAGCATAGGCGAGAGGTGTGGCGAGCAATACACACAAAAAACACAGGATTGGGTATCGTGGCACGCGCGCTCCTAATTAATTTATCCCCTTCAACTTTCGTGTTGCAGGTGTGTTGACAGTACCATCAGCACTGCCCAGCATCTTGAAATCTATTGGGTATACATTCCTGTAAAAACCATCTCACGGACGTTTCATCACTGACACAATCATCCCGCACTTAAAGCGCGATTTAGGCATGTTCCGCCTAAAATTCTCCCTTAAACCGCTACATTAACGCAGGATGGTTCTTATTGTGTGCAAACTCGTAGTCAGATACAACTGTCTATCGCCATTCACTGTAAACATCTTGTTAGCAATTTACTGTAAACTTAAGATTCAATGTACACATCGGAGACTACTTTGGTGCAAAATTTTGATAAATCCGCCGTCATCGATGCGGCGAATGCTTTGCCAGGCCGACTGACACCAATGCCGGTCGCCACTCTCCATGTGGTCAATGGTCACTCAATGACGCATGTCCCTGATGGGATGGAAGTTGCCATCTTCGCCATGGGATGCTTCTGGGGTGTCGAGCGGCTGTTTTGGCAACAACCGGGTGTCTATAGCACCGCGGCTGGCTACAGCGGAGGTTATACACCGAATCCGACTTATCATGAGGTTTGTAGCGGTCGTACCGCCCATGCCGAGGTCGTTCGCGTCGTCTTTGATCCCACCATCATCAGCTATCAGCAGCTATTGCAGATCTTCTGGGAAAATCACGACCCTGCTCAAGGAATGCGCCAAGGGGGTGATGTTGGCACCCAATATCGTTCAGCGATCTATGTTCTGACACCTGAGCAGGAAGCGCAGGCCCAAGAGAGCAAAGCTCAGTTCCAGCAGGCGATGGCACAAGCAGGTGATCACCGTTCGATCACCACTGAGATTACAGCGGCCTTGCCGTTTTACTATGCCGAGGACGACCACCAGCAATATCTGTACAAAAATCCACATGGATATTGTGGCTTGGGGGGAATTGGCGTTTGCATGCCGCCCAATTAGTAGAGCTGGCGGCGCATTCATCGCTGCTGCTATACTCTTTTCGGGCTGTTCACGCAGCCCGAAAACGGTTTTTGCCCGTTATCTAGAATTCAACATTGCACTAATTGAATTAATCCAATTAAACAGTATGGCCCTTCCTTACGATCGCCGGCGCATCGTCGGTACGACACGGATAGATTATGTTAAACAGTATTTTACTGATTCTTTTTTTAATTGCGGTGAGCGCCTTTTTCTCGTTATCAGAGATTTCGTTAGCAGCCTCTCGCAAAATTAAATTAAAACTTCTGGCCGACGACGGTGATGTTAATGCCGCGCGGGTTCTAAAATTACAAGAAACGCCGGGGATTTTCTTTACCGTCGTGCAGATTGGTTTGAATGCCGTCGCTATTCTCGGGGGTATCGTGGGTGATGCTGCGTTCTCACCTACTTTTAAAATCGTGTTTGAACGGTTTATGTCGCCTGAACTTGCCGATCAAGTCAGCTTTGTTTGTTCGTTTGTACTGGTAACCAGCCTATTTATTCTCTTTGCTGACTTAACCCCGAAACGTATCGGCATGATTTCACCCGAAGCAGTCGCTGTTCGGATCGTCAACCCAATGCGTTTCTGCCTGCTGATTTGTCGTCCATTGGTTTGGTTCTTCAATGGAATGGCAAACCTGATCTTCCGCTTGTTCAAACTACCAATGGTTCGTAATGATGACATCACCTCTGATGATATCTATGCCGTAGTGGAGGCTGGGGCTTTGGCGGGAGTACTACGAAAGCAAGAGCATGAACTGATTGAAAATGTCTTTGAGCTAGAGTCTCGCACCGTTCCATCCTCGATGACCTCCCGTGAAAGCGTGATCTATTTCGATCTGCGGGAAAGTGAAGACAGCATAAAAGAGAAAATTTCGACCCATCCCCACTCAAAATTCTTGGTCTGTGACGGCCATATTGATCAAGTGGTAGGCTATGTTGACTCCAAAGACCTGCTGAATCGCGTATTGGGTAACCAGAGCTTAGTGCTAAGTAGCGGCGTACAAATACGCTCAGCCTTGATTGTTCCTGATACCCTGACTCTCTCTGAGGCGCTAGAGAGTTTTAAAACAGCCGGTGAGGATTTTGCTGTCATTCTCAATGAATATGCATTGGTGGTGGGTATCATTACCCTAAATGACGTGATGACCACACTGATGGGAGATTTAGTCGGTCAGGGGCAAGAAGAACAAATTGTTGCCCGCGATGAAAGCTCATGGTTGATTGAGGGGGGAACCCCGATTGAAGATGTGATGCGCGTGCTGCATATCGATGAATTCCCGCAATCAGGCAATTATGAAACCATCGGCGGTTTTATGATGTATATGCTGCGTAAGATCCCGAAACGCACTGATTTCGTCAAATATGCAGGCTACAAATTTGAAGTTGTAGATATCGATAGCTACAAAATCGATCAGCTACTGGTCACCAAGCTGAGTGATCAACCCGCACCCATTCTGCCAAAAGCCCCACACGAAAGCAGTGATGCATAAGTTAAGTTAGGTCACAAGCCATCGTTAAAACATTAGCGGCCCCAATCAAGGGGCCGCAGTTCAATTTGGCTGAGTTATCTCTTCCCTAAACAATCAGAGTGACCATCAAACAGCAAGAGTTGCTAACCTGCGGCCACTGCAATGAGAGAAGGGAATCAGCCCATTTCAGACTGTAGGCGCATCACTTGCCGATTCACTTCAGACATCACCTCAAAATGGCGTTTATCCTTAACTTTCGGGATTAAAATCTTGCCTTTATCAAACTCAAAAGCCCCCATATCTTTGATATACAGACGGCCACGGAATAACGTTTTAACATACATCGCGACTTTTGCCGGATTGTAACGTTGGAAGATCCTCATTATTTTACTTTCCTCCATAACACCAATACACACCCTTTGGCGCCTTAGCGACCAAGATCACAGGTAGCGTAAGATAATTGCAGAGTAATAGACCTAGAGTATGGGGTTAAGTTCCCCCTAACTCAGTGATTGCTGCTGGATTTACACAAAATTACAGTATTAGACTGATTAATTTAGACTTAGAAACAGAATAACCATCTGGTTACTGTCGGAAATATTTTTTTTCAACTGACAGGACAGACCACTGATCTGCACCTATGATTGGGAAGCTAACCTGTACTGTTTTCAGGGATAAGGCGACTCTACCCATAAGATCCACAAGGACATCACATGTTAAAAAATAGCCTGCTTATATTGTCCCTACTGCTCACACCATTGCTTGTCAACGCCCACTCCATTCAGAATAACCAACGAGTGCCGCCCGTTGGCGTCAGCGATAAAGGCGAACTGGATTACGATAAAGCTACTGATCAGTTTAGCTACAAAAACTGGAATAGCTCGCAATTGCCCGGCAAAGTACGAGTAATTCAACACATCGCTGGGCGTACTTCTGCAAAAGAGCTGAATGCGCCCCTCGTGGAAGCCATCAAGCACGCTAATCTGCCACACGAACATTACCAAACGACGACAATCGTCAATACCGATGACGCAATCATTGGTACAGCTATGTTTGTACGCAACAGCATTGAAGACAGTAAACGTGAGTTCCCTTGGTCACAGTTTGTGGTCGACAGCAACGGGAATGTCAAAAAGGCATGGGGCTTAGCGGATAAAGGCTCTACTGTTGTGGTGTTGGATCAACAAGGGAATGTGAATTTCGTCAAAGATGGTGCACTGACACCAGAAGAGGTGCAGCAGGTTATCGACCAACTGCACCAGCTTGTTAAGCAGTAATTTTCTTCTCGCACTTAGTATTCGTCTAGAACTTAGGTATGCTTCTAGAAGAGCGAGACTCTAAAGCCGGGGTTCAGGAACGATTCACGTGGGGTATAAGATAGTGGTTTACCCTGCCAATCGTGAACCTGTGCCCCAGCCGCAATAGCCACGGCATGCCCTGCTGCAGTATCCCACACATTGGTTGGCCCGAAACGGGGATACAGTTGAGCTTTCCCTTCGGCCACCAAACAAAATTTAAGTGATGAGCCGACTGCCACTGTCTGATGCTCACCCAGTTGCGCCAGATAATCTTCCAGCTCAGCATCACTGTGTGAGCGACTCACAACCACTAACGGTGGAAGTGCGTCACGTACCTGAATCTCCATACGACGCCCCCCCTCCTCTTTCCATGCCCGATCGTTTTCTGCGCTATACATCACATCGGTCACTGGCGCATATACCACGCCCAACACAGGTTCACCTTTATCGATCAGCGCAATATTCACGGTGAATTCACCATTGCGATTCAAAAACTCTTTCGTGCCGTCTAGTGGGTCAACCAACCAATAACGCTGCCAATACTGACGTTCAGCCCAAACTGGTGGATCTTCCTCTGATAACAACGGAATATCAGGCGTCAACACGGCTAATCTCGCCTTAATAATCTGGTGAGCAGCAAGATCAGCAGCAGTCACGGGTGAATCATCTTTTTTATGGGCCACATCAAGGGGCATTTCACCCTGATAGACCGCCATAATCGCCACGCCTGCTTCGCGGGCTAGCTGGCAAATTTGCTCTAACATTATTCCCCCTTGGTATTTTGCATTATGTCGAATATTGAAAGTCAGAATACACCAGATGATAATGATTCTTTAAATCGATATACCCAACACATGAATGTTGCGATTAAGCAGCCTCAAATCCGAAGAGTATCGCGTTACTTACAGTTTAGAACGCCATACTAAAAAAATATTGAATCCTCTTTTGCCGCGATTGACCCACCGACAAACAAACCTCCGACCCAACCACCATAACTTCCGAAGAACATTCAATAAAATCAGCGGCATTAACCTGTAACAACTGTGAACTTATGCGCGGTATCTAACGCTGATATCTGCCAAACTTCACACTTTGTTTTAGCAATTATTTAAATTTACATATTCTTTTGCGATACACGTCTAATAGTTTTTAATGGAGAAAGCCATGATCAAGCGTCCGCTGACGTTATCCCTCCTTGCCAGCCTAATTGCAGTCGCAACATCAATATCGATGACGACAGCACAGGCCGCCACCGTTGACTTGCGCGTTCTGGAAACCACTGACTTGCATAGCAACATGATGGATTTCGATTACTACAAAGATAAGCCGACTGAGAAGTTCGGCCTGGTACGTACTGCAAGTCTGATTGAAGCAGCCCGACAGCAAGCAACGAATAGCGTGCTAGTGGATAACGGTGATTTGATTCAAGGCAGTCCGCTTGGCGACTATATGGCCGCAAAAGGATTAAAAGCGGGTGATATTCATCCTGTCTACAAGGCAATGAACACACTGGATTATGCCGTCGGTAATATCGGTAATCACGAGTTCAACTATGGGCTAGATTATCTGAAGAAATCACTCGCAGGTGCAAAATTCCCTTATGTGAATGCCAACGTGATTGATGTGAAGACCGGTAAACCGCTGTTCCAGCCTTATTTGATTGTCGATACGCCAGTAAAAGATCGTGAAGGGAAAACCCATAACTTACGCATCGGCTATATCGGTTTTGTGCCTCCACAAGTGATGATTTGGGATAAAGCCAATCTAAGCGGCAAAGTCACGGTTAACGATATCACTGAAACGGCTAAAAAATGGGTACCGGAAATGCGCAAGCAAGGTGCTGATTTGGTCGTCGCTATCCCGCATTCAGGGCTGTCCAGTGATCCGTATAAGACCATGGCTGAAAACTCCGTTTATTACCTCAGCCAAGTGCCGGGCATTGATGCCATCATGTTCGGTCATGCTCACGCTGTTTTCCCAAGTAAAGATTTTGCCGCGATTAAAGGCGCAGATATTGCTCAAGGCACATTAAACGGTATTCCTGCCGTCATGCCGGGCCAGTGGGGCGACCATCTAGGTGTGGTCGATTTTGTGCTGAATAACGACCAAGGCCCATGGCAGGTCACTCAGGCTAAAGCGGAAGCTCGTCCTATTTACGATAAAGCGGCACAAAAATCGCTGGCGGCAGAAGATGCAAATTTGGTTAAAGTGCTAGCGGCAGACCATCAAGGTACGCGTGATTTTGTGAGCAAACCGATCGGGAAAGCATCAGATAATATGTATAGCTATCTGGCGCTGATCCAAGACGATCCCACCGTACAAATCGTGAATAATGCACAACGCGCCTATACCGAACACTTTATTCAAGGCGATCCTGATTTGGCTGAATTGCCAGTGCTCTCTGCCGCAGCCCCCTTTAAAGCCGGTGGCCGTAAAAATGACCCTGCCAGTTTTGTTGAAGTTGAAAAAGGTGAGTTAACCTTCCGGAATGCCGCTGATTTATACCTCTATCCGAACACGTTAGTGGTGGTGAAAGCCAGTGGGGCTGAAGTGAAGCAGTGGCTGGAATGCTCTGCGGCGCAATTTAATCAAATTGATGTCACCAGCAGTAAACCGCAGTCACTGATCAACTGGGATGGCTTCCGCACTTATAATTTCGATGTCATCGATGGCGTAAATTATGAGATTGATGTCAGCCAGCCAGCACGTTATGACGGTGAATGCGCGCTGATCAATGATAAAGCTGAGCGTATTAAAAACCTGACGTTTAACGGCAAACCTATCGATCCGAAAGCCATATTCTTGGTTGCGACCAATAACTATCGCGCTTATAGCGGTAAGTTTGCAGGGACAGGCGATAGTCATATCGCTTTCGCCTCGCCAGATGAAAATCGTTCTGTACTGTCCGCTTATATTAGTGCTGAAACCAAAAAGCACGGGCAAGTGACCCCGCAAGCCGATAACAACTGGCGCTTAGCGACACTTGAAAGCAAGCAGCCACTGGATATCCGTTTTGAAACTTCACCAAGTGCCAAAGCTGCTGAATTTATTAAACAAAAAGCACAGTATCCGATGACAGCGCAAGGGACTGATGAAATTGGTTTTGAGATTTACCGTCTCGATTTGCAAAACAAGTAATTTTGTCACCTAAGTAATGGTTCACCACTGCGCTTTTCGGGGCGCGGTGGTGAACGCTAATACCTCGTCGTGGTTATATCGCAATCTATAACATGTATTTATTATGCATGTTATAGGTTTTTAATTACTCACTGAGGTGTCATCATGGATTACCGCAATCAATCTCTGGGTGCGTTGGCTATTGCCATTCCACGGGCTACAAAACTATTTCGCCATTATCAGCTCGATTTTTGCTGTGGAGGTAAGCAAACCCTTTTACGGGCCGCCAATAAGCTGGCACTGGACATTGATGAGCTGGAAGCCCAGTTGAGCGCATTGCAAGATGAACCACATTCATCTGAAGATTGGCAGCAACAGCCGCTCACTAATTTCATTGATTTTATTATCAACCGCTACCATAACCGCCATCGCGAGCAGTTGCCGGAATTGATTCTGATGGCTGAAAAAGTTGAACGCGTCCATGGCGAAAAACCAGCATGTCCACGTGGGTTAGCCGTTGAACTCACTGCGATTCTGGAAGAACTGACCCAACATATGTACAAAGAGGAACAGATTTTGTTCCCAATGATTCAACGTGGCATGGGTACTCAAGCCGGTGGCCCTATCTTCGTGATGGAAGCAGAGCACGATGCTGTTGGGCAGCAGTTAGAGGTGGTAAAGCAACTGACGCAAAATGTGACGCCACCAGAGGGTGCTTGTAATACTTGGCGCGCACTTTACACCGGCATCAATGAATTCATCACTGATCTAATGGAACATATCCATCTGGAAAACAATTTACTGTTTCCCCGCGCATTAAAAGGTGAATGATTTCACCACTCGCCTTGGCAACTTCGCATTAAATGCAAAAGGGCGACATGATGTCGCCCTTGGTCTTAACACTGCGGATGGAAATGTCAGAGAATAGAAATTACAGAATTTCCAGCAGTTCCACTTCAAACATCAGCGTACTAAATGGTGGGATAGTTGCACCCGCGCCACGCTCGCCATAAGCCAGATTGTGTGGAATGTATAACTTCCATTTAGAGCCGACTGGCATCATAGATAACGCTTCGATCCAGCCTGGAATAACACCACTGACTGGGAACTCTGCTGGCTGACCACGCTCGACTGAGCTATCAAACACCGTACCATCGACCAAACGACCAGTATAGTGAACACGCACACGATCCTGACGGGATGGAATTGGGCCATCACCCGCTTGCAGCACAGAGAACTGCAAACCAGATTCTGTGGTGGTCACGTCATCACGTTTCGCATTATCTTCCAAGAAGGTTTTCCCTTCTTCGACTAATGCCTGCTGACGCTCAACACGCACTTGATCGGCGCGCTCATGAACTTCACGCAGTGCACGATGCACAACGTCAACGGGGACGGTCGGTGTATTCCCTTCCATCGCATCACGCAAACCTGCCAACAGTGCTTCTGGCAATAAACCTTCCAGCCCGGACTCTTGCAATTGCTGCCCGATTTGTAAACCAATCCCGTAGCTCGCTTGCGCTTCAACGCTATCAAAAGAAGGGGTTGTCATGGATTTTCCTTTAGTGGCTTTTTCATGTCGAAGCCGCAAGCATAACAGCAGCAGGGGAGCGCGGTAAAATCTTGCGTCGTGAATGATGACTTTTGTCGTAGAAAAAGAAACAATGACAGCAGGCTAACGGGAAATACTCAGTTTAGGTATGATAATCTTCTGCCTTTTGGCATCAGACAGTTAGCCACTATATTAGCCGTTAGCACTATACTTAGAAGGCTATTGACTCACTTAGAAGCCTATGGACTCATCCTCCATCATTTTTATTTTATCTTGTTTTACGTTGTTGAAGAGAGGTCACCATGGGCAGAATCGCGCCCAGGAGAAGGAAGAGTAATCGGATTTATCAGCCATTGCTGCACACTTGGCTGACATTTAGGCAGAAGATCTTGCCGGACCCTAAAGGAGCCGATGATCAACCCTTGATGTCCGAAACCAGTGCGCCCGAACACATGTCCTCAGTTGAGGATGCGGTGGCGAATAATCCTGTTCCCCCTGAAGCCACCGTGGCAGCTGCAACGCCAGAAAAAGGCATCAAAGGGTTACTACTGAAAATCTGGCATTTGCCGGACGGATTTCAGTGGATGGAGCCATTACCGTTCTTCCACCGTCGCTGGCTCATTATCGTCACCGCCATATTGCTATTAGCGCTGCTATGGCCCGTATCACACGATAATACCAATCGTTCCTTCCCTGTTAGCGCACCGTCCACTGACGTACCGTTACAGGCCCAGTTACAGGATAATCTTGATGCTCCGCCACCGCCAACGGTGGCCCCTCAGCAGGTAGTGCCTGATACTTTGCAAGGAAACTGGCAGAGCTATCAGATTCAGTCAGGAACCACACTGGCTCAGTTATTCCGTGACAATAATTTGCCAGTGAATGAAGTTTTTGCAATGGCACAGGTTGAAGGTAACGATAAGCCACTGAGTAATCTGAAAGCAGGGCAAGAAGTTAAAATCATGTTAGATGCTCAAGGCACTGTCGCCGCACTGGCCATTGAGACGACCGCCAACACAGAAGTGTTGTTTACCCGCCAGAGTGATGGCAGCTATCGACGTGACCGTTAACCGTTGCCGATAGCCACTACTATCTCGCCCCCAATTTTCTTTGATATTGTCACTCAGTTACTCCCGAATTAGGTTGTCTTCTGGATGGTTAACGCCATCCAAAGACACTGCCGCATTCATAAATAAAGGGAGTAATTATGATATGAAATATAAGTTATCCTTTGCATTACTACTGACACCATTGAGTGTATTTGCGACGCTGCATTGCCCCGCAATTGATTCTATCTCACGAATAGGGGGGACCTATTTGGCGACAAGCACGGAAGGCGGTGAATGGATTGGTACGCTTCAAGACCCTATCCCCCCGTTAGCCGACATTCAAGATTTCAGTGAGGCGCTTTTGATACTCGACAGTGATCGGGATAAAGGCAATCTCATTGATCAGGGGAATTTTCAGAAATGCACTTATAACTTGGAGACCCAAGATAAGCGGGTGGATATGTATTATAAAAATAAAGCATGGCTAGTCTCTATCAGTGGAAAACCACACTGGAAGTACCACCAAACGCCGCTGTTTGAGCTTTACCTCTGCACAGATGTAGCTGCCGAGGAGTGCACGTTTGAAATGCTACCACAGGATTCTGATTCATAACGCCTCTGAGTGAACCGCTAATAAACGATAAATTTCCTGTTTGCCAGAAAGCAAAACGCCAGCACGAGGCTGGCGTTTTAGCAGGTTAACAGCAGCGTAACTTACGCTTCTGCAACCACGATCACGTTCAGTTTTGCGAATACGTCGCTGTGTACTTGGAAATCAACTTCATGATCACCAGTGGTACGCAGAACGCCATTCGGCAGACGAACTTCGCTCTTGCTCACTTCAACGCCAGCTGCAGTAACAGCGTCAGCGATGTCACGAGTACCAATAGAGCCGAACAGTTTGCCTTCATCGCCAGATTTAGAAGCGATAGTGACGCTGCCCAGTTCGTTAATTTTGGTTGCGCGAGCTTCAGCAGCAGCCAGAACCGCAGCCAATTTGGCTTCTAATTCTGCACGGCGTGCTTCAAAGAACTCAACGTTTTTCTTAGTTGCCGGAACAGCTTTACCTTGTGGAACCAGGAAGTTACGAGCGTAGCCCGCTTTAACGTTCACTTGGTCACCCAGGCTGCCCAGGTTTGCTACTTTATCAAGCAGAATAACTTGCATTACCTTATCCTCTCAAAGTCGTTAATGGACAGTGGCCGATTACTGATGACGATCAGTGTACGGCAACAAAGACAGGTAGCGAGCGCGCTTGATACAACGAGCGAGCTGACGCTGGAATTTTGCACGAGTACCGGTAATACGGCTCGGGACAATTTTACCACTTTCAGTGATATAGTTTTTCAGCGTAGCGATGTCTTTATAATCAATCTCTACAACGCCTTCCGCGGTGAAACGGCAGAACTTGCGACGACGGAAATAACGTGCCATTAGGCTAGTCTCCAGAATCTATAAATTCAATCTGCTCGGCATGCAGAACCAGTTTGTTTAGCCCATTGCGACCTTGATGGCAGCTAATGAAGCCTTCAACGGTTAACTGACTGCCGACCGTTATACTGTGAGTTAATGCTTGTGACGTTTGCCCGCTAACAACGATGGGCATTCTGCACCATGTTTGTCGGCTAAATCCGGCTTCCTGCTGTGTTGATCGATGCTCAAGCACAAATTGACAATGCGGGATACCAGAAGGACTGACCTTTCGAACTGGGGTCTTGCACACTGTGCCAGAGAGTACCAGACGATTAGTGGTCACCACGGCAATTACTCTTCAGAATCCCCAGCTTCGGAATCATCATTGGCTTCTGACGCGAAGTCGTGACGCTCACGGCGTTCGTCTTTCGCTTTAACCATTGGTGATGCTTCAGTTACCGCGTGCTTAACGCGCATAACCATGCTACGGATAACGGCGTCGTTGAAGCGGAAGTTTGTTTCCAGCTCATCGATCGCTTCCTGCGGGGCTTCAACGTTCAGCAGAACGTAGTGAGCTTTGTGCAGTTTATTGATCGGGTAAGCCAGTTGACGGCGGCCCCAGTCTTCCAGACGGTGGATCGTACCAGCAGCATTAGTGATAGTTGCACTATAGCGCTCGATCATGCCCGGAACCTGTTCGCTTTGGTCAGGATGGACCATAAAAACGATTTCGTAATGACGCATCGATTATTGCTCCTTACGGATTATTCAGCCTCCTGATAGGGTCAACCGCGGCCCATGGAGGCAAGGAACGTGTTTGTGTGCGGCTGAAAAATGACGCGTCACTATACTTGCCAGCGGCAGGAAACTCAAGGAAAGGCGGGGATTTATTCTTGTTCTGACCACTACTCAATAAAAATCGCACTTTTTGTTCATTAATTAACCAATGGTTATCGATCCATTAGTCTGCTAAATCTTTCAATTAAATCATTAACTCAGCATGAGTTTTATTCATTTTTTTTGATTAAGAGCATCAACTTTCATCTGTTTTTATATAACCAAAAGCGACTAGACTTATTGATATCCACCGCTTAATCAGCGGCACAGCGAGTTGAAAGTCATACAAAATAAGTAAATAAGATATTGGAGTCACCTATGAAACGTATATTCATCATCGCAACCACATTGAGTTTACTTCTCTCCGCCAACAGTTTTGCAGCCACAGAAATCAGCCGTCAGGAAGCCATGCAGCAACAACGTGTCAGCATTGGCGAAATTTCATTGAATCATAATGTTGTTTCACCCGATGATGCCGTCGCACAAATCAGTAAAATGGCAGATGAACGCGGTGCAACCGCCTACCACATCACCCAGATGCATGAGCCGGGGAGTAATAGTTCGATTCGGGTGAATGCAGAGATTTACCGTTAGATCCTAGAACAAAGACAGCACCAGCGAATAAGACGACCAATAAAAAACAGAAGTCCGTGATATGCCCTTCCCCCGGTTTACCGGGGGTTTCTTTATCCCCTTCGTACTTGAAGCAGCAGGGGTGTTAGCTTCGCTCTGTCACCCGAATCATTTACTGCCTACTTGCAACGCCAATGACTTTGACTAACTTATAAATGCTCTGTGAAGAATCTCACCCCTGCGCTGAGGGCTGTCGGGGTAATTTTATGGCCAATCCCCGCTTCCGTCAGATAAGTTAGATGCTTATCACGCCCGCTGGCGGCCAGAGCACGAACCAAACGCTCACTCTCAATCGCCGGCACGACATCGTCAGCTTCTCCGTGCCAAACCAACAATGGCCGCTCAGCGATGGCTTCTAACTGATGAGTCAAATCATAATCTGCCAGTGGGGCCAAACGCCGTTCAAATGCCGCTTGGCTCACCTCCCTGCCCACGTCTAAAGGGGGAAACAAGCGGTGAGCCAGTGAAGTAAAGTAGCCAGACCCCATAAAATTGGCTGCTGCACTCACCCATGGATAACGGGCGAAAGCCCCTAAGGTGGTCATTCCCCCCATGGATGCCCCCGCCACACCGATACGCTGACCCTCAATTAATCCAGCCTGTTGATAATGCTGCTTCAATGCTGGCAGCTCATCGATATTTGATTTTAAAATCTCCCAGAAATGAGATAGCCGCTGAGTTTCATCGCCATTAAAACGCGCCCCGTGCATATCAGCATCGGGCGCTATGGTGCGAAAGCCTGCTTGTGCGAAGGCATAGGCGAAATAAGAATAAACCTCCTTTGACGAGGTATAGCCATGATAGAAAAAAATGGTCGGTAGTGGTTGCTGGCGTTTGCCTGCCGGTGCAGCGTGAATCACCTCAATACCGTTAATATTTTCTAGCGACATCTCAATCATGACGAAAACCCTTTATTTATCGAGCAGCGTAAACCCTTTATATACCCATATTCAGTCTGCCAAAATGAAGAGTTAAAGTCTTAAATCAAATTCTTCCAAGATATTCCCCGCCGATTTGAGCTGGCAGCGTTACACTTGAGAAATCACAAGCATGACCGTGCCACCGTGCTGACAAAGAGGCAAATATGACCATCAAACGCGCGATGTTATTTTTACTGATGACTTTCGTCCTGTCGGCTTGCAGTGCTTTTCATGTCACGCCTGTTCCTCCACCCGCAATCCAGCCTTATGCGCAAGAAATCACTCGTGCCCAGAGCCTCAATTTACAAAAAGTAGGCACAGTTTCTGCTCAGGTATTTGGTAGCCCAATGGATGTTGAAGCCGAAATAAAGCGTAGGGCTAACGCCAGCGGCGCGCCCTACTATTTGATTATTATGATGTCCGACAGTATTTACCCAGGCATTTGGTACGCCAATGCGCTGTTATATCAATAAATCCCCATCAAAATGGCTAAACCGATAATCCCGTTGCACGGCTCAATAGCGATGCGCAGATAGCTTCCGGCAACATATATTGGTCACGATGGTCAAGTGTCATGCGGCACCAAGCATCAGCCAGTGGAGGCTGATGCGCCGCGCGATAAATGCGCCCATTTCCGTGAGATAAATGGCATCGCTGCGACGTTTCAATATTTGCAAAAGAATTACAATCCTGCTGCGTTATCTTCCCTCTGGCCATCTACCGGAAAGTACCGGTCAAGCGTCGATAAGCCCAGATTTGTATTTTAGAATACCGGCGGCCAGACAGGCACGCGATAACCTTGATTTACCGCTTCAACTAATAACCATTGCGGCAGTTCGGGCAACTCAATCAGCGGCCAGTTTTCCACTGTCGGCCATGCGCGATAAAGTGCACGCGCGGTAGCTAATTCAGTGCGTTGCGTGGCCGTCAGTGGCATATCGTCAATCGAGTAATCACTGACCATCATGGGGTCAGTCGCCATAATAAAATCATCACGATGGGCGCGAGCCTTTGCCGCTAGTTGGTCGGGGGTTAGCGGTGGCGTTTGAATATCGACCCAACAAGGCTGGGCGTTATCAACACCTATTTCTTTCCCTGTTGGGGCTGTGCTGGTGTATTGGTCATAAATATCCTGCGTAACTTCTATTGCATCACCAGGCCATGATTCGGCCGCAATATAGCGCGGTTTCATTTCTTCACGGTAAAGGCCAAGTGTGCTGGGTGAGAAATAATATTTCATTCTTAATGTCCTATTGCGTAAATATCAATGCCGCCATAGCCGCCAACAGGAGCATAGGTAGTTGTTTGGCCCATGGTATAAATACGACCGGCAGGTAATTGAGCTGCGTTAGTAGACGATAAATCAGCGACACCAGATGAGCCATCTACCCCCCACACGCCCAAGCACTCAATCGGAAATGGGATTAACCAAACGGCATTAACCGTTGCCGCCGCGCCCGGAGTGACAACGGAGCATTTCTGAAGTAAAAAACCGTTGGGCAAGCTCAACGTCCATTTACTACTATCGGCATTTTTGACAAATGACCAGGCGCTCATATCGGGTATTTGTCCCGCACCGGTTCCGACATTTTTGGTTGCCGCAGTTCCCAAACCAAGGTTTGCGATAAAGGTTGCTACATTTTGAATATCACCACCATTTTTGGCTTTATCCATTTTTCCGGCCAAGGCGTTGGTCATCGTGGTGGCAAAATTTGGGTCATTGCCCAGCGCGTCGGCTAACTCTTTCAGCGTATCCAATGTCTCTGGCGCTGTGCCAGCAAGAGCCGCAATCGCTCTTGCCACAAACTCTGTCGTCACCAGTTTTTTGCTGTTGTCGTTAACGGCAGGCGTGGGTGCTGTTGGCGTTCCGGTAAAAACAGGGCTGGCCTTTGGCGCGTACTGGGGGTGAGGGTCAGCTGCTGCGATGTGTGAAGTAAGGTCTGTTCCGCCTTTTTCGACCTTCTGTTTAAGGTATGTTGTGCGGCTGGCCAGCTGTTTAGCCTGACGGTTAGATATCCCGTCAGGCCCGCCCAGAACGGGGTCAGAGACCTCGATTTGGTAGACGCCGTCTTCCCACTGCGGGGTTTCTGGTAGGTTTGCCATATTTAACTGCTCCCGTGGTTATAACTGCCGTCATAGTTGACGGTGTTGTTGTAGCGAATCGCGACAGACTGATACTCTAAGCTCGCCAGATGGCAGCGGGCCGGAGCAAAGGCTGCTAGTGTCTGGCGTAACAGCGCCGCCTGATCGTTAGTGATGGGCTGCTTGAGAATGACGCGATAAACCGCCCATGCTTCAACATCTCCATGGACGAAAAGCCCGTTGTAAGTGTGTTTGCCGTCGTAGCCTATCTGACCCGTGCCTTCAATCAGATCCACCTCCCCGAAGCCGAAACGTCGGATAATCTCCCGGATTGACCACGGCGTCCCTTTGTAGCGGTGCAGCTCGATGGCGGATTTGATAAGCGTGCGACGTACATCATCCGACTCCGCCAGCTCCCAGCCATCGCCGAACAACGAAAACTGCTTGCCCAGCCATGGCAGCGCGGAGCTGTCGACAATATCAACCAGATAGACCATCAGCGCGCTCAGGTCGATGCTGTCCAGCCGCCCAGCCAATCTGCCCAACGCTCTGAGGCTGATATCACCCTCAAGTGGTGGCGGGAGTTGTAGTGGCTCAGCCATCGGATACCCCAGCCATATTGAGAGTGATCGCCGTACAGTTTGCCCACTCGCTTTCAGCAACGACTCTCAGCGATGGTGTTACCAGTTCGACCTGGTAGACCCCAGCAACGGACAGCACGCTGATAATCTGACTGGGGACAATATCGCGGCCCAGCGCAGCGGTGCGTGACGCCACCCAGTTCTGTATAGCGCTGTTGGCGCTGTCCTTTATCGAGTTGGCATCCTGGTCACGGTAAATTGTGATGTTGGCTTCAATGGTGTAATCCACCTGTACAGGTGTTTTAGCCCGCACGGTATCAGTGAGCGGCCTGACTTTCTCGTCTGAACAAAAGCTCTCAACCAGTGTGAGGATGCTGTCGTCAGGCAGGCCGGTACTGAGTAGCGGATACAGTTCCACGATACCCGGAACCGGGGATAGCACTGCAACGTCGACGATATTGGGATGCGCCTGCATGGCATGAAACCGGTATGCCTGTCGGCTCCCAGCATTCGTGAACGATTCTGGGGCCAGCTTGATGCGCTCGCGCAGCCTGTCATTGTCTTCTTGTTCTGAGCCGCCAGAGCTGGCCGCTAGATTGGTTACCTGCAGGTCGACGTTATCAATCTCATCAAGCAACTGGCTCACTTGCGCAGGTTGCCAGCCGTTGCCAGCGACGCCCGGTTCGGTACAGGTAGCCGTGGTGTTGACCAGCAGTAACCCGGCCTTCAGCACTGCGTCCGTATCGGTGGCAAAAATAATGCTATCGGAGGCACTGACGCGGGTGCCAGCTGGGATCAGCACATCGATAACAAGAGTCTCATCCACGGAGAACTGGAGCGGGATGGAGGCAGGCTGCGCAGCCAGACGGTACACACCGACCAGTTCACCGAGGTAGTCAATCATCGGCTCACGGGCAAAGGCGACCAAATTCTGTTTGGCCGCTTCCTGCGCTGCCACCCTGACCAGCATTTCGCGGTATGCCCATAGGTCAATCAGCAACCGCTCGGCCTGAGCGGGATACACCGTTTTTCCGGTTGCGGCTTCGTACTGCGCAATCATTTCAGCCGTGATTTTATCGGCGTCGCGTTCAATAAAGTCGGGTTCTGTCAGCGCCATAGCAGCTCCTGAGTCCGGGTCTGTCCGTCTGAGCCTTTCCAGCTCACCCGGAGCGTAAGATGTTCGCCGTCAACGGCGGGTTTAACCGACATAAGCTGGCAGCGAGGCTCCCAGCGCCGAATGGCATCGACGGACTCTCGCACCACATGTGGGATAGCCCGGTCGATGGGCCAGTCGATATAAAGTTGCAGATTACTGCCGAACTCCGGGCGATGCGGGTTGCTGCCACGAGGTGTTCGCAGGATGATTTGGATGGCCTGCCAGATATCATCCAGCCCCTGGACGATTTCGCCGGGGGCCTGCAGGGCCGGTTGCCAGAATACGGAGGTTGTTTTCATAGGGGCAGTATTGCCCCTGCGCGGGAACACCGATATTAAAGGATTTTAATAAGAGATTATTATGGTTTAGATCGAACTAGAGCACGAATACTTTGACAATTAATTCTCCATCCTTAGAGGCTCTTTTACCTTCAAGGTCTGACTTAAGCCCTTCAGAATTTGTAATGAGCTGGTTCGGATCGTAAATGACACACCAGAGGTCTTTGCAGTCCATATGTCGCCGATAATGCTCAATATCGATAATGAGTTCGTCACCTATTTTCTTTGCATGACTACGATCTCGAACAATTTTTGTCTCCAGAACTAATTTATGCGCAGGTAACAAAAAATCCATACGGGTGCTAGATCCTGCATAGCTTGGTGTAAATTCTTCGGGGCGAATGTCCTGAACCCATGGTCTGAGCAACACATGAAGAAGATCTTGCACATCATATTCATTACTAAAAGATAGTGATTGGCTCCCTTTCCTTCTGTGAGTAAGGGGATGCATTGCGCGTTGTAGTCCTTTAACTAACCGTTCTAGCAAGATCTCGACTTTTTCTGGCATCACCGGTTGTTGATAAGTGGTTATTGTATCGGCGTAATTCATGCTATTTGGGTGTATATGACCTTGAGGAAGCACGCGACCAAAGCGGTAATACCTCAGACCATTCTCTTCAAGTACTGCTTCAATTTTTTCCCGTTTTTCCTTCCATTCCAGATATTCGGGGCTTCCATTTTTTGGAGGAAGATCCATAAACTCCTCAATGACCCCGCCGAGCACAGACAAACTATCTGTCTCTGGATCTTGACCCGCTAGGTATAACCAGTCCTTCCATTTTGTACTATGAGAGCCAGCAGGTGGCTCTCCCGGTGCCCCTGAAGATAGAAATAATGAATCTAAAGCTGCATGAGACCCAGTGTTCGCGATGACATCGCCGACAACTTTGCATAAGGATCTTGATAACCGCATGTTAGTCCCCGTTAAATTGGTGATAGTGCAAAATTCTATCATATTAACGGGCTTTAAAATGGTGTTCGGTATTTGCTTAATCAGTGGGAATGGTGGTTGGAGTTATCGCCGTCTGACAACATGCTGCCAGTTGAGTGGGCGTTCCCGATAATCTCGACGTTGCCCTTAATTGTCGCGGCAGCACCTTTGCCGCCAGAGCCTGCCATGCCACCCTCATAAGTCAGTTTACCCCTGACCAGCATGTCACCGGTCACTTCGGTCTGAGGTGCATCAATCGTAGCTTTTTGCGTTTTCACCATCACGTCAGCGCTACATTCGATCACCATGTGTTCGATGCCCCCCCGGATAGTGAGGGTGTGCGAAGCGCGGTTATAGCTGAACTCAGCCTCGTCGCTGAATTTGGTACCTCGCACGTTCTTGTCGCTGAACGGTGGTTTATCGACGTCTGAATAGACTGCACCAAGAATAACACCATCCTCCCCATTTTCATCCAGCAGCACTTTGACCTGCTCTCCCACATCTGGGAGCCAGTAGTCTTTGTTGTTCTGCGTGTTGCGCTGAAGGACGTCAAGCCAGTTGGTCCGCATATTGTCGCACTCCGGCAACCGTACGCGGGCTTTCACTCCATCAACATCGACAGCACTGACTGTTCCGGTCTGGAGGGTAACACCTGTCATTTTTTCTTCTCCTTTATTACCGTTGAGGTGCTGCCGTCCGGTTTGTAGACGGTGAGCGTCTGGGTCTTGCCGGACTTGTTGCCTTTTTTCGCCTTGCCCTGAGTCACTGGCCCCCGTGCCACATCCAGTTCCGTCACATAACCACCGTTGCGGTCAAACGCATGGCGGGCCGTGGTTATCAGCCATGGCCCGGATAACTGACCAAAATCCACCAGTTCAATTTTATTGCCCGCCGTCAGTTGGGGCGACCCCATCAGCGTCAGGGAGCCGTTCTGCTGATATTCGTTATGGCTGGCCAGCGCAGAGTCCGCCTTGATTTTTGCGCTATCAGTGTCGCTGACGCGGCTGTTGACCTTCAGTGAGTCGGCGCTCGTGACCTTGCCACCTTTGGTCTGTTTATCGCTTTCACTGGTGCCGCCGTCAGCCTCATAGACGATCAACTTTTTACTGCTGCTTTTCTGGTGTTTCACTTTCGCAGACTTGTAGACCCGGTTGATGGTGTCGCGCAGGGAAAAGCGGGCGACATCCTGCGGTTTCAGTTGCTTAACGGGCTCCTGTCCACGAAGCGTGGCCAGATGGGAGAAAATCAGCTGGTCACTGACGACCTTCACCGCATAGCCATACTCGCTGGCTAACCGTCGCAGGAAACCGACATCCGTTTCGGCATATTGCGTCACCCGGTCAATTTTGATGGATTCAATGCTGCCAACCAGCTTCAACTGATGCTTTTTGGCGATACGCCCAGCAATGGCTGCCAGCGTGGTGTTCTCAAAGCCGCGACTGGATTTAGTCCGTAAGGCGTTGTTAACCGATGTGGCCACGCCCCGGATAGCGACAACGGACGCGGGCGAACTCACTTCGATCTCGTCTATCGAGAACGTACCGCAGGACAGCAGTTTCTCGCCCTGATAGCCCATCTTTAGCGTCAACGTGTCACCCTTGCCCGGATACCACTTATCCAGCCACCGACCATCGGTGTCGTCCAGCTCAACCTCAATGGTGTCGGACTCGCTTTTGATGTTGTCGCTGTAGGTCACGCGGGTGACATAAGGTGCGATATCGTTAGTGATATTCTTCTGCAGATACCACAGGGTGAACACCGGACTAAGAACGTCACTGACGCCAGTCAACGCTGACGCAGCCTGTGTGATGCTGTTTACCTCAGCCATGGAGCAATATCCTCTTCTGTACTGGCATCGGTGGCCTCGATAACAGGGATCAGTAACAATAGCCCGGAGGGGAGCACCGGCGTGATGGCCACATGCGGATTAGCGGCGATAATCCGGGGATACCCCAGTGGGTCGCCATAGTACTGCCATGCCAAAGAATCCCAGCGCTCCCCGTCACGGGTGATATGTTCAAGAAACATCACACACTCCTTGCCAGAATTTTAGCTGCCATGGTGCTTAATCCCGGCGACATGCGGGTGAAGGTGGTACTGGCTGAATTCAGCTGACCGGAGACGGCATCAAGCGCCGCTGCGATGTTGCTGCCGTCAACGCCGTTCAGTGAGGACTGCGCCTGCTGCACATACGTGGCCGCATCACTGGTGGCTCTGGCCAGACTGATAGCGTCGGGCATGGATTCAGAGAGCGCATTAAATGCCGGAACACTTTGACCTAACGCCCCGGATACGTTGCCCAGTCCACTCATCAGCCCTGGCACGCGGGTCAGCGCGACGGCGGGGTTATCCTTCATCTTCTGCGCCACCCGAACAGCACTAATGGTGCTCTGGAGAACAGACTGCGCCTGTTTGGCATAATTGACGCCGTCGCGAACATACTGAGCCACGCCGGAAGGTGAAGGAACGGCACCAGAGACCGCCCCGATACCAGGAACCTGCGCGCGTATTGCCGGTGGCTGCAGCGGGTTCTTAGGGTCGCCGATGTACTCCCGCAGCGACGCGGTGGCGTTGACGGCCAACACGTTTCCGGTACTGTCGGTTTGTTCACTGGTTGCGGTCACGTCGGTAATGACGAACCAGCCGCGATAGTCGCCATTGCCGAAGACCAGCGCCAGCGCCTGATGGGCTTTCATCGCCGTTCGCAGACGTGCCAGCTCCACATCGGGTACACAATAATGCTGATGGAAGACCAGACTGATCTGGATTTCGTCCAACTTATCGCCAACGAACTGCAAGCCGGGCTTTCCTTCGATGCGGGCATGTTCGGCATAATCGACACCGAATGTAGCCTCGAAGCCGTCCCAGTAGGTAATCAGCTCAAACTCAATATCACCCAGTACCGCAAACATTATTCGTACCTCCGACGTTGCTTCTGAGCCAACAGGCGCTCCAGCATTTTCTCTAGCTCATGCAGGCTCATATTCAGTGCACCGGTCAGCCCAGCAGGTGCGGCAATCTCTTTGCCACTGAGGTAAAACTGGGGATTAAAGCTGACTTGAATACCACCAGAGGTTCCGCCAGCGGTAGCTGCTCCACGCCCAGAATAACCCGCAGCCATAATTTCTGGTGACGGAAGCCGAGGAACGTCGGGGATCATTTCGGTGGCCAGGCGCTGACCCGCCAGTGCGGCCAGTGGTGTGGTACGTTGTAGGCCGATAGCAGCCCCCTGCGCGATATTGTCACCGAAGTCCATAAACACGCGACTCGGCGAATGAATGCCCAGTTTTTCCTTGAACCAGCCACCGACGTTGTCGCCGAGGTCAGTAACGGTAGATTTAACGTCGTTCCATTTATTTTTGATACCGTTTACCAGACCGTCAATAAGATGGCCACCGAAGGTAGTGAATTGCGCAGGCAAATCAATGCCTAGGTATTTCAGCGCACCAGCAAAGGCTTTATACAGCAGCCCAACCGGCGACCAGTTGAGTAACAGTTTACCTATCCCTACGATGCCACCATTAAAGGCCGTTTTAATGTCAGCCCAGCGCTGTTTGAACCAACTGCTGACAGCCCCCCAGTTACGATAAATAAGGTAAGCCGCAGCCGCGACGGCGGTGATAGCCAGGCCGATGGGATTCATCAGCAGTGCCCGGCCAATCCAGAGAACGGCACGCCCGGCGATCATAATGCCGCGAACCAGCCCCCCAGCTAGCACGCCGCCAAGGGTTCTGGCTCCTTTGGCAGCAGCACTGAAGCCGGTCACCAGCCAGCGGAGCTTGCCGCCTTCCCCCAGCGCGAGCGATAGCCGCAACCAGTTGGCCCGAAGGAGCACGGCGTTTTTCCAGACATTAACGAAAGGTGAGATAAGAAGATTCAGTCCGAGCTTGAGGCCGATGGTTGCCATCTTGAACGCAAGTAATGCACCGATTACCTGAATCGTACCGCTCACGAGTTGCGGATTAGCCGCGATCCATTTTCCAGCGCTGTTCATTAATGGGATGAACGTTTCCCCTAACTGGATCAACGCTGGGCGTAATGATTCACCGATGCTAATAGCCGAGTCGTTAAAGCCAATCAGCGTTCTGCGCCAGCGCCCTTCGAGCGTATCATTTTGTTTCGCAGCATCCTTGTCCAGCGTAGACATTGCAGAAGGAGTATTCATTTCCTGCTTATTAGACTGGTATTTATCCCAACCCTGACGCATCGACAGCAGATGGTTGACGGTCTGAATATCGGTGAAGACTTCCGCCAGTCCGAAGGACTCCATCAGCTTTTGCTGACCTTCCTGATCGCCTCTTGAGCCTGCAGCTTTCCATTGCTGTACGAATGCCTTGCCTTTACCGTCGATAAATCGGTTGGCAATCATCAGTGAGGCTTCATATTGAGAGAGGCCCTGGGCTACATAATTTTGCATTGACCCCTGGTAATCCACGCCAGCCTTAGCGTATTTCTGTGTTGTATCTCCGCGTCCCATTGCCGCCAGCCAGTTGGACATATTGGTGACAGCTTCTTCCGCTGAGCCGCTGCCTTTACCCACTTCCAGACTGGCGACAATCTGGGTTATGGCGTCTTTACCGTAAATTCCACGTGCAGCGAAGGCTTTGGCCATACCGGGTAACGCTTTCGCCATATCCTTGAGTTCAAACGAGCCGAGTTTAGCCCCGGTTGCCGCAATCCCAAACGCCTGCTCCAGCTCTTTCGCATCGGTAATTTTCAGCGCATCGCTGAAGGCATAGGTCATTTTGGCGAGGTCGGTCATATCCGCCTTGGTAGCCGTGGCCGCTTTACCGAGCATCCCGGCAAAGGTCGCTGCCTGTTCTGGATTCATGCCATCGGCAACCAGTTGACCCACGCCCCCCAGCAGGGATTCCTGGAGCTGATTGACCTGCAGGGATGCCCGACGAATGGCTGTACCGATGGCCTGTTCCTGCCTTGAATCCAGATCACCGGTGACACCGATATCTCGTAACTGAGACTCGAATGACGAATATTGTTTGACTGAGTTCATGACCGGTGCGCCCAGCGTTCGGGCGATGCCGTAAGTCTCTGCCCCCTGACCATAGAGCGCCATACGGTTGGATTTCAGTGCATCACTGGTGGCCGATACCGCCGACAGGCGGCGCTGCTGGCGTTCAATCTGCTCCATTGTGCGACTCACGCGCAGCAGATCGCTGTTGAGGCGTTGCATCCGGGAAGAACCCAACTGGCCATAGCGTTCTGTTGCACGGGTTAAGGCGTTCTGACGCTCCTGAAGGCGGCGTGACGTATCACCGAGAGAGTCAAGGGCGCGTCGGGTACCGCTGACGGCGGAGCGAAAGCTGCTCCCGACAATGCCGCCAATGATGACGCCGACTGAAAACTCACTGGCCACGGTAGTTATCCTCTGAAAGCAAAAAGACAGGAGGGAAATGGTGGGGAACCATAAAGAACAGCCGCGAAGTGCGGCTGCTCGGGGCTGAAGAACTACTGGTTGTCGCCGTACTCGCTCTTGATTTGCTCTTCAGCCTGATCCAGCCACATTTCCAGATCGTCAGTATCGAGGGCATCAATCTCCCCCGGCTGAAACCTAAACCACCTCGCCAGTAGCCCCTGCGCCTGCATCAGCGTCTTCGTTGCTCTTGCCCAGCCCAGTGACTTGCTGAAATCGTTTTTGTAGATCCAGATAATCCGCTAAATCCATATTATCCAGGTCTTCAGGAAGCAGACCGGTGCTGCGGGAGATCAGCGGTTCATCCCAGTCATTTGGGTCTTTGTGGACTTTTTTAACCTGCTTGAGGTCTTTAACCGTCAGGCGTTTAAGGGTGAGCTGGGGGATTGATTCACCAGCCGCTGTGGTGAAAGGATATTTCAGAATAAAGAGTTCGGCTTCAGATTTGGTTTGTGACATGTTCGTGCTCCTGTGTAAGTTCAGAGCAGTATGTCCGTTAGGGAGGGCGACAGATATTAAAGGGGATTAAGAAGAAAGGGGCCGAAGCCCCTGTGATATCAGTGAGTGCGAAACCCCTTGCAGTTGCGCAGGAACGCAATGAGTAGCGCTTTTCCTTCGGCCTTACCGATGCCAGTGAACCAGTGGTCGGGTGGCGTCCAGGCTTCAATCAAATCAGCCAGTTTGCGGGCCTTTGAACGGGTACAGTTAATCGGATCATTGGTTTTACGGGTATTAAAAAGGTTTTCAACCCCCGGAATATCCAGAATGGTGAACCAGGTACCATTTCCCATGCCGATAGAACCGCAGTGACCGCCTTTGTCTTCAATCTCAACGGTCATCCTTGTTCCCTGCAGCCAGCGAAGACTTCAACTTATACCCCTCAAACTGCCATAACGCCTCGCTGGCATTATGCTGTGCTTTGGCGATGGCCACCTTCCTGCCGGTCTCCTCGTCGAACAGCCCCGGATGTGCCGTGGCGCTGAATCCACTGCTGACCATAAAGCCATCCGGCATCAGTGCGACGGCAATGGTCAGCGTGGTGCCCGGAAAATGGTGGGTCTGATAATTCAGCGACGCCACCAGGCCGTCTATCGTTTTACGCTCAATTTTGGGTACCACCATGATTACCCCCCGATATTGATGCGGTAGTCAGTCAACTGGTCAACACCGCCGACGCGGAAGATGTTGGCCAGATAGTCCAGCTCCAGCAGCTCTTCACCGTCCAGTACCTGCTTGATGTACGTGCAGGTAAAACTACTGGAGAACTCGGCGTTCTCGTGTTGTTTGAACGTGCCCAACGGGTTCTTCTTGAACATGATAGTCAGGAAGGTCACCAGCGGGATTTCATCAATCAGCCCCTGTGAGCTGTAGCGCTGCACACTGGATCGGCACTGCAGGGCCAGCGATTTATACGGATTAGCGGCAGACAACATCGCATCGCGATAGAAGCTATTCCACTTGATCTCGCCTTCCATTTTGTCGAAGCCTGCCGGGAGTTCCACCTTACCCACCATCCCCAGCGCTTTGTGCTCCTGCATGGTCATGGACACGTCAGGGAGTTTGACCTCCTCGGCCCGCCCCAGCAGGTTAGCGCCATCCAGATAGATGTTGGCATTGGTGATGCGGTTGATCTCAATCTTTGCCATCAGCTATTCCCCTTCAGGGTTAACAGGTATTCCGAGGTGATCTCGGTCTCAAACGTCAGCCTTTCCAGCGGCGGTGGCGGCGTGTATTTGTAGCTCAGTAACAGGTGACCGGCAGCCAGTTCCGTCTCTTCATTACGGGCGGGATCAAACCAGCATTTAAAGCCCAGTAGCGCACCGTCGCCAATCAGCTTACGTCCATAGGCGTTGACTGATTCCGTCAGCGCATCAATCAGCGCCTGGGTGATGGGCATATCGATGTACTGCTGACTGAAATAGCGCAGGGACTCGTTGATCACATCGCCTGTGCGGCGCACATTCTCAAAGTTGCGCATATGCGTCACCGTTGGCCATGCAGCCATACGGTTCCCCCACAGACGCAGACCACTTCCGTAGCTGCTAAAGACCGTAGTGATACCCTGTTCGTTAAGCAGGTTTACCTCGCTCTGCGGGTCGTCAATCATCGCCGACAACTGGCGCTCTACGCCGGTGATACCCATGATTTCCTGGTTGGATGAAGACCACCAGTACCCCTTATCTAGGTCAACTTTGGCACGCAAGCCTGCAGCACGTTGACTCAGTGGCTCCAGCCGTTCGCTGTTGGTGGCCGCGTCGTACACCTTGACGTGCGGATAGCACAGGCGGACACGGTCGGAGCTGGTATTGAAGTTAATAGTGCCTTCCGGGCCACGCCCTGTCAGTGCCTGCGCAAAGGTGGTGCCAATCGGCGCGTCGATGTAGGTCACTGCCCCCAGCTTTTCAGCCATGGCGATAAGCTCTACTGAGACGCTGTTCTGGGTGCAGAACACCGGGGCAATCAGGATTTTGGCGAAGTAGCCAAACAGGTTGAAGCTGTCGTTAAGCAACTTCATGCCCGTGCGGTTGCCCGCCGCGTTAACAGCCCCGATGATATCAACTGGGGTGACTTTGGTCGGGTCAGCATAGTGATAGCTGGCCGTCGCCGTTGCGCCCGCCGCAATGTTTTTTCCGAGACTGGTCACTACGCCGGTCTGCGCATTGAGCGAGTAGTCTTCACCCTCAACGTAAGGCTGACCATCACTGTCCGGTTTCAGCACCAGCTGCGCGACCACTGGATTGGCCAGTTGTGCTTTGCCCGTTGCTTTATCGAACGTCACATCTTCATCGGCCACAGCGGTTTTATGTACAGCCGGATCAAGCACGTTAATCACCAGAACGGTGCCTGCGCCATGATCGTAGATAGCGTCCAGCGCCTGGGGAATGGTAAAGCCGGTAAGCTGACTGCCAAATGCCGCCGCATCCTTCTCAGACAGGCACTGCACCAACGTATTGACGTCGCCCAACGGGGCGGTGCCAATCAGACCAATGACGGCAGATTTCACCGTCTTAACCGGGCGGGCACCGTTTTCCACCTCAATGGTTTCGACGCCGTGCAGATAGTTAGCTGACATGGGTGTCCTCCGTTTTCACATCGCTGTCGACACCGTTTTTGCGCTTTGGTAACTGAGGTGCGGGTGTGCTGGCGGTTTGGGTTTCTTCAGGTACTGGCGTCAGGTGCTTCAGCGCCACCAGTACCTTCACATATTCATGGTTCTCCGGCAGGGAGACGTTCTTTCCCGGCCAGAGCAGGGTTTCGGTTCCGTCCGACAGCGTGACGCCGCTGGCCGGGCCGGAATAACGGTATACTTTCATCACTCGCTTTCCTCATAGTTCACTTCGGTTAACAGCGGGCCAGACGGTAAGTCGCTGTCCTCGATAAAGACGCTTTCTGTTGCAAAGTCGAGGGCGTACTGCCATAGCCCTTTGACCTCCCCGATAAAGACTTCACGGGTCAGCCAGATACGGCGACGGCAGTTCGGCGGGGTGTAGCCACCAAGAATGCGACGGATGATATCCAGGACGTCAATCGCCCCCCTTTTGCCATTGAGCTGGCGAAAGACCACCGTGACGCACAGCTGGATAATCTGAGGCTGGATCACCGCACCGATATCATTCGGTTTGTCAAAACGCGACCCGGCATAACTGACCAACAACGCGCCGACAGAATGATTGAGACGATACTCAGCCGGTTTCTCCGGGAAATATTCCACCTGCAGTTGCGGCAGTTTCTCGCGTAACCGGGCCAGCACAGCATCAAGGACAGGCAAAACGTTCATCAGTACTTCTCCAGTAAACCATCACGTCCGCCAAAGGTGGGGCGTCGTGCCCGTGCCCGGATTTCACCGGACTCGGGCACATCCTTCTGCGTAGACTGCAGCCCCAGCGTGAGTTTTCCGTCACGAATAGCCTCAAGCTGCCGACGGGCCTCCTTATTGTCATCCTTGACGGTATCGGGCAGATCACCTTCCGGGCGGCGGGCATACAGCCGGTAACGAGACAGCGTGATGGCAATATCCCGCAGAACGGTCGGCACTTCCGCCAGCGGCAGGGTGTAACGCCCACGCAGGTGAGCATCAATCAGTTCACCTGCGTAGCGGGTACAACTCGCCACTATGTCTGCGTTAACCGTGGCGGGGGTGTCAAAATCCATCTCCTCGTTGGTCAACTGGATAAGCGTCCGCTCCGGTATCTGCTCCAGCAAGTCCGCCAGGGTGCAGTACATGTCACACCCCACGCAGGATGCGGATAACATCGCCTTCGGCCAGCGCCTCATCCAGCGCAATCCCGGCAGAGATACCTGCTGGAGTGTCGCCCGATGCAGCGACCTGGGGAATAGCGCAGGCGTTGGCATCGGACTGTACATTTTGGCCTTTTGTGACAGCCGCACCGACTTCGACGGCGATGATACCCAGAACGTTAACCGGCGTTAAATCACCGGCAGCGGCATCGATTTCTGCCACACCGAGTGCCACGGCTCCGGCCTGACAGGGGGCATTATCGGCACCAACAAAGCGCTGCTGGGTTAGCGCCGCACTGGCCGTCACGGTAGTAGTCAGAATGATCTGTTGAGTCGTCCCCATGACTGTCTCCTTATTTCACGATGTTGGTGATGAGATACCCGGCATCGCCACCGACCACAGCGACTTTGTAGATATCGGTATAACGGCAGTAATTCACCTTGCCGCCTGCGCCTGGATATTTGTCTGCAACAGGCATGCCCTTACGACGCAGGGTGTAACCAAACGATGGCTCGTTTTCGTCGGCGCTGTCGGTGCCTGGCTGTGGTTTGCCGACATAATGCAGCATCAGGTTATCGGCCCAGATATCGGACGGGGTTTTGTCCTTATCCTGCGCATCTTTCATGGAGGCCATGGATACCGGTTCGCCAATCACCACGTCTTCCATCTGGAAAAGGTCTTTCAGAATTTCGATGGTGATACGCTTGCGCTCGTTGGCCCCAATCGCGGACTGGATCGCCGGATGGAATTTCAGCAGCGACATGACGCTGGCACCCATGGTCATCAGATTCGGGCGCAGACCGGTTTTATTACGTACCACATCAATACCAGCTTCGATCACGGCAATCGGGTTGCCTTTACCCTCCAACCAGCGTTCAGCGGCTCCCAGGACTTTAACGGATGAGGCCGGGTAGACCTTTTTGTCCTGCGCCAGACGGGCAGCATATAACTCGCGCTTCAGGTTAACGCCACTGGTGACGCGACGGATGGCTTTGGCTTCCTCGTTAAACATCGACTCTGCCTGCTCGCGGTAATCCACCGGGGCAGCCAAGTCGTGCTCGTTAAGCACCAGGTCCAGTTTGCCGGTTTTCTCGCGTACCAGGATGTTACTGTCAGCCCCCACGGCACGTTCGGTGTCGTACTCCACAAAAGCCGACTTGCCAAAGGTTGGCACGGTCACGCCTTCCTTATCAGTCTGGACAATGGGAAAAATGTGCTCGCCGATGAACGCGGCATTTTTATAACCGCGTGCGATGCTGGTCAGCACCGGATCAACGACGCGCTTACCCTTTAAATAATCAGACATGCTCTCTCCTTAATTACAGGCAGCGTGAGACAGCAGCGTCGTAGCTGATGCCTTCTTTTTTCGACAAATCCAGCGCTTTCTGATGCAGCGCCAGACGCTCTGGATCGGCTTCGGCAAACTCTGCTGAAGTCGTTGAGATACCGGTATCCACACGGTCTTTGGTTGCGTGCTCGCTAAAGTTCAGCACCGGTGCAGCGCCATCCAGCAGCGTCTTGAACGCCGTGGCAAGCGGTGTGCGGATGTCGCCTTCGGCAAATTCCACCGGCTTATCGCCAGCAGAGACCGCATCCAGAATGGCGACAACAACGGGCTTCGCTGCCGGGGCCAGTTGACCGCCGCTTACCAGCTTTTCAGCGTAGGACACGTTGTCAGCGTGCAGCTTCTCCTGCTTGTTCTTCGCATCCAGCGCGGCTCGCTGAGTGGCATCTGCCTTCAGTCGGGTGTTTTCCGCCTGAAGGGCTTCAATTTCTTCTTTGGTCATCACGTCATTCTCTTGTTGAGGGTTAGGGTTTGGTTCGCTGAAGTCCGGTTCAGACTTCCCGGTATCGCGGTAAGCCTCTTCGCGCAGGGAGTCGACCTGCCATGATGGAAGTACCTTGTCGGTTTCATCCAGCCCGAACTGGCCAATCAGAAAGTCACGCAGCCGACCCCAGAGAGAGGCATTCGTGATATCGCCCCAGTCGGCAAACTCGACGACACCTTCTTCTGACTCGCCAAATGACACCTGCTTCAGCCCCTTAATAGAGGGAGGCTGCGCCCCCAGAAAACCGACGTGGCGAAGGTAAAGCGTGCCGGGTTTCGGGTTGTTCGGTGAGTCGGGGAGGTAGAACGAGGCGGAGACCTTCTTGAAGCGCCCGGAACCTATCATCTCGGCAAACTGAGGGTCGACCTGACCCGGCTCGGCATTCAGGTCTGCGCCGCTAAGTGACAGGGATTTCACCCAGCCCCACGCCGGGTCTTCCGTTTTGGGATGACCAATAACGAGCGGTGCTTCATGGACGGACGGATCGTAGGCTTTTACGCAGGCGGCAAGGTCGCTTTGCGTGAACGGCAGTTTCGTGCCGTGCATGTCGGTATGAGTACCGGCTTTGAAAATATGAATGGCTGACATTTTGCTGCCCCGCATGATGTTGTCGGAGACAGTTTGTGGAAAAGCCGCGAAGAGCGCTTTTAATCTGCTTTAGAAAAAATAAGGGGAAGATGTCAGAGAGGGAAGCAGGAGTAATTAAAGCCGTAAACGAGGGGGCTGTAAACCTTTATAAAGGCTCCGAGTCGGGTAACGCGGTAAATCGCCCGCCCCGGAGGGTTAACATCAGCGACGGGCCGCAGATTCAAGATGACGAACAATCGTATCAAGGATGGGAATAACCACATCATGCTGCAGCTCACCATCCCCCGTCAGCGGCAGGAACGGGCGGGCCGGAAGCTCTACGGACTCATTGCGACCGGTTTTGCCGCCGAACTGGTGGATCGGGCCATAAACGACATTAGTGCCAACTGCTGCCTGCCTGTCGTCATGGTCTGTTGATACTGACCCCATCAGTCGTCCGGTGAGTTGCAGCGTCTCACCATCACGATCCTGTGCGGCGAGCGAGGGCATCCATCCCGGACGGCCCTCATCCAGAAAGTTAAACTGCGTTTCCGTCAGCAGGGTTCCGGCGATTTTACGCATCGCGGGTTCCAAGTCTGTGGCGGCTAAATCCAGCGCTTGCAGACTCCGGCGCAGGGATTCATCGTTAATAGTGATGTTGACCAGATTATCGGAAGCCATCATTACCCTCTCAGTTCCTGCTGTGCCAGCGGTTTAAGCATGCCCTGATAGCGAGCAAGGTCGGGACGGTATGCCGCACCCGGTGCATATGACCAGCCGACGTCGGTAGCCACTTTCGTGGTACCGGTCTGGAAGGTGGCAACGTTCTGCATCTCGCCAGTTTTCTCTGAGACCAGTTTCAGCTCCCAGCCCATGGCGGTGCCGGAATCCGCTACCTTCAGACCACGGGCACGGACGTCGGCTGCACTCAGGGCAATCACGCCGCAGCGGCAGCGCCAGCCGTTCGGCGGGTAGAATGCCTGCCAGAACGGGTCATCATAACGCAGCACCAGACCATGCAGCACCAGATGGCTCTTGCGGGTATGACTGTCGTTGATGCCGGTATACATCCAATACGGTCTGTCGTCGACGTTCTCCATCTGTTCGGCCCAGCGTCCGGCGCTGTAAAGCACGGACATATTGGTGCGAAAGATGGTATCGAGACGCCACGGGCTACCCTGCTGGATAGTGACTGGCTCGCCCGTTACTGGGTCGGTGGTGTCACGCGGCCCCCACCATCCCTTGCGCTGCAGCTCCGGCTCCAGTTCCTTTCGGAACCAGCGGTCAGTTTTACCCTCATCGAGAGTCTTCTGCAGAGCGCTTCGAATATCCTCCAGAATATCGAAGCGGGTGACTTTGGCCACGGTGAACGCACGGGCATGGGCATCCTGCCACATCTCCTCCCAGTCCCAGGTAATTTTATACCCTTTGGATTTCAGGTAACTGATGGCCCGCTTCGGGGGTAACGTCATGCAGTACGCCAGTTCAGCTGTGGTCACGCTCATGCAGACGCCCCCAGAGTGTAGAAACAAACAGGATACGGGCCAGCCGTTCCTGCAGGTCATCCGCGTTCATCTGCGGGTACAGTTCGGCCAGCACACCCAGCAGCTCCGAAGGATTAACACCGCTTTCAACCTGCTTAAACAGCGGTGCCAGCACCGGCTCAAGCACGCCGTTTAACGAGCCGCCGTTCACCAAAATATCCAGCGCATCATCAAGGCTCTGCTGCGCCTGAATATCGGCGTCAATCGCCTCGGCGAACGACAGCGGCAGCGCGTTGTTCTTCTGGCGTTCTGACGGCGGCGTCTCATCAATATCACCGTCCAGCAGCTGGTACTCGCGCTTGAAGTATTGCGGTGTGAATACCACACCGGCGCGGCTGAGTTTCTCATCACGGGTGGCCTGCGTGTCGTCGACCGTTCCTTGTTCCCACATCTTCCAGACGGGGCTGGCCACATCGCCAAAGTTCAGCGAGACGGCCTGACGGATAACCTGATTGACTGCGCTCACCACAATCTCGGCGTCGGCATCGCGGATATCACTGGTGACTTCCAGCCCGGCCTGTGCCGAAGCTCGGTTACTGTTCGCCTCGGTGGTCTGGTTCTGCCCCAGCAGGGCAATAGAGATTTCACTGCGGGCGAGCGTAATCAGATTCTGGTAAATATCGCTGCTGTCGGCCTTGCCTGCAGCCTCTTTGATTTCAATGGAGGAATCATCAGGAATCGCCGCCACGGCGTCTTCCACCATCGCCTCCATCGAGTCCAGCAGCAGGTCAATCTCACTCTGTGCCGTACCGCGCGGGTGCTTACCGATAACCCACGGCGACCCGAATTTCTCGGCAAAGCGCACCCAGAACTTCATCCCGCCTTTTTTGAACGTTACCGGCCAGAAGCACATCGACAAGTCGGGGAAGCCATACGGGTTGTCGTAGGTCGCATCCTGACGCGGTACCACGAACTTATTCAGCGGTACGGGTTCGCCCTCCAGCCCAGTGTCTTTGGCTCGGAAGCGCAGCAGGTTATCGTTGTCGAACTGGAACCACTCGGGGGGTTTGCCCACGATATCGGTGACCGCCCAAGACTTAACCGAACGACCCCACATGATTTCGCAGGGCTGATATCCGTAGAGCACGGCATCGGTCATCTCGCCGATGATGCGGGAGATATCCAAGTCGTCGAGCATGTCGTTAATAAAGCTGAACACCCGCTCTGGGGCATGACCACGTTCAAGTCCACGCTCCAGAGACTTCACTGCCGCTTTACGCCTGCGGATACAGCCACCAACCAGCGGGTCGGTACGCAGCTCGCGATAGATGCGAATATCCCGTCCCTGTGATTTGAGAATAGGGTCGGGATTGGGCAGGTACATCCCTAGACCGAAGAAGTCGATGGATCGGCTGCGTGACGCAATCTGCTCCGTTAGCGTCTTATTCGGTTCAGCAAAGCTGACAAATTCATTGGGTGATACCCAGAGTCCACGGGCCATCAGTAACCCTCCAGCATACGGGCCGACTGGCGACGACGGCGTGAGCTTGCTTTCACCGGCCCTTTGTTAATTTCACGGCTGGCAAAGTACGCCAGCGCCAGCGAGATAGCCGAATCCCCGTGGCGTTTGCCACTGTCTGACTTGGCTTTTGACCGCTGTTCCGGTACGCGGGGAACGCCATTAACCACCTGAACCGCCCGCAGGTCATCCAGCGTGTCTTCATCCTTCGGCAAATCAATCAGGTTGCCATCCTCCAGCGCCGCCTTAACCGGTGGCATATGCTCGCGGTACCAGCTCTCGGTGGGCATGACCTGTTTCACGCGGCTGGAGCCGTAGCGCTGCATGGCGTATTCCGCCAGATATGAGCCGTTACCACGGGCATCAAGTGCCGCGCCCATCAGGTTTGGCAGACCATCCATCAGGTACCAGGTGATTTGCTCCTGCTGCTTGAACGGCACATTACGCAGCTCCATCACGAACGGGACGCGGCGTACCAGGTTCTTCTGCTGCAATAAGGGGTAATCAACCGACAGGTCACCGCTGCGGCCAAAGTCACGCCCTAAAAACGAGCGGGCATCAGCGGGGAGCGCCTCCAGCAGCGGTTTCAGATTCTCATCCAGCCAGTCTTGCGTTTCACTGAAGCGCTCAGCATCGGGCTTCAGCTCGTACCCCTCCGAGCAGGTAAGACGCAACACCGGCGTATCAGGTGACATACGGGACTCAATCAGGGCGCGGGACAACCATGCGCCACCACCGTTGGCGGGGATACAGTCAAGCTCTTCGGATGCACCAGTGCCGTAGAATTTGTACACCGATGCCATCCACGCCTGCTCTGATGCCTCCGACCATTCTTTCCCGGTACGCAGGCAGACACGGTGGAACAATCCCTCCGCCACAGCTTCTTTGAAAGTAACACGATGAACACTACCACCCAGACGTCCGGCACGGATGTCGGTGATCGTGGTATTAAACTCATTATCATCGCTATCGTGGGTGGAGATAACCCGCACCTTACCGCCCCAGATCAGCATCGCCATCGCCGCTTTCAGCAGCTCTTTCAGTTGCTCGTGAAACGCTGCTTCGTCGATAACAATAACGCCCTGACGACCACGCAGGTTGGATGGACGGCTGGAGAGCGCGACAACACGGAAGCCGGAGTCGGGAAACTTGATGGTGTAAGTCTTGATATGTTTGTCGTCTTCATCCTCTTCCCAGAAACCTTCTTCAATCTCGCTGGCGGCATAGTTGAAGGCCCGCGCCCACATGGCGCAGGCCTGGATATACTCGACGGTCATGTCCTGGTTATAGGCGATGTAATAGACGTTCATACCACCGGCTGGTGCTGAAGAGGCCGCGGTCAGCACGTTATCGGACGCCTCCGCCCAGGTGATACCGGTGCGGCGGCTTTTCTCCATCACCTTGAATGGCGATGTATCAGCAACCCAGCGCTGCTGATAAGGCAACAGAACGGGAGGTGCATCATAACCGGAGGTATCGGGTAGTACCGGTGCAAACTGACTCATGTGGCAATCCCCAGAATTTCACGTCGCAGCGCCTGTACGGCATCGGCTGACAGACCACCTTTGCGGGCAATCTTCTCGGCGTTGCTGGCCACCTGTCGGGCGCGGTCACGGACTTCGCTCTGAAACTTCTTCAGATTGACGGAAGCGCGGGACAACGTAGCCACGTTCTTTGCCACCTTCGACAACAGTGCCACGCGCTCTTTGGGGTCGACTTCGCCTTCTTCCGCTTCCTGCAACTGGACGATGCTCTCGAACAGCTCGGTCTGGATCAAGGCAATGACGGCTTCCGAACGCGCATCCTGATCGTCAGCCGCCCCCTCGGTCAGCATACGGGCCGCTTCGGTAGCTGCACGGATAGCACCATAGCGGCGCTCAATTTTTTGACCATAGCGATGGATTGCCGATTTGCTGATGACGTAACCCTGCTCACGCAGCAAAGACTCCAGCTCGGAATAGCCGCTGAAGCCTGATTCATTCAGCGCCCGCTCAAGCCATCGCCGCACGTTTTCCGGCAGTTTATCTATGGTGCTGCGTCTGGCCATCATTCACTCCAGTACTTTTCCGGGCGGGCAATGCCGGGGCCGCATTCAACGGTATATTCCACCAGGTCAACCCCGAGGCGGGTCAGATCGGCAAACCAGTCGCCGGAAGGCTTCTTCTCCAGATCAACCATCTTACGGTCAGTCAGATAATCCAGCTCCCGACGCAGTTCAAGATGGGTAGTGTCTGGGTAGATGGCGCGGGATACATCCAGCAGCAGTGTCTCGCTGGCGGTGTACGGACGGGTTTTGTTCAGAGCGACCAGCAGACTCCAGCGCAGGGATTCCCGGCGCACGCGGGTGATATCAACCATTGTGACCTCCTGTATGACGGTACTGTTGTACCACTTCCAGTTTGTTGTAGAGTGCGTCCAGCTTGGCCTCGATGACCGTCTGGCCCCGGATGTAATCCTCACGACGAACGTAGTTCAGGGGCAGTTCAGCCCGGAAGCGCATAAATTCTTTTTCCAACTCGCCCCAGTTGGAGGCAGATTGCTGCAATGACTGCTCAAGCGAGGCGAATCGTGCCGCCTGACGATCCTCTGCCTTGCTGAACAGCCACTTTGCGATACCACCGACAAAGCTCATGAAGGTGATGAGGAACCCCACCACCGTCCAGAATTCAACCTGCAACGTCATTTCTGTAATCCTTCTCGTTCGTCCAGCAGCCCGTTTATCTGATTGCGCCAGACGCGGCACTGCTTCGCGTTGTCGATGATGTTGACGAGGACGTCACGCTGGGAGACGCCAGAGTCGCGTAGCCAGGTGTCAGCGGTTTCAGGAGGCCGGGGCGCTGTGCTAGCACCGGGGATAGCGGCGGTAGCGCTGCCTGCATGACCGGTGTCGACGGATGCGTCGGTATATCCGAGCGCTGTGTTGTACTGACGCACGAAACCGCGAGTAAACACGCACTCAATGGGATGACTCTTGCCTTTTTCATCAATCCAGCGCTGTGTGACATCATCAATTTTCTCTTTAAGTTGTTGGTTCTGGTTTTCAAGCTGCGCCACCTGCTCAAGGTAATCAGCCTCTGCCTGATGACCTGCGGCAACCTGTTCCTGATAGCGTTTAGCCCAGACTCGGAGTGCTGCGTTCTCAAGCGCTGTCTGTTCCGCTTTGTACTTATCGAATGTTGACTGCAGCGTGCTGATCGCCGCATCCCCGTCACGTTTTGCGTCATTGTGACCACCGCGATAACCCCAGTGGTACAAGCCATACAGCCCCCCCACTAAGACAAATGCGAGCAACATGCCGCGCCACGGCAATTTTTTTATCAGGCTAGTCCACACAGCTGCTGCCTCCCCAGATGAGATAGCGCGGGGCCAGTTCGTGCAGGATGCGCTGCGGGTAGTGACGGTTCTCCCGCCAGTTGGCAGCACTTCGCCCGGCATTCACCGTGGCAACATGTTCAAACCAGCGGGCACCGTCCAACCCCTTCTGCACGGCCAGACGCTTATCACGCTGCACCCAGCCCAGCCCGCCGTTATAGCCCGACAACGTCATGGCCATCCGCTCACAGTCATCGGCAGCGCTGATGCGTTGCCACAACCAGCGGTCATAGCTGACCAACGCCCGGATAGCCCATGCCGGATTAAACGGCTCCCGGCTGTTCAGCCCCGGTACCAGCTGGCTAATCCAGTCTGCGGTAGCAGGCATAAACTGTGCCATTCCCTGAGCGCCTACTGGCGATATAGCATAGGGTCGCCATCCGCTCTCCTGATGCAGCTGCGCGGCAAAATCGGCTACCGGCGCTGACATCCCCCATTCGAGGCGCGCATTACGGATCACATCGGCACGGTACTGCAGGGCCGCCTGCGGAGGCTGCGCGGCTCTGGCTTGGCTGAAGAAACCACCGCACCAGAGCAGCCCAGCCATCACCAGATGGCCTGCGAGCTGCCACCAGAAGCTGTATTTATCGATGCGTGGTTCGCCATGCTTAATCGCGGTTACGCCCAGACCGAAGGCCAGCAGAATGATGAGTGTGATTTGAGGCCAGTTCATCGTTACAGTCCCGTGGCCACAGCCAGACAGACGGCTGCAACTATCAGAGCACGGCGGATCAGCGCGGCAGAAAAGACCAAGTGGAGGCCGGTCTGTACTGGGTAGCGGCCATCAGCCATCAGCTTAACGTCATGCCTGAGATACTGTCCGGGGCGGGCTTTGGGGAAGAGCGAACGGTCGAGCCAGTAGCCGAGTACCGCAGCGAGCGTGATGAGTGACAGTTTGTAGATAACGACCGGCAACTGCTGCGGCGATACAAGACCGATGGTGCCGAGCAGCAGCACCGCGGTCAGTAGCCACCCACTCAGGCGTGGTTTTTTAACAGAGGGAATAATATTTTTCAGGTTTTTCATGGTGCGTCTCCTTGTTGTGTGGGAGACAGCATCACAAATGCCAGGGGTAATGGATTTTAAACAGCGTTAATAGTGAAGCGATGGGACAAAACAGCATGATGGCCTTGAAAGAACGACCAGCCCGGTGCGCTAACACCGGACTGGTCATCAACCCACAGACATCAGCTGTGAGCCAACCAAGGTTCAGTCAGTCTCGCGAGACCAGACTAGCCTGCCATATTTTCACTGATTGCAAAAGGCTTACGGATGATGAAACAACAATCTTTACCCATCGTTCCATGGATCGGCGGTAAACGCCGTCTGGCTAAACATATTTTGCCACTGTTTCCAACCCACACCTGCTATGTAGAGCCGTTCAGCGGCGCAGCTGCTTTGTATTTTCTCAAGACCCCCAGCAAGACCGAGGTCATTAACGATATCAACGGGGAACTGGTGAACTTATACAGGGTAGTAAAACACCATCTGGAAGAGTTTGTCCGGCAGTTCAAATGGGCGCTGGTGAGTCGCCAGATCTATAAATGGTTGCAGGACACGCCGGAAGAGACACTAACCGACATCCAGCGTGCCGCCCGGTTCTACTACCTTCAAAAGCAGGCATTTGGCGGCAAAGTCGCCGAGCACACCTTCGGCATCTCCACTACCAGTGCACCGCGCTTTAACCTGCTGCGCATCGAGGAAGAATTGTCGATGGCGCACCTGCGTCTATCTAGAACGCTGATTGAGCATCTGGACTGGCACAAGTGTATTGAGCGCTATGACCGTCCCCATACACTGTTTTACTGCGACCCTCCATACTGGGGAACGGAAGGCTACGGCGTGGAGTTTGGGCTGGAAAACTATGACCACATGGCGGAGCTGGCACATAGCATCAAAGGAAAGATGATTATTTCGGTGAACGATATCCCGGAAATGCGGCGTGCATTCAACGGTCTAAATTTTCAGACGGTGGATATTAGCTATAACCTGAAAGTCACTGGGAAAGCGGCGTCTCGGAAAGAATTAGTGATTTGTAATTTCTAAAACTGTCTACTTGTCATTATTTGACTTGAGGGGCATTGTGGCCTGCCCCTCAAAAGTTAAATTGGCTCAGCAGTGAACCAATTACCAATAGTATCACTACTCATAAAACTGAATTTTATGCCATTGAATATTGTTGAAACTGCCGATTCCCCTTCTGAAACTTTCTTATCCAATTCAACCAACTTCATCATTAGTTTAGCTGGCTCTCCAGTTTTCATTGTGTTTTCACCCAATGCTGCAGAGTATGCCGATACAACAATGGCCATAACATCTATACCAGACTTAGTGGTACCATCACCGCTGGTGATTAGGGTGATGCCAGACAGTTTTTGACTTACCTTATCGACAGTTCCCACGATGGCTAAATGATCATTGAATGTATAATTGAAAGTATCATTGACTTCACCACTTTTAACATGAACTCTTAGTCTAAATAAGCTTCCGGTCTCTTTAAGATTAGCATTCATTCGTTTGGCGAAGACTTCAGGTGTTATTTCTAAGGTCTTTTTAGGCTCAATATCTACTGGTTCATTTACAACTTTGGGGGCTAATTCAACAGATCCTTCCTTAGGTTGTGCATGAGTTTGGGCTGTACTTGTGTCAATCGCTGCT